>CAZJRD010000126.1:0-2205 GCA_964548365.1 uncultured Desulfobacteraceae bacterium | reverse complement strand
GGAAGTACCCGGCTTTCTTACAGATAAACCCCTGAGTAAAGGGGTGTTCGGGATCACCCTTGACCGTCTTGATCCTGCCGTCCACGACCTCGACCAGGAGGCCGCAGGTATCGGGACAGTCCTTGGTGCAGACCGAATGTTTCCACATGGCAATTCCTCCGGAATGGGCAGCGTCCGTCATATGAGTCCAGTGCTGAAAAAAAGCAGCGGGGTCCGATGGATGTTCCCGCCTTTGAACGACCCTAACCATACCATAACCGGATGGGAAGTTGTTCGTTGTTTGTTGCAGGACGTATGAAAAAAGAGGCCCCGGCAGGCCGTAGTGAAAAGTGAAAAGGGGTCATATATCCTCCAAGAAGATTGCGGGCCGAAATTGGCGCGCGTCACAGTAGAGTTTTTGAAAGGATGAGAAACGGCGATCAGAAAGTTCATATTTTCCGAACCGACGAATCGTGGGGCAGCCCGCATGGTGCAACCACAACCCTATTGTAGAACCGCTTCAGAGCTCGGGAGGATTGTCGGGAAGTTCTTCCCAACTAGCCCGGGTTTTTGACACCGAGTATCTGCCGTGCCTCTGAAGGCGAAGCGACTTCTCGGCCAAGCCGTTGTGCGAGGTCCGCAGCCATGTGCACCATTTCAGCATTGCTGCCGGCCAAAACGCCTTTTTTCAAATAGATACTGTCCTCAAAACCGACCCTGATATTGCCGCCCAAGAGGATACCCATGGTGATCATGGAAAGCTGGTCTTTTCCTGTCCCCAAAACGCTCCACTGGACCCCTGCGGGCAATTTGCTCTTCATGAACAATAAGTTCTCAGGCGAGGCCTCGATACCCCATCTTACGCCCATGCACAGTTGAAAATAGGCTGGAGTATCGATCAGTCCTTTCTTTATGAGATCAACGGCCTGGCGGATATGACCGGGCTCGAATACCTCGATTTCCGGTTTTACCCCATTCTCGCGCATACATTGCGCCGCCTTATCGGACCACTCGGGAGGGTTTTCAAAAACCCTGTCGTGAAAATTCATAGACCCCAGATCCAGAGAACAGATGTCCGGTTTCAGATATACAGGTTGAAGTCGCCGGTCAATCACATCGGGTCCTGTAAGCCGCAAACCACTGGTTGTCAGATTCACGATCATGTCACATTCATTCCGGATACGCACCAACACTTCTCTGAAAAGTTCCACCTTAAAGTCGGGGGTTCCGGTTTTCGGGTCCCTCACATGAATGTGGGCTATGGCAGCTCCCGCCTTGCTGCTCTCCACGGCGGCATCTGCAATCTCCTTCGGAGTGTAAGGAACGGCCGGGTTCATCTCCTTGGTTGGGAACGAACCCGAGACAGCGGCCGTTATGATAATCTTGTTTTCCATGCAACCTCCACGTGATTCCGTGTTTGCCTTTTCTATTGGGTTTGGGAAGACCCTTAAATTTCAGCCCGAGCGACGGCCAGCCATAATGATGCGTTTCCTTTTTTAGTCCAATATAGAAAATCTCTTGCCCTTTGGGCAAGGGCAGAGTTCAGTGGCTTTGCCGTCTGAACGACTCATTTGTTATATCCAAGGCTGAGTTGTCCCCACAGCAATGTGTAGAAGATGTCCGGAATTCCGGGGAAAGTATATTAATGATCGCTATTTCTTGATTTTCTTCCGGGTTTTCGGAGCCTTAAATGTGGGGGTCTGGGTCAGACCTTGACAAGTGAGTCACTCCCCATACGGGGCGCGGATTGAAACATCCCTAAAGGATGGCTTTGTCGATGGCCTTCAGGTATTCGGTTTTCCTCCTACCTGCCATTCGAGGCTAGAGAGTTGCTGATTTTCGCCTTGGCAGGACTGACACCTGCTGAACATGCCCGCCTTTGCTGGACGAACAACCGTGGACGATCCTTCCCGGTCCTGCCACAGATGCGGAAACCATCAAGGCCTGTCTTCAAGGCAGATAGAGGATGACCAGCAATTCAGCTTCTTTGTCTCCTGGATTGGAGAGATGGTGATCGAGATTTGAATTGAAGCGAAGCGATTCCTTTTCCGCAAGTCTCGTCTGATCCTGATCCACGATGAGTTTCACCTCACCGGAAACCACATAGACAAACTCCTCGCCTTCGTGTCGATATCCCACACCCTCGTGAGGCGTTTTCGGCGGAATGGTGACGGAAAAGGCCATGAGATGGGTGTCCTCCGCAGGCGGCGTGAGGGTCTTGTAAAC
>CAZJRD010000125.1:0-3253 GCA_964548365.1 uncultured Desulfobacteraceae bacterium | reverse complement strand
CCACGGGCCTTTCCACCGCCTCGCTACAAAGGCCCGTGAGAAAAGTGGGCTAAGGAAGAAGATCAACCATTTCATCATAGGTTTCCGGTCGGCGGTCTCGATAGAATTGCCAGACATTCCGGACTTCCCGGATCACATCGAAGTCAAGGTCCGCCACCACCAGTTCATCTCGGTCCCTGGAGGCCTCAACAACAATTTGACCTCTTGGATCGCAAAAATAGCTGCTGCCGTAAAATTCTCCGATGTCCCAGGGCTGTTCATGGCCGACCCTGTTGATGGCGCCGACAAAGTATCCGTTGGCCACCGCATGGGCCGGTTGTTCCAGCTTCCACAGGTATTCGGAAAGGCCGGCTACCGTGGCTGACGGATTGAAGATGATTTCAGCTCCGTTCAGACCCAGGATCCTCGCTCCTTCGGGGAAATGGCGGTCATAGCAGATATAGACGCCCACGTCTGCATAGGCGGTCTCGAACACCGGGTAGCCAAGGTTTCCGGGCTTGAAATAGAACTTCTCCCAAAAACCGGGGGCGGTGTGGGGGATATGGTTTTTCCGGTATTTCCCCAGATAGGTTCCGTCAGCATCGATCACGGCGGCGGTGTTGTAATAAACGCCGGTGATCTCCTCTTCATAGATGGGCACTACCATGACCATCCCGTATTTCTTGGCCTGTTCCTGCATGAGTTTTATGGTGGGGCCTTCAGGAATCTTTTCAGTGGCGCTGTACCACTTCACTTCCTGCTCTGCCGGGAAGTAGGGGCCGTAAAAAATCTCCTGGAGGCAGAGGATCTTCACCTGCTTTTTACCGGCATCATCTATCAGTTTCAAGTTTTTTTCCATCATGTGCTCTTTGAGTTTGTCTATAGACTCATTGCCCGAGAGTTCACATTTGGTTTGGATCAAGCCGCATTTTACGATTCTTGCCATTTGTGTTTCCTCCTGTCATTTATATGGAATACGTTAAGCCCGACTCATGGGCATTGTTGCCCTTCGTTCAGGGCCAGGTTCTCTGACGGCTTTATACATTGGAATCAGTTCTGTTGGCAAGGATTTTATCCGTATCTAAAAGAGATATCAAGAAAGCCCTCTCATCGGTGCCTGAAAGGTTCCATTTCAGCGGTCAGGTGGCACCATCTCCCCGCATAATTGTCACCACTTTGCCGAGGGACTTTTTTGTACCCAGTCCATCCAGGTCACCGGCACGGCCAAGGCAGACCGCGATTTCCAGAAAACCTGCACTGCCTATGAGGGCCATCACCTTCCCCGGTGCCACGTCCCCGTATGTTTGAGCAATTTCACTTATGCGCAGATCCCCGATCCGGATAACTGCTTTATCCGTGCCCAGGAATTTTTCGAGGGTCTTTCGATCAACATTGGTGATGAGATTACCGAAGTGATCGGTGCGGATTACCTCTCCCAGCAGCAGATTGTCTCCTGTTTTGGGAACCGGCATTGACAGCGAGGTCGGATTACTGATGGGAGGGCCAAGCAGATGGAGGGCGAGTCCGGCTGACAGATGGGCCGCAACAGGGGCGAAGATGTCCCGGCCGTGAAAGGTGTCACTGATTTCAGAACGGAAATATTCTTTCTTGTTGAGGTGTACCATCCGGGATGACGGGTATTGGTCAATGATCGGACGGAAAAGGCCATTATCGGGGCCCACAAAGAAATGGCGCCCGGTCCGGATAGCCATGGGTCTCCTGCTGGTGCCCACCCCGGGATCCACGACGGCCAGGTGCACCGTGCCCTGCGGAAAAAATTGCCAGGCTTCCCGCAGAATAAACGCTGCGTCAAGGATGGACCCATGAGGGATCTGGTGGGTGATATCCACGATACTGGCCTTGGGGTTTATGCCAAGGATGACTCCCTTTACGATGCCGACATAGGCATCTTGAAGTCCAAAATCGCTCATAAAGGTAATGACACCACTGGGATTCACATAAAACCTCCCTGTCCACAGGCTCATACTTCTTTTAAGGGGACAAAGGTAAATGGTCAAGCGAAAACATGGCTCTTGTGCACTTAGGCAAAGATGCTACCGGCGGATAAAAGGTTTGATCTTCAACAGTATTTGTGATATCCAACATCACGGTTTCCACAGAAGTTTTATCACACGCTCAAATGGCCTGAAAAGGCAAGATAGCTACCATGAAAGGAGAGATGAAATGACCGCAAAATTGATCAAGGGAACAGAGATACGAGAAGAGATCCTCAAGGAGGTCGAAGAGGAAGTAAAGCAAATCCAGGAACAGCATGGGAAGGTGCCCGGGCTGGTGACCATTCTTGTGGGGGAGAACCCGGCCTCCATTTCCTATGTCACGTTGAAGGTCAAGACGGCTGACCGGTTGGGTTTCCACGAGATTCAGGATAACCAGCCGGAAGATATCTCCGAGGAAGATTTATTGGGACTGATTGATAAGTACAATAACGATGACAGCATTCACGGTATTCTCGTGCAGTTGCCTCTGCCGAAGCACATTGACGAGAAAAAGGTCCTGAACGCCATTGATCCTGACAAGGATGTGGATGGTTTTCATCCGGTCAACGTAGGCCGTTTGATGATTGGTGGTTCAGAGGTCAAATTCCCCCCCTGCACCCCTGCCGGAATCCAGGAAATGATTGTGCGTGCCGGCGTTGAGACAAGCGGCGCGGAGGTGGTGGTCGTGGGGCGTTCCAATATTGTCGGGAAACCCATTGCGAACATGATGGTCCAGAAGGGACCCGGAGCCAACTCGACGGTGACGGTCGTGCACACGCGAACAAGAGACCTGGCCGCCCACTGCAAGCGGGCGGATATCCTCATCGTTGCCGCCGGTGTTCCGGGTTTGGTCAAGCCCGAGTGGATTAAACCGGGGGCGTGCGTCATTGATGTCGGGGTGAACCGGGTAGGAGAAAAGATCAGCGAGAAGACCGGGAAGAAAATTGCTATCTTGCGCGGGGATGTGGATTTCGACGCTGCCAAGGAGATTGCAGGATGGATTACCCCGGTACCGGGAGGCGTGGGGCCCATGACCATTACCATGCTCATGAAAAACACGTTGAAATCGTTGAAGTTCAGTCTCGGTATCGCGTAGTTCCGCAAGATTCCGATAACGTTCGGGCTTGTGCTGCGTAGTCCTGAAAAATACTTGGGGGATGGGAAACCGAAAAGGACCATCCCCCTTTTTTTGCGCCATGGGTCCCCCGGGGAATGGGAAAGCCGTTGACAATGACCGGATGGTTTGGAGTAATATAGGATGCTAAAGGCGCAGGGCC
>CAZJRD010000124.1:0-3480 GCA_964548365.1 uncultured Desulfobacteraceae bacterium | reverse complement strand
CGGGACGTGGATAAGTCACTGAAAATACCAGCCCGGGAGACTCGGAATCGAAGAAGGAAGACCATATCCTGTTATGATGAAATTTCTCCCTTTCCTTCAACTACGCTTTGGCCGGATGAACCTAAAATGTTTTCTCAGCCGTATTTTTTCAGGTGTACCTGGATGGCCATTAGCGCGGCAGGAGTGATGCCCGAGATCCGCGCAGCCTGCCCGAGGGAAACAGGCCGAATCTTTGACAGTTTCTCCCGCACTTCTGTAGAAAGCCCGTGGACCGCTTCATAATCTATTGGATCCGGAATGCGAACCGCCTCCATGCGCTTCAGTTTTTCCACCTGTCTTTCTTGCCGAAGGATATAGCCTTCATACTTGATTCTGGTTTCTACTTCTTCCCCCACCTGGATCGCTACTGCTTCCAGGTCGGGCTCAAAAAAGTGGAGATGTTCGAAAAAGATCCCGTTTCGCCGCAGAAGCTGTTCAAGTGGTATAACATTGCCGAGTGGTGATGATCCCAACACTTTTAACCGATCATTGATTCCGGGCGACGGCCGAACTTTCACCGTGCGCAGCCGCTCCATGAGCATCTCTACGCTATGTCTCTTTTGACAGAAATCCTTGTAAACAGAATCAGGAACCAGCCCCAGGTTATGTCCAATATCCCTGAGCCTGAAATCGGCATTATCCTCCCGCAAGAGGAGCCGGTACTCCGCCCGTGACGTAAACATCCGGTACGGTTCCCCGGTGCCCTTTGTCACCAGGTCATCAATCAGCACACCCGCATACGCCTGGTCCCTGCCGAGAATCAGCGAATCCTCTCCTTTGATACTCAGGACAGCATTGATCCCCGCCAGGAATCCCTGTGCAGCCGCTTCCTCATACCCGGAGGTGCCGTTGATCTGTCCCGCATGATACAAGCCTTTGATGAGTTTTGTCTCTTGGGTGGGTTTCAGCTGTCGGGGATCTATGTAGTCATACTCTATGGCATACCCCGGTCGCAGGATTTCTGCTCGTTCCAATCCCGGGATCGAACGAATCATGTTCACCTGCACATCAATAGGAAGGCTCGTTGCCAAACCGTTAGGATACACCTCGACCGTCTCCAGTCCTTCCGGCTCAAGAAATATCTGGTGACGTTCTTTTTCCGCGAATCGGACCACCTTGTCTTCGATGGAAGGACAGTATCTTGCCCCCACGCCCTTGATAACTCCCGCAAAGAGCGGTGAACGATCGAGGCCCCTGCGAATGAATTCATGTGTTTTCCTCGTGGTGTACGTAATGTGGCAGGGCCTCTGTGGCAGGCGAATCTCCTTCGTGGTAAAAGAAAACGGCCTCGGATGCTCGTCTCCTTCCTGAATCTCCAGACCCTTATAATCAATGGAGCGGCCGTTAAGCCGGGGGGTTGTCCCTGTCTTGAGCCTTCCCACCTTGAACCCCAGATCACGGAGTTGCTGCGAAAGGCTCGTGGATGATGGATCGCCCATGCGACCGGCAGGGAAATGATCGAGACCAACATGGATCAGCCCCCCCAGGAAGGTCCCAGTAGCCAGGATAACCGTTTTCGACAGGAACCGCTCGTGCATGCTGGTCTCTACACCGCGCACTGCGCCATTTTTGATCACGAGTCCATCCACCATTGCCTGACGGATATCCAGGTTCGCTTGTGACTCCAGCACAGACTTTAGCCTTTTCCGATAGAGATCACGGTCATTTTGTGAACGCGATCCCTGAACCGCCAATCCCTTCCGGGTATTGAGCCGCCTGAACTGAATGCCGGTGGCATCGGCATTATGAGCCATTTCACCGCCAAGGGCATCTATTTCCTTGACGAGATGCCCTTTTGCCAAGCCGCCGATGGCAGGGTTACAGCTCATCACCCCGATGTGGTCAAGGTTGATGGTGAGGAGCAGGGCGGGCTGTCCCATTCTGGCCGCCGCAAGGGCGGCCTCGCATCCCGCGTGACCCGCCCCCACCACAATCACATCGTATTCTTTATCGTACGTCACCATATTTATTTGCGACTCAAGGCATCGGGCATGAGACATAACGGAAAACTTTGTTATCAGCTATCAAATGGGTTTTTTATCATGATGGTCTCATCCCGTTCGGGCCCCACTGAAACGATGGACAGGGGGACATTCGTTTTTTCCTGGATCATATCGAGATATGCTCGGGCCTGGACCGGCAAATCCTCCAACCGGCGGGCCCCTGAGATATCCTCTTGCCAACCCGGAAGTTCTTTATACAGGGGGGTGCATTTGGCGAATTTGGTCAAGCTCGCCGGCCGGGATAGAAGCCTCTTTCCTTCGACTTCATAGGCGATGCATACACGCAAGGTATCAAGGCCTGTCATGACGTCCAGCTTGGTAAGGGCAAAACTGTTCAGGCCGTTGAGCCGCACCGAATCCCTGAGCACCACGAGATCCAGCCATCCGCAGCGTCTTCGCCGCCCGGTAGTGGCCCCGAACTCCTTGCCCCGTTCCTGAATGAAATCTCCCGTCTTGTCCGTCAGCTCAGTCAGAAACGGCCCTGCTCCGACACGGGTGGTGTAGGCCTTCACCACGCCCACGACGTGATGGAGTTGCCCTGGGCCGATCCCTGCTCCGGCACATGCGGCACCCGCAATCGGGTTGGAGGACGTCACAAAGGGATAGGTCCCGTGGTCAATATCAAGGTGTGTGCCCTGGGCCCCCTCAAACAGGATATTCTTATGCAGGCTCAGGGCCTCTTCCATCTCAAGGGAAACATCTGTCAGGAAGGGAGACAGCTTTTCCCCGAAGGTGCGAGCTTCAGTGAGCACACCTTCTCCATCCAATGCTTCACCGCCCAGGAACTTTTCGAGATAGAAGTTCTTCTCTTTCAGACAGGCTCCGATCTTCTTTTCCAGAGTCTCGGGCTCCGTCAGGTCGATGGCCCTGATGCCGACGCGGGCCGCCTTGTCCTCGTAACAGGGGCCGATCCCGCGCCCTGTTGTCCCGATCTTTTCCTTCCCTTTCGCCGCTTCCCTGGCCAGGTCAATTGCCTTGTGGTAAGGCATGATGATGTGAGCCTTTTCACTGAGGCCAAGTCTTTCAGGCCCCACGCTGATACCTGCCTGTGCCAGTTTCTCCAACTCTTTGAGCAGAACGCCCGGGTCTACGACAACACCGTTCCCGATTAGGCATTTTTCCCCTTCATAGAGGATCCCCGAAGGGATGAGGTGAAAAATAAACTTCTTTCCCTCCACCACCAGCGTATGTCCCGCATTATTCCCTCCCTGGAAGCGCACCACCAAATCCGCCTCTGCGGTGAGGAGGTCAACAATTTTACCCTTTCCTTCATCACCCCACTGGGCTCCTACCACGACGGTGTTCGACATGATCTACTCCTTGCATAGTTTATTGAGCCTTGGCAAATTCCCACTTTACACTCGCGATGTTGGCCATGACCCTGGTGAGCAGGCAAACGGCATATTCCAGAAGCTACGCTCCCTCCGTCGTCCGTGAC
>CAZJRD010000123.1:0-4044 GCA_964548365.1 uncultured Desulfobacteraceae bacterium | reverse complement strand
GGGACGCGTCGTTCTTCGCGTGGACCTACCCGGAAGTGTTCTTCCAGATGCGCCGTCCCGTCCTGGAACCGGAAGGAGAGCGCCTGGAGGTCAGCCAGATCATGGTCCGCCTGGCCGACCGGCTGGGATTGATCCCCGAGATACCCGGTTGGCTTCACGAAGCCGCCAAAAAAGACCGCCTGACCTTCGGTATGGAGCTGATAAAGTATGTCCAGTCGCAGCCGGAAACCATGAAGGTCATGCCTTTTGTCCTTGCGAAAACCCTCGGGGAACAGCTGGGCTCCGCGAACCTGGCCGCCCTGTGGGGGTTGCTGCAGACCCTGCGGCAGTCAGGAAAGGAAAATGCCGCTCGCGCTGGGTTCAGTCCCGGGCCCACCCTGGGGGAAGACATCTTTCGCGCTATCCTCGACCATCCCGAGGGTCTCTGGATCGGCCGGAGCGATACTGAAAACAACATGAAGCTCCTGCGCACCGAAGACGGCCGCCTGGACATCCGGTTCCCTGAAATGGCCGAATGGATCAGGAGCATCGACGCCAGGTCCGAGGCAGAGGCCGTATCTGCAAAGGGTCAATGGCCCTTCATCCTTATGGCGGGCCGGCACATGGACATGAATGCCAACACCCTCATGCGCGATCCCGCCTGGAACAAAGGCCGCCGGGCGTGCTCCCTCGCCATGAACCCTGCCGATGCAGAAAAGCTCGGTTTTCAGGACGGCCAGATGGTAAGAATCATCACCGAGGCCGGGGAAGCCGCCATCGAACTCCAGGTGACTGCCGCCACCCGCCCGGGGCTGGTGATTATTCCTCATGGGTTCGGCCTGGAGTATCAGGGACATCAATACGGCGTCAACGTCAACAGCCTTACCAAGAATACGCACCGAGACCCTTTGGCAGGAACGCCCTATCATCGATACGTTCCCTGCCGGGTCGAGGTTTATGAATAAACGATGCGATACAACTCCTGGCTATTTCACGGTGAAATGGGCCTCTTCAAATTCGGGCTTCCCTTTGTATTGTTTCATAAAAAAGCCCGGGGCCATGTCCGCATTTTCTATCATGGCAGGATCGATTTCTATCCCTGCCTGATGGAATGCCTTGACAATAGACTTCGGCTGGGGCGGGCATCCTTTTATGGCGATCATTTCCCTGATATCCGGATTATCTTTGTGTAACTGGTAAATACATTTTCCGAAAAGGATGGTCTTGTTCTTGCCTGGCGTGGGCTGCATTGCTTTCCCGGTAAGGACTTCCACATCATCCCATGGTTGTCCTTTCCATGCGCGGGCTATTGCAGAAAGGACGACGCCATTGATTGCCGAACAATAGGTGCAGATAGAGAGATCATACTTGCGGTAAGAAAGGCCTTTGATGCCCTTCCTCGCCATGGGCAGCGGCAGCGTTCCATCCTCATTATAAGGGAATGTGTACTTGTGATGGGAAGCAACCGCATCAATCCTTTCCCCAACCACTTCGATATCCGCCAAGTCCGTCAGCCTGCTCCTATCCCGGGCTGCATGAACCAGATGGGGAACCTCAGTAGGTTCGTATCCCAACACCTTGGCCCCCACCATGTCTGCCGAAAGCACATCTCTGGAGGCAACCAATATGTTGCTTCTCCTGACTCGACCATCAAAGCTCGGCCCCCGCTCGGTGGTGTATATGCCGTCCAGGATCGTCAATATGGGCGGCATGGGATCAGCAAGTTTGGCAACCCAGTAATTGAGATTCTTCACCGGATCAGCATTGTGAGATTTTTTCCTGGATTTGTTATCAATGACCCCCTTCAGGTTCTTGAGTCCAAGTGAGACCACGGTCTGAGCATGTGTCTTCAGCACAGGGATATCCACGACAAAATCACTTTCAAGGATGTCCCTGTTGAAAAAGAACGTCTCACCGGGGTCCAGGTCCACCTTCTTAAACTCCCGCTCAAAGGTGCTGATGACTTTCACGCCATAGCGCTCTTTCATGAGATTGTAACCCAGGCTTTCAAAGGCATGGGAAGGCGTCTCTTTGTCGCCTGGTTGCAGTACAGAGCCTTCTCCAATGGTGATATTATCGATGCCCCGCTCTTTGAGGAGGATTACCGTGTCCTCCACCAGGCGGGATGTGGTGATTACTCCCCATTTCGGGAAGGGTACCTTATGCGTCCAGAAGACGATATTCGGCTTGATAAAGACCTTTGCATTGGCGGGCAGATCAGCTAGGCCCCGGCAAAGTTCGACTGCCTTCCGGACAGATTCCAGCGGCTTCTCATAGCGTACAATGGCGACAACCGATTTCTGCATAAAATTTCCTCTTCTCTCTTGATGGTTCCGTAAAAAGCTGAATTATGCCGCAAGCGGCATCCTATGCGCATCGAAGCGTAGAATAGAGGTATCGACGTTTTCCTCATCAGTATTCGCCGATGGCCCTTTTTAATCTTGCCTTGGCCAGGTTGTGGTTATAGAGGGCATCATAATAATTTGACCTTGCCCGTGTAAGAAGGGTCTGGGCATCCAGGACCTCGGTGGAGGTGGTGGCCTGCACCTTGTAACGCTCCTCACTGACCCGTAAATTTTCCTCTGCCTGTTCGACAGCCTTTTTCGTGGTGGGGATATCCTTCCGGGCGACCTCAAGGTCCAATGTAGCGTTTTTCACATCAAGGAGGATATTATCTTCAAGGGCCTTTTTCTGATGGAGAAGTTGCTTTCTCAGACTCTGTTTTTCTTTCACCGCGTAATGGGTTTTTCCCCACTCCCAGAAGGTCCACGTCAAGCCCACGGTGGCTTCCCACTGACTGGCGTCATGATATTCATCTCCTGAGACGCCCATATCGTTCCCTTCCTTAATGTAATTGTACGTAAACGCGATCTCCGGGTAATTTTTGCTCCTGGTCAGACGGATCTGCTGGTCAGTCTGCTGAATTGCCAGGTCAATCACCTTTATCTCGGGGCGATTTTTCAGCGCCTTCGGGAGGTAGTCTTGAAGCGCACATCCCACTCCCTTGTAGATAAGAATATCCTCCACCTCCACAGGGGCTTCTATGGGTCTTGAAAGAATCGTATTAAAGGAGGCCCTGGCCAGGCGAGATGCGCTTTGGGCTCGAACAAGATCATGCCGGGCATTGGAAAGCTCCACCTCGGCCTTCAGGAGTTCATTGACAGGGATCATCCCCACGTCATAGAAATTCTGTGCCACCTTCACATGCGATTCCAGGGAATCCACAGCCTTTCGCGTCACCTCCAGGGCCTTATCCGCCTTTAGAATGCCGAAGTAGGCTTCCTTTACCCGCAGAGCAAGGTCCAGTTTTTCCAGCGCAACTTCCAGCCTGGACTGATCAATCCCCAGCTTTGCCAGATCATAGGAACTGAGAAGCGCGAACCCGGTGAAAAGGGGTTGCGTAATGGTGCCCTTCCACTGGTAATTGTCCCTGGTACCCACGGGAAATTCGCCGCTCGGAGCCGGTGGAGGGAGTTCGAGATCGATGGTCGGTGTTTCACTCAATCTTGTGTACCCATAAGAAGTGCTCAGTCGCGGAAAAAACGAGGCCTTTGCCTGTCTTCTCTCCTGTTCCGATTGCGTGATCTTCTCGACTTTCGCCTTGAGAGACCAGCTGTTTGAAAAAGCCTCTTCAATGCTTTGATCCAGGGTGTATATCCCCTTCTTACTCTCTGCGAAACCAGACACGGATACACACAGAAAACAAAAGAAACACACCATCGCTATTGCTATGAACTTTCCTCTGGAATTCATTGCCCCTCCTCCTACCAGAAAACGCTCTTTTGCCAGGCAGCCGGTTTCAAAATGTTCATTCTTGCTCGAGGAAATACCATGACTCTCTGCTGGAACAAGATGAGGTGTTCCGGCTATTTTTTCAGATCCTTACCCACGTGGAAGGACTGGCCGATAACATCGCCCAGGCGCCGGTATTCCCCCGTCATGGTCGCATATATCAGAGGATCTATTTTCTCCGCGTCCGGCTTTCCATCTGTCATGCAGTCATCAGATATGTAGGTTTCCATAATCTGTCCCACCACCAGGATGTGGCTTCCAAGATCCAGGGTG
>CAZJRD010000122.1:0-4290 GCA_964548365.1 uncultured Desulfobacteraceae bacterium | reverse complement strand
AAAACAGCATCTTGTTGATAAGCAAAAACATCGACTTTGCAAAAAAGGGCATATTGACTTTATGCTGACACCTCACCCCATGAAATTCCTTTCAAGAGCAGGCAGGAAAGGCATGTCAACAATCCAAAGAGCAGGAAGCCAACATTGAAATTCCAGACATCCGCTATTGCACCTAAGGCCGCTGGAGTCAGGCCAAGTCCGAATACCGCTCCGACCGCGCTCGTCGCTCCCGTAAAGGTGCTTCGCTCAGTGAAACCCGTCATCCTGGAAATGGCGGCCAGTGCCACGGGGAAAAAGGCCGGTGAAACGGTCGCTTGAATAATGAGAATGGTGATCAGTGGTGCAAACGGTGGTGCAAAAGCTAGAGCCGCTGTTGAAAGTCCGGTAATCAGCAAGACTGAAAATAGGACCTTTTTTACACCGAACTTGTCAGCGAGGAAACCCGCCAACATCACCGCAACAAAGCCTCCGGTTCTTGATAGGCCTAAAATGGTGTTTGCTGTCTGCAAGGGTATCTGATTCCCTTTCACCAGGAACAATGGGATCATGTTATAGATGCCAAGGGTGCAGGCCGCTGCAAAAATCCAAAGGATTGACATTATCCAGAAGTCCCTGCGTCGTATGATGCAGAGCAATCCAGTGGAGTTCCTTTCGGCAAGTGGTACGTCGGGAGACAGGATAAAAAAACATAGGAGGCCCAGGAGAGTTGCGATGCCCAGAACAGAAAAAAGGCTCCTCCACTGAAGAAACTGCAGGCCAAAGACCACGAGAAGGGGAACCGAGAGGATGCTCAGGGAAGCTGCAGTGTCATGAAATGCAATGACTTTTCCCCAATGATTTCGGTCAAAAGCGGCCGTCAGAAGGGGGATGACGCAAGGCAGATAGACGCCCGCGCCCAAACCAATGAATAGGCAGGTGACGGCGAGTGATTTGTACCCCGGGGCGTAATGGAGGCCGAAGAGCGAAAGGCTCAGAACGGTCAGTCCAACTGCCATAGAGCGTTTGTAGCCGATGCGTGAGGAAAGCGCACCTGAAAGAAGCAGGCTTGCGGTATAGCCAACTGACATGAAAGCAAATATGCTCCCGGCAAGACCGTGATCGATTGAAAGCTCATCTTCTATGAGGGGCAGGAGCGGGGAGAGGATCGTTCTGGTCGAAAAGTTGATATACCATAGACTCCAAAAGAAAAAGAGAAGAAGCAGTTTCATATTCCAACCTAGATTTCCATTTCTGGTTCTGGTTTTTTGCCAGATACTGGGCTTGACCGCCTGGTGTGTCTTTCCTCTTTGATAAAAAGACCTAAGAGAATGGCTATTGCGGCCAGGACCATTGATATGAGAAAAATCGACTGATAGCCCCCTGTCCTGTCAAAAGATAATCCACCCAGATACGCCCACGCTCCACCGCCAAGGTGGTGAATAGTGGTTATAAAACCCGAAATAAGCCCCACATTTGAATATCCGAAAAGGCGGCCCACCAGTATTGGAGCTATGGGGGCGGTGATGAGCAGTGTGAAGCCGAAACCGAGAGAGAACACATAACATGATATGACGTTCTTGAAATTGAGGATAAGCAGAAAAAGCAAGACCCTGATCAGGAATGTTATTGCAATAGGAATCTTGGACCCCATCAAATCCGTGGCGGGACCGGCAATAATAACCCCTACCAGACTCATAAGGCCAAACCACGCGAACATGTTCCCTGCTGTTATGGGAGACACCCCATAGTCCGTCAAGAAGGGAATGAGATGCATTGAGACGAAAAAATCGCCGCTTCCGCATACCAGCATGACGAATGTGAAAAGCCAGAATGATCCAGTCTCCATGGCCTCAAGCAGGCTCATATCTTCTTCCGATTCCAAGACAGTGGCATCCGGTCCAGGAGTGGATCTCATAGCTTCGTTGCCGGGGTTGCCGAAAGGCACACGCCCGAGATCATCCGGGTCACCCTTTAAGATGAAAAAAGCAAGGGAAATATTTATGACAAGCACTATCGTACCAAGAAGAAAAAATGATACCCTCCAGCCCTGGAAAACAACGAGCGTAGTCACTAATGGAACAATAATGAACTGACCGATCCCTGAGCCTGAAATTGCCAGGCTTATGGCAAGGCCCCTGTATTTCTCGAACCATTTACTGAGTATCGCCGCAAAAATAGGCACGGTAGTGCCTCCCATGCCCGCAGCGGAAATGACACCATACAAAGCCAGATACTGCCAGAACGTGTTGACAAAAAAGATCCCTATGAATCCGCCTGAAAAAAGGATGGAAGAGATAATTATCAACCATTTGGGACCGTAACGATCATAGACCTTCCCGGCTACTATGAGCGAGAAAGCGTATACGGCCATGTTGAGAAAAAAAGCGATTGAAAAGGTTCCTCTGCTCCACCCCAATTCGTTGATTATCGGTTTAAACATCACCCCAACCGAGTATATTGCCCCGCCACTGAAAAAAAGAATTATGAAGGATGCAGCGAGAATGTACCATCCGTAAGAAATGCGGTTTTGAGATCGGGTCTTATTCTCCGTATCTGGGAAAGTCATACCAAAGGCCTTCATGAAATCCTCAGACTTCGAGATTCAGTGATCTCCAGCAAAGCTGAGGAGGATTGATGATGAAACGCGATTTTCCCTTTCACATGCCTGCCATTTCTTCGATGAGCGTGACGAGGCCGAAGAAATCCATGTCCTTTTTTCCCTGAGCCATCATCATGGCCAGGTACTGGCGAACCATTGAAGTGATTGGCATGTGGGCATTGACAGCCTTTCCTGTGTCAAGGGCGATATCCAGGTCCTTCGCCATCTGAGCAGTTGTGAATGCCGGAGTAAAATCGCGATCCTTCAGAATCTGGGCCTTGAATCCGATTTGGGGGGCGGCCACGGTACTGTTGTTGATCACATCGATCATTTGTTTCCAATCCATTCCACCAAGCTCGCCAAAAGCAAGGGCCTCTCCGATCATGATGGATGTAGTGGCGACCATCATGTTGAGCAGAAGTTTTAAATAGCGGGCCTCTTCACCCGATCCCACATAAAAAACTTTTTCTCCCATGACCGTAAACAATTCCAGGCAACGGTCATAGGCGTCTTTGGGACCGGAAGCGAGAATTGTCAGTTTTCCTGTCTCCGCAAAAAGGGTGCTTCCGGAGACAGGGGCACGAAGGTACAAGATTCCTTTCCTGTGGGCATCCTCTGCGACTTCACTCGAGGCGACGGGGGAGACCGTGCTCATATCCACGAATATGGTTCTCTCCTTTGCCCCCTGAGACAATCCCATGGGGCCGAGTGTTATGTCTTTCAAGGCCCAGTCATCCGGTATCATGGAAAATATGATGTCTGAATCAGCAGCCAGTGACTTCGGAGATTTTGCAAAACCTTTCGCGTTATCTTGGAAAGGCTCATAACTCTCCTTATTAATATCATAAACCGTGACAGGATATCCTGCCCTGATCAGGTTTTTCGACATGGGGACACCCATTTTGCCCAGACCAATCCATCCGATTTTCAAGGTTTCATTCATAATGGCAACCAATCCTTTCCTTTTTCTTCTCACGGAATTATTTCAAAAACTTTTCTATATCCACTTCCATAAAGGGCGATCTTTTGAATCGGTTTTTCATATGAAAAGGAACCGTACAATCAAAAATAGTCTTACAGGATATGCTGTGATCCCTGAGGTTGGGATTGAATTCGGGGGACTGCGTTGGATCGAGGGGATGGCAATGGACCCCCGGGATAAAGACCGTGCTCACATCTCCCTGATAACGGGTAGTCATAGCCCAGAGGATCTCATTGCTGTCATAGATATTGACATCTTCATCCACCAGAACGACATGTTTTAGCTCCGGAAATGCAGTGAAGGCCACGATTGCAGCCTGTCTCTGTCGGCCCTCATCGGAGGGGAGTGCCTTCTCGAATTGGATAACGACGAGGAGTTTGCCTCCTCCTGCAGGATGGGAATAAACATTCTTTACCCGCCCGGGCATGCTGTCTTCTATGAGACGCAAGATACTCGCTTCGGTCGGGATACCGGTCAGGTTGCAGTGTTCCTCCCCGGGTCCGACAATGGTCTGTAGAATCGGCTTCTGACGATGGGTAATAGCCTTGATTTTTAAGACAGGCAAACTCGGATTGGCCATGCCCATATAACCGGTAAATTCAGGCATGGCATAGCCCGTATTCGTATGTATATCCTCTCTCATGCGTTGATCCGGGAGCAATTCTCCCTCAATGACTATTTCCGCATTGGCAATAGCCCTGGCCTTGACGGAAAGGCAATCCACCAGTTC
>CAZJRD010000121.1:0-4509 GCA_964548365.1 uncultured Desulfobacteraceae bacterium | reverse complement strand
ATCACGCGGTCAGGAAGATCTAAGTGTAATTTGTGAACAACGTCCCTCTTTCCACAGATCCCCTTTTCTTTTGAATCGATCCTGCTTTTCGGTGCTTTGGCGGTGATGCTGTTGAGCGGTGTTTTACTGAGAGCCAAAGTTCCATTCTTTCAAAAATATCATCCCCCGCCGCCGCTAGCCTTCAAGCAGAACCTGGTCTCCAAACCGCTTTTCCAGATCCTCGGTCAAACGCTCAGCCGTATGCTCGTCCGGAACTTCCACCATCAGCTCTCCCCCCTGCTCTACCACCAGCCGCCCATGAGCTTCCACAACCTCTGCCACCTCAAGGGGTTCCACCGTCCACCAACCCCGCGTCCTCATCAACAGCTCTTTCCCTTTGAGTTGCCTCGGGGTTACCAGATCAATCGTGCGAAACCATGCTTCCCAGCCTATCTGGGCGGGCGCCTTGAGCACGGGGCTCACTGGATCATGATAAATACGACAACGTCCGAACAACCGCAATCTGATCATTTAGGGTCTTTCTCCATAAGCCGGCTGATCTTTTTGTCTTTCAGAGGGAGCGAAGAAGGAGTCTTCACCCCGCTTCTTTGAATGACATGGGCCAGACACGTGACATATAGAAGGGCTATTTCCTCATCGGAAAGATCCATGCCTTTCCTCACCGCCCTGCCCCAGTAGTATTCGAAGCTCTTCAGTGCCTCTCTGCGCCACCCTTTCATCCTTTCATCAAAGGGGGAAAGGGCCAGGTCTCCAAGGAACCGGCTCTGGGCTTCTTCCGTCTTGCCAAAAACGCTGCGCATCCTCTGTACCCCGGGACTGCGCTCCCAATCATCGGCAACCATCGTAGTATCCCTCTCTGACGATCTTTATCCACTCTGCCATTTCATCAGGGGCTACAAACCTCTTTCCCACTCCGAAAATGGATGGGCCTCAACCACTTCGTGACGAAAATCTTGCCAACCACCCTGCAAATCTGACAGCGCTGTCTTTTCATACTACAATTTTTATGAAGTCGTCTTTGGTTTTCTTTAAGAAACCAAATTCATATAAGAGCCGGACAAAAAACGTCATATACCAACAAACTTTCAGTAACATCAGAGATTTTGTGATTCACACCCTTTGGTACTCTTACGATCACTCCTGGTTCCAATGAGAACTTACCTGACCCATCAACCCACATAACCGCTCTGCCCCGCAGTGGATAGAGGATATCATCCTGTTCCTCATGGATGTGTTCAGGCACTTGCTTTCCCACCGGAATATCGACCAACATACAGGTCACGTTCAAACCGTGTTCTTTTTCGGAAATCAAAGGTTTGATCTTCACCCCTTGTGCAGCAGGATGGGGTATCCACGAAATCTCCTCAACTGATCGATAAGCTTCCATTTAACACTCCTTAACCTTCTGTATCTGCCCTGCGAATCTCAATATGCCATCTTATCCGGAATGACGCCCCGGACCCCCCGTCTTAAGTGCCCTTAGTGCAAAACGGGCAATCAATTTGACTTGTATCCAGGTCTGTCATGGTTGTTTCCACTTCCTGAAGCCCATGCCGCAGTATGTCTTTTCGCCGTTCGATGATAATATCCGATCTGACGCTCAACTTGTCAAATTGAAAGATTCAACCCCGCTTCAGCGCATGGCGAGACGGCCGGGCATGTCTCAACCGGGAGTTGGGTATGCTGTTATAAAAGGTGGATGAATCTCAAAGTCAAATAATTATCAGATCAAAAAGTGAGTTGCTTATTTACTTATGACCGTCCCCTAATCCCCATGACCCTCAACCCACCACTATCGGTGGAATCGCGAAAAGGCCGTCCGTGGAGTTTTTTACGAAGTCATCAATATTGTCCTTGACATCCTTTTTTGGCAAAAATACAATTTTTATCAATATGATATTGTAAACTCACATATCGAAAATTACCTGTAATTGATAAGGAGCCGCTTATGCAGAAACCGAGCAAGTCCGCAGAAAAGCTGAACGCGATGATAAAAAAAGCGATAGATGACCACCAGTTGAGCCAAACTGAACGGGCAAGGATCATGATGATCGCGGATGAAGACGGGGTGATAGACCCTCAGGAGAGAAGACTCCTGGCACAACTTCAAGATCTGATTGAAAACGGGAGCGTGAAGATTATTCCGGGTTAAAACCCGATTAGGCGCGCTCCTCAATCCAAAAAGTGGAGTGGGGTCTCCCTCGACATTTGACAATGCTGTCAATATTTCCCACATGCTTGTGCACGAACCGAGGACAGGATCCCGGCCCACTTTTCCACCCGAAGAATGAAGGTCCTGCCCCTTTTCTTCTCAATCTCCCACCACCGGCAACAACAGTCAAAAGCAGGCTTGACACCTCTCTTGTCAAAAGTTAACGACTGCCCCCGGAATTCACATATCCACGGAAACATCCAGATGTTCCGGCGATGATGATGGCCTTCTGCAAAGCCATCAAAGTTGACTGGAAAAGATTTGTGAGATTGTGATAAGGTGGCTCATGGAGGATGCATCATGAAGGATTTTTCTCAGATGGAGTACGGTACCCTCGACAAACCGGAAATCCTTTCCCTTCTTTTCCATCCCCGTCGGGAAGAAAGCGCTTCCAGGCCCGAGGGAGAGGTCCACGATGTGCGGATACCCGTGGAGGACAACGTGACCCTTGGCGCCCGTTTTCACCACGCGGCAAAGACCGCTCCCACCATCCTTTTTTTCCATGGAAACGGTGAAATCGTTTCCGATTACGACGAGATCGGTCCTCTGTATGTGCGCAAAAACGTCAATTTTTTCCCCGTTGATTACCGCGGTTACGGCAGGTCAACGGGGAATCCCACGGTCACGTCCATGATGCGCGACTGTCATGCTGTTTTTGAATATGTGAAAACCTGGCTCGATGAAAGAGAGTACACGGGTCCCCTGGTCGTCATGGGGAGGTCGTTGGGGAGTGCACCGGCCCTGGAACTGGCTTCTCATTACAGGGAGCTGATCAACGGCATCATCATTGAAAGCGGGTTCGCCTACCTCCTGCCGCTCCTCAGCCTCATCGGAGTATCTTTAAGGGACAAGGACATCACAGAGGAGGAGGGCACACAAAACCTTGAAAAGATCAGGACCGTTGACATCCCAACGCTCATCATCCATGCCCAGTACGACCGCATCATCCCCTTTACCGACGGCAGAGCACTCTACGAGGCGAGTGGTGCAGAGGATAAGCGCATCCTCATGATCCCCCGGGCCGATCACAACACGGTATTTGTCAGGGGATACCACGCCTACCTGGCGGCCATCACAGATTTTCTCCGCCTGCTTATGGAGTGACCTGCCAAAATATTAGCTGGGTGCAAAGAAGTACGCTGCAAAGAGTCAATGGGAGACTTGACCCCACCCACTTGCCCAGCCAGTGTCAGGTGGGATTGAACGGTTGCTTACGACGGATTGATTGAATCACTTCATCGAGCTGTTGAAGAAAACGTGATCGGTCACGCTTTTTTAACGGTGGAGGCCCGCCTGTTATCTCTCCTGCG
Organism: uncultured Desulfobacteraceae bacterium; assembly: GCA_964548365.1. Taxonomy (GTDB): domain Bacteria; phylum Desulfobacterota; class DSM-4660; order Desulfatiglandales; family Desulfatiglandaceae; genus B46-G9. The sequence continues at coordinate 987 of CAZJRD010000121.1, read as the reverse complement.
CTACGAAGTTCTGACAACAGGTCCCGAGTCGCGACGGCCTCACCGATGTTGTTTTCGGTAAAAGGCTTTCCGGCTGGACTAATTGCACATGCGCCTTGCTTCATACAGCGGCTCGCAAGCGGAATGTCAGCGGTGACAACGATGTCGTGAGGTTGCACGTGTTCGACAATCCAATCATCGGCCGCGTCGAATCCGTTCTCCACAACTTCGAGTATAATCCATGGTTCATTCGGGACTCGCATCCAGGAGTTGGCCACCAATGTGACATCAAGGCGGTACCGGTTTGCGACGCGGTACACCTCCGGTTTGACCGGACATGCGTCAGCATCGACAAAGATGTGTAGCAAACGAAGATCCTCCCATCACCCCGGATCTGGTTCGGGTTAGCCCGGGTTTCTCACCGATCTTCGGTGCGAGACGGTGGAGAGTCCCATGAATACAAGGCGCGTGCAGGAAAATGGCCGCAGGCATACTTGCAGTACGTCGAGGTCATTTTTCAAGCGCAACGCAGGAGGCATGGGGCTATCCGCCGTCGCAGCAGATTATTGGTGAGAAATCCGGGTTAGTTCTATTTAAGAAACCAAATTCATATAAGAGCCGGACAAAAAACGTCATATACCAACAAATTTTCAGTGACATCAGAGATTTTGTGCTTTACACACTATTTCTGTCCCTGCTTCGCCTGCACATTCCACTCCACGGGCGCGTCCCCCTGTTTCGAAATCTCATGGAATAAGAGAATATGGGGGAATATTGGAATGAAGAAAGAGAAGAGAGGAGGGAAAGACTACTCTTCCTCTGAATAGCGGATCGCCTGATTGGGACAAGCAGGGATGCACATTCCATCCAGATCGCATTTTTCCTCGTCCAGAACCGCCTTGCCTTCGACCACGGAGAATGCTTTTCTCGGACAAATTTTCACGCACTCTCCGGAACCCGTACACTTGTCATAATCGACTACTATTTTCATGACCCTGTCCTTTCTGA
>CAZJRD010000120.1:0-4577 GCA_964548365.1 uncultured Desulfobacteraceae bacterium | reverse complement strand
GGCTTGTATTGCTGTGGTTAAAATTTTCGCATGCCCCCGCTCAAAGTCCGGGATCTTCGACTTGATCTCGAACAAACTATCTCATTTATTGATGGACACTCAATAGCAGCAGCCATCTGGGAATCGAGGGAGTGTGGGCGGATTTGACTGAGAAAGGGCGGTTTACCCGGGAGAAAATGGAAATGCCAACCAAGTATATCATTGTGACGGGCGGTGTGCTTTCCGGGCTTGGAAAGGGGATTGCGGCCGCTTCCATCGGCCACCTGCTCTCCTCCAGGCTGAAGATCGTCCCCATAAAATGTGACGGCTATTTGAATGTGGACCCCGGCACCATGAATCCCTTCGAGCACGGGGAGGTCTTTGTCCTTGATGACGGCGGCGAAGTGGACATGGATTTCGGTCATTACGAACGGTTCCTCGGCGTCACGTGTAAATCCAAATGGAATCTTACCATGGGCAAGGTGTTTGACATGGTCAGGAAAAAAGAACGCCGGGGCGACTACCTGGGCAAGACCGTGCAGTACATCCCCCATGTTACCGATGTCATAAAGAACCATATTTTTGAGGTGGGCCGGGAAGAAGAGGCTGACCTCCTCATCGTCGAAATCGGGGGGACCGTTGGAGACATCGAGAATGAGCTTTTCCTGGAATCCATGCGTCAGATGAGGGAAGACGCGGGCAGGGAGAACATCCTTTATGTCCACCTGACCTATGTGCCTATTCCTTATGGCGTCAATGAGCAGAAGTCAAAACCCACCCAGCAGAGTGTCAACCTCTTGAAGCAGCGGGGTATTTTTCCGGACATCATTATCGGGAGATGCTCTGAATTCCTCACCAAAGAGATACGGGGGAAAATTTCCTCCTTTTGCGATGTGGAACCTGAAGCCGTCGTCACCGGTCTCGACGTGGACGACATATATGAGATCCCAGTCATTTTTGAACAGGAGCGGCTCCCTGAAATTGTACACAAGAAGCTCAATATCTATAGCCCGCCGGATCTGAGAAAATGGAAGGTGTTGATCAACAACCTCAGAAATCCCAAGCGTTCCATTCAGGTGGCCATGTGCGGAAAGTACACGAAGCTGGAAGATTCCTATGCCTCTATCATCGAATCGTTCAACCACTGCTCGGCCCATCTGGGATGCAAGATCAATGTGAAATGGGTTGAGACCACGGATCTCCACGATACAGCGTTTATGGATGAAGTGGACGGTGTGATTGTGCCGGGAGGTTTCGGATCCCGCGGCACAGAGGGAAAGATCGAGATCATCCGGGTGGCACGGGAAAAGAATATCCCTTTTCTCGGCCTCTGTTTGGGGCTGCAGCTTGCTGTCATCGAGTTTGCAAGACATGTGTGCGGCCTCGAAGGGGCAAATTCGACTGAAATTGACCCGGATACAATCCATCCGGTAATTGATGTGCTCCCCGAGCAGAAAGACGTCACGGAAAAAGGCGGGACCATGCGGTTAGGGGCATATCCGGCCGTTTTAAAAGAAGGAACTGTAGTGCGGGGGCTCTATGGGACCGAAACGGTTTCTGAACGTCACCGGCATCGATACGAGGTTAACCCCGAGTATCACGAGGCCATTGCAGAGAGAGGAATGGTTTTCTGTGGAACATCCGGTGATGGGCGGTTGGTGGAATTCATTGAATTGCCCGACTTGAGGTTTTTCGTGGCCACACAAGCTCATCCGGAGCTGAAATCAAGGATGGAGCAACCGGCGCCACTGTTCTACGGGTTTGTGAAGGCATGCCTGGATTGACAGACCGTTTGCAAAAGGCATGAAGAGAGGGACCCCATGGGGTAGTTATTATAAGAGTATCTCGTGGGGTTTTTTATATGAGTGAGAGACTGGAAAGGCCGACCGAGAGCAATGTCCAGGATTGTTGATTTTAAACAAGGCCGCCTGGTTATCGCGGCAAAAAAGGGCTTCAGGAACTGGGTGAGCCATTTCGGAGAAAACTTCGGGGTTCACACGAAGCTGTCGGATGTTTCTCTGCCCACCCTTTCCTACCTGGCGCAGGCAAAGGAGAAGGGGACCTTTTACCTTTACGATCTCATCATGAATCTTGAGTCTCTCGGGTCCGGATTTGATTTCAATGAGATCAGTGCGAAAAGCAAGATGGCGGTGATTGATCGATACCTTTTCCTGCTGGATCGGGTACGATTTGAATGTATGAAACGGTTGGGCTGGGTGGACCACTACCCAGGGGAGGAGTTGAGTATTGTTGAATTCATCACCCGGTTTGAGGAAGTCGCGGCGGACCTTCAGGCAAAAATCCCCACCCTCAACCCATCACACCCGGGCTACAAACATTTTTGCACGTTGCACGCGTTTGACCAAGAGGCCTATATCCGAAGGCTCATACCGGTGGTCTTGAAGAAAATGCAGGACTAGTCAGTGACCTTGAAAACCTTATCGTTTTCCCGGACCCGTTCTTTCACCTTGATACCGACGAGGTCTCCAACCTTTGCTTCTTCCACGGTCTGATTGTCGATCTCCATGCTCTTGATTTCGTCAGTGAAATCAGTTGTATGCCCCTTGAACCGCAGCAGATCTCCGACTCTTATAACGCCTTTTGTAATCTCCAGGGCTGCCACACTGGGTTTGGAAAAAAACTTAATAATCATGGCAACTTGCTCTTCAGGCATGGCGATACCTCCTCACTAAAGATGAGAGTAACCAAAAGGAGCTTAATATATACCACCTCCTTTGAAGCGTGTCAAGGAGTCTGTGGTGCCAAAAATCTATTGAAGCCTTTGGGCCGTTGGGCTATGGTAAAATAATGGAAACATATAAAGAAAAGCTGGCACAGGTGCTCGCAGAAACAGGCGCTCTTTTTTTTGCACAGGACCTTGTCTTGAAAGACGGGCGGCCGACGCCCTATTTCGTGAACATGGCCATGTTTAAGACCGGCCGGCTGAGCCTGGAGCTGGGCTCCTTTTTTGCAGGGATGATGATGGCAGGAGGATTTGCCGACAATACGGATATTATCCTTGGGCCATCTTACAAGGGGAGCACCATTGCCCTGGCAGCAGCCATCTCCCTGTGGCAGGAATATGGGCGTGATATGTTTTTTGAGTACGACCGTAAAGAAGCCAAGACGCACGGCGAGGGCAGTGTATCGGGGAGCATCTTCGTAAACAGGACCTTCTTTGACGGATGCCGGGTCTTCATCGTAGATGACGTGGCGACCTCCATGGGCACGAAATACGACCTCCTGGAGAAGGTGAAGGAACATGCCCTTGCCCTGGGTATCGATTACCAGGTTACAGGGATCGGGATCGGGGTGGACCGGGAGCAGGTTACAGCAGTTTATGATAAGAGCGGGAGGGTGATTCCGGGTGAAAGAGGGAAAGATGCCATACGGGACTTTGTTCAAAAAAGCGGTGTCCCTGTCTACGCAGTTGCCGGCATCCGGGAAATAGTGAAGTTCCTTTACCAGGAAAAGATACCAGTCCTGATCAACGGCAGGAAGAACCCAATTGATGATGAAACAAAAAGCTCTTTTGATTCCTACCTCGAAATTTACGGGGCCTCCAGATGAGTCACAGCTTTCCCCAGGAAGGCAGTATCATGACTAGTCTAAATCATGCGGCGGAGATAATAAAGAAGGTGCTTCTTTCCAGGGAACCAAGAAGGATTCGGGTGAGCGGCAACTCCCTGCGCCATGCCGGTGTCCTTATCCCTCTTTTCGAGAAGAAAGAGGATATACTCGTCCTTTTCACCAAGCGGACAAATACTGTCGAACACCATAAGGGCCAGATTTCTTTTCCGGGGGGTGCTGTTGATAAGGGAGACGCCTCCTACCAGGAGACGGCCCTTCGGGAAACCCGGGAAGAAATAGGCCTTCCGGAAGAATTCATCGATATCCTGGGACCTATTGATGACACCTTGACGCTTGTTTCCAGTTTCCTCATACATCCCTTTGTGGGAATCGTGAAGTCGGGGTGCTCCTATTCGCTTAATCCTGCGGAGGTGAAAAGGGTATTGGAGGTCCCGCTGTCCGTGTTTCACCCTCGATACGCCGGCATGAAGAACTATACCTTTGAGCACGAAGGGAAATCGTTTCAAGCGCCGGGGTATGAATACGAGGAAAATGTGATCTGGGGCGCCACTGCCAGGATCATGGATAACTTCATGCATATCCTGGGAGACAAAATACCCTTGCCTCTCCCGAAAAAATAGGATATATAATCGAGGCAGTTTCTAGATGTTCAATCTTGAAACTGCCTTGTTTGTCAGTCGGGACGTGGCTCAGCCTGGTAGAGCACCGCGTTCGGGACGCGGGAGTCGCTGGTTCAAATCCAGTCGTCCCGACCATTCCATAATCTTATTTTTTGTAATGATAAAGGGGAATTAGGCATACTGCCTTTTTCCCTTTTATTGCTATGGGGCACATTTGGGGCACTTTTTTACTTTTCATATATGGATTATAGACTCCATCCATGAAGACCTCCCCTTCGTCACGCTCATACCTTTTGATGTAGGTATAATAGTGGTCATAGATCATCTTCAAAGAGGTCGTTGTCCTCATGAGCGAGTCTCAGTCTGCCCCCTATCTTGGGGTAGACG
>CAZJRD010000119.1:0-4670 GCA_964548365.1 uncultured Desulfobacteraceae bacterium | reverse complement strand
TTCGGAATCTACCTCAAGCGTCTCATGAGACATTATTGTTCCAAAAACACTAATGAGACGATGCTTCAACAGTTATTCCTTGGATTCCAGGCCCGCTGCCATCCCATCGGTTCGGCAGATCAAAAAAAAGCACCGTAATATCAACAAATAACAAACGGCCTTGAACCTGAGACAAAACTGTCTCATCACCCTGTACCAAGGCCGGTCAACCATTTTCTAACAAGATGTAACCTATTGATTTTATAGACTTTTAATTGCTACGGAGAAGCGTGCACTTTTGGCATGGAACATGCTCCTAGAGAAGAGAGAAACTGCCCGAAGAGGGCTCGGGGGTAACGCATGCGGCCGTGCGATATGAGCATCAGAAAGACATTGAAACTTGTGGATGAAATGATCGAACTCGCTGATTATGGAGATTCCGTTCGCGAGGATGACGGGTGTGGTGTGCTGTACGGTATCTTGAGAGACTCCGCATACCGAATAAAGAAACTCGCCGAGAATGAGCGCATCGCTCATGAGAAAAAAGGTTGGTGGAAAGTCTGACCTGAGTGGTTTTTCACGGAAAAATGGATTGAGGTTACGTGATACGTGGAGAATGTGCTATGATGGATTTAAATGAACTGAAGAAAGACCCACGTTTGATAGATGCCATTGACTGGGAGATGACACCGGAGGAGGCCGTCAGATTGTACCTAGAGTGGGGTAACAACTGGAGTCGTGGCTATCACATGATCAGGTCCAAGAATGACGTCTCCCACTATTTTGTGCTGAATACATGGGAAGAGGATCCCATTGTCTATTTTGTCAGGCGAAACTCTGAAGGTTCCGTGGAGCTTGCGAGAATTGAGGTACCAACGGGGCTCAAGGAGAAAATAAGGGAGAACACCTATTGTCGCAAGGGGGTCTATGCAGTTGAAGACGAAGTCAAAGAGTGGTTAAAAGAAGAACTCAACACAGAATAGTCACGACACTGAGAGCCAGTGTTGAGAGTGGGGACCTTGCAAAAACCGGTTGAGGACTTAGAATAAGGAGGAGAAAACATGGAACAAAAGGTGCTCGATGCTATGAGGAAAGCTGGAAAACCGGTCAGGCCGGGGGATGTAGCCAAGATGCTAAGCGTGGATAGCAAAGAAGTCTCAAAGGCGATAAGCTCCCTGAAGAAGGCAGGAAAGGTAATATCTCCAAAACGCTGTTATTATTCGGTAGAGGAATAGAAATCGAGGCAAGAATGACCTAAACAAACAAAAAAAACGAAGATGGAGGGGCATAGATGAACAAGGTATTGATCGCGTACGTGAGCAGAACAGGGAATACGGAAAAAATGGCGGAATACATTGCTGAAGGGGTCCGGTTCAGCGGGAACGAAGTAGAGTCGAGAAAGATAACGGAGATAAAAAAAGGAGAGGATCTCCAAGGCTATGACGGCTATATATTCGGCTCACCCACGTATCATCGAGATATGATGGGAACCATGAAAACGTTCCTGTTTCTTGCTGAGAAGGCGGGCCTGGAAGGAAAAATCGGGGGTGCATTCGGTTCTTACACCCACAGTGGTGACGCGCCGGGCATCATCCTTGATACCATGCAATACGTATTCAAGATGAAAATAAGCGACCTGGGCTCACTCCGTATCAAGGAAGCCATTATCGGCACCCCTGATGGAATGAAAGCATGCCAGGATTACGGGCGCTCCCTAGGCGACCAGTTGAACGGCTGATGAAGAACTGAAAAGGAGTGTTAACATGGCAAAACCGGAAGAGATGTGGCAATGCCAGACAATCAGTTGCGGCTATATCTACAACCCTGATAAGGGTGATAGAAAAGGGAAGATCCCCAAGGGGACCAAATTTGAAGACCTGCCCGATGATTGGAAATGCCCCATATGCGGCGCGAGCAAGAAGGCCTTCAGGCCTCTTGCGGGTCCGGGATCGGTTGCGGCGGAAGGGAGCTAAGGAATCATGGCTTCAACTGCTTTTAAGAAGGTTCATCAATACAAGTGCCCGTGCGGGTACTGCTACGAGCCCGAAAAAGGAGACGCCAGCGCAGGATGGAAACCCGGGACCCCTTTCGAGGATTTGCCTGATCAACTGACCTGCCCGAGATGTCAGCGGGCAAAAGTCCATTTCAGGGAGAAGCGGTTCTCTGCCCCGGTATCTTCGTAACCGTAAGACGAGGTGAACTCTCTTGGTTAAACAGGTTTGCCACCGGGAATTCACCCCTGCATATGCTGAGCATTCAACGCTCTGTAGGAGCAACGTCCACGTTGCGAAAAGGAAAAGGATTCAACCCCAGAATTTTGAACCGAAAGAAATTTTCAATAAAGAGGAGGAAAAGATCAATGGAATTGAAAGGAAGCAAGACTGAAAAGAATTTGTTGACCGCATTTGCCGGAGAGTCTCAGGCAAGGAATCGCTATACCTATTTCGCCAGTCAGGCGAAGAAAGAAGGATTCGTCCAGATGTCGGATATTTTCGCCGAGACCGCAAACCAGGAAAAGGAACACGCGAAAAGGCTGTTCAAGTTCCTGGAAGGTGGAGATGCAGAGATTGTCGCGGCCTTCCCGGCGGGGGTCATCGGAACCACACTTGAGAATCTGAAGGCTGGTGCCGGCGGTGAACATTATGAATGGACCGAGATGTACCCTGGATTTGCGGAAGTGGCCAGAGAAGAAGGTTTCAATGAAATAGCCGCGGTGTTCACCTCCATTGCTGTTGCGGAAAAGCAGCATGAAAAGCGGTACAACGACCTGGCTGCCAATATAGAGGCTGGCCGCGTCTTCAAGCGGGATAAGGAGGTAGTATGGAGATGCCGCAACTGCGGATACCTCTATACGGGGACCGAGGCCCCGAACACCTGTCCTGCCTGCGCCCATCCCCAGGCCCATTTTGAATTGCTGGGAGAAAATTATTGACGCATACGGCAGGCGGAACATGAACATTCGATGCCCCTGCCGAGAGCGTGCTGTGACTGGATGAACTATGCTTGAAAGAGAAAAGAGGTTTATTATGGAAGAACGTTCTGGTATGATTACTATGAAGGGGAGTCCCCTTACGCTTTTGGGGACCGCTCTGAAAGTCGGTGACCAGGCCCCGGATGTTGAACTGTTAGACAACGATTTGCAGCCGGTACGGCTTTCATCATTTCAGCAAAACGCCCTTATTATTGCTTCAGTGCCTTCATTGGATACCCCGGTATGCGATATGGAGACGAGGAAATTCAATGAAGCGGCGGCCGGTCTGGATGATGTTGGAATGATTACGGTGAGCATGGACCTGCCTTTTGCCCAGAAACGGTGGTGTGGTGCCGCGGGCATTGACAAGGTGGTGACCCTGTCTGATCATCGGGATGCATCCTTCGGAGAGAGGTACGGAGTCCTGATAAAGGAGTTGCGTTTATTGGCAAGGGCCGTCTTTGTGCTTGATAGAGATCGCACAATACGGTATCTGGAAATTGTGAAAGAGGTCACGGAGGAGCCCGATTACCAGGCTGCCCTCAGCGCGGTCAAGGAACTGGCCTCATAACAGAAACACTCGTGTCAACAAGAGGAGGAGAAGAACATGGCGGAAAAATTGGAAGTTTATAAATGTGAAGCATGTGGAAATATCGTACTGGTAATGCATGCTGGTGGAGGCGAACTTGTCTGTTGCGGCGAGCCCATGAAACTCTTTGTGGAAAATACAGTAGATGCGGCCAAAGAAAAGCACGTGCCGGTGGTGGAAAAAACCGCGGACGGGTACAAGATTAAGGTAGGTGCCGTGGCGCACCCTATGGAAGAGAAGCATTATATTGAATGGATCGAACTCCTTGCCGGGGAGAAATCCTACGTACAGTTCCTGAAGCCGGGAGACGCACCGCAAGCCACATTCAAGGTGGATGTCGACCAGGTGACTGCCCGGGCCTATTGTAACCTTCACGGTCTGTGGAAAGGATAGACACCAGGTGGAAGAAGAGGGCAGTGCCAACGAGGTCGTGCAGAAAATTAAGCAGATGGGCTATGCCATGGGAGGACTCTTCATGCTGGACAGGGAACTGGGCCAGCGCACGTTTAATCCTCCGGCTGCTTCATCCGAAGAGTAATGAAGAAGGGAGAACGCGTCATGGAAGAGTGGAAATGTCAGAACTGCGGGTATGCCGTGCAGGCGGATACGCCGCCCGAGGAGTGCCCATCCTGCAAACAAAAATGTGAATTTGTCAATGTATCCTGTTATATTCCTGATTGCGGAACAACGGGATCTGATGAGAGGCTGTAACAAGACAGGTGAATAGACTGACACGCGGCGCAACCGCCTGTGTTGCACGTGTGCCGTGTGAGCTGGTAGGCTGAAGGGAAAAAACCGAAAGCGGGAATGCGGAAACGTGTTGCCAATGCTTTTTCCCTGGTTATTGAGTAAAGACCTATGAAAAATGTTAATAGGTTTTTATCATTCCTGGATGAGCGGTGAAGACCGGTCGAGAGAGGGAGGATTATCATGTCTGAAAAGAAATACCGCGTCAGAGCGGAGTGTCCTCATTGCGCTTGTGGGGATGTAAGCTTTCTTGGCCCTGAAAAGTTGAGGGAAAAGTTTATTGGCAATGAGGATGAAATCGAAATCCTCTGTCCATTGTGCGGGACCAAGCACAAGGGACATCTTGAGGAGATCGAGGAAGAAAAATAAAGGGGAAGAGAAATG
>CAZJRD010000118.1:0-5123 GCA_964548365.1 uncultured Desulfobacteraceae bacterium | reverse complement strand
CTGTCCCCGGAATTCTGTCCCCGGAATTCTCGGAATTCTCGGAATTCTCGACGTCCCCCTCTTCTACATTAAAGGTGATTTACGCAGATAAAGATATGCTTCCTAATAAAAATGATGTAAATTCGTGGTGCTAGGTTACTAAGGAGGTTCTATATGATTCGGGAAACCATGACAAGGCAGGAGAGATTCGAGGCAGCCGTGGCCCTCGAACCTGTGGATCGAACACCTGTTATGCCTTTGATGACGGCCTTTGCGGTGCGTGCACAGGGTATGACCCAGGGCGAGGCATGGCGGGAACCCGAAAAGGGCTTCAAGGCCATGCTGGACACCTTCAATGACCTGGGCGGTTTTGACAAGCTCTACAAGCCCAACCTGTTCTGGCCCATGTTGGGGGGCAGGTTCTGCGCCGCACCGGTCAGGGTTCTCCTGCCCGGAAGGCAACTGCCCGAAGATTCCCTGAATCAGATAGACGAGAGGGAGCTTTTCAGCCGTGACGACTATGATAAAATTGCGGCACTGGGCTGGAACGCCTTTTGGGACGAGCACTACGAGATCATGAGTGGTGGGCGCCCAGTGGAAAAGGTCAAGCTGACACAAGATAGGTTGCTGGAGGAGTATGTCCGAGAGGTGCAGATCTATCACCAGATGGATATCCATCCCCTGTTCGGGGCCTACGTTGACTCCTCCATCATGGCCTATTCCATGGGCCGCACCCTGACCGAGTTCACCATGGACATCTATGAGGTTCCCCATAAGATGAAGGCGGCCATGGATGCCACATGCGATGATCTCATACAGAATGCCCTCGATGTCATCAAAGTAACCCAGATCCCGCTTGTCTTCATTGTTTTGGAAAGGGGGTCAGGATTCTACTACCGTTTGGATGTGTTCGAGCAGTTTGAGTGGCCGTACCTCCAGCGTTATGTGGATGCATTCCTTTCAGAAGGCGTAACGCCCTGGTTTCATTTTGACACGAACTGGACCTTGAATCTTCCCTACTTGAAACAGCTTCCCAGGGGGAAGTGTGTGGCGGACCTCGACAGTACCACGGACATTTTCAAGGCCAAAGAGATCCTTCGTGATCACATGTGTATCAGTGGGGATGTCCCTGCTTCCCTGTTGACCCTGGGGAATCCTGAGGAGGTCGGAGATTACTGTAAGAGACTGATTGATACGGTGGGCAGAGGAGGAGGTTTCTTTTTGACCACAGGCTGTGAATGTCCGGTGGATGCCAAGTTCGAAAACGTCAAGATGATGATCGACGTAGCAAAGTCGTACAAGGGCAAGGCGTGACAGGATGGCATTTACACCTGTTTGAACCAATTCAAGGAGCAGCAGAATGGAAGATAAAATAAAATCAGCGTTCTTGGAGATGAAGCGGGTTGAAGCCCTTGATGCGGTAAAGGAGGCATTGGAATCCGGTGTCGACCCATTGGAGATCTTAAGGATATGCAGAGAGGCCATGGAGGAGGTGGGCAAGTATTTTGAGACCGGTGAGTTTTTCCTGAGCGAGCTCATTTACTCGGCGGAGGTTTTCAAGGCGATCGGAAAAATACTCGAGCCTTCACTCATCTTGGGCGGTGAAGGTGGGAATTCCAAGGGTGAGATTGTCTTCGGCACGCCATTGGGGGATATCCATAACATAGGAAAGGACCTGCTCATCACCATGATGCGGGCCCAGGGACTTACCGTTCACGATCTTGGTGTGGATGTGCCCCCGCAACAATTTCTCGATGAGATCAGGAGAACGGGTGCAAAGATTCTTGCCATGTCAGCCCTAATCACGCCGGCGTTCATCTCCATGAAGGAGGTCATCGATCTCCTTGAAGCGAAGGGCTTGCGAAAGGATGTTTTTGTGATCATCGGTGGCGGAGTTACGACCGAATTTGCGCGAAAACAGGTAGGGGCCGATGCCCAGACCCTCGATCCTACAGAGGCCATCAGGTTATGCAGCGATTATTTAAAGAAAGTCGGGGCATGCTGATTACAGGGGAGAGACTCAATACAGGCGGACTTCAAAATTTCTCTTATTTTTCTTTACCTTATGTTCAGATTTCGATAAGTCAATTCGAGCCCTAAGAATTCATATGGGCCTTTTTTCTCAGCAAAGTTGACCTCGATGCCTATTTCGAGCGATGTTTTGCCTACTACGGCGATAAATTGGGAATTTTTCTGAACACCATGGCGGAGTACTTTCCACTCCGATCGGGGTCGTGAGATCGGGACACTGTTCTAAAATCCGATAACTCAATCTATAAGCCCGCAAGTTTTACCTTTCCGATTCCTTCAGAACTTATTTACTTGGTTGCGGACGTCCCTATCTTCGCGGCCATATTTAATTTTCAAGTTTAAATTTGGCCAAGCCTGATGAGCTCCTCTCAGGGGTCAGAAGGCATAGTATGTCGACATTTTTCCGACACACTATGCTGATTTGTCAACAACGCCCTCCTTTTTCTGGTACGCTTTCACCATTTTATTTACCCTAACCCTCTGTGTGCGTGACAGTCAGCCCATCGTAAGGAGTGGTCATGCCGTCCCCCGCCGGCTTATGGATGGAGTTGCGAAAGCTTCATCTAAATCCGGAAATGAGGACAGCATGACCACTGAGAAAGAGACTTACTTCCCTCTGACCTGTCTCAACTCCTCACTTGATCGGCAGATTTGCTCCCCCTGAATGCTCTCAAAGCTCTTTGGAATGGCAAACCCGTATTTTTCATTGAAGGATGTTTCTCCCCAGAGGCAATCCTCCACGGCAGAATGATCCTCAGCCCGCATTACCTTCCAGCCCTCCGGAGTTTCCCATGCAAGAGGCTCCCTTTCCACGGCCTTTATAAGCTTCTCGGCATTGGTGGTGCCTGCGCGCTGCAAAGCCGCCTTTATAAAGTATACGCCGGCGTAAGTCTCTCCGGCCATGTAGTCCGGGTACTCCTTGAAACGCTCATAGTAGGCCTTGACAAAATTACGGTTCATGGAAGAGTCGGGCGAGGTGAAGAAGTAACGGGAGGAGACATAGACCCCTTCGGGCATGTCCTTTCCCATGGGGACCAGAACTTCAAGGGCTCCGGCGCAGGGAAAGGCAAACTTGACATTCTTAAAGAGTCCCGTCGGTAGCGCCTGTTTGATGAAGGTTACGGCATCTCCGGCGCCCCACAGGGGCGACCAGACCGCGTCCGGTTTGGCCTCTTGAATTTGCTTTATATAAGAACTGTAGTCTTTGGATAGGAACTTGGGGAACAGCTCACCCACAATCTCCACATCAGGCCGGAGTTCCATTAATTTAGACTTAAACATATTCCATGAGGAGTGACCATAGGAGTAGTCCGGCGCAATGCACATGTACCTTTTGTAAGGCTTGGACGCCATCAGATAAGCCCCGGACCGTGCATGCATCATGGCATTGCTCAGGGTGCTGAAGATGTACGGGTGAAATTTGGCGCCTGTAAGTGAGTCAGCGGCCGCCTGGGTAACCACCAGGATCTTCTTTTTTTCTTTGGCGATCTCGGTCAATGCCATGGCAAGGCCGCTGGAAGTTGGTCCCATAAGGAAATCCACCTTGTCTTTGTCGATGAATTTATTGGCAAGAGCGACAGCGATATCCTTCTTGAGTTTGGTATCCTCGCAAATCGCTGCCATCTTCCTGCCCAGCACACCGCCGTTTGCATTGATCTCGTCAACCGCGAGTTGAATGGCCTGGGCGCCGTGTTTTCCGTATCCTCCCATCGGTCCTGAAGAGATGAACATGGCGCCTATCTTGATCGGCCCGCTTTCCGAAAAGGCCGGGCCGGAGGTCAGAGCAAGACCCAGGCAAAGGATGGAAACACACAAGATTCTTATTTTCAAAGTCATGGTTTTTTCCTCCTTTAATTTAATGATTCGTGTTATGAGACGCGCAGTGGAGTCATGATAACCCCTCCTCTCGATTCACGAGGAGGCCGCGTCACTCCCCAAGCATCCATGCCCTAAAATGCGACGGAAGATGCAACAGAACCCGCTCTGATTATCACCTCCTTTCTTTTTTGCTTCATACTTAATGGGCAACAGATCTCCATTGATCCGAATTTTGGGTGGAAAGGGGGTCGCTTTCACGCTCCGATATCTCCACACAAGCTAAAGTTCCGCGAACGGCAGAGCCGACACGCCCCGTCCGAGGGGCAGCCTGACATTGCCTGGATACACCACGTACCCCGGCATTGACTTTTCCCCCAGGTCCTTTTGTAATGTTTTTATTGCGGATGCCATGGTCGGGCGTGGCGTGGCTGATACCTTCACCTCGATGGGCACAAGCTTCCCGCCTATATCCACCACGATGTCGACCTCTGTTCCGGCGATGGTCCGCCAAAAGTAGACTTGTGGATCGATGCCGCGGTACACGAGGGCCTTGATGATTTCGGAAAGCACCGCAGTTTCCATGATAGCGCCTCCCATGGGGCCGGAAGCCGCATGTTCCGGATTCTTTAGGCCAATGAGATAGCACAGTGAGCCCACATCCGTAAAATACACTTTCGGTGTCTTGACCAGCCGCTTACCGATATTGGCAAAGTACGGACGAAGGACTATTACCTGGTAAGTCGCCTCCAGCACTGATAACCATGCTTTGGTCGTATTGACCGCTACACCGAGGTCGCGAGCGACATCGCTTAAATTCAAGAGTTGGGCGCTTCTGGCTAGCAGAGTCCGGATGAAATTGTGGAACTGGGAAAAGTCACCGACCTGCCAGAGACTCGGTCACTTTCTCCATCAGCAAGAGGTTCTGTGAGCCGGTCAACAGGTACTGCCCGCTCTTGTTCCGGTGGGTATCGATCTTCTCTTTAACATAGGGAAGCAGGTCAGGGGCGTACTGCACCTCATCGAATATCACTGGGGGCGGGTATAGTTCGAGGAAAGCGCGCGGATCTTCCATGGCCGAGGCGCGGATATCCGGCGGCTCCACTGAAACGTAACGGTATTGCGTCGAAAAGAGACGTTTAAGAACAGTTGTTTTGCCGGATTGGCGAGGTCCCGTCAGAACCACCGCAGGAAACTCGGAGGCGGCCTTCTTGAGGACAGGCTCCAGCGATCTTTTGATATAGGTCGGATTCATGGCCAATATTCTTTGTGAACATTATGCATTTCAACTGCAAAAT
>CAZJRD010000117.1:0-5386 GCA_964548365.1 uncultured Desulfobacteraceae bacterium | reverse complement strand
AATGTATAGAAAAAATCTGCGAGTGACTCCGGCGAGCAGGCAAACGGCATATTCCAGAAGCTACGCTCCCTCCGTCGTCCGTGACTCCGGTCGCTGCGGATTTTGGCCCTTCTCCCGCCCGTGGCGGGATTCCAGGACCGAAATGACGCCGCTTCTGGAACATCCCGTTCACCTGCTCTTCATACAAAACCCTCATGCATCCCAAATCAAAACTGAAGAGGATGACCTGAAAAAAGGGTCAGATTCGTATGGACTTTCTTGTCATGATCATAGGGTACTGCTTGTGGCATTAAGGCTTTTTCGGTTTGTTTTTGTTTGCAAATTCCTCCACCGCTTTCCTGTGTTCCGGGGTCTGGGTCAAGAGGGCGAGCTGGGAAGACATGTAGTCAAGGTGACTCCGGAGATCGGAATGAAGCCCATGGGAGACAGCACGCTTCACGGCCCTCAAGGATTCAAGCGGCCATCTTGTCATCTTCTCTGCATAGGTAAACGCATCCTCAAGAAGGTGGTCCGGCGGCACGACGGCCTGCACCAGGCCGAGATCCAGGGCCTCTTTCATGTCCACAACACGTCCCGTGAGAAGAATATCCAGGGCCCGGGTGGTGCCGACACATCGTGTCAGAAAATAAGCGCTTCCGTTTCCCGGGGCAAGCCCGATTTTTACATAGGTCGCGCAAAACGTGGCCCTTTCGCTTGCGATGCGCAGGTCGCACGTCAGGGCCAGGTCAAATCCCCCTCCATGTGCGGGGCCGTCTATGGCGGCAAGAATGGGCTTGTCGATATCCTGCATAAGCAAAGTGAGTCGCTGGACATGGTCCCAGAGAAACCGTTTCATTTCCCATGAAGTGAGTTTGCCGTCGGCCATATCCTTGACATTTCCCCCGGAGCAAAAGGCCTCACCCTGCCCGCTGAGGACAATCACCTTTATTCGTGGATCAGACTGGGCATCATAAAAGGCCTTCGAAAGGCTTTCCGTCATTGCGTAGGTAAAGGCGTTCCGGGTTTCCGGCCTATCAAGCTGGATAGAGGCAATTGCATCGAATTTTGA
Source organism: uncultured Desulfobacteraceae bacterium (assembly GCA_964548365.1). Lineage (GTDB taxonomy): Bacteria > Desulfobacterota > DSM-4660 > Desulfatiglandales > Desulfatiglandaceae > B46-G9. Next base: position 4,338 of record CAZJRD010000117.1, on the reverse strand, counting down.
ATAGATGATATCGGGAAATTCCATAGTATCCTCTTGGGATCAATGGGGCGCAGGGATGATTTCCACGTGAGAATGCTCCATGAACCCCTTCAGTCGGGTGGCATCCTCAGTGACCTTGCCGATGATATTGACAGCACTGGCAGGAATTCACGTGCCTTCCAATCAATCAAATTGCGTGGTTTCTGTCAAGCCGCTAATCAATGGCTCAAAGCTTGGCCCGCTTTTCTCACGAGTCTTCGTAGCGAGGCGGTGGAGAGGCCCGTGGATAGCAAGTTGAGCTTGCGAAATCCCGCTATCGGGAGCGCGCGAAGAAAAATGGATGAAGGCGTACTTGCAGTACGTCGAAGTCATTATTCAAGTGCAACGCACGAGACATGAGACTATCCGCCGTCACAGTCCCGCGCATCGCGGGATGAGAAATGTGGGTTAGGTATGCTGGCATATTTATTGCGTTATTGAAGTTTTCAAACGGGCATACCTGTGGTCGGCAGGGAAAAGTGTCTTCATTATTGACATGGAGCGCCACCATTTTGTCGCAGCACGGCGCAAAACGGGAATCTTGAGATGGCCAAACGAGAACAAACGGAAAAAGCACCGAACACCAATGCATGGATTACCACGTACACGGATCTGATGACGTTGCTTCTTACTTTTTTTGTGCTCCTGATCAGCATTTCGACCATCGATTCCAACAGAAAACGAGAGGCCCTGAATTCTCTTATCGGCGCCTTCGGCTTCAAACCCGGAGCACAGTCTGTACTGGGTAAAGAAAACGGTATGAATGTAACCATGGGATCTGCTCCCATGGTGAAGGAAAAAGTTGACTTTGAACAGTTACAGAATGTGGCATTTCAAAACGGTCTGGATGCTGATGTCGAAGTCAGGCGGGAGCAGGAAAAGATCATCATAAGTCTGTCAAAAAGAGTGCTTTTTGAACGTGGTTCCACCAAGATAAGGCCGGAGAGCAGGAGATTCCTGTCAGAAGTGGGAAAGGTGTTCAAAGAGGCGCCGGGGATGATCGAATTCAGGGGTTTCGCTGATGAGGCCGAAGTGATTTTTGAGAGGGATCCAATGAAGCGGGCCATGTACCTGTCCGCCGAACGGGCAATGGCTGTCTACGGGTACTTCAAGACCGAAAACCGGATCCCCATGAAAAAGATGGTTGCACACGGATTCGGCTACCGGAAAAAGAAGAAAGAGCTTGAGGCGGGGAAAAAAGTGCGGGACAACCAGGTGAAAATTATCTGTAATTACCGTACGAAGATTCCGTATCACCTGCGAAAAAAGCCCCGCAACAGGAATATACTCCTGGATTTCAAAGGATTCCTTTTCAAGTTGAAAGGTGAATAAGATGGGGAGTAACAGGAGAAAAAAAGGTGGCAAAGGAGAGGAAACAAACACGACTGCATGGATGGTGACGTTTTCGGACTTGGCAACGCTCCTCCTTACCTTTTTTGTGTTGCTCCTTTCCATGTCATCCATGAACAAATTGAAGATGAAAAGCATGTTTCATAATTTTACCAGCAGCTGCGGTATCCTGGCATTCAAGGAATACGGGGAAATCGCCCGCCCAAAGGAGAGCCTGATAACGGGGATAGCCGAGACCTTGAAAGATACGCTCGTTGTCAGGAAAAACGAGGACCGTTATGAAAAGGTTGACATAACCTCGGATGTTCCCGAAAAACTGTTCAAGGGGGCGAGCGGTTCCCTCGTGTATCAGAATGTGGAGGGGGGATTCAAGCTCGTTTTCGGGCAGGAGCTTCTGTTCAATTCAGGGAGCGCTGAAATAAAGCAACAGGCAAAACCGGTCCTTGCAAAAATTGCCCGATTCATGAGGATCACCAGTTATCAGATCTACATTGAGGGCTACACAGACAACGTCCCCATCCACACGGAAACCTACCCATCCAACAGAGAGCTGTCACTGGCTCGCGCGTATGCCGTAATGCATTATTTTGTGGAAGAGGAAAAAGTGCCATCGGAGAGTATAGGCTTGGCAGGGTACGGTGCCTTACGCCCGATTACTACCAATGCGACCAGGGGTGGGCGGGCAAAGAACCGGAGGGTGGAGATGATTTTCAAGGACCAGAAGTATTTTTGAACCCCTGCAGCCTTTTCGCTTTTCTTGTCTCATCTTTGGCGGAAGATAAGTCGTATGGGGGTGTGTGCAAGACCGAAATGATCCCTGAGCTGGTTCGTCAGGAAACGTTCATAGGAAAAGTGGACCATATCCGGCCTGTTCACGAAAACCACAAAAGTCGGCGGTTTTGTGCTGCTTTGGGTGGCGTAAAAGAACTTCAAAAAGCCCTTCCCGATCCTTGGCGGGGGGTGCTTTTGAATCATTTCCGCCATGGCCTTGTTGACTTCCGCAGTGCGAATTCGGCGGGAATAGTCTGCATGGACGAGGTCAATTTTCTGGAAAAGCCGCATGACCCGTTCACCGGTAAGGGCTGAAATATGTACCACAGGAGCAAAGGAAACGAACTTTAACCGGCGTTCCATTTCACTTGCCAGAAATGTTCGCTTCCGCTGGTCCTTTCTCACGAGATCCCACTTGTTGACCGCCAGCACAATTCCTTTCCCCTTGTCCATGGCGTATCCACAGATACGGGCATCCTGCTCCGAGATCTCACGTTCGGCGTCGAGGAGTACCGTTGCGATATGGCAGCGGTCGAGGCTCCGGAGAGCTTTTATGACGGAGAATTTCTCAATCTTTTTCTTGACCTTGGATTTCCTCCTGATTCCCGCGGTATCGATCAGAAGATAGTTTTTCCCCTGCCAGGTGAACAAGGTATCAACAGAATCCCTGGTCGTACCGGGGACGTCACTTACCACGAGGCGGTCATGGCCGAGTATGCGGTTGATAAGGGAAGATTTTCCCGCATTGGGCCTTCCCAGGACGGATATCCTGATCTGGTCTTCACCCTCCAACTCGCGGGGTGTTTCCGGGATATCGGAGGTTACCGCCGCCAGAAGGGTCTTTACTCCGTAGCCGTGGGAGGCGGATACGGACAAGACAGGCTCGATACCGAGCCGGTAGAATTCCATGGCCAGATGCTCGTGTTCCGGTCCGTCTATCTTGTTGACCGCAAGATAGACCTTTTTCTCAGTTCGCCGCAGGATGTCAGCCATTTCTTCATCACCAGGCATTATTCCCTGACGGCCGTCCACCAGAAAAATGACCCCGTCTGATTCTTCCACCGCATGGAGCACCTGTTCACGGACCATCCCCAGAAGGGGGTCCTGCCCGAGATCCTCAAATCCCCCGGTATCAACAAGCGTGAATGGAATATTGTCATGGATGATGGTGGCGTAGAGGCGGTCCCGGGTGACACCGGGCGTATTGTCCACCAAGGCGTCTCTGGACCTGGAGAGCCTGTTGAAGAGGGTGGATTTTCCCACGTTGGGGCGTCCCACAATGGCAATGATTGCTCCCATGGGTTAAGAAAAACCTCGACAGAATCAGTGGAGCGAGTTTCAAAACGCCCCCTTTTGCCCGATCCCTACGGCAGAGGAAAATTTTAATCCTCGAAATATCCAATATATTCCTACGGTTAAAATTTTCATCTTTCTTGACCTCGAACAAAATTGAACATTTTGAAACTGGCTCAGTGTTATGAATGCTTGGGGAGGTTCCTGCTCACAATATGAGCCAGGTCATGCATCCTCATAGGTTTTTCGAGGAGGGCGAGTGCAAATCCCTCTTTAATGGTCTGTTTTGCCCGTACGTCCGAAGGGTTCCCGGTCAATACGAGGATCCGGGCATCCTGATCGTAGGACTTAATTTTCCTGCTGGAATCATACCCATTCATGACCGGCATATTCATATCCATGATGACCAGGTCGGGAGAAAATTCCTTGTATTTTATTACCCCTTCCAGGCCATTGGACGCCTTGTCAACCCTATAGGGTCCCTCTAACTCAAGCGCTTCACAGAGCAGGGCGGATAGTGCAGGCTCATCATCAATAATCAGTATTCTGCGGAGTTCCACGTTGCCAGTCCCCTCGTTTGTTTTTAGTGCCAAACCTGTTGCAGGTGGAAATATGATTCATGAACCGTTTTTCTGTAGCTGTTTTGAGAGAGGATGTCAAGCATAAATAACAATATATTGTGCTTCTTGTCGAAGATAGCCGTCTATATTGTATTAATTTTTATGGAACAGCGGATGATATTAGCCCTTGACTAAGCACACAAATGCGGATAATTTCAATAATGTCCATCCATAAATGGCTATTTTGCCCGATATCGTCGTTATGCTCAAATTTTAATCCTCGAAATACCTGGCTTGTATTGCTGTGGTTAAAATTTTCGCATGCCCCCGCTCAAAGTCCGGGATC
>CAZJRD010000116.1:0-5555 GCA_964548365.1 uncultured Desulfobacteraceae bacterium | reverse complement strand
CCCTTTGTCTTTATCCTTCTATGGGCCCTATTTCCGGGATCCCCTCCTTTTTTACTTTGCGCCAGGGTCGCTCAGGACCGAAGTACTCATCACACAAGCGCGTCACATCATTTAATCTCTGCTCAAAGAGCTTTCGGTATTGTTCAAGCTCATCTTTAGTGGCAGAAGCAGGAACCCAGATGGGCTTTGCGTAGTGGATGACGACCTTGGCGAATGGTTTCGGAATCAGATACCGGTCCCAGGAATTGAGGACCCAGCATCGGTCGGCCCCCCAGAGAACCGGGATCAACGGCGATCCAGTTTCCCGCGCGATGATAACAGAACCCATTTTGACGACTCTGGGGGGGCCGAGCGGACCGTCGGCCAGCATGCCGCCGATCTCGCCTGCCTTGATTTCATCAATGATGGCCTTGAGTGCTCGCAACCCACCCCTTGTGGAGGAGCCACGGACGTTTTTAAATCCGCCCCATTGAGCTATTCTGGCGGCATACTCACCATCCCGGCTCTGGCTGATCATCATGGTGACGTGGCGCGAACCGAAAAAGTGGAAATGGTAAGACATCCTCTGGTGCCAGGTGGCATAAACAGCTCGTCCGCTGGAACGTTCCACCGCCTCTCTCTGCTCTTCCTCTCCCTCGATCTTGACTACCCGGCATGAGAGCATTAACAGCTTGATGGCAAGCGCAATAATAGGGCTGAGAATGGACAGGAAGAGGGGATCATACCAGCGAAGCAGTGATTTGCGGGGAGAGGCCTTTTTCATTGTGGAGTTTTTGAAAAGGGGGCGAACTTATTGCAGATCGCCCCCTTCTGTTCTATCCCTTGATTATTCTGGGAATCATCATGTGGTGATGTGGGCAGATGGATGTCGGGTTTTGGTATGCGCAGCCGGCAAATGCCTGGACATACTTCCTCAGGTCTGGAAAGGACACGATTTCATCCACAAATCCCCGGTTGGCACAGTAAATGGGGCGTGAGTTATCGTAATATTGCTTGGCCAGTGCATTCATTTTGTCAATGACCGGTTGCAAAGGCCTCCCGGCGTCTTTCTCTTTTACGAGCCTTCTCGAAAAGGACGCGGCAGCAGCTGTCTCCCCGTGCATCACGTAAATTTCGGTGGTCGGCGTCCCGAGGGTGAAGGCATTGTGGTTATTCGCGGTTGGACCGCCCATGACGTAATGGGCAGCTGCTGTCCCCTTCCTGACGACGATACATATCATGGGCACGTCGGTCTGCTCAATGGAGTAGATCAGGGACTGTCCGAGACCGAGGAGTTCGGCTTTTTCTGCAATATCGCCGACGTCGATACCACTGGTGTCCTGGAACCAGACGATGGGCACCCGATCACGACCGCACAGGGTGACAAATTCGTTCATCTTGATGAGGCCCTGACGGTAGAGTTTTCCGCCAATCCCGGGATAGGGTGCGTATTCCGGATAGTTGGCACCAAGAAATCCCTGGCGGTTGCCGATGAAGCCAACTAGAAAACCATCAATTTTCGCCAGGCCGGTGTAAACCTCGGGGCCATAATCGGGCCTGAACTCCATGTGCTCGCTGTTGTCAAAGATGCGCGCCAGCATTTCATCAAGACTGTAACTCCGCTTTTGATTGAAGGCCACGATATGGTTAATGTCTTCCCCTGCAAATTTCGGTTCTCTTGGTTTATCCACCCGGAAAAAGCCGGGATCATAGGCGGGGGCCATGTCTACATATTTTTTCAGGGCATCCAGGACTTCCTGTTCGGTCTCATATACTTCCTTGAAGAATCCCGTTTCATTGAAATGGATGGGAACACTGCCTGGAGGCACCTCTTTGAAGTGGCGGGTCGCTTCGATGAGCTGTTCCGCGCCCTCTTCATCAAAAGAGCCTTTTGGGCTCATGCCTCCCACAATACCACCGCCGCCTACGGCAATATTGGCGTCTTTATGGGCAATGAGAATGGTGGGGCTTATCCCTTGATACCCGCCGCCGGCCGGGTTAGTGCCGTAAATCCCGGCAATGATGGGAACGCCCAGTTTTTCCAGTTCCGCGTGACGGAAAAACGTGGTCCCGTTGCCCCGCCGGTTGGCATAGACTTCCTGTTGCTCCGTCAGTTTGACGCCGCTGCAGTTGACGAGCCATACCAGGGGGACATGGAGACGCTTGGCCATGTCCGTTACCCTAAGCTGGTTGTCTGCCTGGCCTGCAATCCAGGCACCGGCCATGACCTTGTTGTCAAAGCCGACGACCACCGCCCATTTCCCGTGTATTTTTGCCAGCCCGTCAACAACACCCGTGGTTCCCTCCTCGTTGAGCTGGGGATTGTAGAGGGTGTGGAGGGGACACCATGTGCCGGGATCGATGAGATACTCGATCCTTTCCCATACGGTCATCTGCCCTCGTTGTTTGATCTTCTCGGCAGGGATTCCAGCGTTCTTCACGGCCTCAATGGCCTCGAGGACCTGCTTTTCCACTTCTTTGATTTGCGTAACGTTTTCTTCAGAAGTTTCTATCTGGTTTTCTGTGAGGGCCTTTCCAAAGGCCTGCATGTTCTGGAAATATGGTCGCATCTTCTCCTCCGTTTTCTATCATGGACTGGGCTGGGCCTAGATGAGCCAACCCTTTGCAATATTACCGATTAGCCTTTCTGATACCCAGTTGGTCAAGGGCAATAATCCATTTGCAGATGTTGCTGGACCCTTCAACCATGTAATAGGGAGGCGCATCCCGGTAGAAGCGTGCCACCGGATACTCGGTGGAATAGCCGTAGGCCCCCATGATCCTCATGGCCATCTGAGAGGCCTTCGTTGCAAGTTCACCTGCCAGGTATTTGGCGTGTGCCACCTCCAGGGTATTCCCAAGTTGTCCCTGGTCTTTCTGCCACGCGGCCTTGTATACCATCATTCGGGCGGCTTCGATCTCCGTAGCAACCTGGGCGATCAAGTCCTGGTTCATCTGAAATTGTCCGATGGGCTTTCCGAACTGCTCCCGCTCCTGGCAGTAAGCGGTCACGGTATCAAGACAGGCCTGGGCCAGCCCGACGCCCCCTGCGGCCGCAGACAGGCGGGACTGGTTGAGTGATCCAAAGACGATCTTGGCGCCGTCTCCGGGCTTTCCGAGAATATTTTCTTTCGGGACTTTGGTGTCTTCCAGGTAGACCTCGCCGGTGGGGGTGGAACGGGTGCCCAGCTTATCAAGAGCTGTTGTGGTGACCCCATTGAAGTTTTTCGGTTCAACCACAAATGCCGACAATCCTCTTCCCCGGGCTTCCTTGTCCGTGTAAGCATAAAAAACGATGGCATCCGCGATGGGAGCATTGGAAATCCAGGTTTTTGATCCGTTCAGGAGCCAGTAGTCTCCCTTGTCTGCTGCTGTGGACTTCATCCCCATAACATCGGAACCGGCGTTTGGCTCGGTGATTCCAAAGCCGCCGATGTATTCGGCGCTCACCAGCTTGGGGATGTATTTCTTCTTGGTCTCCTCCGAACCGTAGCGGTAGATGGTAAAGGCGCAGCCCAGGGTCTGCATGTTTATCTGGACCCGCACGGAGCTGGATGCCTTGGCAATTTCTTCGGTGAGGATCATGGCGGCCAGCCAGCCCATTTCGTTTCCCCCGTATTCCTCGGGGATGACCGTGCCAAAGAACCCCAGCTCCCCCATTGGTTTTATCACCTCTTCGTAAGGGAAATAGTGATTCTCATCCCATTCATCGGCAAAAGGGGCTATTTTCTCCGCGGCAAAATCACGGGCCATCTCACGGAGCATCTGTAATTCATCACTCAAAGCAAAATCCATTCCTTCGTCCTCCTTATCTCTATCTATCTTCGTAAATTATTCGCAATCACTCGGCTCAACGTCTCTGCAGATTATCAGACGCTTGTCTTGCATTCCCCGTGTAGTGATGAGAAAAGCAAAAGCCGGTCATCACTGTCATATACAAAGTGTACCGAATGGGAAACTATAAAATATAAAATCGTTAATGGCAATAAAAAATATCTACATTGTAGCTATATTTTAACTACAGCGAAAAGGGGGAGGATATATGCCGGGGCCTATGGCGTAGACGTGAACCTCTGCATCGTGAACCAGAAAACCCGTGCAGTTGTGAATTTTTTCCTATTTTACGCATTGACTTTCCCGGATAAAGTCGCTAAAAAGACCGATAGTTTCATAGAGAACCGGAATGTACTTCTGAGGAGGTTAGTGGAATGGAGCCAATTGTTGTAAACAGAAAAGAAAGCAAGCTGCGGGTTACTCCCGAATGGGCCGATGTGTGTTTTACGTGCGGCACCTGTGCCGGGGGGTGTCCGGTCACCGGGGTTGACGGCATGGACCCCCGGAAAGCGGTCCGTATGGCAGCCCTGGGGTTGGACCAGGAGCTGATCGATTCAAGGTTCCCCTGGGTCTGTACCCTGTGCGGGAGATGTGAATACGCGTGCCCACAGGGGGTTGAAATCCTGAAAATGATGCGCCGCGCCCGGACCCTTCGCGAACGTGACAAGGTGCCGGGACCGATCCACAAGGGCGTTGTCATGTGCCTGGAGCGTGGAAACAATCTCGGAATCCCCAAGGATGATTTCCTCTTCCTCTTGGCTGATCTTGCCAAGGAGATGGATGAGGATGAAGGGTTTCCCGGTTTCTACGTACCGGTGGACAAGAAGGGTGCAAATGTCATGGTAACGATCAATTCCAAGGAACCCTTTGGTGAGCCCGATGACATGAAATGGTGGTGGAAGATTTTTTATGCTGCCCGGGAAGACTGGACCACCACCTCAGAACAATGGGAAGGGGTCAACTGGGGCCTCTTTTCCGGGGATGACGAGTCCATGAGGGAGATAACCGGACGCATTGTCAAACACTTGGAGGAATTGGACTGCAAGACGCTCCTCTTGCCCGAGTGAGGGCACGCCTACTATGCGACTAGGCTTAGTCTGCAGACATGGTTTCCCGAAACATTTGAGAAGTATAATGTCGTCTCCGTTCACGACCTCCTGAAACAATATATTGAAACAGGCAGAATCAAGCTGGATAAATCCATTCACCAGGAACTCACCACGATCCACGACCCGTGCAACTACGGCAGGAAGAGCCAGAAGACATTTGGACATGGCTACTTTGAAGAACCGCGTTGGATTACCCAGCAGTGCTGCGAGAACTTCGTGGAAATGGAACCCAACCGTATGAACAATTTTTGCTGCGGAGCCGGGGGTGGGGCATGGGCCATGCCCTACGAGGCTGAAAGGATCTATTACGGCCGCGTCAAGGCCAAGCAGATTATGGACACGAAAGCAAAGATGGTCATTGCTCCGTGCCACAACTGCCGCGACCAGATCTTGAAGTCCTTGACCAAGGAATATGATCTGGGCATTGAGACCAAATATCTCTGGGAACTGGTAGCCGACTCACTTATTGTCGAACCATGGAGTGAAGAGGAGATCAAAAAGGCATATGAGCTTCGTGACGCCCAGTATGAGCGTGATGAGATTGATCTGGATCAGGAATGGTAAGATAATTGCAGTTGGTCAGGAGCCGGAACCCGGAACAGGAGTGTCGCTGATGGCAATACGGTTCCTAGC
>CAZJRD010000115.1:0-6147 GCA_964548365.1 uncultured Desulfobacteraceae bacterium | reverse complement strand
ACTAACAGGACAGTGACTATGAAGACATTTGTTGCGAAGGAACAGGAAGTCCAAAAAAAGTGGTACCTGGTTGACGCGGAGAATAAGATCGTTGGCAGGCTCGCAACCCAGATTGCCATGCGGCTGCGTGGAAAACACAAACCGATTTTTACCCCACATGCGGATACAGGGGATTTTATCGTTGTGGTCAATGCTGAAAAGGTCTCTTTGACCGGCAGGAAGTGGGACAGGAAAACGTATTATCGGTACAGTGGGTACATCGGTGGTTTGAAACAGATCTCGGCGGGCAAGCTCAGGGAGAAGAAACCGGAAGACATCCTCCGTTTCGCGGTCAAGGGAATGCTGCCGAAGAACAGCCTTGGTCGACGACAATTGAAAAAGCTCAAAATTTATGCCGGTGCTGAGCATCCCCATCAGGCACAGCAGCCGGAGAAACTGGAGATCTAGATGGTTCAAGAAATATACTATGCTACTGGAAAACGAAAAACGTCGGTTGCCCGGGTGTGGTTGCGACCCGGCAATGGAATGATGATCATTAACAAGAGACCGGCGAAGGAATACCTGAGTCGCGAAGTCGATCGCCTCCTCGTGGAAGCGCCCATGAAGAGAACCGACATGCTGGATAAATTCTCTATTCTCGTGAACGTAAAGGGAGGCGGTATCTCTGGACAGGCTGGAGCCATCAGGCATGGGATCAGCAAGGCCTTGGTGACTTTTAACCAGGATCTGCGGGAACCCCTGAAGAAGGCGGGTTTCCTGACGCGTGACTCGAGGATGAAAGAAAGAAAAAAATATGGCCAACCTGGAGCCAGGGCGCGTTTCCAGTATTCAAAACGGTAAGTATTTCCACAGGTGGAAGACCTGAAGATCGAAGCGTTCTATCAATGCTGTACATGGGAGCTCAAAAGGGCTCCCATTTTTGTTTGTATCTCTGAAAAAAAGGAAGTGAAGCGCCTATTGTGTGAAGGGAGCCGGTGGGAGAGAAAAAGATAAAAATGGTCATCGCGTATGATGGAAGCGCGTATCACGGGTGGCAGAGGCAGCAGAACGCCTTGACCCTTCAGCAGGTTTTCGAGGAAAGACTGGAAAAGATGCTCGGAGAGCCGATCCGCATATTCGCTTCAGGAAGGACCGACGCGGGAGTTCATGCCCTGGAACAGGTTGTCCATTTTTCGACCCATTCCAAACTGGACCCCTGCATTATAGAGAAAGGTCTGAACTCCCTGCTCCCCGATGATGTCCTTGTGAAAGAAGCCGGGTATGCTGCGCCAGAGTTTCATGCCAGGTACAGCGCCAGGCGTAAGAGCTACGAATACCGTATCCTGAACACCGTAAGACCTGATATCTTTCAGCGCGGATATGTGTGGCATATCCGGAAAAAGCTGGATAATGACGGGATGCGCCGAAGTCTCTCTCTGATCCTGGGAAAACACGACTTTTCCGCTTTCCGGTCCTCGGGAAGTGGGAACAGGAATCCCGTCAGAACCATATATCGAGCTGAACTCATTGGGGGGGACGGGGGGCAGGTGAGGATATTAGTGGAAGCGGACGGATTCCTGAGACACATGGTTCGAAATCTGGTTGGCACCCTGGTGGAAGTGGGGCTGGGGAAAATGACTGTCGAAGGATTTGGTGCAGTCCTGAAGTCCGCGGATCGGCGTATGGCAGGGCCCAAGGCGCCTGCCCACGGGTTATTCCTTGTAAAAGTCAACTATTGATGTTCGTCTTTTTTTGGCGTGGGGGTGTTTTGGAGAGACCCTTGAATGGTGCCGTAGATATGTTGCCATGTCTCAGCGAATGAACTGACCGAAAGTCTGCCGACTTCAATAAATTTCACCACGATTTCCTTCGTTGCTTTCAGAACAAGTTCTCGTTCGTCTTTCATTGACAACTCCTCGTTTCAGTTACAGCTTGAGGTTAAGGTTCAGGGGTTGGCACTGGGGCGGAAACCAGTACGCTCATGAACCCCCGCCGTTTGGAAGAAGGTCAAAAAAGGCCGACGGGGATTCACGCGAAGAAGAACCCGTTCAGAGCCCTCCCTGATGCAAACCTAGCAGGGGACACAGGAAAAAGCAACGGGTCTTTTCCCGTTCGATAAGAAATCCGGGCCAGCCCGCATTTCTCATCCCGCGATGCGCGGGACTGTGGCGGCGGATAGCCCCATGTCTCCTACGTTGCGCTAGGAAAATGACTTTGACGTACTGCAAGTACGCCTTCATCCATTTTTCTTCGCGCGCTCCCGATAGCGGGATTTCGCAAGCTCAACTTGCTATCCACGGGCCTTTCCACCGCCTCGCTACGAAAGTCCGTGAGAAAAGCGGGCTAGTCCCAGACGCCGGGGATGTTTTCTCCACACTGGGGACATCGGTGGTTATGGATGTTGTTCTCACGCACAGAAAAGCCGAATCGATCGATCAGCAATGCGCTACAGTGGTGGCAGAATGTTTTTTCCCCTTCATCACCCGGGAGATTCCCTGCGTATACATATTTCAACCCTGCCTCGTAGCCCAGATCACGGGCACGATGGATGGTCTCGGCGGGTGTAGGCGGAATATGGAGCAGTTTGTAGGTCGGATGAAACCGGCTGATGTGCCAGGGGATATTGGGATCAAGATCAGCCAGGAATTGCGATAGCATCCTGAGTTCGTCAGCAGAATCATTGAGGCCGGGAATGAGCAGGGTGGTCACTTCCAGCCACACGCCCAGTTCCTTCAGGGTGGCAAGGGTCTTGAGCACGGGATCCAGCTTGGCGCCGCACTGCTCCTTGTAAAATTTATCGCTGAAGGCTTTGAGGTCGACGTTCGCGCCATGCAGATTCGGATGAATATTTTCAAGGCATTCCCTTGTCATATAACCGTTTGAAACAAAGATGTTCCGGATACCTTTTTTTGTCGCCAGTCTTGCGGTATCAAGGGCGAGCTCAAAGTAAATGGTGGGTTCGGTATAGGTATAAGCGATTGTTGCCGACCCGCCGCGTATGGTCTCGGAAACAATCATTTCGGCATTCATTTCTTCGCCAAAGATGCGGAGTTGGTCGGCGGGCATCTGGGAGATATCCGCGTTCTGGCAGAAGAGGCACCTGAAATTACATCCTACGGTTGCAATGGAATAGGAGCGGGCCCCGGGAAGAAAGTGGAACAGGGGTTTCTTTTCAATGGGATCAGTGTGAGCGGCGATAACCCGGTCGTAGACGAGGCTGACAAGCCTCCCAGCACGGTTTTCCCTGACCCCGCAGATACCCTTCTCGCCGTCTTTGATCAGGCAACGATGATTGCAGAGAAAGCAACGGACGCGGTTGCCGTCCTGTTTTTCATAGAGATATGCCTCTTTCATTGCTGTCTCCTCCTTGCGACGAAGTCGTGACTTCCGGAGCAGGCAAACGGCATATTCCCGAAGCTACGCTCCCTCCGTCGTCCATGACTCCGGTCGCTGCGGATTTCGGCCCTTCCGCTGTCCTGTTCCAGGGCCGAAATGACGCCGCTTCAGGAACATCCCGTTCGCCTGCTCTTGTAGCAAAGTTTTCCCGGGGCACGTGAGAGCATTTTTCAGTTTCAGTTCAATTTCGTTGTTCATAGGCGACCGCGTGCAACATATACCAGCTTCCAAGGGTCTCAGGTCTTGCAGGGCCTTGGCCCCTATTACACCATGAGTCGCTTTTTTCAGCCTGGTTTTGAGGGGCATATTCTGGGTCTTCGTGGTATAGACCAACGTGGCCGAGAGGCAGAGAAAAGCAGCAAAGGGGAGATATTTCTCTGCGAACAGGCCTGCTTGTCCGGGAGATCCTTGATGACGCTGTCCCATGATTGGAGGAATGCAACCCCAGGAGAGAGGAACGGGACCATATGCCATTTTCAGAATTGATTTGATCTCCCAGAGGTTGAAAAATCGGGCATGACGAAAGAGGGGGTCACCGAAATACCCCTGAATTCTCCGTTTAACCCCGTCGCAGGAGAGGGTATTCATAACTCCCACAAGGACCTTCTGTCTTGCGATCCGCCCGGCTTCCCTGATGGCCGGGAGTGGATCGTCCAGGAATTCCAGGGTATGGATCAGGACGGCATAGTCAAATTCGTTGTCGTCAAAGGGGAGATCTTCCGCCATCCCTACCCTGAGGGTACAGCGGTTGCCGAGCCTTTCTTTGGCCTTTCGTATCATATGGGAGGAGGCGTCGAGACCGCTGATATCCAGCCCGAGCCTGTTGAGCAGGAGGAGATGATTGCCTGAACCGCAGCCGATATCCAGCACCCGGTCTCCCGCCTTTGGGTCAAGAAAACGAGGCAGCATGGTTCCCAGGGAACGGTCGAAGGCCTGTCCCTGCCTGGAGCGGTACCAGGCATCATAAGCATTGGCGCTTTTTCTGTCGAAAACGAGTCCCATACTGACCATCTCCCTGAATGCCTGCTCCCGGGATTCCGGGCGGCGGGATATGCTCGTGGTTCGGGGAAGGAGGGCCCGGGCGCAAAGTTACATGCGGCGCAAGAGTTGGGCCGGAGAACGGGTTTCGCATCAGTTGAAATGTTGTTGCTAGATTCCGATGATTGTGTACTTTGAAATCAATCTGGACAAATAGGTTCGCTGAATGCCCATTACTTTTGCGGCCTTGCTCCTGTTTCCCCCTGTGTTTTGGAGGTTCAAGGTTACAAACTCCTTCTTGAAATGATCTAGGGCCTCCTTCAGGGTAAGACCAAATTCCAGTCCCGAAGGAGCGGTCTTGATCCCGGTAATCGGGAGGTCTTCGGGAGTGACCTCCTGACCATTTCCCATCACGACGGCGCGTTCGAGGGCATTGCGCAGCTCCCTGACATTTCCCGGCCAGTCGTACTCGAGGATTTTTTTCATGGCCTGGTCCGAAATTTTCATATCGCGGGATCCCTTTTCCAGGCTGAACTCCTCCAGAAAATAGTTGGCCAGAAGAGGAATATCCGCTTTCCTTTCCCGGAGCGGCGGTATAGTGATCCTCACCACGTTGAGGCGATAATACAAGTCCTCTCGAAAACGGCCTTCAGATACCTCTTCGGCAATGTTCCTATTGGTGGCGGAGATGACCCGCACGTCCACCGATATGGGTTTGCTTCCGCCCACGCGGTAAAATACGCCTTCCTGGAGGACCCGCAGGAGTTTTGCCTGCATCCCTGGTGTCATTTCCCCAATTTCATCCAGGAGTATTGTTCCTTCGTCAGCCAGTTCAAACTTTCCCGGGTTTCGGGCCAATGCGCCGGTGAAGGACCCCTTTTCATACCCGAAAAGCTCGGCTTCCAGCAATGTCTCCGGAAGGGCCGCACAATTGAGGATGATCATGGGCTTGTCTTTCCTGGGGCCGGCCCGGTGGATGAGCCTGGCCAGAAGCTCTTTCCCTGTTCCGCTTTCTCCAACGAGGAGTGTGGTGGTCTTGGAGTTGGCTACCTTGAATCCGTCGGACAGGACTTTTTGAAAAACAGGACTTTCGCCGATGATTTGATACTTGGTCTCCAGTTCCTCCTTGAGGTCTCGGTTTTCTTTCTTGAACTGGTCAAACTTCCTGGCGTTGCTGATGGCAAGGGATGCGAGCTGGGCAAAGACAGTGATCGTGTTCATGTCTTCTTCCCGGATGGGGCTCCCGTCCTCCTTGTCGATGATTTCAACAACCCCGATGATTTGACCATCCATTTCCATGGGCACGCAGGCAATGGATCTGGTTTCAAAGCCCGTGGACTCGCTTATTACCTTGTACCACCTGGGGTCTTTTGTGACATCGGGGATCAGGAGCGGTTCTCCCTTCTGTGCAACATATCCGGCGATCCCCTGGCCCAGGTCGATTTCATACTTCCGAACTTCTTCCTTTTTTTCGCCTGTTGTGACCTTAAAATAGAGCTTCTGGGTCTTGGGATCCAGAAGGAGGAGGGAACTCGCCTTGGCCTTCATCATGCGGGTGGCACTATCAATGATGAGTTCCAGGAGGTGGTCCAGATCCAAGACAGATGAGACCCAGTTGGAGATCTCCTTCAGCCGATCAATGGGGGTATAGGATTCAGAAATCGTTTTTCGCATAGGCAACCCTACCGCTCTCCATTTTTACCTGTATCTTTTTTGTCACATTAGCAAAGATCAATGGGAATGTATAGAAAAAATCTGCGAGTGACTCCGGCGAGCAGGCAAACGGCATATTCC
>CAZJRD010000114.1:0-6156 GCA_964548365.1 uncultured Desulfobacteraceae bacterium | reverse complement strand
CGCCTGGTACCCGCAATTCTGACATACAAAGATACTCTTTTTCTGCTTGGCCATTATTCCAGATGCTAAAAGCTATAGGTCATGGAGAGGGACAGGATCCGGTTATCCTGGTCCGCTGATTGCACATTGTCCAAGTTGTCTATGGATTCAAATCGGTATCCACCTTGAAGGAAAAGGTGAGCTGATCGATACCACGTGAGATCAAGGTCATACCGCTCCCGGTTTTCCTGGACCGGGTGCTGGGCTCCTCTCTCTTGATTATTGTAATCAAGTCCAAGTACAAGATCCGGGGCGAGGTAATGTTCCAGGCGCGCAAAAATTTCCCTGGCTTCACCGCCCATGTCATGCCCCATAACTCTTCCTTCATACCGGTATCCCGTTCTATAAACGTGATGGTTGTACCAGTATCCGGGGTGCTTCGCCACCACGTTCGTTGCGTATTCTAATATGAAGTCAGTTCTTCCGGTAAGCAGGATATCGCCGAGTTTCATCCCCACAACATACCCATTCCGGCTCGGAAATTTTCCTGCCTGGTCTTCCCCGTACAACTCCCCCCACAGGTCAAGGGATTTAAGCACGGGAATCCAGCGGTCCAGTGAGCAGAAGTGCAGCCTGGCATCAACGCCTGCTATCTGGTTTGTATCAAGCTCGCCGGCGATATTTCTGCCCGAAAGGACTCGTATCCAGTCCCGGCCGCTCAATTCGGATACCCCTTTTGGGGCTTCCGGACCTTCTCCTCCCAGCATGATGGTCCTGGAAGCACCGATGTCCAAAAAGGGGAAGGGCTTCAGATTAATCCGAAGCCCCATGAGTTCGGCATCAGGAATATATCTGTTCCCTTCCAATTGGGTCCAGAAGGCCGCAACCTTGAAGAGACCCAGGTATTTGAATATCCAGGGTAACACAACGGGCCGCGGATTGGACAGTTTGATGAGATCGAAAGGTTTGGCATTGTCGGTCAGGATCAGGGAGCCGTGATAACCTTGCCCCCACCACAGGCTGTCCCTTCCCGCTTCCAGCTCCAGGTTAAAAAATTGGAGCTTTCCATATCCTTCAAGGATAGTAAGATCATTGTCATCTCCGCTGAATTGCTCCTTTGAATAACGGTATTCAGGATTGATATACCAGGCAAGATGGCGGGCAATAACCCCGTGGGAAGAAAACCCGGCGCGCAGGTTTGCGCCGTCAGCATAGGTCTCCCCTTTATCGTTTTCCAGGGTGAAATCGTTGTTTGAACCGAGATAGCGAACATACATATCCTCAACGGGTTTGATATAGGTGGATACCCCGCTCGTCCCGCGAAGTTCGTCGAGTTCGGCGCCGAACTCGGTCTTCAGGCGTTCCAGGATGCCCCGGATGATTTCAGTGCGCCCGCCGGGGGAAGCGCCCGGGTTCGTATGCAGGTATCCCTCGAAAGAAGAATCCGCCTCTCGCGTTAGCCTGGCCATCTCCAGCCGCGTAAAGGGCTTTGTGCCGGGCATGCTGCTCCGGACAAAACCGAGGCTCGTCAGCTTTTCAACGGCACCATAGCTCCAGTGGCCGATGGGGACATTCACCGAGACTTGCGCGTGGGAGGGGACCGCCATAAGAAAGGCGGCAAAAAGAACAAAACAATAAAGACAATTTTTTGCCGGCATCATACATCCATGCTGCATTTCAAGAGTGCCTTTCCTATTACTCTCGCCCCGGGGGGCTTCTTGGGTAGATTTCCGGGAAAATGAGGGATTTCTCAAAATACACAAAATGCCTCGGTTGGTGGCAATATATGCGAAAGGGAGACATGTGTCAATTGATCAGAGTGAAAAGAAGACTGAAAGACCAAAACCTTCTTGACATCACCTCTTTTCCGGGCCTACTATCCAGATCAGGTGCCCGGAGATTGCTATCATCGGTCAGTGAAGATCTGACAAATTTGATTGTATTTTTAACAGGTTCAATCATTCATTTCCTGTAAGCCAGGAGGCGAAGCTGTCTGTCTGACGATCCCCTTCTGCGAACCCAAACCCATTAAGGAAAATTTCCATGACGATCAAGAGATCCTGTCGACTGCCGATGTTCGTGTTTTTCTCCTGCCTTTTTGCCGCGTTTGTTTTTCAGGTGAACGCCGTAAAGGCTGATGACCTGAAACGCTCCTTTCCCAATTTGAGTGCATCGGAGAAAGAGCAGCTCTACGAGGCATTGAAGGACAAGGAGTTGAGTACGCCAGGGGCATTGCAGGCGCCGGCCGCGAGCTCCGCGCCGGCTGAAACCCCACCCAGTTTGCCCGAAGAGCAGGCCAAACCGGGGAAAGAGGCAGCCCCTTCACCCTCACGGATAGAAAAGATCCTCTCCGGCCAGTTTCCGACTGATGTTGCCCGCGGCCTGAAACAGTACGGCTACGACTTCTTTGACAGTCCGGTTTCCACATTCGCGCCCGTAACCGATGTCCCTGTGGGCCCCGAGTATGCCATCGGGCCGGGAGACCAGTTCACCATTCATCTCTGGGGAAAGGCGGAAAAGTCGTACGAAGCTACCGTCACGCGAGATGGCACGATCGTGCTGCCCCGTGTGGGAAGCCTGGACGTGAACGGCCTGACCTACGCGGAACTGAAAAAATTCCTCTATCACAAGTTCAGGCAATACTATCCGGATTTTCAGATGAGCATCACCATGGGCCGTCTGCGCACCATCCGGATATTCCTGGTGGGTGAGGCGAAAAATCCCGGTGCCTATGCAGTCAGTTCCCTGTCGACAGTGATTTCCGCCCTGTCAGCGACAGGAGGTCCTGACAAGAACGGGAGTCTCAGAAATATCAAGCTCTTTCGTGCGGGCAAGGAGGTGGTTTCCCTTGATCTCTATGACTTCTTTATCCGGGGACTCAAGAACAAGGACACGAGGCTTCAGCCCGGAGACACGATCTTTATCCCGATTCTTGGTCCCGTGGTGGGCGTGGCCGGCAATGTAAGGCGCCCGGCGATCTACGAGCTCAAGGGGCATGAGACCATAGGTGATGTCATCGATCTCGCGGGCGGGGTGATGGCCACCGGCTACCTCCAGAATGTGCAGGTGGAGAGGGTGGCCAACCATCAGAGGCGGATCATGAAGAGCTTCAACCTGGACCCTTCAAAGGAAACGGCTCAAGGAAGCCTTGGAACTCTCCTGCGTGACGGCGACGTGGTCACCATTTACCCGGTCTTCAAGGATCTGCGCAAGGTCGTCTATCTCGAAGGCCATGTGAAGTACCCCAGGGAGTATGAATTGAAACCGGGGATGCGTCTCAGGGATGTCATTCCTTCCTACGATGCTCTGCTTCCTGAACCCTATCTGCGCCAGGCGGAGATTATCCGTCTCGTTGAGCCGGACCTGCATCCTGAGACCATTATCTTTGACCTGGGAGGCCTGCTCTCGGGCGATGAAACCCAGAACCTGGAGCTGCAGGACCTGGATCATGTCAAGGTCTACGCCCTGGCGGAAAGGGAAGAGCTTCCTCAGGTGACTATTGAAGGCGCCGTTCAAAAGCCCGGGACTTACCGACTGCTCGATCATATGAAAATCAGGGACCTGATTTTCCAGGCAGGCAATTTCAAGAAAAGCGCCTCAAAGGAGAAAGGAACACTGTCAAGACTGGCCAAGGGAAAGGACGGGACCGATGTCGCCAAGTTTGGATTTTCACCTGAACGCGCCGTGGCAGACCTCAGCCCTGACAACATGGCCCTCAGGCCCGATGATGTGGTCCACATCAGAGAGATTCCCCTTTATCTTGAGGCCCTTCAGCGGAAGGTCTACCTCGACGGAGAGTTCCGGTTCCCTGGAGAATATGCGTATTCCGCAGGGGAGCGCCTCAGCTCAGTCATCAAGCGGGCAGGGGGGGTTACGGGAACAGCCTATCCATACGGCGCCCTTTTCTTTCGCGAATCCGCAAAGGCTGTTCAGAAAGAGCGCCTGAGAGAATATGCCAGCAAGCTGGAAGAGGACATTCTGACCCTGGCCGCCCAGTCCGCCGATACCTCCCTCGATAAAGACCAGGCAGCCATCCTGCAGCAGACCCTGGGGGCCAAGAAACAGTTGCTGGACAAACTGAAAAAGGCCCAGGTGACAGGCCGCATGGTCATCGACCTGCCTGAAGTCCTGGCCGACGCTTCGTCCAGGTTCAATTTCGAACTGCGGCCGGGGGATCGTCTGGTCGTTCCCAAGACGCCGGAGCATGTCAACGTCCTGGGCGAGGTGTACAATCCCACCGCCCTCTTGTCCGAAAAAGGGAGGACCGTGGGGGAATATCTGCAGCAGGTGGGCGGACCCACGGACGATGCGGAAAAGGATCAGATATATGTGGTCAAGGCCAACGGCGAGGTCCTCAGCAAGGGCCAGGAAGGCTTCTTCGGCATGGTCACGTGGGATTCCCGGAATCACCGGTGGACCATGGGCGGGTTTGAGGGCCTGGAACTGGATGCCGGTGACACCATCATTGTACCCAAGAAGCTGGAGAAATACCCCTGGCTGAGAATCACCAAAGACATCACCCAGGTGCTATATCAGATCGCCGTCACGGCGGGGGTCATCATCGTGGCCTTTTAGTGCCAGTGAAAAACAACGAACGGCAAAAGCTTTTCTCGCAGAGCCCACGGAGTCGCAGGGAATAATTTTTTACGTCCTTGATTTTTCAGAGGTTTTCTCTCTGTGAACCCTGCGCCTCCGGTCCCGCCGATGGGCGGGACGAGCAAGAGATCAAAACCCGGAGAAAGCAATGAATGATATGAGTCGGATGGAACAGCCCATGAATGAAGAAGACGAGATCAATCTCCTGGATCTGTTCCTGGTCCTCCTGAAACGCAAGTGGCTGATCATCTCTATCGTGCTCCTGGCCATCGCGATCTCTGTAACCATCAGCCTTCTCCTGCCTTTGAAATACACGGCCACAGCGCGCATTCTCCCGCCCAAGGAGCCCAGTACTGGCATTTCAGGACTCCTTTCCGGGGCCGGAAGCGCATTCGGCGGGCTGGCCGGGAGCCTCCTGGGCGGACAGTCCAGTGCGGACCTCTATGTGGGCATCCTGGAGAGCCGCTCGGTTGCTGACCGGTTGGTCACGGATTTCAAACTCCAGAAGGTCTATGACAAGGAATACCTGGAGGATACCTATAAGGAATTGGCGAACAATACCAACATCGATGTATCAAGGAAGACGCAGGTCATCAGCGTCGCCGTGGAGGACCGGGATCCTAAGCGGGCGGCCGCAATGGCCAACACCTACCTGGATGCCCTGGATCACATCAACCGGACGGTGAACATCAGTGAGGGCCATCGCAAGCGGGTCTTCCTGGAAAAACGTCTCAAAAAGGTCAAGGTGGATCTCATTGATGCTGAATCCGCACTCGAGATCTTCGAAAAAAAATACGGTCTTGTGTCCATAGACGACCAGGCCAAGGCGGCCATCGAGGGGGCGGCCAAGATCAAAGGCGAGATCATAGCCGCCCAGACCGAGCTGGAGGTGTTGAAGAAGTTCGGGACCGAGCGCCAGAACGAGGCCGTGATGCTCAAGGCAAAGATAGCGGAACTCAAGGACCAGTTGGGCAGGATCGAAAGGGGCAACCCTTCAACCAATAAAAATGACAGTGACGAATTTTTTATCCCGTTCAATCAGATACCTGAGCTGGGAATGAGATTGGCCCGCCTCATGCGGGAGGCCAAGATCCAGGAAGAGGTCTTCCAGCTCATAACTACCCAGTATGAGATGGCCAAGATCGAGGAGGCCAAGGACATGGACACCATCCAGGTCCTGGACCGCGCCGTTCCTCCTGACAAGAAATCTTCCCCGAAAAGGGCCCTCATCGTAATCCTCTCAACCATTGTGGCATTCTTCCTGGCCATTTTTCTCTCCTTTTTCCTGGAATACCTGGCTCGTGTCAAGTCAGAAGACCCGGAACGCTACCAGCAGATGTCGCAGGCCATGAAACTCCGAAAAAACAAATGACTTAAGGAGCGTGCAAATTGATCCCGTGAAACCTTCTGTTATCTTTCTTTTGTTTCACTGGGACCAGATAGACCAAACACACCAAATAGACCAGACAGAGTTTTTTTCTTGACTGCACTTTTTATATAGATTACCCTTTCACCATATTCACCAATTTCACCATATTCACCAATTTCACCCTATTCACCACTTTGGACACGAGCACCTGA
>CAZJRD010000113.1:0-6196 GCA_964548365.1 uncultured Desulfobacteraceae bacterium | reverse complement strand
TAAGATTGAAAATGATCTGTCATAGTGCAGGTGTTGGCTTGGCCCGAACCTAATTTAGAATTCGCCCGCTAAACCTGACCGCCATATGCTGCTGCCGGATTTTTCTTGAGCCACAAGGCCAAATCAGCTATAGTCCGACCTCAAAAAAGCGACTATCATCTCATCTCGATTTGGCAAGCCCCCGGATATAGGGTGCTAAGAATTTCCCATAAAAACAGGAGGGTAGAAAATGAAAAAACTTATTGTTTTGGCGCTTTTGATAACCTTCGTGTGCTTCTTTCCAGCCGGTCAGGCAGTAATTGCCGCCGACGGCGTATGGCGCATCGGAACTATTTTTCCGGTGACCGGTCCGCTGTCAAAGAACGGGGTGAAGAATTTTGACGGCGTTAAGATCGCGACAAAAATGATCAATGACGCCGGCGGAGTCCTTGGAAAGAAAGTCGTTCTGGTCAGTGCGGATGCTTCCAACCCTGAAGCCGCGGCCAGCGAGGCAAACCGTTTGATCACCAACGAAAAGATAACAGCCATCATCGGCACCCAGGCCAGCAGTCTCTCTATGGCGGCAACGACGGTCGCCGAAAAGAACAAAGTCTTTTACATCGAAAACGAAGGAATTTCCGGTCTCATCACGGCCCGCGGTTTCAAGTATATTTTCAGGACTACTTTTAACAGTACCATGATGACCACCCAGATGGTTGATTATGCTGTGGATGTGCTCGGCCCCAAGAAGCTTAACAAAAAGGCCAAGGATCTGCGTCTCGCTATCATTCATGAGGACGGTGGTTTCGGGACCTCCTCCGGCAGGGGGCTTATGGCAAGGGCGAAGGCCCGGGGACTGAATGTGGTAGCCACGGAAAGCTACAGTGCCAAATCCGCCGATCTCTCCTCACTCGTCTTGAAGCTCAAGAGGGCCAAACCGGATATTCTCTTTGCCGCCCAGTACATCAACGACTCCATCCTCTTCGCCAGGCAGGCGCGGGAAATGCGTTTCAAACCCCTGATCATCGGCACCACCGCCGGACAGGGCAACCCTGACTTTATCAAGGCCATGGGAAAAGACGCGGATGGCATCCTGGCAGGCGGGATTCCTTCGGAGATTTCGGTTGAGGGACTGGCTGAGGGCCCCAAGAAGGATGCTAAGGAATTTGTCAGACGATACATGGGGACCCACAACGGGGAATACCCCAACCCCACATCCTTTGTCGGTTTTGCCGGTGCATGGGTATTGTATAAATTCATTCTTCCCAAGGCAGGAAGCCTGGACCCGAATAAACTGAGAGCTGCGGCTCTCAGCCTCGACGTGCCTCGCGGCAAGGGTGTGCTGAACTGGGGAATCAAATTTGCCGGCCCTGATCAGAAGAACGCCGGTCAGAACGTCTTGGCCGCTGCGGCCATCAATCAGTGGCAGAACGGTGAATTGAAACTGATCTATCCGAAAGCAATTGCTTCATCGGATCTGAAATAAGTAGTATCATCATCCTGAGTAAGATTACAGGAAGTTGCCGTGGAGGTGGGTCCCTGAGCACGGGGTCCACCTCTTCATAGTTCTTAAGGAACGGAATCAATGGACACAACGCTCTTTGTCCAATTGCTCATTTCCGGAGTGCTTTTGGGCGGTATTTATGCCCTGGCCAGCATCGGGCTCACCTTCATCTTCGGCGTCATGAAAATCGTCAATTTCGCCCATGGAGAATTCCTGATGGTGGCCATGTATTTGAGCTTTTGGCTCTTTCACTATTTCAGACTGGATCCCTATATATCTATTCTAATCGTCGCCCCCCTGCTTTTCCTCATAGGGCTCCTGGTTTATCGCCTGCTGATCAAGCCCACCATCGGAGCACCGGTGCTCACCCAGATTTTTGTAACCGTCGGCCTCTCAATGGTCATCGAGAACTTAGCCCTGCTCTTCTGGTCTGCCGATTTCAGGACCGTATCCCTGAAGTACCTGCAGAACTCCATTGTCCTTGGCCCCTTTCCTTCTCTCGGCTTGGAAGAAATGATCGTAAACCCCGCAAGACTGATCGCTTTTTGCATCGCCCTTTCTCTAACCGTCGCCTTTTATTTCTTTCTCAAGTTGAGTTATACCGGCAAGGTCATTCGGGCCACTTCTCAGGACCGCTTCACGGCTCTTCTGATGGGAATCAACACCGACAGAATCTTCAAATTAACCTTTGCCATAGGTATCATGCTGACGGGAGTCTCCGGGGCTTTGATGATCCCGATCTACACCGTTCATCCCTTTGTGGGATTTGAGTTCATCCTGGTGATGTTCGTCGTCGTGGTGCTCGGAGGCATGGGAAGCGTCGTGGGGGCTACGATCGCAGCAATCTTTATCGGCATCATAGAAGTCTTCTCCGGTTTTCTGCTCGGCCCGCAGAGCAAAGAGGCCATCTACTTTCTTGTTTTCATCGCCGTGCTGGTAATCAAACCGTCTGGACTTTTTGGATTAGAGAGAGAAGAGGAGCTGGAACGTATTGAAGCCATTGACTGAACAACTAAAAACCAGACAGGCCGCCGTCCTTTACATCGTGTTTTTGATCCTGGTCTTCGCACCGTTATTTATGAAAAACGACTTTTACCTGGATGGTTTTATTCTTATTTTCCTATGGGGGGCATTCTCCGGCGCCTGGAACATCATATCGGGTTATGCGGGAATGGTCTCCTTGTGCCACAATGCCTTTTTTGCTATCGGCGCCTACACCTCCACACTTCTATTTCTTCGCCTCGGCATCACGCCCTGGCTGGGGATGTTCGTAGGAGGAATACTCGCTTCGGCGGTCGGTGTTATTCTGGGCCTCGTATGCTTTCGCCTGAGAAGTCATTATTTCGTGCTTGCGACCCTAGCCTTCGGTCAAGTTTCCTATATCGTATCCGTGAACTGGCGGTCTCTTACCGACGGGGCGGAAGGACTCGCCTTGCCCATTGAACCAAGCTTTTACGGTATGATCTTTGCGGGAAAACTTCCCTATGTGTATATCAGTCTTTTTCTTTTTGTGGCCGTTATGGCAGTTTCCTATGCCATCGAACATTCAAGACTCGGCTATTATCTCACGGCCTTCAGAGAAAATGAGGACGCGGCCAGGGCGCTTGGGGTAAAGACCGGCAGAGTCCGGCTTGTGGCCATGGCCATCAGTTGCTTCTTGGCTGCCGTCACGGGAAGCCTTTATGCCCAGTACGTGGTCTATATCGATCCATCAAGTGTGGCCCGGCTGCAGCTGTCGATCCAGGTGGCCCTTTTCGCTATCGTGGGGGGGATGGGGACCGTACTCGGTCCGGCCATAGGCGCGATGATCTTTATACCCATTACCATATTCCTGAGGGCGAATCTGGGAACCGCAGTCCCAGGACTCCACATGATCATCTTTGGGCTGATCCTGATTTTTGTGCTCCTTTACATGCCCAAGGGCATTTACGGTATGCTCAAGGACAAGATCGACAGGACTCGTGGAATTTCGAAAAGTGAAAATTGAGGAAGGCCTTTCATGTTAGAACTTCAAAACATCAGCAAATCTTTCGGTGGCAACCCGGTTCTCCAGAACATCACTTTTGACATCGAGAAGGGTGAAGCAGTTGGGCTTATCGGCCCCAACGGTTCCGGCAAGACAACTCTCTTCAATGTGATCACGGGATTCTATCGTTCAAAGACGGGACATACGAAATTCAACGACCGGAATATCACCCAAATGACTCCTGAGGCCATATGTGAACTTGGAGTCTGCAGAACCTTTCAGATCACAAAACCTTTCAGCAATATTCCCGTGCTCAAGAATGTAACCATCGGGGCACTGATCCGGGAAAAAAGCTTGAGAAAGGCTGAAAAAAAGGCCGAAGAGGTCCTGGAATTCGTGGAGATGCGGGAAAAAAAGAATGTCCTGGGAAAAAATCTGACCATTGCGGACCGGAAGCGCCTCGAAATTGCCCGGGGGCTCGCGACCGCCCCCAAGCTCTTCCTGCTCGACGAGGTCATGGCAGGGCTCACGCCCATCGAGCTTCAGGACATGATGGCACTCGTGCGCAATTTGATGAATGTGGGGATCACGCTTTTTATCATCGAACATATCATGACGGCGATCATGAACCTTTCACAAAGAATCATTGTCCTGGATCACGGGGAAATCATCGCTCAGGGGGAACCGGAAGAGATCTCCTGCGATCCCAATTGCATCAAGGCCTATCTTGGAGAGGATTATCTCAATGCTCGAAATCAATAATCTCAATGTTTCATACGGTGACGTGAGGGTCCTCTTCGATATCACCGCAAAGGTGGATAAAGCGCAACTCGTGTCCATCGTCGGGGCTAATGCGGCGGGAAAGAGTACCCTTCTACGTGCTGTTTCGGGCCTCCTAAAAAAAACTTCGGGCTCCATTCTATTCAATGGGGAGGAACTTATCGGAAAGCCTGCCTTTGAAATCGTGGATCGAGGCATTGTCCATATTCCCCAAGGCCGGAGGGTGTTCCCTGCCATGAGCGTCCAGGAAAACTTGGAAATGGGTTTCTATTCCCAGAGAACGAAAGGAAAACTGGGCGAACTCTCATCCCAGATGTATGCTCTGTTCCCGGAACTGTCCAACCGCAAGAATCAGTTGGCCGGCCGACTCAGCGGTGGAGAACAGCAGATGCTGGCCATTGCCCGTGGACTGATTGCCTGTCCCATCCTGCTCACGGTGGACGAACCTTCTCTTGGACTGGCCCCCATCCTGGTGGAAAAGACCTTTCATGTTATTGAAAAGATCAAACAGGAAAAAGTGACCATCCTTTTGGTAGAACAGAACGTTTACAAGGCCCTGAATCTCTCCGACCATGCCTACGTCATTGAAAACGGACGAATCGTCTTGGAAGGGCTCGGCCGGAATCTCCTGCAGGATGAGCACCTCAAAAATGCCTATCTGGGGGCTGTAACAAAGCCCCGATAAGACGGGACAGTCGAGCGATTGAGCAAGGAGGACTACGGAGCATGCATGAAATTCAAGATCAAACCACACAAAAAAAGGAAGAAACGTTTCCTATCTCGGTTCCTGACTATCGTTTTGACCAGAAAAATGAGATGTTCAAAAGGAGGACCTGGGACCCGGAAATCAAGCCTCACGGGGACATGCTGTACGGCACTATCAAGTATCAGGATAAGTACGGTTACAGGAAGCTTGACTATGCTCTGAGGAACGCCGCATGGAACATAGAATATGGATATGCCTTCGGCAATATGTGCAGCAACTACGGTCTGTTATCCTGGACGCATGTTCCCGATAAAGCGAAGCGGTTTGTGGAGACGGGCGGCCCCGTCACCCATACACCTGAAGTCAACACACGGATCGTCAAGAAAGCCGCCAGGCTATTCGGGGCGGATCTGGTAGGCGTCTGCTATGCCCATCCCAATCTCGTCTACTCGCACGAGTACGATTTGGTCCATATGGAGCACAAGCCTCTCGATCTTTCTGAAGGCTGTACGAATGCTATCGTCATGGCCGTAGCAATGGACTATGAAGCCACCCGCTACAGTCCTGACGCCATATCCGGGGCCGCGACCGGTCTCGGGTATTCAGAACAAGCGGTCCTGGCCAGCTACCTTGCGGCTTTTATTCGGGGCCTCGGATACCAGGCTCTGCCTTCTGGAAACGATACGGCCCTCTCCATCCCCCTAGCCATGGCCGCGGGACTCGGAGAACTGGGCCGCATGGGACTCTTGCTTACCCCCCGGTTCGGACCTCGTGTCAGGATATGCAAAGTCTTCACGGATATGCCTTTGACCTATGACACTTACCGTCCCTTCGGGGTAGCCAAATTCTGCGAGACCTGCAAGAAATGCGCGCAGCGATGCCCTTCCAGGGCCATTTCTTTTGATGGGCCAACCATGGAGGGACCGACCATCTCCAACTTCTCAGGAGTCATGAAATGGTACATCAACCCGGAAAAGTGTTTCCTTTTCTGGACAAAGAACTGGATGGACTGCAACAACTGTGTCATGAGCTGTCCTTTTAACAAACCTGCCGGCCGTATTCATGATGTAACGCGTTTGTTTATACGAAATATACCTGTCTTCAACCGTTTTATTGTCCGCATGGACGATCTCTTGGGTTATGGAAAACCAGTGAAAAACAAGAATTACTGGGAGGCTTTGGGGCAAGTGAATTCCGGGGACATCCGTGATAAGTAAAGTCAAGGGGGAAACGGATGAATTCCGGGAACAGTATATTAATT
>CAZJRD010000112.1:0-6273 GCA_964548365.1 uncultured Desulfobacteraceae bacterium | reverse complement strand
GGGCTCCCACCCGAGTCGCTTCTTTGCCTGTGAAATGTCCGGACAACGTCGCGTCGGGTCATCTCCCGGCAGAGACTCAAAAACGACTCTTGAGCGGCTCCCGGTCATCCGGATGATCTGTTTCGCCAGGCTAAGGATACTGGTCTCTTGGGGATTTCCCATGTTCACCGGGCCGACAAATTCATCAGGACCGTTCATCATGAGGATCAATCCGTCAACCAGATCATCCACGTAGCAGAACGACCTGGTTTGTGAACCATCCCCGTAGATGGATATATCCTTATTCAACAGGGCCTGGATAATGAAGTTGCTCACCACGCGCCCGTCATTGGGATGCATCCTCGGGCCGTAGGTGTTGAATATCCGGACAACGCGGATGTTGACCTTGTTCTGGCGGTGGTAGTCGAAAAAGAGGGTTTCCGCACAGCGCTTGCCCTCGTCATAACAGGATCGCAGGCCTATGGGATTGACATGTCCCCAGTATGTTTCATCCTGGGGATGGACTGTTGGGTCTCCATAAACCTCGCTCGTGGATGCCTGCAGGATTTTCGCGCTTACCCGTTTTGCCAAACCCAGCATGTGGATCGCGCCCATGACGCTGGTCTTGATGGTCTTGACCGGGTTGTACTGGTAATGGATGGGGGATGCCGGGCACGCCAGGTTGTAGATTTCGTCCACTTCCAGGAATAAGGGTTGCACCAGGTCGTGGCGGATGATTTCAAAATTGGGTTTCGGCAGGAGGTGTGCGATGTTGTCCCTGGTCCCGGTGAAAAAATTGTCCAGGCACAGGACATCATGTCCTTCCGCCACGAGGCGGTCGCAGAGATGGGACCCGAGGAAGCCGGCCCCGCCGGTCACAAGCACTCTTTTTCTTTGATGATACATGAGATTATCCTTTTTTATCCTTGAACCCTGAGCCCTGAACCCTAGTAGTGGGTCAGGGGTGCCTTTCCTATGGGAAAGACATTAAATCCCATCTCAAACAGCCTGCGATGGTCCAGGATGTTCCGGCCGTCAAAGATGAAAGCCGGTTTCATCATTGAGTGATAGATCCGCTCATAATCCAGGTCACGGTAAACCTGCCATTCAGTGAGCACGGCGATGGCGTGACTCTTTTCAGCCGCTTCATAGGGGTCGTCAAGGTACGTAATGTGCTGATCCAGGTCCTTTAAATCAAGTCGCGCGTTGTCCAGGGCCTCCGGGTCGGTGATCACCAGTTCGGCCTTTTCCTCCGCCAATTCTCTCGCAATAAAAATTCCGGGGCTTTCCCGGGTATCTCCGGTATCGGCCTTGAAGGCAAAGCCGAAAAGGCAGATCTTCTTCCCTGCCAGGGTGTTGAACATGGCATTGAGCATGTTCAGCACAAACCGATCCTTCTGGTAATCATTGATCCTGACCACCCCTTCCCAGTAATCGGCCACCTCGTTCAACCCATAGTAGCGGCAGAGGTACACCAGGTTCAGGATATCCTTCTTGAAACAGGATCCGCCGAAACCCACGCTGGCCCGAAGGAATTTTTCTCCCACGCGGCTGTCCATGCCGATCGCTTTTGCCACTTCAGCGATATCAGCCTCCGTTTTCTCGCACAGGGCAGAAATAGAGTTGATCGATGATATGCGCTGGGCCAGAAATGCATTGGCCACCAACTTTGAAAGCTCACTGCTCCAGAGGTTTGTGGTGATGATTCTCTCCCGGTCTACCCAGTTTGCGTAAATCTCGACGAGGACCTCCCGCGCTTTCAGAGCATTTTTGGTTTCATGAGAGCCGATCAGGACCCGGTCGGGATTTTCAAGGTCTTGCATTGCCGTGCCTTCTGCCAGAAATTCCGGGTTTGACAAGACATCAAAATACACCTGATCATTATCCCCTGTGAGAATTCTTTCCATGGCCAGGGACGTCTTGACCGGCAGGGTGCTCTTCTCCACGACAATCTTCGGAGACTCTGCACAGTCGCGGATCTGCCGCGCGGTTTTTTCCCAGTACTGCAGGTCGGCAGCCATACCCGCTCCCGCACCAAAGGTCTTGGTCGGAGTATTAACGCTCACAAAGATGATCTCCGCCTCCCTGATCCCCTTTTCAATATCCGTACTGAAAAAAAGGTTCCTGTCTCTGCACGCAACGACCACTTCTTCCAGCCCCGGCTCGAAAATGGGGAGTTTGTCGGAATTCCACTGCCTGATCCTGTCCGGGTTGATGTCCACCACGGTCACCTTGTACTGGGGGCACTTGTAGGCGATCATGGCCATGGTGGGCCCGCCCACATAACCTGCACCGACACACAAAATATTCCTCTCAAAATCCATCATGCTCCCCTTTCCGGCATAATCATTCCTTTTCCCTTACGCCTTGCGCCCGATGCCTTATGCCTTATGCCCGGCCCCAATCTTATCCCTTGAAGTAGTCAATAACGCTCTCGATAATAGCATCGATGTCATAGGACGGCTCGAACCCGATAAGACCCTTGATCTTCTCAATACTGGGACACCTTCTCTGCATATCCTCAAATCCGGGTCCATAGGCCTTTTCGTAGGGAATATGTTCAATCTCGGAACTGCTTCCGGTCATTTCCTTAACCTTTTCGGCCAGCTCGTTGATGGTGATCTCATACCCGCCTCCGACATTGAATATATCTCCTTCCGCCTTCGGTTCGTCCATGAGCTTGGTTATCGCCCCGATCACATCATGCACATGGGTAAAGTTCCTGCTCTGGGTGCCGTCCCCGTAAACCTTGATGGGTTTTCCCAGAAGTGCGCTCTGGACAAAATTGGGAAGCACCATCCCGTATTGACCCGTTTGCCGGGGTCCCACCGTATTGAACAGCCGCGTGATCACCACCGGCAATTTCTTTTCATCAAAATACGCGAGGGCCAGGAATTCATCCAGCGTCTTGGAACAGGCATAGGCCCATCTCCTCTTTTTCACGCTTCCCAGGATCCTGTCATCATCCTCCAGGAGTTCACCATCCACGTGTTTTCCGTAAATCTCTGAACTGGATGCCACCCATACCTTCTTTTTAAAGCGGTTTGCAAGCCTCAGTACCACCTCGGTTCCTTTCACGTTGATATCAAGGGTCTCAACGGGGTGATCCATGATATTCATCACGCCCACGGCCGCGGCCAGGTGGTAGACATGATCCACCTTGAAGACTAATTCGTTCATGACCGACTCATTCAGAATTGTGTCAACGATCAGGTGCAATCGGTCATTATTATGAATATGCTTGAGATTGCTGAGCTTGCCTGTCCACAGGTTGTCGATCACAAACACCTCATGCCCAGCCTCCAGCAGGTTCTCAGCCAGGTGAGATCCGATGAACCCGGCACCCCCTGTAATCAGTATCTTCATCTCTCTTCCGCTCCCTCCGTTCCGCGAAAACCTTACAGCTCCGCCCTTTCGATTACAAGGCTGAATTCATTGCAACCTACTATAATTATTAAATATTTAAGATTGCTTCCGGCGAATTCCGGAAGCTGTCTCGTCTAAGACCGTTTCCTACAGTGCGACCTTTTCAAGGGCCCAGTCTTCTATCTCAACCTCAACAGAGTGTTTCAGGAGTTCAACTGAAACCACGACCCTCGCACTCTTTCCCTTATGACGAAGATAAAACCCCACGAGCCCTTGGAGCGGGCCCTCCATTATCATCACGCGATCGCCCTTCTTCATGTATGACCGATTCTGAACC
This sequence comes from uncultured Desulfobacteraceae bacterium, assembly GCA_964548365.1. GTDB lineage: Bacteria > Desulfobacterota > DSM-4660 > Desulfatiglandales > Desulfatiglandaceae > B46-G9. Next base: position 2,591 of record CAZJRD010000112.1, on the reverse strand, counting down.
GTTCGATCAGTCCCGTCCAGGATCATCAAGGATGAGATCTCATCCTCGTTCGCGGGTACAGGTTCTCCTTTGAAACTCACAATTCGTACCACACCAACCGTCTTGATGATTGGATAATAATCCTCCGGCGTGAGCAGGGACCGCACAAATACGTAGCCCGGGATCATGGGAACATGGATCTTTTTCCTCCGGTCCTTGCGTCTGCTCATCACCTGTACCCTGGGCAGGAATGCCTCCAGATCTTTCCCTTGCAGACCCTCGAATACCTTTTGCTCAAACCTGCTGCGGGTATGAAGGGCGTACCACCTGGCATTATTCTCGTTCATAGCGTGATGATCCTATCGCGTCCAACACCATGTCCCATCAAAATACCAATATCTCTTTCCGAGTCATCGAGCCTGGTGACCAGGATACGGTCCCAGTCAAGGGCGCTCAAGCGGTCGAGATGCTCCACGGGAAACCCGAAAAAATACTGGCCGTTTCTCTGGTCATCGACTATCCCTCCCAGTTGAACGCCTGTCTGCTGGAGGTAAAGATACGCCAGTTCCGCCACTTCTCCGGTTCCCCAGAAAAGAACACGCTTGACCCCCTGTTCTTCCAGCATTTCAAATTTCTCAAGCAGCAATTCCTTTACCTCTCTGTAAAAATGCGCTGAGTATTTCAAATACTCGATCGTGAGTCTGCTTTTCTGGGTTACCCCCTTGGGGGTCAGAAAATACTTGAGACGATTTCGGGGCAGTGTCTTGACCTTGAAGTACCCCTTGTTCACAAGCCTTTTCATGAACGTGTTCACCAGGCCGAGGGAGATATTGAGCCGGGCGGAAAGTTCCCTTTGGGTTCGACTCCCGTCTTGGTCAACCTCCCCCATGATCCTCAATATGTGAAAATCTTCTTTCTGCACAGTCAAGACCCAGTGCTTTCCGGGTTCATCCGGAATATGGATTGATCTATTTGTTCAAAAACTGAACATCTTCCAGGGCACCTTTTTATAATTGGCCTGATTTGTCAAGGGAAAAGTGGTATTGCCTTTCAATGGGTGTGTGGTATAGTTTCACAATCACCATAAAGGAGCATAGCAAATGGAATGCCAACAGGAAAAGAATCTTGAAAAATGTAATTGCACTTACGAACCCTGTTCCAGAAAAGGAATCTGCTGCCAGTGCATTTCCTACCATCTCAGGATGCGGCAGCTCCCGGGATGCTGTTTCCCGAACGACGCGGAGGCTGCCTTTGATCGCTCGTTTGAGTATTTCGCCAGGCTGGTGGAGGAGGGAAGCGTCTAGCGTGAACAAAACGGAACTCGAAAACCTCTTCAGCGCCATGATGGATGAACCGGAGACCTTCCCTGAAGGTGCTCGGGAGATTTTCAATATCCTCACCCAGGTGACCCTGGAATATCGGGATCAGATGCTGGCCTCCAGGAGTACCCTCGTCACCGTCAATGATGTTCAGACTTCCCTTTCGTGGCTTGTTCCCTCGCTTGCCACAGGGAATATCCCGAAAATGGAAAACCCTGTATGCATGGAATTGCTGGAGCGATGGATGCATGCCCTCAAGAGCCTGCCAAACAAGCATGATACTTTCTAGGCAGCTGAAACCTTTTTTCAGGCCCCCGTCCTGAGTTTTGATTTGGAGTACCAGCGGATTTTGCATAAAGAGCAGGCGAACGGGATGTTCCTGAAGCGGCGTCATTTCGACCCTGGAATCCCGCCACAGGCGGGAGAAGGGCCGAAATCCGCAGCGACCGGAGTCATGGACGACGGAGGGAGCGTAGCCTCTGGAATATGCCGTTTGACTGCTTCTAATCTCTGTCAACTAACCGTTTTTTTGAATAAAATTGTGGGTCATCTTATGTCATCCCAAAGGAAAAGAATCGTCATTGTAAAACCCGGATCATACAAGGGGATGAAAATTAATGAAACCCCGATAGAGGATCCCGGCCCCGGGGAGATTCAGGTCGAGGTCAAGGCGTGCGGCATCAATTTCGCGGACATAAGTATCCGTCTCGGGCTCTACGCAGCCGCAAGGGATCTGTATCCTCTCTGTCCCGGGCTTGAATTTTCAGGGATTGTCTCACAGACCGGAACCGGAATAGGCGATTTTAGTCCCGGGGACAGGATTTTCGGGGTATCCCGGTTCGGCGCATATACCACGGCCATCAATACCGTTTCCGATCATCTGTGGCACCTCCCCGAGGCATGGGACCTTTCCCGCGGGGCCGCTTTTCCCGTTGCCTACCTGACCGCCTACTACGCGCTCCACCACGTCGGACACCTGAAGCCGGGTGACAGGGTCCTGGTTCATTCTGCGGCAGGCGGCGTTGGAACCGCAATCCTCCACCTTCTCAAGGCAAACAACAATCTTTCGGCAGGCGTTGTGGGGCACCACGAGAAAGTGCCCTATGCCCTGAAAGCAGGCGCAACTTTTGTGATCGACAAGGAACAACAATCGCTCTGGGAAACCGCAGAACAGTGGAGTCCGGAAGGCTATGATATGATCCTGGACGCCAATGGGGCATCAACATTGAGGAAATCGTACGAGCATCTCAAACCGGCCGGACGGCTCCTCGTTTATGGCTTTGCCTCCATGTT
>CAZJRD010000111.1:0-6449 GCA_964548365.1 uncultured Desulfobacteraceae bacterium | reverse complement strand
GCCTCCATCTTCTGGGCCTGGAGCATCTGCTTATTCAGTTTCTTGATTTCCTTTTCGGCTAGAATCCGTTCGGTCACATCACGCCCGATGCCGGTGATATAGGGTTCACCTATTCCCGGCTTTATCAGCCTGCTGCGATACTCGAGGTAGATTTTGCGGCCGTCTCTTGCAAAATAACTCGTCACGCCCTCGTTGTGACCTTGTTTCTTAATTCTCTCTATGTACTCGGTATAGAAGAGTGGCCTGAGTTCGGGCTTCATGAAATCCGTCGTCTTGTGACCGATAAACTCTTCAAGTTCATAGCCGAATATTTCGGTCATGGCCCTGTTGGCAGAGAGAAAATGGCCTTCGAGGTCCTGGGTATAAATCAGGTCTGACACGGAATTGAAGAGGTCCCTGTAGCGTTTTTCAGACCGCCGAAGCTCTTCCTGAGTCCCTTTAAATTGAGTGACATCTTTCACGACTGCAACCAGGCAGTCTTTCTTCTCGTACCTGAAAATCTTTCCCGACAGCAGGGTATCGAGGACACGCTCGTCCTTCATCCGATATTGCACTTCGAATCCGTCAACCATGCCTTTGTCTTGAAGATTGGCCAGCAGTCTTTCTCTATCGGCCGGGTTGACATACAGGCCCAGCTCAAACGCTGTCTTCCCAATGGCCTCTTCTTTTGAATATCCCGTAATGCGGCAAAAACCATTGTTCACGGAAAGGTACCGGCCATCTTCTATCCCTGATATGGTAACGGCGTCCGGGACGCTTTCAAATGTGAGCCTGAACTTCTCTTCACCTTCCCGCAGGGCTTCTTCCGCCCGTTTGCGATCCGTGATGTCAGTGTAAACACCGACAGCTCCATGTAACTCACCTTCAATCTGGATGGGAGAACTTGCCAAAATAACATTCACAGGTGTGCCGTCCTTTCGGTAGCGAACAGTTTCTAAGGGAACTAGATGCTGTCCTGACAGCACTTTTTTGGTAATGGCTTTTGCCTCATCCACCACATCAGGGCGACTGACCAGATCATCGAGGTTCCTCCCAACTGCCTCGTCCCGGGAGTACCCGAAAATCTGCTCGGCTCCCGGATTCCACTCAAGAATGTGGTGGGAAGCATCAAGGGTTACAATTGCATCAAGGGCCGCATGCAGCACAGCTTCCAGGTATTCTTGCCGTTTCTTGATCTCCTCTTCTGACTGCTTGCGCTCGATTTCTAACGCCTCCGATTCAACTATCCGATGACGCAGTTCTGCCAGTTCGTCTACAAGTTGTACTTTGGTCTTGTCTCTATCCGTCATTTTGCTTCTCCAAGGCATCTGATCTGACAGGCTGATATACTCTTCTCGATTTCCGGCCAAGGCCGTTCTTCCTCACCCTTCACACCCGTATGAAATAGGGTAAGACCACGAAACCAACCCCGATAAGCACAAGAATATACACGTTTGAGATGAAATAGGGAAATACAAAGAGCGCCACCCCGCAAAATAGAGGGACCACTTTTCGTTGTCTTTTTCCATAAGTGAAAAACCCGAGACCAATCGCGCCAAACAACACAGCCCATAAGATTTTCGCGGTGCTTCCCATCACAAACGACCGCCTCTATTTCCCGGAAAAAATGAGCATCCGACCACCCAGGACGATGAAGAGCGTCTTTGCCCCGATCCTGATGCAGCCGGCAGGCTCAAAAAGGAAAAATGCAGACAACGCTCAACGACCCTGTTGTTTCCTGGATTCCGGCTTTCGCCGGAATGACGGGGTGGTAAACGTCGTTGCAAGGATAATATGGGGGTATGGGGGCCAGATCGTTTTTTCATAAATTTATGACAGGTTGAAAAAGGAAGCAAATGAAATTCTTTGCAGCAGGCTGCAGGGTATCTGATCGGAGTTGCGTCGAGATCTCCGGCGCAGGCTGGTCATCCCTGCAGCAAATTGCAGAGCATTCTGGTAAAGGCGAGTATGTTTTTTATCACTTAGATTAATAGATTGCAAGAAGAAAGGGCTGGTATTTCGGTGGAAGACATGATGCGGAAACGAGATGGTAGATTTGGGAGATGAGGAATTGCTTGAGCAAGGTAGGAAAAAGATTTAGGATAGCCATAGTGGCTGAACAAATGGGGGAGAATATGCCCTGTGAGATGACCAGAAAACAGTTTCTGAAGACCCTGGGGCTGGGAGCGGCAGGGCTGCTTTGCCCCGGGGAGGGCTTTGCTTTTTTCGCGAAGGGGAATGCCGGGGCAAAGAGCGTTCAGGGTCATGTTCTCAAGGGGGACGGGCCTTCCAGACCATGGAAATGGTCTATCGAGGGGATCCATTATGCCTCGGACGGGAAAAATGTGCAGTGCCAGATCTGCCCGAACAGGTGCTACCTGGAGCCGGGGGACAGGAGTATTTGCCGCTCCAAGGTAAATATCGGGGGGAAACTCTATTCGCTTACTTATGGAAATCCCTGTGCCGTTCACGTGGATCCCATTGAAAAAAAACCGCTTTACCATTTCTATCCTGCATCTCAAATCTTTTCCATTGCCACGACGGGGTGCAACTTCCGGTGTCTCAATTGCCAGAATTGGGAGATTTCCCAAAAGAGACCCGAAGATGTTCAAAGTGTGGAACTCTTCCCAGCTCAAGTGGTGAAAGAGGCCGAGAAAAAGAATCTGCCATCCATCGCGTATACTTATTCGGAAGCCATTACCTATTATGAATACATGTTTGACACGGCCAAGGCGGCCAGTGCCGCAGGCCTCAGGAACGTACTCGTTTCCAACGGGTACATCAATGAAGAACCCCTCCGGTTGCTTGCCAGGTATCTGCATGGTGCCAACATCAACCTGAAATCCTTTGAAGACCATATCTACCGTTGCCTGAACGGGGGAACGCTTCAACCCGTGCTAAATACCTTTAAGATCCTCCACAGGGAGGGAGTGTGGTTTGAAATGACGACCCTTGTCGTGCCGACCTATGTTGATGACCCCAAGATGATCCGGCGGATGTGCAAATGGATTGTTCAGGAACTGGGCCCGGATTATCCGCTGCATTTCTTGCGGTTTTTCCCCCAATATAAACTCACCCGCCTCCCGCCCACTCCTGTCCCGACCCTCGAAAAATTGCGGGAAATTGCGATCGGGGAGGGCATCCATTATGTCTATATCGGCAATGTCCCGGGGCACGAGGCGACAAACACCTATTGCCACCACTGTCACGAGATATTAATCGAACGGAAGGGCTATTTGATTTCTCAGAACAATATCAAGAACAGCCGCTGCAGGTTTTGCGGAACCGTTATTCCCGGGCGGTGGAGTTGAGAGACAGGGCTCTGGCATAATTTTTGAAGGATTGATCCTATTCACCAAGACAGTTGAAGAGAACAGCGTGGAGGAGAATGGGGTGGAAAAGAAAAAATTAGTCCTCGAGGTGGATGATAACCCTGTCAACATCAGGTTGGTACAGGCTATCCTTGAAAAAGAGGGATACGATACTGTGAGCGCAATTGATGGGCCGTCAGCCATTGAAGCGGTGAGAATCGGGAAGCCGGATCTTGTTCTCATGGACATCTTCATGGGCGAGATGAGCGGGCTTGACGCCTGCCGGATCATCAAGGAGGAGAAAGATATCAGGGATATCCCGGTCATTTTTGTGACGGCAAATACTGACGATGCTGTTTTGCGAAAAGCATTCGAGTCGGGAGGGACCGACTATGTAAGGAAACCCATCAACAGGGTGGAACTCCTTTCGAGGATACGCTCGGTCTTGACCCAGAGGATGCTGGTTGAAAAAATCGTGGAGCAGGAAAAACTTCAGGGCGTCCTTGAGATGGCGGGTGCTGTTTGCCACGAGATGAATCAACCGCTCCAGGCCGTCACGTGGGCTACTGAGCTCCTCCTTCGTGAAATACCAGAAGAAGATCAGCTTTTTTCAGCGGCTCGAAACATCAATCGAAACGTCGAGAAGATCGGGACCATAACCCGCAAGCTCCAGGGAATTACGCGCTACGAGACAATGAAATACGTAGGGGATATGAAGATTATCGATATTGAGCGAGCCTCTTCGGGCTGAGGTGTCGCCTCCCTGCGAGGTTATGAAGGGTTTGTGAAGGCGAGGGGAATCAGATTTTTCCCCCGTTCATTTGCCATTTGCATCATGCTGTCCCGGCCCGTTGCAGGTGGTTCCCTCCGCACATTTTCAGGCTTTGGCTGCAGGCTGAGTGCCTCGGTGGTACAAGTGGTAACACACAGGCCGCACCCGATACAACGATCCAGGTTGACGTGGGCAATTTCGTCTTCCCCGATGGTAATAGCATCCATCTGGCAGCGATCGAGGCAGGTCTCGCATGCCGCGCAGAGCTCCGGGTCAACCACGGCGAAATAATTGGACACGGTCATTTCTGCGGGTTTGGGCTGTTTCTTGAGAGCGCGGAGGATCCCGCAGCAATCGCCGCAGCAGTTGCAGAGGCCTCCTGGGTTTTGCGCGTTGTAGGGCTGCGGGACCAGCCCTTCTTCCTCGCACAGGTCCAGGATACTGAGGGCCTCTTCCTGATCGATCCATCGTCCCATTTCATGGTCCACATAATAATCGGCATGGGATCCGAACATGAAGCAGGTCTCGAGCGGTTTGTCACACCCTTGGCCGATCAGGTGCTTTTGGGTCCGACATATACAATTGGCCACCGCGATTTTTTTCTTGCTTTTGATGATTTCACGCACATCTTCATAGGGGGCCACGGGCCATGACACCTGAATGGCGCGATTGACCGGTATGGTGCGCATGGGCACCGTCTTCGTTGACATTTCCTTGCCGAAGGCCTCTTCAAGGTACTGGTCCACCAGGGCCGCAAGTTCTTTGTCAAGATTCTTCAACTGGAATTCATAAAAACCCACCACAAAGGGGACCGCCGCATACTTGACCAGCCCCTCCTTCTTTACGCGAAACACGATACCCTTGCCGCCCATTTTTTGAAGGAGAGCAGAGACGCTTTCAGGATCCTGTTTGGTCCTCTGTGCCACTGCTTCAGGGGTCTCAAGCATCATGCTGAGATTCAGGTACATGCGGGCCTCTTCCTCGGTAAAGAGTTTCCGCAGTATCTTCATTTCCACCCCGGATACGGTTTTGGGAAATCCCACTGAATACTGGTCCACCTGTTCTCGAAGCTTTTCATAGATATTTTCAGACATGGGACTGCATCCTTTAAACTCTTTCCTTGAATTCTTTCCCCAGAAGTCCTTCAGGCCGGATAAGAAGGACGAGAATAATGATAATAAAGGCCAGGGTGTTTTTAAAGGCAATAGACACGAATCCTCCGGCAAGGCTCTCTGCCACACCGAGAATCAGGCCGCCAACAATGGCACCGGGGAGACTGTTCAAACCACCGAGGATTGCCGCTGCGAAACCTTTCAAGAAAGGTTCCAGCATAAAAAATGGGTCTAGGAGCAGGGCGGGGGCAAGAAAAAGTCCGCCGAGCACACCGAGCAGGGCTGCAAGGCCCCAGCTGAGGGCGAGTATTTTTCGCGTAGGAATGCCGAGGGTTTGCGCGCCGGGGAGGTTTTCAGAGGTGGCCCGCATGGCGAGCCCGATACGGGTCTTCTGGACGAGAAGGTAGAAGAGGAGAGAAGCGAGAAGGCTGATGCCCAAGGTTCCCAGTCCCAGTTGACTGATTACCACTCCGCCGCCGAGCTGGTAAATCTTGGTGTCGGAGAGAGGGAAGGGGAATGACTGCGGCTCTGTCCCTCCGAAATAGGCTATGAGCCCCTCCAGGATGAGACCGAATCCAAGGGTCAGGATGATTTGCCCGAGCTGGGTGGCTTCGCGTCGCTGGGCCGGGATGAGGACGCAAAAATAAAACAGCATGGCAATACCAGCTCCAAAGAGCAGGGCCAGGAGGAAGGAGAGGGTAAAATGAAAATTGAGCCCGAGCAGGGTAAATGCGAAAAAGGTGCCTGCCGTGGCCATGTCTCCATGGGCGAAATTCAGGATTCGCGTGGAGCGGTAGATCAACGCCAGGCCCAGGGCAACTAGGGCGTAGATGCTGCCGGTGGAGAGCCCCGAAATGAAGTACTGCAGGAATTGCGACATGTAGTGTCCCTCGTTCTGTTAGTTACGTGCCCAAGTACAGCTATTTATCATGATAGTGACGTATTCCGTCCAATATTTGTTCACCACTGGGTCCCAGAGAGCACAGAGGATTTTTGTTTTTTGCCCATCGGGAGACGGCGATGGGCAAAAAGAACATGCCTCCCGGCGAAGGAACACTGCTCCTGGCTGAGACAGGACTGATCTTTTTCCCTTGTCGGTATCTCCCTGCAAGGGAAAAGAAAGCATCTCTGTGTCCTCAGTGACTCTGTGGTGAAAGCATAATTCAATTTCTATGACCATTCTGGAAAACAGTTATGTCATCGTATTTACGAAAACGCGTACTAAGTGCACCGATTCGCAATTACACCAACATATTGAGCCGCTGCAGGCAGGGA
>CAZJRD010000110.1:0-6639 GCA_964548365.1 uncultured Desulfobacteraceae bacterium | reverse complement strand
GCAGGCCAACTATGATATTCGGACGATCCAGGAATTATTGGGGCACAGTGATGTCAGGACCACCATGATTTACACCCATACCATCAAGAGCCTGACCAAAAAAGATGCCAAAAGCCCGCTTGATTTTGAGTACGGAGAAGGAAGTGAACGACGAATAGTCTAGGAGGACGAATTGAAAATGAAGGCAAAGAAGATTGATCACCTCTGTATTGCCGTGAGGAACTTGGAAGAGGCAAAGAAGATCTGGGAGCCCTTCCTGGGAAAGTCGGGACCTGATGACGCGTATATTGATGAGGTTGAAAAGATAAGGGTGGCACGATACTGGGTGGGTGAAGTGGGCTTTGAGCTCATGGAATCCACGAGACCGGACGGGGAGGTCGCGAAATTCATCGATCGGAACGGCGAGGGTGTCATGGTTATCAGTTTCAACGTGGAGAATACGCGTGCGGCTATCGATGAATTAAAGGCCAGGAATTACCCGCTGATAGCCGATGCGAAAGGGGCGTTGGCGCGTCCTTTCCGGGATTGCGAATTTGCCTTCATCCACCCGAAGAAGATGAACGGGGTGCTCACCGAGATCATCGATTACAAATGGGGTGAGGAAGAAAAATAGGCGTAAGGCGCAGAGCAAAAGGAAAAGATCAAAAACATGGCTTGATATGCCTAGATTCTGGAAGAGGCGCGGCAGACAGGATGGAAGGGATTGTTGTTCCGGATAGGGAACTGGAGAGACGAAAAGAGCGGGTTCAAGATGCGCTCCGGGAAAAGGGTATTGACGCGCTATTCCTTGTCCAGCGGGTGGATTTTTATTACTTGACAGGCATCGGGCGACGGGGGATATTCTATTTGCCCGCTGAGGGCGAACCCCTGTTGTTTTTGGATGCTTCCCCTGCATCTGAAGGGGACCGGCCCGGTATCTATAAGACCGTCAGGATAGCTTCCCTGGAAGAGGTTCCCCCGACAATTCGGGATTCTTATGGAACCCTGCCCCGGGCGATCGGCTTCGAGCTTGACGTACTTCCCGTGGCGGATTTCAATGTCTATCAGGGACTTTTCTCTGGCGCGGAATGCGTGGATGGGTCTTCGTGTATCCTGGAGGCGCGAAGGATCAAGTCGGACTGGGAACTTGCCCGCATGGAAGAGACCGCCCGGTTGACTGCGCGGACTTTCGCGTATGGAAAGTCCGTCCTGCGACCCGGCCTGGAAGAAATGGCCTTTGCGGCCATACTGGAAGGGTTTGCAAGGGTTCAGGGCCGGGAAAGAGAGAGCGTACGGGTCAGGGACTATCTGACAGAGGGGTATCCCTGGCATGTTCTCAGCGGGACGAGCGGCGGTATGGTGGGGCTCCTTGATTCACCGGCAAGCGGAGAGGGCACCTCCGCGGCCTTTCCCTGTGGCGCAGGGTACAAACCGATCAAGGCCCATGAGCCGGTTATGGTGGATTTCTCATTCGTGTTGAACGGGTATCACATGGATGAGACGCGGATGTTTACCATCGGGCCCTTGGAGGACAAGGCCATGCAGGCATGTGAAGCAGCCATTGCCATTCATGACACGGTGCTCTCCCGGGTGAAACCAGGGGCGACTGTTGATGAGCTTTTTCAGTGTTCCGTGGAAAAAGCCGGGGAGCTCGGGTTTGGGGACCAATACCTCGGACCGCCGGGGAACAAGGTCTCCTTCATCGGCCACGGGATCGGCTTGGAACTCGTAGAGGGCCCTGTTATCGCCAAGGGGAAAAAGGATCTCCTGCAACCGGGCATGACCTTCGCGCTGGAACCCAAGATCGTCTTCCAGCATGAATTCATCGCGGGGGTGGAAAGCGTTTTTGTGGTCACGGAGGACGGGTATCGATTTATTAGTAAAGTCCCAGTGGAGATCTTCGTGTGCTGAGTTGGCGCAAATTATGAAAACCGAGATCGGTTTAGATTTTAGGAACGTGCTGCTCCAAGAAGAATCTTGAAATTCGGAACTTGAAATTTGCAAATTAGGTTCATCTGACTATAACGATTATGTGGCAAATGTGAGACACAGGGATACAGGATATACCCCTTTTTCTGAGTGACTGGCGGGAGGGCTTCCTATTTTCGTGACTTATCTATGGGGGAAACCGCAGCCAGGTCCTCAGGGCGTTTTTTCCTGAGGACTGGAATGCGGAGGGGGCAATGCTCCCCTGTGGATAAGTCACTGAAAAGAGCAGCCCGGGAGACTTGGAATCGAAGAAAAAAGGGCATACCCTGTATCCGGTATCCAGTATCAAATCATTCGAGTGATGTTGTGCGTGGGGAGGGATGTATGGCTGAAAAGAAGTATCGATTGGGATGTGATATCGGGGGAACCTTTACGGATTTTGTGCTGCTCAACGATGACACCGGGGAAATAGGTATCCACAAGTGTCTCACAACCCCGAGTGATCCTTCGGATGCGGTGGTGCAGGGGATCAGTGAGTTGGAGGCGACGTCGCCTGATTTCGTCGCCGAGCTTAGTGAGGTCATCCACGGAACTACGCTGGTGATCAATTCAATCATAGAACGGAAAGGCGCCAGGACAGGACTCATTACGACCAAAGGGTTTCGTGATGTCCTGGAACTCGGCCGGGAGATCCGGTACGCGCCCTATGATATTTTCGCAGAGTTTCCGAAACCGCTCATAGACCGGCGATTCCGTTTGGAGGTGGACGAGAGAATCAGGAGTGACGGGAGTGTCATAAAGACGCTGAACCAGGAGGAAGCCAGAGACGTGGTTCGAAGACTCCTGGGCATGGGCATTGAATCTATCGCGGTGTGTCTCTTGAATTCCTTTGAAAACCCTTCCCACGAATTGCAGATAAAAGAGATTATCAAAGAGGAGGCCCCGGACATCACCGTATCCATTTCCTATGATGTCCTGCCGCAGATCAGGGAGTACGAACGGACCAGCACCACCGCCACCAATGCCTATGTAAAGCCGTTGACCGGGAAATACCTCTCCAGGCTTTCCGAGCGGTTGCGAAGCATCGGATTTGGCGGGAGATTGTTTATCATGCTTTCAAGCGGTGGAATTACGTCCGTGCAAACGGCCGCGGAGTTCCCGGTCAGGATCATTGAATCAGGTCCCACGGCGGCGGTGATCTCGGGACAGTATTATGGACAACTTTTCGATATCCCCGAGATGTTCTGCTTTGACATGGGGGGAACCACTGCGAAATCCTGTCTGATCCAGGGAGGCGTTGCCGGAGTGGTGCCCACCTTTGAGGTGGGCAGGGTGCAGCGGTTCATGAAAGGAAGCGGCCTGACTATACAGGTCCCGGTGGTGGACCTGATGGAAATCGGCGCGGGCGGCGGGAGTATCGCGAAGGTGAGCAAGATGGGGACGCTCCAGGTGGGCCCCGAAAGTTCGGGCGCTGACCCCGGTCCCATTTGCTACGCACGGGGAGGAACGGAGCCGGGAGTCACGGACGCGGATTTGCTCCTGGGGTACCTGGATGAAAATTATTTTCTCGGTGGCGAGATGCAGCTGGACAAGGAGGCAGCAAGGCGCGGTATAAAGGAAAAGATCGCGGACCCTTTAGGTGTTCCATTTATCCAGGCCGTTTGGGGTATTCATGACCTCATCAATGAAACCATGGCGGCAGCCGCCAAAACCCATATCGCGGAGAAGGGGGGAAACCCAAAGGTGGCCACGGTGATCGCCTTTGGTGGCGCCGGTCCCGTGCATGCCTACGGCCTGGCCGGGAAGCTGGGTTCTCCGGAACTCCTTGTGCCGCCGAACGCGGGGGTGGGCTCGGCCCTGGGATTTTTTACAGCTCCGCGGGCCTTTGACCTCCTGCGCAGTCACAAGGTGGCGCTTTTTGAGGCCGGTTTTGAGGAGATCGAAAAGATCTTTCAAGATATGGAGGCCGAGGGTGCCAGGACGCTTCAGGTCGAGGACAGCGGGGAACAGATTCTTTTTGAGCGCTCGCTTGATATGCGTTTTGTGGGGCAGGGTTCGGAGACCAACATTGCCGCGCCCGCGGGAAATTTCAAAGACGCTGCGCCGGAAGAAATTCGCCGCAGATTCGATGCGACCTACGAAAAACTCTACGGTCGCACGTACGCCGATTCGCCCGTCGAATTCATCAATTTCAAGGTGCGGGCGACCCTTCCCCAGAAACTCCTGCAGCTTCCCAAAATGATCGCAGGTGGAACGTCCCTGGGGGATGCTTTGAAGGGAGAACGAAAGGCGTATTCGGGAGTGACGGGGGATTTTATTTCCCATAAGGTATACGACCGGTACCGCCTTTTCCCGGGAGCGGGGCTTGAAGGCCCAGCCATCGTGGAAGAGCGGGAATCCACCGTGATCATCGGAGAGGACGCCCACGCATCGGTGGACGAGTATGGTTTTCTCAGGATTCAGTTTGAAAAGAGGTAGTGTTGTAAAGGAGGAAAACAGCTATGGCACAGCAATTTGATCCAATAACCCTGGAGATCCTCTGGCGGCGACTGATTTCCATCGTGGACGAAGCGGACAGCACAGTGGCCCGGACCGCCTTTTCCAGTTTGCTCCGGGATGCCCACGACTATACCTGCATGTTCACGGATCGGAAAGGCCGGGAACTGGCTCAGGGAACCTTTGCCACCCCCGGGCAGTCCGGGGCCATGGCATTGGGCATAAAGAACCTGGTACACAAGCTGTCGCTTGACCATTATAAGCCCGGCGACGTGCTGATCACCAATGATCCCTGGGCCCTTGCCGGACACCTGAACGATGTGTGCGTCATGAGCCCTATTTTTTTTAAGGACAAGATAACGGCCTTTACGGCCTGTGTCTTTCATCATTCGGATATCGGCGGGCGTGTCTCTTCCGACAATCACGATGTGTTTGAGGACGGTCTCTTTATTCCTTTGGTCAAGCTTTACGATGGAGGCGTTTTGAATGAGGCGGTCATGGAAATGATCCGCTGGAACGTCAGAACTGCCGACGAGGTCACTGGTGATATCCGTTCCCAGATTGCCGCGAACCATGTGTGTGCCGAGAAGATCTGCCAGATGCTGGAAGAGTATCGCATGGACGGTCTCGATGATCTTGCCGACGAAATTATCGGGCGGACCGAGAAGAGCATGCGGGAGGCAATTGCCGAGGTCCCCGACGGAGTGTACCGGGCCGAGGGTATCGTAGAGCAGATGGAGGGGAAAAAGGACATCGAGATAAAGGTGTCCGTGGAAGTGAAGGGCAGTGATATCCTCGTTGACCTGGCAGGATCTTCCCCCCAGGTGGATTGGGGTGGAAATGTGGTCTACAATTTTACCTATGCCTATGTCTTCATGGCCATGAAGAGCATGTTTGATCCGGATATCCCGAACAACGACGGCTGCGCGCGGCCCATCGCAATGGAGGCGCCGGAGGGGAGCGTGGTCAATTGCACATTCCCGGTGGCAGTGGCGGCCAGGATGCAGATCGGGCATTTCATTACAGAGATCATCTACCGGGCAATGGCACAAGCGCTGCCCGACCGGGTCATCGCGGCAAGCGGCGGGACTCCCGCCACCATGAACGTCTTCTATGGAAAGAGGCAGAATGGCACTCCCTGGCATTCCGTGATCATCCGCGGGGGCGGAATGGGGGCAAGCGCCAGGAATGACGGGTATTATATCTATATTTTCCCGGCAAACGGCGCCAATACGCCGGTGGAGATATTCGAGAGCGATACGCCCCTGATCGTTGAAAAAAGGGAGCTCCTCCAGGATTCCGCAGGCCCGGGGAAGATGAAGGGAGGCCTGGGAAGGCGCGTTGTTTTTCGGATTCCGGACGATGAATACGCCCCGCTACCGCCTGTCAACCTGGGAATCCAGTCGGGAAGGTTCCGGTACCCGCCGGAGGGTCTTTTTGGCGGGGGGGCCAGTGCCAAGGCCCAGTTCGTCGTCAATGGGCACAGCGGGAACCCCTACGGCCTGACCCAGCTCAAGCCCGGAGACACGGTAGTCATGGATGCTGCCGGGGGAGGCGGCTACGGTGCCGCAAAGGAACGGGATGCGGAAATGGTCCTGGAGGATGTAAGAAACGGCTACGTGAGCGTGGACCGGGCAAAGGATGACTACGGGGTGGTGATTGACCCGCAGACTCTCGAATTGATGCGGGATGAAACCCGGGTCCTGCGCGCTTCCCCGAAATAGGGAGACGCAGGTTATCAAGTGAGCCCCTGCTTCCGCGGAAGAGCGAATTTTGGACAGAGTTGCTATTGCATTTTGAGAAAGGAGAGAAAAAATGGAGAAAGTCAAACTGGGTCCGAGGGAACTCCTTTACCCCACGCCGGCCGTGCTGGTAGGGGCAATAGTGGATGAAAAACCCAACTTCATGACGGCGGCCTGGTGCGGCATTGCCGCGTCCAAACCACCCGCCCTCAGTGTCGCGATCCGGGGAGAGCGTCATACGCTAAAGGGGATTGAACAGCATGGGATCTTTTCCATCAATGTTGCCCCTGCACGTCTTGTGAAAGAGGTAGACTACTGCGGCATCTACTCCGGGAGAAAAAGGGATAAATCGGAGATTTTTAACGTCTTCTACGGTGTTCTCGAAACCGCTCCTCTCGTCCGGGAATGCCCCGTCAATCTCGAATGCAAGACAATTCACACCCTGGATCTTGGAAGCCACATCCTGGTGGTGGGACAGATTATGGAAACCTAC
>CAZJRD010000109.1:3872-6901 GCA_964548365.1 uncultured Desulfobacteraceae bacterium | reverse complement strand
CTGTGATAAATTTTTCTTGACAAAAGCAATCGGATTCCTTTAGATGGACAGAACTTCAATTTGTACTGGAAAAGAAAGATAGACATGACGAAGCATCAATCCCGGCAGAACTACTACTACTTTTATTTTTGGAGAGGGGGTAGTCTGCCCATGGGTTGATTAGTTTTTTTTCTTGATTTTAAAAGCCGTGGGCAGCTAAAAGCCCACGGCTTTTGTCGTTTTAGGGGCCTTTATCTTTGCGGTAGGCCGTGAGAAAGGAAGCTTTGAGCACTCAGGGAGAGGAAGCTTCTCGATGCCTAAAAGTAGGATTCAGGCAGTTGAATATCATACTCATAGGATACAGGTGCAGCGGGAAGACTACGGTGGGAAGGGCTCTGGCAAGGGCCCTCGGCCGGCAATTTGTGGATACGGACAGGACAATAGAGGAATATGCCCGGACCTCCATTGAGCAACTTGTTGCCGGATACGGCTGGGATTGTTTTCGCCAAATCGAGGAATGGGTCATCAAAAGGGTCTGTGGGAAAGACAATCTGGTCATTCCCACCGGAGGCGGGGCCATAATGAGGGAGGCAAATAGGATGACTCTCAAAAGAAATGGGATGGGTGGTATGGCTGCAAGGCAGTATTGAAGTGCTGAAAACAAGGATGAGAATGGAACAAAACCCCGGAAAATTTCGACCCCCTCTTACGGGACCGGATCCCATCAGTGAGATCGAGCAGGTCATGGAGTCAAGACGGAGGCTCTATGAAGGAATAGCAGACCTTATCGTGGACACGACTGAAGCTGATATTGGGCAGGTTGCAAGTATAATCCAGGGCGCTCTCCTTGGCACGAAACAAGGACATGGACATGGCCGGAAGCTCATTTGGCAGACTGTTTAGGGTGACTACGTTTGGGGAGTCCCACGGAAGAGGAATCGGCACAGTTATTGATGGCTGTCCCACTAAGATCAAGCTTGGTGCAGAAGATTTTGCCCCCGAGATGTCGCGCCGAAGGTCTTCGGACCATCGGGCGCATACTACCCCGAGGAGAGAAAGAGACCAGGTGGAGATCCTCTCCGGTGTCTTTGAAGGCATGACCACGGGTGCACCCATTACCCTGTTCATCACTAACCACGATGTGGATAGCCGGCCTTACGAGATCCTGGGGAATCTCTTCAGGCCGGGGCATGGTGACTACACCTATTTCAAGAAGTACGGACATTTTGATTTCAGGGGAGGCGGGCGCTATTCAGCCCGGGAGACCGCGGCGAGAGTGGCGGCAGGAGTTGTGGCCTACAAGGTCATCGAGCCCCTGGACATAAAGGTTGTCGCCTATACCATTGAGCTTGGCGGGGTGAAGGCCGAAAATCTCGAGCTTGAAGCAATACAGAAAAATCCTGTTGGATGTCCTGATCCGTTAGCCTCCAAGCGGATGCTTGAAATCCTCTCCGAGGCTGCCAAAGAGGGTGATTCCATAGGGGGTGTCGCGGAAGTTAAAATCAGCAGCTGCCCGCCGGGTCTCGGGGAACCCGTCTTTGACAAGCTGGATGCGGACCTTGCCAAGGCCCTTTTTTCCATAGGAACGGTAAAAGGCGTTGAGATAGGAGCAGGATTCGAGGCAGCAAGGCTCAGAGGTTCTCAAAACAATGATCCCTTGACGCCGAAAGGGTTCAAGACGAACCATGCAGGGGGGATCCTTGGCGGCATATCCAATGGAGACGACATTGTTATCAGGGTGGCCATGAAGCCGATCCCTTCCATCAGAATAGAACAGGAGACCATCGATAGACAGGGGAATCCGTCGAAAATCAAGCTTACGGGAAGGCATGATGTTTGCGCACTGCCCCGTGTCCTTCCGGTGCTTGAGGCCATGGTCAAGATCGTGCTGGCGGACCACCATTTACGGAACAGGGCAATTTGAAAGGAGGGAGAAAGATGTCAGGCAAAAGAATCCGTATGGAGAGGGTGATGGATCGGAATACCGGAAAGACCGTTATGGTACCTCTGACCCATGGTGTAGGGATGGGACCCATTGAGGGCATCCGGGATGTGAAGAACAGTGTTGATACTATGGCCCTTGGCGGGGCCAATGCAGTGATCCTCCATAAGGGCATAGTAGGAGCCGCACACCGCAGGACAGGGAAAGATATCGGCCTTATTATTCAGCTGACCGCCACCGGGATCGAGGGCACGCAGACCCTGGTCACGGATGTGGAAGAGGGCCTGGTTATGGGTGCCGACGCCGTTTCCGTCAGAATCGAGATAGGGGGGGCTGATGAAGAAGACATGCTCGGGCTTTTGGGCGACGTGGCCGGGGACGCTGCCAGGTGGGGCATGCCCCTTTTCGCCTTGATGCATCCGGTTCAGGGAAAAGGCGCAAAACAGGAGATCAAGCACCTGATGCGGGCGGCCCGCATAGGTGCAGAGCTTGGCGCCGACGTGGTCCGGGTGCCTTATACGGGTTCTGCGGAGACGTTCAGGGAAGTGGTATCCGTGTGTCCGGTCCCCCTGGTTGCCTTAGGCGGGGAAAAGAAGGCCAAAGAACGGGACGTGCTCGACATGGTCCGGGGCGTTATGGAGGCAGGAGCGTACGGCGTTTCCATGGGGAGAAATATCTTCCAGTATGAAAAGCCGGGGAACATGATCAAGGCCGTAAGCGACATTGTCCACAAAGGTGCCACGGTCGCAACGGCCATGAAAGTCCTTGAGAAAAAAGCAATCGCAAGCCCCATGTTCAGCACTGAAACCCCCATCTGGTAGGGAAGGAAGAGTAAAGATCATGATAACTCCTGATTCTGCAGGATCAATACAGGATTCATATTTTGCTTATTTCGGCCTTTATTTTTGGAGAGGTCCGCCCGGAGACCTTGTGCAGGGGTGTATCAAAAGGTCACGGGCGGATCCAAAAAACCCGTGGCCTTTTTTTATGGGGAGACTTTTTCATTTGTAGGAGGTGCCGGATGCAAGAGAGAAAGCAATATGGTGTGGACGGGTATTACAGCAAGGTCGTTGTTTATGGCAAAGAAGCAAGAGAAAAGAAGGTGGGC
>CAZJRD010000109.1:0-3772 GCA_964548365.1 uncultured Desulfobacteraceae bacterium | reverse complement strand
AAGGTTCTTATCATCAGATTGGCAAAGGAGGAGCATCAAAATGATAGGCAAAGAGATCAGACTGGAAAGGATCATCAACCGCGAGACGGGCAAGGCCGTGATAGTCCCCATGGACCATGGGGTGAGCGTGGGTCCCATTATGGGCATTACCAACATGAAAGAGGCCATGACGCAGGTGGCAAATGGGGGAGCCAACGCCGTAGTCGTGCACAAAGGGGTAGTAGCACGGGGGCATAGAAGGAGCGGACCGGACATGGGACTGATTGTGCACCTCTCCGGGAGCACTTCCCTCTCTCCGGAACCCAATGCCAAGACCCTGGTGTGCACCGTAGAGGAGGCCATCAAACTCGGGGCCGACGGCGTATCAGTCCATGTCAATATCGGGAACGGCAATGAAAAGGAGATGCTTGCCGATCTCGCCCGAACCGCGGAAACAGCGGCGGAATGGGGCATTCCCCTCCTGGCCATGATCTACCCCAGGGGTGAAAAGATCCGGGATGAATATGCCCCTGAGGCGGTGAAACACGCGGCAAGACTGGGCGCCGAACTGGGGGCCGACGTGGTGAAGGTTTCCTACACCGGTGACCCTGATTCCTTCCGCAAGGTCGTGGAAGGGTGCCATATCCCGGTGATCATCGCAGGAGGACCGAAAATGGAATCTGACCGTGCGGTATTGGAAATGGTCAAAGGGGCAATGGAGGCGGGTGCTTCGGGAACCTCCATCGGACGGAACGTCTTCCAGCACAGGGACCCGAGCAGCATGGTGGCGGCCCTTGTCATGATCGTCCACCGAAATGCAAGTGTGGAAGAAGCCCTTGATCTTTTAAACAGGAACAGTGGAGGAAAAGGTGAAACAGCAAGCAATTGGCCTGAGAGACGTGCCGCGGCTTGAAAAGCTCCGGGAGCAGATCGACGGAATAGATGGGCGGATACTGTCTCTTCTTTGTGAACGGCAGGAGATCGCCTCTGAGATCGGGAGACAGAAAAAGGACCTGAGGCTTCCGGTATTCGACCCTGCAAGGGAGCAGGAAGTCCTCCGGCGCTTGATCTCCACAAACCAGGGATCACTAAGCCCTGACGCCGTAAGGAGTATTTTTAATGAGATTATCTCGGCGGCCCGCACGGTCCAGCAAACCGGATCTTTCGCCTACCTGGGTCCCGAAGGGAGCTTTTGCCAGCAGGCGGCTGTCTCATTCTTTGGTCAGTCTGCGAAGCTCTGCAGAGCGGAGAGCATTGAAGAGGTTTTTGCGCTGGTGGAAAAGGACCTGTGCGAGGAGGGCATTGTACCCATGGAGAATTCTTCTGAAGGGTCGGTCAGCGCCACCCTGGATCTTTTTTCAAGGTATGACCTGAAAATATGCGCTGAGATCTTCCTGAGGATCAGGCACCACCTCCTGGGAAGAGAAAGAGAAAAGGAAAAAATCATCTGTCTCTATTCTCACCCAATGGCCCTGGCCCAATGCCGGACATGGATCAAGACCAACCTCCCGCTTGTTCGAGTCAAGGAGGCGGAGAGCACCTCGGCGGCGGCAAGACTGGCTGCTCGCGAACCGGGGACTTGTGCCATAGGAAGCAGACTGGCCGCGTCTCCTTATGGCCTTCAGATCCTGGAGGAGAGCATCGAAGATCATCCGGGCAATGTAACCCGTTTCGTGGTCATGGGGAAGACTATCGCGGAGCCCACCTCAAAGGACAAGACATCCATTTTATTCTCGGTCCCCCACAAGGCAGGGGCACTCTTGCGGGCACTTGATCCCCTCGCCCAAAGGGGTATCAACATGACGCGGATTGAATCCAGGCCGAGCAGGCTGAGAAACTGGGAATATCTCTTTTATGTGGATATTGAGGGTCATGAAACGGACGAAAATGTCTCTAAAGGCCTCAGGGAAATGGAAAAATGTTGTGCCTTTGTAAAACGAATGGGCTCCTATCCCGCAGGAGGTGCTCCATGGGATTGAGTGGGGCAAAGGTAGGCATCATCGGGGGCAAAGGCAGGATGGGATCATGGTTTGCCGGATTGCTTGAGGATCATGGGGTGGAGGTATTGTGTGCGGGACGCAGCACAAAACTTGCTCCTGGGGAGATGGTCCAACGATGTAATGTCATTGCTATTTCCGTGCCTATTGCAGCCACCAGCGAGGTCATCCGGGAAGTTGGGCCTCTTGTCCCGGAAGGTGGGCTGCTTATGGATCTCACCTCCATCAAGAAACCCCCACTGGATGCTATGCTCAGGTATTCCCGCTCCCAGGTAGTGGGGCTCCATCCTCTCTTTGGGCCTGCGCCGGAAAGCAAAGATTTGAGCATTGTCGTCTGCCCCGGGAGGGGGGAGGAGGGGCTCGAGTGGATTTGCGGCATTTTCCGGAAGAGTGGAATCAGGCTCGTATTCCTTGAGCCTGAGGCGCATGACCGCATGATGGGCATCATCCAGGGAGTAAACCATTTTAGTACCCTGGCACTGGCCCTCTGTATAAGAGATTCCGACTTTGGTATGAAAGAGCTTCTTGATTGCTCTACCCCCACATTTCGGCTTTACCTCGATCGCATCAGGACCATGCTTGAGCAACCCCCAGGGCTTTTTGGCTCCCTCCTGATGGACAACCCTTTCACAGAGAAGAGCATGAAGATCTACCTGAAATCATGCGAGCGGCTGGAGCGGGTGACCAGGGATGGAGACCGGGAGGCATTTCAGACCCTGTTTGAATCACTCGACAATTTTTTCAACAGGGAGGGAGAAGAATCATGAAAGAGGTATGGGTCACCGCAGACCCGTGGAAAAAGGAACTCGTCACCGTTGCCCTGGAGGCGGGGGCTGATGCCGTGGTTGTGCCACCGGAGAGGGAAAAGAGCGTCAAGGAACTCGGATTGATAAAGACGGTCTCAGAGAAAGGTGATTTTAGATGGGGTAAAGACGTGGCCCGGATGGAAATCCAATCCGCTGAGGATGAAGAGAAAATCATCGAACTGAGCAAGAAGAGGAAAGTTGTAGTGAAGACCAGTGACTGGACCATAATCCCTTTGGAAAATCTCGTGGCGAGGACAACCAATATTTTTGTGGAGGTTGCAACCCTGGAAGAGGCCAAAACCGCTCTCGGAATCCTTGAAAAGGGGGTGGATGGACTGGTTATCCAGAACCCTGATCCTTTGAAGGTGAGGGAAATCATAGAAGAAGCCAGGAGCGGCCGGGAGAGGATTGAGCTGACCGAACTGGAAATCACCGGCGTTCATCCTGCAGGGATGGGCGACCGGGTGTGCGTGGATACGTGCACTATGATGAGGGAAGGTGAAGGGTTGCTGGTGGGGAACACCAGCCGATGCCTTTTTCTCATCCACTCGGAGAGCATTGAAAATCCGTATGTGGCGCCCCGGCCTTTCCGGGTAAACGCGGGGCCGGTGCATGCCTACGTCATGGTCCCGGGGGGAAAGACGCGGTATTTGTCGGAGTTGAAGGCGGGTGATCAGGTGATGGGCATCGACTTTCAGGGGCAAACTGCACCCCTTCTAGTGGGAAGAGTGAAAATCGAGCGAAGGCCCTTGCTCATCATTGAGGCGACCGGTCCCCAGGGCGAGGTAGGCGTGATTGTCCAGAACGCGGAGACCATCCGGATGGTTGCACCTGAAGGGGAAGCCGTTTCCGTTGTGAGGCTCAAGTCCGGAGACAGGATACTGGGATACGTGGAAGAGGCGGGACGGCATTTCGGGCATAAGATCAATGAAACCATAACGGAGAAATAGGTCCAACGCCGAAATGTTCGCGCAAGGAAAGCAAGAAAGG
>CAZJRD010000108.1:4316-7108 GCA_964548365.1 uncultured Desulfobacteraceae bacterium | reverse complement strand
CCTGGAACAATACCTTCTTCCACTGCCGCCCGCGTGGCGTTCAGTGCATCCTCGACACGGGCCTTTTTCTCTTTCATCTCGGTCTCAGTGGCAGCTCCCACATTGATAACGGCCACGCCGCCGATCAGCTTGGCCAGCCTCTCCTGGAGCTTCTCCCGGTCATAATCAGAGGTGGTTTCATCGATTTGAGCCCGGATCTGTTTGACCCTTCCCTCAAGATCACTCCGACTGCCGCCACCATCCACGATGGTAGTATTGTCCTTGTCAATCCGTAAGGTCTTTGCGGTCCCCAAGTCATTTAACGTCACATTTTCCAGTTTCAGACCAAGATCCTCTGAAATGACCTTGCCACCACTCAGAATGGCGATATCTTCCAGCATGGCCTTTCTCCGGTCACCAAAACCGGGTGCCTTGACGGCTACCACCTGCAGGGTTCCCCTGAGCTTATTGACCACCAGGGTGGCAAGGGCCTCTCCTTCCACGTCCTCGGCAATAATCATGAGGGGCTTACTCATCTTGGCAATCTGCTCCAGGATGGGAATAAGGTCTTTCATGTTGCTGATTTTTTTCTCGTGGAGGAGAATATAAGGTTCACTCATGTTGGTTTCCATCTTCTCCGGATCGGTGACAAAGTACGGGGAGAGGTAACCCCGGTCGAATTGCATACCTTCCACCACTTCCAGGGTGGTTTCCATGCTCTTTGCCTCTTCCACCGTGATAACGCCTTCTTTTCCCACCTTGTTCATGGCCTCGGCGATAATATTCCCGATGGTTTCATCGTTGTTGGCGGAAATGGTCCCAACCTGGGCAATCTCATCCTGGTCCTTGGTGGGCTTGGACAGCTTTTGCAATTCCCCAACAGCCGTTTTGACAGCTTTCTCGATCCCGCGCTTGATAGCCATGGGATTCATCCCCGCAGCTACCAGTTTTGATCCTTCCCGGTAAATGGCCTGAGCCAGCACTGTTGCCGTAGTTGTCCCGTCGCCTGCCACATCCGAGGTCTTGGATGCCACTTCCTTTACCATCTGGGCACCCATATTCTCAAATTTGTCTTCCAGTTCAATCTCCTTGGCTACGGTGACGCCGTCTTTGGTAATGTTGGGTGAACCGAAAGATTTTTCCAGGATCACATTTCTCCCCTTTGGTCCCAACGTGACTTTGACTGCATTGGCAAGGGTGTCAATACCTTTCAATATGGACTCCCTGGCTTTTGCGTCGTATCTGATTTCCTTTGCCATACCTGCTTTCCTCCTTCAAATTATTTGTTTGAATCGTTGATTTCCAGTCTAATGCCTAGCCTATCCTATGATGGCAATAATGTCGTCTTCTCTCATAATGAGGCGATCTTCTCCGTCAATCTTTATGTCAGTGCCCGCGTACTTTCCAAAGAGGACACGATCACCTTTCTTGACCTCGAGGGGCTGTATTTTCCCGTTTTCAAGGATCTTTCCGTTGCCAACGGCCACGATCTCTCCCTCTATCGGTTTCTCCTTGGCCGTATCCGGAATAATAATCCCTCCCTTTGTTTTCCCTTCTTCCTCGACTCTCTTGACAATAACACGGTCATACAATGGTCTTACTTTCATCTTACCTCTCCTCCTAAAATTTAAGATATCATCAAACACCTGCCGGAAGGCGCAAGACATTCCGGCTCAGCACACCACAAAATGTTACAGGGGTGATCTAAAACATTATCTGCAAAGCTAATATCGATCCTTGAAATGTCAAGTGGGGAGAGAGAAAAAAATCAGAGGGAATCAAGACGGTTGGCGTCTCCTCCATTGCCAGGTTTTCCGGATTCCCTCTTCAAACTCAGTATCGGGTTTCCAGTCCAGGATTTCCCTTGCCTTTTCGGCAACCAGACAGCTCTTTGTCAGATCTCCCGGCCGGGCCAGTGCGCGAACAGGCATGGACAATGACTCCAATGAATTCTCGCTCAGTTTCTGAAAGACCTGAAAAACAGTTTCATAAAGTTCCAGCGTCTTGGTCCCTCGGCCCGTGCCGATGTTAAAGCAGTCCAGATTTCCCCTGCTCAAAGCCAGCTTGTTTGCTTCCACTACATCCCCCACAAAAGTGTAATCGCGCACCATCCCTTCCTTATCTTCCCGGAAATGGTAGAGAGTGGAGGGCCTTCCTTTCAGCAGGTTATCCATGAATATGGCTACGACACCGGCCTCACCATGCGCAATCTGGCGAGGGCCATAGATATTGGCATAGCGCAAAACCGTGTACTCCAGGCCATACTGGTGGTGATAATAGGCAAGGTAATGCTCGGAGGCATACTTGGAAACCGCATAGGGCGAGAGCGGCTTCGGGAGATACTTTTCGGAGGTGGGATATTCGTCCGCCTCTCCGTATATGGCCCCGCCCGATGAGATAAAGATGATCTTTTTTACCTCCCACTGTACAGCACCCTGGAGGACATTCAAGAATCCCCGGATATTTATATCCGCATCAAGCATGGGATTGGAGACAGAAGCCGGGACACTGATCTGGGCCGCATGGTGATTGATGATCTCCGGCTTTTCCCTTTCCATCACCTTCTCCAATTCCCGGGAACGGATATCTACTTCATAAAACGTTGCACGGGGATTCACATTGGATCGTTTCCCGGAAGAAAGATCGTCTACTACGATTACCTCGTGGCCCTCCTCGATGTAGCCGTCCACCACATTTGACCCGATAAAACCGGCACCGCCCGTAACCAGAATCTTCATTTCACCACTCCTTGCCTTGCCAATTTTCGCTTACCTTGATGTCAAAGGTTGATTCATTGCCCTACAGGATATGCT
>CAZJRD010000108.1:0-4216 GCA_964548365.1 uncultured Desulfobacteraceae bacterium | reverse complement strand
ATATGCTTTGGGTGAAACCTATCAGGAACACAGGTTGACGTCAAGGCGTATCAGCCCTATGAATCCCATTGCAAATGCGGTGCAATTATTATAGTATCCTGTGCCTGTGCCTACCCGTACCACTATCCAAAACCAGGGCCCAGGGCATACGGCATAAGGGAAAAACGGAAATGAAGAACAACAAGACAATGAGTCAGCAGTACGAAAATATCCTCGGACAGATCGGGAATACCCCACTCGTACCTGTCAGGAACCTGTTCGAGAAAAAGGGTGTGGAGATTTTCGCCAAGCTGGAATCCTTCAATCCGGGAGGATCAGTAAAAGATCGTCCCGCCCTGTATATGATTGAGGAGGCTGAACAGAAAGGTGAACTCACCAGGGAGAAGACCATCCTGGAGGCAACCAGTGGAAATACCGGGATCGGGCTCGCTCTGGTCGCCGCCGTCAAAGGCTACCATATCCTCCTGACCATGTCTGAATCCGTCAGCGAGGAACGCGTGAAGATCCTGAAAGCCCTGGGTGCAGAAATCGTGTTTACTCCAGCCCGTCTCAGCACGGACGGAGCGATCGAGTACGTGTACCGGCTCGTGAGAGAAGAGCCGGAGAAATACTGGCTGGCTGATCAATTCAACAATGAGGCCAACTGGAAAGCCCACTATCACGGTACCGCCACGGAGATCATGGAACAGACAGGAGGCGACCTGGATAGCATTGTAGCGACGATGGGCACGACGGGAACCCTTATGGGATTGGCCAGAAGGTTTCAGGAGATCAAACCGGGAGTGAAAATCATCGGCGTGGAACCTTATCTCGGGCACAAAATTCAGGGTCTGAAAAATATGAAGGAATCTTATCAACCCGGGATTTTCGAGAAAAAGCGACTGGCTCGCGTCGTGAACATAGAGGATGAAGAGGCTTTTCAAACAGCGCGACTTCTCGCAAGAAAAGAGGGAATCTTCGTGGGTATGAGTTCAGGAGCGGCCATGGCAGCCGCTCTCAGAGTTGCTGGAGAGATGGAGGCCGGCCGCTTGGTGGTTATCCTGCCGGACGGTGGAGAACGATACCTGAGCACGCCTCTCTACACGGCCCGGAAAAAGTGTGGCCTTCGCCTGTATAATACCCTTACCCGCAGGAAGGAAGACTTCTTGCCCATCCGAGAAGACCAAGCATCCATGTACACCTGCGGACCCACCCTTTGCCAGGAAATACATATCGGCCAGTGCCGGCGTTTCGTGTTTGCAGACCTCGTGAAGAGATATCTCCTGCTCAAAGGATTCCAGGTCAAACATATCATGAACGTGACTGATCTGGATGACAGGACCATTGAGGGATCGGAAAAATCCGGAGTATCATTATCCGAATTTACAGAGAAATACTACGATTCTTTTATTCACGATATCAAACGGTTGAATATTCTAGAAGCAACAGAATACCCGAAGGCCAGCCTCTATGTACAAGAAATGATCGATCTCACCCAGAAGCTCCTTGAAAAAGGGTATGCCTACGAAAAGTTTCGGTCCATCTATTTTGATATCTCTCGCTTCAGGGAGTATGGACATCTTTCCAAAATAGATCTGGATAAGATCAAAATAGGGAAAACCGTGGACCTGGATCAGTATGAAAAGGAGAACCCGAGGGATTTTACCCTGTTAAAACGGTCAACCCTCAGCGAGCTCAAGAAAGGCATTTTTTATCAGACCCAGTGGGGAAATATCCGCCCAGGATGGCACCTGCAGTGTTCCGCAATGGCATTGCACCATCTGGGGGCACCTTACGACATCCACACGAGTGGGACAGACCTTATTTTTCCGCACCACGAGAATACCATTGCTATTGTTAAGGCCCTGACGGAAAAAACTCCGGCCAACTACTGGCTGCACAATGAACTTGTACGCATGAACAGCAAAAAAACAACCTCTTCCGAGAAAAATGGCAAGTTGACTTTGAAGGACCTTTTTCGCAATGGCTGCTCGGGAAGAGAGATCAGGTACTGGCTCCTGAGCCGTCATTACCGCAAGCCGCTCTATTTTTCCTGGACAAAGCTCGACACGGCGAGGAACACGCTGCATCACCTGGATTATTTTGTCCAGAAAGTGCACCGATGCTCCAAAGGACCCCCGGACCCTGAAATGGATCAGAGGACCTACGATCTCCGACGCGGATTCAACGATGCCATGGATGATGATCTTAATATTGCCTCGGCCCTGGCATCTCTTTTTCAGTTCACCCGGGAGATCAATCGAATCATGGATCGAAAAGGCATGGCAG
Organism: uncultured Desulfobacteraceae bacterium; assembly: GCA_964548365.1. GTDB lineage: Bacteria > Desulfobacterota > DSM-4660 > Desulfatiglandales > Desulfatiglandaceae > B46-G9. Next base: position 1,948 of record CAZJRD010000108.1, on the reverse strand, counting down.
ACAGGGACCGAGAAAACATCCTTGACGCACTCAAACAGGTTGATTCCGTCCTCGGAGTACTACGGCTGGAACCGGAAGAGGCAGATGCACCCGTAGAGGCTATTGTGCAAGAGCGGGAGGAGGCACGAAAAAGCAAGGACTGGGAACGCGCCGACCAACTCCGTAGACGGTTGCTGGAAATGGGTATCGAGGTCTTTGATACCCGAGAAGGCCCCGTCTGGAAAAAAGTCAATAGCTCCTCATAAGGGAGAAAGATCGACGCGCACCACAGGTGAGCCAGTTTCAAAACGTCCCCTTTTGCCCGATCTCTGCGTCAGGCTCAAAGTCCGGGATCTTCGACCTGACCTCGAATCCCGCCGGAAGCGGGAAACATTTTGAAACTGGCTCAGGTGCTTCAAATTTTAGAATCGTTGGTCATCCACCATCTGCCTGAACAGGATTTGTTTCCCTCTTGACAAAATCCTTGCACGGGTGGTGCAGCTGTGCCCACTGCCCCCTGTTCCCATCCCATGGATCGGAGCGGCATTCACCAAGGGCCTGTGGGCTGTTATGGCCTTTGCTGTTTGAAAAATACCTGAAACGTCGACACTCTGCACACTGAACAAGAGATCCTTTGTCATTGAAGGAAACCGTGTCTCCTCTTTGTTCCATGTATCCTTACTCCTCGACCGCTACAATTTCGTAGCCTGCTCTGTGCTATCTGGATGGAAGTGAAAGAAAGCTCTGTTTCCCTTTCCAAACGGCATGAAACCGGGAAAAACCAGCCCCACAATCACCCCGATTGTCTCCAAATCAACCGGGTTGAATGCCCCCCTAAACGCCACCACCGCGGCGCATCCGCACCGGGAACAATCGGCATCATTCCCGTAGGTACAGGCCTTGATTGTCCCGTCCGATTGATAGCACCGTACTCTCCTGCTTACCGGACATGCTGCATACTCGTTCCATTCCCGAAAAGCCCCGTTGCTCTTCAGCTGATGAGCCATCGCGCGTGTAAATCCAACCTTATTCCCATACCTTGATCGCAATCGGAGTAGTTCTTCAACAATTTTATCCCGCTCTTGGAGGATAAGTGCCGGACCGTCGTCTTCTCCCACATTGGGGGTGAAAAAAGAAAACCCCACTCCCTTTATTGGTAATGTCAGCATTTCCCTGACAAAATCCTCGACGCAATTCCGGTTCAACCGGGAGATGGTCATGTGGACAATCGGGGGACGTATGGCGCGTCGCAGATTTTGAACGGCCAGATCGTATACCCCTTTTCCCCGGATAGCATCATTGATTTCCTTCGGACCGTCCAGTGAGAGGATCCATTGCCCATTAGGCAGCGCTGGAAACCCATTTGTGCCATTGGTGAAGGCGAGCGTAGCATCAAAGATCTCACCCGCCGCCCGGCACACGTCCGGCCGTAAGGTCGGCTCTCCCCCATAGAGGATAGCAGCCTTGAGGCCCCTTGCCCGGAGCGACCGCATGTGCCAAATCATATCTGAGTCATCCAGTTCCCCGGGGTGCTCCTGTTTCCACCAATAGCAGTGGCTGCAATGAAGATTGCATCGATGGGTGATATCAATGGCTGCCGTGGTGGGCTGATTGGTAAACAGCCATTTGGAGAGGATAACCAGTTTCCCGAAAGAAGATACCATTATCGGTCACTATCCATGCTCAACAAATCAAGAGCCTTATCCTGCCGCTCCGCGAACCAGGGGGGCTTACTTTCTTGACTGTCGGGAGGGCTTCGTCTTTTCCCTATTCCTTCGCCGGTCAGTAAGCAAACGCTCCATATGTTCCGGGTGAAATGGGGGAAAAGACAGCAATGTCTTCCATCCCAGATCAACTTATGGACATAAAAATGGCGGAGAGAGAGGGATTCGAACCCTCGAACGAGATTTCTCCCGTTACTCGCTTAGCAGGCGAGCGCCTTCAGCCGACTCGGCCATCTCTCCGCAAA
>CAZJRD010000107.1:0-7193 GCA_964548365.1 uncultured Desulfobacteraceae bacterium | reverse complement strand
CGGGATACTGCGTTCAGATTCTATCATGCCCCCTCTCTTTGCTCAACGATTTTCATGATGAGTACAGAGTCATGAACTGGGAGTCATGAGTCAGGAATAAGAATTCGCGACCGGGAGATCGCTCCTCCAGAGGAAAACGGAGGAAGGCATGTTCTTCGTTGACAGGCCATAAGGCATGTCTCTATACTTCTATGAGGAGAACTGTCTGAAGGGAAAAGGCCCAAGGGAAAAAATAAGGGGATGTGATGTAAGAACAACATCCTCGTTGCAATGAGAACTTGATCGCGACCTGGGGGTCGCTCGTGCAGACGAAGAAGAGGTATGCGGAAACCATGAAGAACACAATCGCACTCATCATGGCGGGCGGCAAAGGCGAACGCCTCATGCCCCTTACCAAGAATCGTTCCAAGCCCGCAATTCCTTTCGGAGGCATCTACCTTCTGATTGATCTCACCCTCTCCAACTGCATCAACTCCGGTGTATACAGGATTATCGTCCTGCCCCAATATAAATCCCAGACGCTTATGCAGCACCTGGAAGGGGGGTGGAACATCTTCAGCCCTGCCCTGCGTCACTACCTGAAGATCGCTCCACCGCAGATGATGGAAGGGGAAAAATGGTACCAGGGAACCGCCGATTCCATCAGGCAGAACGCCTATCTTCTGAAACAGGACTCACCCGAGCATGTCCTGATATTATCAGGGGATCATGTTTACAAGATGGATTATGCCGGCTTCAAGGAATACCATGAGGCCCATAATGCTGATGTGACGATCGCAGTCATTGAACTGGGCAAAGAGGTTGCAGGGCAGTATGGCATCCTCGAGGTGGATGATACGTTTAAGGTGCGGGCCTTTCAGGAAAAACCGAAGGCTCCCAAGACCATTCCCGGAGACAAAGGGAAAGTCCTGGCGTCCATGGGCATCTATATTTTTAAAACAAACGTGCTCCTGGATCTGCTCAAACGAGATGATTGTGCCGACTTCGGCAAGGACATTCTTCCCGGTATACTGGGCACTCACCGGGTGATGGCCTATCCCTTCCGGCGAGAAAACAAGATCCTCGATGTGACGGTTTCTGTGGATGAAAATGGAATACTCCGTGAGAATCCCTTACAACCTGTCCGAGATTCCGGGTACTGGCGTGACGTGGGGACCCTTGACTCATTCTGGAACGCCAATATGGATCTCACCGGTGTGGACCCGTATTTCAACATGTATGGCCGGCACTGGCCCATCAGGACCTACCAGCGTCAGTATCCCCCGGTAAAGACGGTTTTCGCGCAGGAATCCGGTGACGGCGCCCGGGCGGGCCGGGCCCTGGATTCCCTGGTCGCCCACGGTTCGATCATCAGCGGCGGCCTGGTCCTGAACAGTGTCCTTTCCTACAATGTATTCGTTCAAAGCTGGGCAAGAGTGGAAGAATCAGTGGTCATGGAAAACGTGCTCATTGGCCGCCACGCCCGGATAAAGAAGGCCATCATCGGAGAAGGGGTCAAAATTCCGCCCTCCTTCATGATCGGTTATAGCCCAAGGGAAGACAGGAAAAAATTCACGGTCACCCCGCGCGGCATTACTGTTGTGACCAGAGACGATTTCCCGGAATAGAGCAAATGCGGAAATAGAGGAACAAAATGAAAGCGAAAATCAAGTACGATGTGGTTCCGAACCTCCCGGGCAACCTGGAGGACCTTCGGCGGATCGCCCATAATCTCTGCTTCAGTTGGAACGACGATTTACAGAATCTTTTTCAACGAATGGATCCCCGGTTGTGGGCAACCTGCAAACATAACCCGGTTTTGATGCTCGGGCTTATCAGCCAGGAGCGGCTTAATGAACTCACGAATGATCAGGGTTTTATGGCACAGCTGGAGAGGGTCGCCGGCGATTTTGACCGATACCTTTCCAAGCCCCGTGTGCAGAGCGCTGAATACTGCGCGGAAGAGCCACTCCAGGTGGCCTATTTTTCCGCGGAGTTCGGCCTCATCCAATGTCTGCCCATCTATTCAGGGGGATTAGGAATCCTAGCCGGGGACCACCTCAAATCCGCCAGTGATCTCAACGTGCCCCTGGTGGGAGTCGGTCTTCTTTACCAGGGAGGATATTTCAGCCAGTACCTCACCGCCGATGGCTGGCAGATGGAGACGTACCCGCAAAACGATTTTTCCAACATGCCGGTCAGGCCGGCCCGGGATGAAGACGGCAAGCCCGTCAGCGTCACGGTCATGATCAAGGAAGTCCCCGTTGAGGTCCAGGTCTGGCAGATCATGGTGGGGAGGATCTCTCTCTACATGCTGGATACGAATGTTGAACCGAATCCCCCGGAGTTGCGGCGGATTACCGGACAGCTTTACGGGGGCGACAGGGAAATGCGTCTCCATCAAGAGATCATCCTCGGAATCGGCGGCGTTCGTGCGCTCAAGGCGCTTGGGATAGAACCGACCGCTATTCACATGAATGAAGGGCATTCCGCATTTTCCGCACTTGAACGTATCAATATTCTGCGGCAGGAAAAAGGGCTTACATTTGATGCCGCACGGGAAGTCGTTACTGCAAGTACCATTTTCACAACCCACACGCCTGTTCCGGCAGGCAATGATACCTTCCATCCGGACCTCATCCGGGCCTACTTTGAAGAATATGTAAAAAACCTTGGCATCAATTTCAAGGTCCTGCTCGGCTACGGACGTCTCGACCCGAGGGATGAAAACGAATCTTTCGGGATGACGACCCTCGCGCTTCGGCTTTCCGCCCATAGTAACGGGGTGAGCCGGCTGCACGGGAAGGTCTCCCGTTCCATGTGGCAAAAGGTCTGGGTTCACCATCCGGTTGAGGATGTCCCCATTGATCATATCACCAATGGCATTCATGTCCCGACCTGGATATCCAGAGAGATGGGCGCACTTTTCAGCCGGTATCTCGGACCGGACTGGGCGGAAGATCCGGATCATGAGCGGGTCTGGCAGCAAATTGATGAAATACCCGGTACCGAGCTCTGGAGGACCCATGAAAGGTGCAGGGAGCACCTGGTGGGATATGTACGCAGCAGACTTACTGAACAGCTCAAGCGAAGGGGAGCCTCCACCGCTGAAATCATCAGGGCAGGAGAGGTATTGACCCCGGAGGCACTGACCATAGGGTTTGCCCGGCGTTTTGCTACCTACAAACGAGCCACCCTCCTCTTCAGGGACTCCGACCGGCTGGCGCGACTCCTCAACAACGCCAAGCGGCCAGTACAGATCATCATTGCTGGGAAAGCCCATCCGCAGGATAACGAAGGAAAAGAACTCATAAAACACATCATTCACCTGAGCCACGAGGAACGTTTTCGGCGTAGCGTGGTCTTCCTCGAGGACTATAACATGGACGTAACTCTGCAGATGGTTTCCGGCGCGGACCTCTGGCTGAACACGCCCAGAAGGCCGCTCGAGGCATGCGGGACAAGCGGCATGAAGGCCCTTGCCAACGGTTCTCTCAATCTCAGCACGCTGGACGGGTGGTGGGATGAGGCGTATCATCCGGATTGCGGATGGGCCCTCGGACATGGAGAGCTATATCAAAACGAAGAGCTCCAGGATAATATTGAAAGCCTGGACCTGTACAACCTCCTTGAAAACGAGATTGTTCCCCTTTTCTATCAGCGGGGAATGGACGGAATGCCGAGGGATTGGGTGCAAAAAATGCGAACGGGTCTGCGGAGACTGGTTCCCATCTATAACTCCCATCGAATGGTGCAGGAATACCTGAACCGCTACTACCTCCCCTGCTCCCGCCGTTTTAATACCCTGTGCAGGGATTCTTTTGAACGGGCCAAAGACCTTGCCTCCTGGCGACAGAAAATCATGACCGGGTGGGCTGATATTTCCGTGGAAGAAGTCACTGCCGATGATGGCATTGAGATTCCCGTGGGAGAACAACTGGAGGTAAAAGCCAGGGTGCATCTCGGTTCCCTTGCCCCCGAAGATGTGACAGTAGAGGCCTACTACGGACGACTGGATTCGGAGGGAGAGTTCGCTGAACGAGAAACCACCCCGCTCAAGATGGTCGAGACGCTGGATGGGGAATACGTCTTCCAAGGGACCGTACCATGCAGCAAATCAGGGCGTTTCGGCTACACGGTGCGCGTCATGCCCAGCCTGGAAAGGCTGGAAAACCGTTTTGCCATGGGACTGGTTACCTGGGCATGATGAAATTCACGAGGAGGTCATTTGTCCTTTAAAACAACACTGCACTCGCAAGAGATAGAGAGCATTATTACCTCTACCATTGCCGACCCTTTCATGCTCCTGGGGGCGCATCCTCTAAAGGTAGGCGGAGAAAAGGGTGTTGCGGTCCGGGCATTTCTCCCCAGAGCCCGGCAGGTCAAAGTGATGGATCTCAGTCCGAGGGGCCCGGTAGAGGCCAAGAAGATCCACGCCGATGGACTTTTCGAAGCATGGCTTCCCGGTGTTCTTGAAATATGCCCCTATCGCCTCAAGGCCTCTTTTGATAATGGATCCCAATCCGTTTTTTACGATTGTTATGGGTTTCTGCCGATCCTGGGAGATGACGACCTCTATTTATTCAACCAGGGCAACCATGACCGGATCTACGAGAAACTGGGGGCCCACCCTCTCGTTCACCAGGGCGTCTCCGGGGTCCTTTTCGCCGTCTGGGCCCCTTCGGCCAGTCGGGTGAGCGTCCTGGGAGACTTCAACCAGTGGGACGGCCGGCGGCACCCCACGCGCGCACGAGGTGTTTCAGGGATCTGGGAGCTTTTTGTCCCTCATTTGACGGCCGGGACACTCTATAAGTTTGAGATCAGGACTCAAGATGGAACCCTCCTTATGAAGTCTGATCCGTTTGCTTTCTCATTCGAGAAGCGTCCCCGCACCGCAGCCATTGTCCAGACGGTAGATGGATTTATATGGACGGACCAGAAATGGATGGAAAAGCGACTTGGGGCTGATCCCCTGCAGGAGCCCCTGGCCATATACGAGGTCCACCTTGGCTCATGGAGACTCCGCCGGGAACAGGGGAATCGATGGCTCACCTACCGGGAGGCGGCAGATGAACTGGTGGATTACGTCAAGGAAACGGGATTTACCCATGTCCAGTTTCTGCCCATCGCCGAACACCCTTTTGACGGTTCATGGGGCTACCAGGTCACCGGCTATTACGCACCCACGTCCCGTTTTGGGACACCGCAGGACTTCATGTATTTTGTTGACCGTTGCCACGCCAAAGGAATCGGGGTCATCCTTGATTGGGTGCCTGCGCATTTTCCTCGGGATCCCCACGCGCTTGAGTTTTTTGATGGAACCCACCTCTATGAACACGCTGATCCACGACAGGCTGAACACAAGGATTGGGGCACCCTGATCTTCAATTACGGTCGAAATGAAGTGAGAAATTTCCTCATCGCCAATGCCCTGTTCTGGCTTGAGAAATACCATATTGACGGGCTCAGGGTTGATGCCGTCGCTTCCATGCTGTACCTTGACTATTCCCGCAAAGAGGCTGAATGGGTGCCAAACCGGTACGGTGGGAGGGAAAATCTGGAAGCCGTTGCACTTCTGCGCGAACTCAACACCAAGGTATTCAGGGACTACCCCGGCGTCATGACCATCGCGGAAGAATCTACCGACTGGCCCGGTGTTACCCGGCCCGCCCACCTTGGGGGACTTGGATTCCTCTTCAAGTGGAATATGGGGTGGATGCACGATATGTTGAGCTTCATGTCCCTGGACCCCATACACCGCTCCTATCACACCGAAAACCTGACCTTCGCACTCCTGTATGCCTTTAACGAAAACTTCATCCTGCCTCTCTCCCACGACGAAGTGGTCCACGGGAAGGCCTCCCTGCTTTCCAAAATGCCCGGCGATGACTGGCAGAAGTTCGCGAATCTCCGCCTGCTCCTTGGTTACATGTACGGGGAACCCGGGAAAAAAACATTATTCATGGGCGGCGAATTCGGCCAGCGGTCGGAGTGGAATCATGACCGGGAACTTGAGTGGGAACTCCTTAAGTATCAACCCCATGCCGGTTTGCAGCGATACGTGCGGGATCTTAACAGCGTCTATCTCCGGGAACCCGCTCTGTATGAGCAGGATTATGATCCGTCCGGGTTTCAGTGGATCGATTTCCGAAACTCCGGCTCCACGGTGATCTCTTTTATGAGAAGAGCGGGATCTTCCGGTATTCCCCTGCTGTTCGTTTTCAACTTTACCCCTGTGCCCAGGGAAAACTACCGGATTGGCGTGCCCATGGAGGCATTCTACAAGGAAGTGCTCAATTCGGATTCCACATTGTATGGGGGATCCAATATGGGGCTCACCGGCGGCCGAGCATCCGAGCCTGTTCCCGCCCACGGCTTTTCTCACTCCCTGAATCTCACCCTCCCTCCACTTGCTATGCTTATCCTCAAGCCCGAAAAGGCTTAACAACACCCCCCGTCCTTCTTCTCCTTTTTCAGTCTTGATGACCCCCCACCTCTAGTAGAGGACCCTGATAGGTTCTACCAATCCGGGGAAAAAACCTTTTTTCCGTTCCGAGGCTCCGGGCTGGTCTTTTCTGTGACGTATCTCCGGGGGAGCATTGCCCCCTCCGCATTCCACCCTTCGGGCTGGCTGCGGTTTCCCCCCGAGATACGTCACGAAAAGACATCGCCCTCTCACCGGTCACTTGAAAAAAGGCTTTCTCCCTCGGACATCCTTGGGGGACTCATGATGCCTCCCGCTCTGTGGGGGAATATTCACTTTCTTTTTTGTTTTCAGCTCTGTGGTCTCTGCGATCTCCGTGTGAGATTCGAAAAAATCAAAAAAACGTTAAAGGAACCGATTTCATGTGCCGATGTACCATATGCAATGAAAAGAAAAATGAAGATTTTCGACATACAGGATATTTTCAGGGATGATTCAAACCAGATAGAAAGGACGATAGAGAGGATAAAAAGAAGCAGGATACTTGGCCAATCAGGCGCCACCCAACCTCAACACAGCAAAAGCAAAAACCACGCGACAGCCGCTGGCCTCTAAAGGTTATTCATGTGCACAAGGGGGTCTGAGGTGGCACTCTGACGGCTTCTCGGATGTGCGTGCATCTTCTCTTTAGGGTGAATGACAAAAAAACAAGATCAAACGAACGTTGACCCTGAGAAAACAACGGCATTGCGGGTAGCCATTTTTTGAGAACCCCGGTTGGATTGTTCAC
>CAZJRD010000106.1:4660-7228 GCA_964548365.1 uncultured Desulfobacteraceae bacterium | reverse complement strand
CCAGGAGCCCGGAGAGGAGCAGCAGGAGGTTCAGCGTATAAAATAGAGGGATCAGCATAGGTGAAAATTTTATTGCTCGTTATCATTGTCTTGGACAGATATGATCTGTCTTCCCATTTTATAGGCAAAACTGCTCCTTCGGTCCAGCTTTTTGTTCCGAAGCCGCTATGAATTCACTCCTCCTGCCTTGCCTTTCCATTGAGTTGCGCCCGTAATCCTTATCTCGACCTCTCCGCGCTCTGGCAGCCTCATCTGAGAAATTCCCTGATGCTGGTGACGGCATTGGCCCCGCACATCGGCTATGACAAGGCGGCCGAGATCGCCCTTCGGGCATGGAGGGAAGAAAAGACCCTGAAGGAAGTCGCCCTTGAGCAGGATTTGCTGACCGAAGATCAGTTTGCGAAATGGGTACGCCCGGAGGACATGGTGCATCCTTCCAAATAGTACCCGCGAGGGCGATGCTGATGCGCTTTGGAGACAGAAAGGATCACGCGATGCCCGCTGAATGAGGCCTGTTTTATGATGATGCTGAAAAGTGTCTGAATTCCTCAAGGAGGGTAGGGATAAAGGTTTCGAGATTTTCGACTATACCGTAATCGGCCACGGTAAATATCGAGGCATCGGGATCGCTGTTTATCCCGACAATAATCTGTGAGCCTTTCATGCCGGATAGGTGCTGAACAGCACCTGATATCCCGCACGCGATGTAGAGCCTGGGAGAAACTGTCTGGCCCGTGACACCGATCTGGCGTTCATATCCAAGCCATCCAAGGTCGCATGCGCCTTTTGACGATCCGAGAGCCGATTTCGGGAAGATCTTTGCGAGTTGCTCAAGGAGATGAAGGTTCTCAGGATTGCGGATCCCCCTTCCCGCAGAAATAATCACTTCAGCATCGCCGAGATTGAGTTTCCCCTTTTCTGATTCTTTGATTTTCATGGTCCGTGACGCGGCTGAGGCAAAATCTGTCCTGATGATATGGGCGGACCCTTTGGATTCCGGATGAATCTCAAAAGGTGGCCATGCCCCCGGCAGGATCGTGAGAACAACACCGGCCGTGGCAGGTGCCATTTCTGCCCGCAACTTCCCATTGAAAACGGATCTGATAAATCGAATATTACCCTCACGGGTGCGCATTTTTTCAACCGCGGTAATGCATGACGCATTCAGACAGGAGGCAAGTCTCGGCGCAAGGTCAAACCCGGTGGCCGTGTGAGGAAGGCATATGTATGAGGGATCAAATGTTTCCAGGGCCTTTAGGGCGGCAGCCCTGTAGACCTCTCCGTTATAAAGGTCAAGTTGCTCACTCTCAATTGCTATCACATGGGTTCCGGTTTTTTCGGCAATCTGTTTTGCGGGAACCCCGACCGACTTCCCAAGGATGACCACCTGGACTTTCCGATCAAGCTTTTGTCCCAATTCCGCGGCAAAAGATACCGCTTCATACGTCACCGGCTGTATAACGCCCCCTGACTGCTCTGCGATCACTGCAATCGGCGCTTCCATTCCGGGTCCTCATGAGATGAAGGATTTTTCATGCATTATCCTGAGCAGTGCCTGCGCCTTTTCCCTTTGAGTTCCATCCAGGATTAACCCTTTAGATGATGGTTCCGGGTAAGAAAGCGAGATAAGCTCTTCCCTTTTTTCCCGGATCCGCAGTTTTTGAGCATCAATGGGAACAATTTTTTGATCCTTTGCCCTGATCACATTGGACAGGGATGGATATCTGGGCGCATTGATTCCGGACTGTATGGTAAGAACGGCAGGCAGGTTCAATTGAAGGCATATCCTCCGCCCTGTCTCTATCTCCCTTTCAACATAGATCTCATTGTCGTTAATAATTTTCTGGTGGATAACGGACGTTGCGCAGGGATATTCAAGGATCTCCGCAATAAATTGGCCGACCAGACAATGCATGTCATCTTCTGCCATGACGCCGGCCAGAATCAGGTCATATCCCTTCTTTTTTGCATAGGATGCGATCAGGGAGGCGGTATCAAACGGGCTCATGTAGCGATCCTGATCCTCGAGGATGTGAATGCCTTCATCAACCCCCATGGCCATGGCTTTCTTCAGGGTGAAACTGACCCTTGGAGGTCCCACTGAAATGGCATCTATGGATGTCTTTTCGTCATGTGAATTCTGGTCTCGAATGAGCAGTGCCTCTTCAAGGGCGAACTCATCAAAGCGGTTCATCCTGAAAGCGGTTTTATCTTCATGGGCAATCCAGGAACCCTCCTGGTTAATGAGGAGGTGAGCCTCTGAATCCGGGACCTGTTTTACGCAAACGAGCAGTTTCATTCCTTCGGACCTGCTCTCTCCTGATTGGGATTATCCACTGTTTTTTCTACTGTGTTGTCCAACAGGATAGAAAATGGCAACGGCAATTGCTAGTAAAAAACGAACGTTCGCTCGATTTATCCTTGACACGCCCTTGCGGCCCCTGTATTTTGATCCAATGGTTATGCTCTACATGATAAGACACGGGCAGGCCTCTTTTGGCCAGCAAAACTATGACCGGCTTTCTCAAAAGGGTGTCTCTCAGATGCGGGCGCTGGCCGCGTATCTGG
>CAZJRD010000106.1:0-4560 GCA_964548365.1 uncultured Desulfobacteraceae bacterium | reverse complement strand
AGACGGGTCATCTTTCAAGAAGGTGTTCGGGGGGGCGGTTTTCAGATGGGCGTCCGGCAGGTTTGACAAGCCGGGTGTCGAAACCTGGGACGATTTTTCTGCGAAGACGTGCAGTGCCCTTACCGAGATCGCTTCAGCACATGGAAGTGGCGAGAATATACTGGTGTTTACCTCAGGTGGATGCATTGCTGCGGCGCTCCAGCAGTCTTTGGATTTATCCAGTGAACACGCGGTCGGACTGAACTGGCAACTTGTCAACTCATCCATCACCAAGTTCGCGTACAGGAATGCGAAACTCACACTGGCAGGATATAATGCTATCGCTCATCTGGAACTCAGGAAAGAGAAGACACTCATAACATATCGATAAATTAAGGGGAATTCGTAATGGATTTTGAAACGCCCGAAAAGACCAGGCTGATCATTGGTATGATTGATGAGTTTGTTGACAAAGAACTTATTCCTCTCGAGCGGGAATTCGCTAACAAGAGTTTCAAGGACCTCTTACCGGCACTCGAGGAAAAAAGGGCTATGGTGAAAAAAATGGAGCTGTGGGCCCCGAACCATCCCAAAGAATTCGGCGGCATGGGGTTAAACCTGGTGGACCATGCCTTTGTATCGGAATCGCTCGGCAGGAGCCCTCTCGGGCACTATGTCTTTGGATGCCAGGCCCCTGATGCAGGCAATATCGAGATCCTCTACCTTCACGGCACGGAAGAGCAGAAGGAGAAGTACCTCAGGCCCCTGGTGGAAGGAAAAATAAGGAGCTGCTTTTCCATGACCGAGGTGGAACTCCCCGGATCCAACCCCGTCATGATGGATACCACTGCTGTGAAGGACGGGGGTGACTATGTAATCAACGGGCAAAAATGGTACACGTCATCGTCAGACGGCGCCGCGTTCGCCATTGTCATGGCAAAGACCAATCCCGAGGCCCCACCCTATCTGCAGGCAAGTATGATCATTGTCCCATGTGATACCCCGGGGTTCAATCACGTGAGAAATATCCCGGTCATGGGTGAAGCGGGAAGTGATTATTTCGGCCACGGTGAGATATTATACCAGTCCTGCCGGGTGCCGCAGAAAAACCTTCTCGGCCCGGAAGGGCATGGCTTTGTAATCGCACAGGAACGCTTGGGCCCGGGCAGGATCCACCATTGCATGCGGTGGCTGGGTATATGCAAGAGGTCTTTTGACCTCATGTGCAAGCGGGCTTCTGAAAGGATTATGACGCCGGATGGAAAAACCCTGGCTACCAAGCAGATCATTCAGGCATGGATTGCCGAGTGCGCCGCCGAGATTCAGGCCGCCCGCCTGATGACCCTGAATGCCGCCTGGAAGATAGAGAAGCTTGGCATAAAGGAGGCAAGGGAGGACATATCCCTCATTAAATTCTTTGTGGCGGGTGTTCTGCAGAATGTGGTAGACAAGGCCCTCCAGGTCCATGGAGGTTTAGGGATGACGGATGACATCATCATCCCGTTTTTCTACAGACACGAGAGGGCGGCGAGGATCTATGACGGTGCTGACGAGGTGCACAAGATGGCGGTGGCAAGGAGGATTCTGCGTGGCTATGAAGGACGTGAGGTAAAATAATGACCTTGGAAAGCACACTGGATTTTGATGCTATCATGAGCCGGGTAAACATGTCCAAGGAGGACATGTACAGGGCGTTTTTCCAGGAACATCGGGAAAAGATCAAGGTCAAGAAAGAGGATGTGGCGATCAGGAATCTCATGAAGATAGCTGAAGCCACCCTTGCCTTGAGCAGGAAGAAAGGGTTTTCCGCGATGAGCATGAGGGACCTGAGCGCCGGGGCTGGCCTGAGCATGGGAGCCCTATACTCTTATTTTTCAAGAAAGGATGAACTCCTCGACATGATTTTGCAGCAAAGCATGCGGGTTGTTGCCGGAGTGCTTGTTGATGAGCTTACGGGCGTTGATGATTCGCATCTCAAGCTGAAGCGGGCCATCTACACGCACCTGTATCTGAGCGAGATCATGCATCCATGGTTCTATTTTTCCTATATGGAAGCAAAGAATCTCTCCAAAAAAGTGCAAAAAAAGGTAATCGAGGCGGAGCTTTTTACTGAAAAGATCTTCATCGATATCATAGAGCATGGGAGAAAAAGCGGAACCTTCCAGGACGTGAACAAGGAACTCGCTGCAGCCATGATCAAGGCTCTATTGCAGGATTGGTACTTGAAAAGATGGAAATATGAGATGAGGAATATTTCGGTAGCGCAATATGCGAGGAGCCTTATCGACCTTGTAGATTCGTATCTCCTGACCTGAGAAGTGACAGCGATGGGAGGAATTATGGATGTAACAGACAGGCCGACGAAAGAAAGACAGGGTGAAGAGCTTGAAGCAAAGGCTGTTGAGGAATTTCTGAAGGATAACATAGAGGAACTCGAAGGCACGCTCGAGGTAGCGCAGTTCCCCAGCGGGTTCTCCAATTTGACCTATATGATCCGCATGGGCAAAACGGAGCTGGTCCTCAGAAGGCCCCCCTTCGGAACAAAAGCCAAAACAGCTCATGACATGAGCAGGGAATACCGGATTCTAAGCGCAGTGCACCCGGTATTTCCGTATGTGCCGAAACCGTTTGTATATAGCGAAGACACGTCGTTTATGGGGTGCCCTTTCTATGTGATGGAGCGCATTCAGGGCATCATCTTGAGAAAAGACCTGCCCAAGGGGGTGGAGATGAGCCCTGAGGATGCACGGCAGCTCTGTGAAAACCTTATCGATCTCCATTATGAACTCCATTCTATTGACTACAAGGAAGTGGGCCTTGAAAATTTCGGCAGGCCTGACGGGTATGTCAAGAGGCAGGTGGAGGGGTGGTCCCGGCGTTATCTTGCCGCCAAGACAGAAGACGCCCCTGATTTTAAGCGGATCATGGAGTGGCTGGTGAAAAATATGCCACCGGAAAGGGCTCGACCTTCCATCATTCATAACGATTATAAACTGGATAACCTGGTGCTTGATCCTGAGAACCCGTTGAGGATTATCGGAATACTCGACTGGGAAATGGCAACCATAGGGGACCCGCCTATGGACTTGGGGAGCTCCCTTGCCTACTGGGTCCAAAAGGATGATCCTGATGAACTCCAGTTAATCCGCGGGATGCCCACCAATATCCCCGGCGCCCTCACCAGAGAAGAGCTAGTGGCTCGATATGCAAAGAAATCCGGCATCTCAATTGAGAATTTTGATTTTTATTTTTGTTTCGGGCTCTTTCGCCTGGCTGTGATCGCCCAGCAAATTTATTGCCGCTATTTTCACGGACAGACCAGGGACGAGAGATTCAAAATGCTCATGTTTGCAGTACACATCCTGGAAAAAACCGCAACAAGAGTCATAGAGCACTCTCACGCATAATGCAGTTGCAATGGGGATGCACAGTGTATTTGTCATGGGGCAGGCGGTGGAATCTGTTGTGAAGTCAAAGCACACCTGGTTACAACGTCAAATCATTCAGGAGATCGGAAATGAAAGTAGAGGACATCAGACGGGTACTTATTGTCGGGGCAGGAACCATGGGGCAGCAGATCGGTTTTCAATGCGCCATGCACGGTTATCATGTGGTGCTTTATGATATCTCTCCGGACATATTTGACAGGGCAAGAACCAGGATAAACAGGCTTTGTGAAAGGTTTGTATCATCCGGCCGCATGACCAGGGAGGAATCAGAGGAGACCATTGCCAGGATAGTCGCCACCACCGACCCTTTGGAAGCGGCGAGAGATGTGGATATTCTGAGCGAGTCCGTGCCGGAGGATCCGGAACTCAAGGGGAAGGTATTTTCTCAGTTCAATGTGCTTTGCCCGGCCCGAACCATCTTCACGACAAATACATCCATGCTTGTCCCGTCCATGTTTGCCGAAGCCACCGGCAGGCCGCAGAAGTTTGCCGCCCTCCATTTCCATGATGTCAGGACCACCAATGTGGTAGATATCATGCCCCATCCAGCCACTTCCAGGGAGACCATTGACCTTATCCGTGCGTTTGTCCGGAAGATCGGACAGGTTGCCATTGTCCTCCAGAAAGAACACCATGGGTATGTTTTCAATAACATGTTGTCGAGCCTGTTGTCAGCGGCACTCAGCCTTGCTGCCAATGATGTTGCTTCCATAAAAGATACTGACCGGGCCTGGATGGGCGCTATGCATACTCAAAGCGGCCCCTTTGGCATTATGGACAGTATTGGCCTGAAAACCATCTGGGCGATCACTGAGTATTGGGCAAACAAAAAGGATGACCTCCAGGGACGGGCAAATGCGGTCTTCTTGAAGAAATACGTGGATAAAGGTCTCCTCGGAGAAAAAACCAGCCAGGGCTTTTATTCCCATCCGGAACCATCTTACCGCAGGCCTGGATTCCTGGACGGGGGCACTCCTTTCTCAGCCCCTTGTTTCCCACCATTTAAAGGAGCCCAGTCTGATTCTGCTGGTAAAGGTTGAGCGGAAAGGACCGTTTATTTCCTGTGAAATCGTGTGAATTTCTCTATTCAGTAAGCTATGAAGAGATGTGTGATCCGAGTAACAACAAGAAA
>CAZJRD010000105.1:0-7398 GCA_964548365.1 uncultured Desulfobacteraceae bacterium | reverse complement strand
AAAACAACGGCATTGCGGGTAGCCATTTTTTGAGAACCCCGGTTGGATTGTTCACTATCAGCCCAACCCGCAAAGGTCCGGTTGGATTGTTCACCATCAGCCCAACCCACAAAGGCCCAGTTGGATCGTTCACCATCAGCCCAATCCCGATCAACGGCCCGGCATTTCCTTTTTACGGAAGGCCGGGCCTTTCTTTTAGTACCTCTTTAGCACCCCTCAATCCGCATCTCGCAAGAAAATCGACATGTTTCCCCTTTTGCCAGCGCAAGGGGAGAGACAAAAAGGAAACTCGACCCCTGGTAGGTGCGCTCAAAACCTTCTTCGGACATTGATACAGTCATAAGCGGGAAAAACCACACGGCAACCGGTCGCGGAAAAGCAAATTTCGTGGTGATCTGATCCGAGTCATTTACCATCGAAAATGTAGTGATGCCTTCTTCCATGCCTGTTTCCGCTGGTTCCCTCCGTTTTTTCCCATTGAACAGGTAGTATCTTTCGTGGTCCCGGTCAGAGAAGAGAGTCATATTCCACTCAGCACCGAAAAGACACGAAACCGGCTCATCCTTACGGCAAGACAGTTGCCATTCAATCTGCACTTCTCCCTCTGTTCCAACACGAAGTTCTTTGTGAATGGTTACCGCGCTTGACCCCACCCATCCTTCTCGAGCCAGAGCAACCACACAACCATCTTCTTCGGTTGAGACCTTTTTTGCGAGATACCTCCCCTCAACACAATCACCCAGTTCCTGGTACTCACTTGATTCGTAGTCTTCCACGGAGGTTCCATCCGGCAGAAAATGATCCAGGAAAGAAGATCGTGTGTAACGATCATAAATAAGTGCCGCTTCAAGATTCTCATCCTTCGCGGCCGTCATCTCGTGAATTGACTGCGCCTTGGTTGCATCGTTTTCCTGGTCCCGGGCTACCTCCTTTACGCGCCGATGATATGCTTCATATCTCCTGGTCAGCACGTCACCCAGATTCAGGGCACGGGGAATATTGCTGAGTTCAAAGATCCCTCCTCCCCTGGCAGGCGAAATGCCAATGGAGAGATCGGGCGTCCGGATCAGAATTTCTTCCTCCCCGTCTTTGTCCATATCCACCTGCTGGACATCGAAGGTGGTTCCCTTCTCCCGGAGCATGCACTCCTGGGCCCGAAGCAGATTCTGGTAAATGGCCCGTCTCAGGTGTCCGAGATAGAGACCACCGAAAACCCCGTGCCAGTACGCGCAATTGCACTGGGCACGCCAGAGGTATTGGCTACCCTCAGAGTTTCGGGAAAGGGCATCGCTGAGGAAAAGCATCTTCTTGTGCATGCGGTTGGCTTCATCGTATTTTACCAGGAAGTTGTCCCAGATTCCCCCGCGCACAAACGGTCGCCACTCTTCCCACTGCCCGTTTTCCTTCAGGGAGGTAACGATATGTTCCAAGGCCTCACTCCGGCCGGCAGGAAGGGCCCACTCAGTCATTTCTTCATAGGATGCCTGCGGCAGATAGATGCGTCCTAAGGGATGCATATCGTCCACAACATCCCCCGGGGACTTGGTCTGGAGCCAGTCTCCGTTTTCTGTAACAGCCCTGAAAAAGTCGCGCAGCCAGCCTTTTTGTATGACCCATTCATTGGTTCCCGGCCAGAGCCCGAATTTTTCCCCGTCATCTCCATAGACAGCCACTTTTTTCCCTGTTTGTTCCAGGTGGCGGAGGTGTCCGATAGCCTCTTCCACCAGTTTAAAAGGAATCAGGTAGCGCATGATCATAGGCGTTGCCAAAAGGGAAAGCGTCTTGCCCTCTTTTTCCGTTACATAGGGACCGTAGATTTCGTCCGGCTTGAGCCCTGCATAATAGAAGTGGGTATCATCCACGATCGTATACTTAAGACCGCTATCCGCGAGAACTAAAGGAAGGCCCGGGTCCCAGATTCGTTCCGTGAGCCAGAACCCTTTCGGCCGACACCCGAAACGGGTTTCCAGGTAATCGTTCATCATTTCCACCTGGCCTCTTGCATCTCTCGCGGGGATGCTGGCCAGCAGGGGTTCGAAAAACCCTCCCGAAAGGAGCTCCACCTGGTTTCTATCAACCAGGCTTCCCAGGAGATCCAGGGTAGCGGGACGGTGTGCTTCTATCCATTCGAGGAGCGGTCCACTCATATGTACGCCGAGTCGAATGAGGGGGTTTTCTTTCAGGATCTCCAGGATGGGCTGGTACGATTGATTGCACGCCATTTCAAAGACATAATCAAAATTCCCAACCGGTTGATGGCAATGGATTGCAAACACAAGATTCAACATATTGGATCACCCTTTTTCTTTAGCAAATCATGGCGTTAACATATTAGCTCAATATTTTGAAGAAGCGCTTACTGAGGCGTAAGGCTTAGGGCATAAGGCGTAAGGCATTGAGAGAGTGAGATCACTCTTTATATCATAAATCCCAATCGGTGGCCGAGAGTCCCAAAAGCCTTTGCCTGCTCCGGGGACAATCGCTCCATAAACCCTTCATTCGTGGAAAAATCCCAGTAGTAATTCTGACACTCCCAGAGACCCATCTCCAGGGAAAGCGCGTCGGCCATATCCAGAAATTGCGTCAGTATTGTCATGACGGCAGCTTCAGCACCCTCACCAATTTGGTGCATCAGGCCATTTACCAGATCCTTGCCCTTTTTTCTTGTCTCCGGATCATCCACCTGAAGGGAGCAGTTCCATCTCGACGCGTTCCGGATGACTTCCCTGATGGCGTTCACCTCCTCGGACATGGCCTCGGGCGTTTCAGGGAGCCCCAAAATGCGCACTCTTAGGAATATACGCAGAATATCCTCAAGACCACCAGGAAGCGGCTGCTTTATCTCTTCAGATATATCTTCAGATGGGGGGATCAATGAAAACAGAAACCGCAAGTCTTGTTCGCTTGCGCTTCGGCTCACCTGATCCATCATGTTACGGGCTGTGCTTTTCATGAGCATCTTCCGCGTTTCAGGGGCAATGTCATGGACCGTGTATGTTTCGCCGCCTCCTCCCTCACTCCTCACGTGGCACTCAAAATCAGCAGGGCTGTTTCCCCTCGCCGAAAAAGTGATTTTTTCGCCTTTTCCGGTCATTGGATCTGACACCAGGATCTCTCCTGTTGCCCCGCCCGGGTCCCGCATATGTTCATCCTTTTCTTGTACCGGCTGAACACGGCCCCTGAAAAATCCTTCTTCATGCCCACCATGGAACAATCGCGCAAAGACATGGTTTGCGGTAATCCGGCCGGCGGACATTCTCCTTTTTTTCACCAGCTCGTCAAAAATGGCAGTCCCGTCACCAAACGCAGGATCATTACTCCTGGCCCTTGAAATAATTGATAGGAAACCGCTCTCCAGGTCTGCGTGGGACCATCTTCTCACCAGGTTTATGGCCCTGTCCGCGTACATGAGAACCTGGGTCGCTTCCAGTCCCGCTATATCATCAAAAAACCAGCCGCAACTGGTATACATATAAAGGGCCATTCTCTGAGATTCCATGAGCTCAAATGCTCCGACCCTATCGCCTCGATCAGGCTCCTTGATAAGATGCCTCTCAAGAAACCGGTCGCGGTTTTCCGGGGAAGGATCGAGCAGCACGAGGACATAGTCATCCCTCGCCGCCCACGGATCCTTGAATAGTTTTCCCCCCTGCTCTTCGAAAAGATCCGCGAGCTCCCCGGACAGCCAGTCCATGGCCTCCCTCAACGGACCCCTCCAGGCCTGATTCCATCCTTCCCGATGATTGATATTGCACCCGCAATCCGAACGCCATCGCTCTACGCCGTGAGCACAGCTCCAAGAAGTGTTCTCAAGGATCCTTACCTCTTCTTCCGGGGGAAAATCTTCCAGAAAACAGGCATAATTGGTAAGTTCCATCTCCCCCTGTTGCTCCAAATGATCAAAAAGCCAGGCAAGCGCCATGTCCCCGAACTTGAAATGATGCCCGTATGATTCGCCGTCCGTCGCAATATTCACCAGGCGGGCACGTTCCCTTTTAGCCCCATTACCTTTTTCAAGGCGAGCAAGAAAATCGCTCCCTGATGCGAGAATTTTTTCATAGGCCACAGCCTTGGAGAGTTCCGGGTCAAAAAAGAAGACATCGATGAAAGGCGATTGACCTCCCCGCGGAAAGACGCGATAGGCCCTTGTGGTGTCGATGTCCCCACCGGACACATCCTTCCATGCTTTGGCGGAATCCCCGAGGGCCCTTACCGCCCCGGCCTGTGTGGGTGCCAGCACCGTAAACCGGACTCCCTCCTCTGCCATGAGCGCAAGACTTTCCGAATCAAGCGCGGTCTCAGCCAGCCACATCCCTTCAGCAGGACGACCGAATCGTCGGGCGAAGTCTGCGAGGCCCCATCGGATCTGGGTCCGTTTGTCTCGCGTGTTGGCAAGGGGCATAATAATGTGATTGTAAACCTGGGCCATGGCATTTCCATGACCATCGTAGCGCCTGCGGCTGGCTTGGTCGGCTGCCAATATCTCTCCATAAATCCATGGATGGGCTTTTTCGAGCCACGAGAGCAACGTCGGTCCAAAATCAAAATTCATGTATTCATAGTTATTCACGAGCTTCAGGATTCGTCCTTCATCCGCCTCAAGTCTGGCCCTGGTATTGGGCCCGTAGCACTCCCGGGTGACCCGTTCGTTCCAGTCGTGGTAAGGATATGCTGAAGGTTGATATTCTATCATTCCCAACCAGGGATTCTCCCGGGGAGGTTGATAGAAATGCCCGTGTATGCAAAGGTGTTTTCCGCTCATGTGTCTGTACCGCGTCTGTGTCTCATTGCTCTCTCGAAAATCTCCAGATACTGCCTTGCCGATTTCCGCCACGAAAAATCCTGCCCCATCCCCTCTCGCATCATGGCCTGCCAGTAGTCCGCGTCTTTGTAGACCGTGTTGGCTCGCTCTATTGCTGCCACAAGAGCATCAGGATCAAAGTCCTTGAACTTGAATCCCGTACCGGGAAAGCGCCGTTCTTTCGGATCCTGGACCGTGTCATTGAGTCCACCGGTGGCCCGCACAACAGGAACACTCCCATATCTGAGAGCATACATCTGGGTGAGCCCGCAGGGTTCATAGAGGGAAGGCACCACAATACTGTCTGAACCGGCATAAATCCTGTGCGCGAGAGATTCGTCAAACCCACTGATGAACCTGAAATGTGGTTGGTTGTTTTCCTGAAGAGCGGAAAATGCCTTTTCATATTCAGCTTCACCGGACCCAAGGAGCACCAACCCCACATCCAATCCGAAGAGTTTTTCTGCCGCCCCCAACAAGAGATCGCATCCCTTTTGAGAGACAAGCCTGCTCACCATGCCGAGAAGGGGCCTGTTCACCAGCCTCATGGGCAGCCCCGTTTCTTTCAAGAGCTCGTTCTTGCACTGCTCCTTGCCTGAAACGTCTTGCCGGGAATAATTGGCCTGCAGGTGAATATCTTTTTCAGGATTCCATTCTTTCTCGTCTATCCCGTTCAAGATGCCGAAAAGTCGTTTTTTGATACTTCTCAAAAGGCCGTCGAGGCCGCACCCGAATTCCCTGGTCTGGATCTCTTGAGCATACGTCGGGCTGACCGTGGTCACGGCATGGGCGTAGACGATCCCTGCTTTGAGCAGGCTCATCTGTCCGTAATACTCAAGACCGTCCATACGATAATATTTGTCCGGGAGGCCGATGAGCGCGATGTTTTCCGGCGGTACCAGCCCCTGGTACCCCAGGTTGTGGATGGTGAAGACGCCTGCCGCTCCGGGGAAGGCTCCCTCATCCAGGAGCGCCATGAGCAAACCTGTCTGCCAGTCATTGGCCAGAATGATATCGGGATGGTAATCAAGCGTCCGACAGAGGAGGGGGATGGTTCGGGAGAAAAAGATGAAACGCTCACGGCTGTCAAAGTACTCCCCCTCGGACGTCCCGTAAATTTCTGAGCGATCAAAAAATTCATCCCGCCGAACCAGGAAAATGGGAATCCCCGGGTTCACTTGAGTTTCCAGTACGTCCGCAGGAACGTGCTTTTGCCCAAGCTTCACCGGGATCCCTTTTGCCGCCATCGCCGGCTTTTCAGCATTTTCAAGGGCTTTCCGGTATGCGGGCATCACCAGGGATACCTCACAACCAAGTTCCTGAAGTGCTGTAGGCAGAGCCCCCACAACGTCACCTAGGCCCCCTGTTTTTGCCAGGGGCGCCGCTTCAGACGCGGCAATAAGGACACGCATATGTTTTTCCTCTCGTTGAGCTGATGGTATTCATGTTCTGTAAGGCCTGTCAGATTGTCAATAAAATAATGATATCTGCGACAACTCTTCCTTGATATTCTTCATCTTTTTGATAGGATACCCGACACATCGAAGAATGGAGCGTCAGCACCAATGGAAAAAAAGGAATGGCAGGAAAAGGGGAAAGGGCACCGGGAGCGGTTGCGCACAAGATTCGAAGAAGGCGGCCTTGAACGATTTTCAGATGAGGAAGTTGTGGAGTTCCTCCTCACGCTGGGAACTCCCAGGAAAGACGTAAAAACTGCCGCACGGGAAGCGATACATCGGTTCGGGAGTCTTTCCCAGGTGCTTTCAGCTCCTCGCGACAAACTCCTCCAGATCAAGGGGATCGGCCCGAAGAACGCCCTGTACATGGGGCTTGTCCACCAGGTGGCTGGGCGATATTTGCGCGACCGCGCAAAACAGAAACCCTTTTTTGGGTCTTCAAGTGCGGTATTTGATTACCTCTTCCATTCCATGCGAGACCTCAAGCGGGAGGTGTTCAAGGTGCTCTTTCTCGACCGTAAGAACCAGTTGCTGGCAGATGAAGACGTCTTTCTCGGGAGCCTTACCGGCAGTGCCGTTTATCCCAGAGAGATCATAACCCTGGCCCTTGAATACAAGGCCGCGGCACTCGTCTTTGTGCATAACCACCCCTCGGGTGATCCAACGCCTTCCCCGGAAGACCGCAGGCTGACCAGGGACCTCCTCTGGGCCGCAAAGCTCCTCCTCATTCAGGTCTTGGACCATATCGTTATCGGGGACAACCGCTATTACAGTTTCGCTGATGAAGGTCTGATAAAACGATTCTCGGATCAGTATGAAGAACGTCTTTCTCCAGGCATTGCGCCTTGACATGGGAAAGAAAAAAAGAAATCATAGGAGCCAGTTTCAAAATATTCACCGAGGTCACTGCGACATGTTTTTCATGATCGAGAAATCTGCGGAATCATAAGGACAGGCGAGAGTGGCGGAACTGGTAGACGCGCTGGATTTAGGATCCAGTGGAGCAATCCGTGGGGGTTCGAGTCCCCCCTCTCGCACCATCCCTTAACCCTTTCCCATGCACCTCCCATCGGGGTCACAATAGAAAAAACTCACCTGTTCCCACAATCTATCTATGGAGGGGCACGATTTTAGGAAATA
>CAZJRD010000104.1:0-7423 GCA_964548365.1 uncultured Desulfobacteraceae bacterium | reverse complement strand
CTGTTCCCACAATCTATCTATGGAGGGGCACGATTTTAGGAAATATTTCGAATTTCTGGCGACAAAATTTTGGCGGTGAGTTCGGGGCAGATCATTGCCATTGATGACGATTTCGAGGATCTTTAACGCTACTTACATTCCACCTCATTTTGAGTGCCCATGTGTTTGAGCCGCCACGCCCGGGGACTCATGTACCTGGAGCCAAGACTCCACATACCCTTCTTAGTAGCCCTGGCCTTTTTTTCAGCCTCCATGAAAGCCCGGATATCCAAGCCTTTCGGAAGGTTTGTTTCCTGCACTTCCGCGAGCCCGTGTTTTACCATTTCCAGGTTAATATTCTCTCCCTCCAGATAGATAACGCCAATGATATTATCGTGGGGATAAGGAGCCACCCCATATCCCACCACGTCAACTGGACGATTCAAAATCATCTTGCTCAGAAAATCCTTTGCTTCTTTTCCATAGGGCTGCCCTTGTCTGTTTACCTGGTTGCCGATTTCAGGCGCATCAATACCCACAAGCATAATATAGATAACAATTCCAGGCGCCTCGGCCTGTACCGTATCCCCGTCATAGACGCGGGTTATCTTGAACCGATCGGCGGAGAACGCAGGTGAGCAAAGGAAAGCAAGAGCCACAAAGATTCCTATGCAAAAGAGAACTGATTTCTTCATGTGTTGGGCCTCATAGTTTCAGATGGCAGGGAGTATACAACAGTTTTCCCGCTGGAACAAAAGAAAAATGACCGCCGCTCATCTTCAGCCCCTCTGACATATTTCCCACACCAATTCTTCCTCTGACAAAGAAAAGCCGCTGCGAAAAGGAATTGACATTCGTCAATTGCCCATCTTAAATGATAAAGGGATGAAAACTTTTTTTGATGTGAAACCAACAGGCCGCAATGAACCGACACTCTGAAAAAATATTTATCAAGGATGATTTTGGAAGACGCTCCGGCCTGGACCGGCGCCGCAATCCGGAGCCCTCCACTGGTGACAAAAAAAGAAGAAGTGTTGAACGCAGGAACCAAAACCGAAGGAGGTCACCATCTGAAAGAAGATCGGGCGTTGAAAGGAGACGGGAGATCTCCGCAAGCCCTGGAATATTCTGGTCCATAACAGATCCCGAACTCTTGAACCCGGCCGGTGGTATTCCTGTCTGCGGTATTGGGCCGGATCGAAGGAATGGAAAAGAGAGGAGGTCCGGTTGTGACAGGAGGGATTTTATGGTTCTTCGATCATAATCAAAAGCAAATGTGTTCCATCTGAGGAATGCACCTTGAAATTAAATTTCCCGTTACTATATTAAATAGCAATGTGACCCAAATCTGCAAAATCTTCAAAGAGAGACCGACCGTCCCGGAAGGGCGGCATTTTTTTTGCAACACGATTTCATGTTGGAATCGGTGCTGAATATCTTAACGCAACGGAAATAACGGCCTCAAGACAGAAGATGCAGATCAAGGCGGAGACCTGTTAGGTACCACGGAGAATTGAGGAAGCATATGAAAACCAACGTAGAAGAAATCAGCCCGGTGAAGAAAAAACTTATTGTAGAGGTTGACTCCACGGAAGTGGATAACATGTTACAGACAGCATATAAAAAGGTCGGGAAAAAGGCTAAGATCCCAGGCTTTCGTCCAGGCAAGGCACCGAAAAAGATCCTGGAGAGGTATTTCGCTGACCAGGTGCATGAGGATGTGACCCGCGATATCATCAGCAATACCTTTCCAAAGGCTCTCCAGGAAAGCGACATGTATCCGTTGGGGACACCTTTGCTGGAAAAGGACACTTTGAAGGCAGGAGAAGGCTTTACCTATACCGCCATTATGGAAGTCCGCCCCGAAATCCAGGTAAAAGATTACCTGGGTGTGGAGATTGAAAAAGAGGAATCCGTAGTATCAGATGAGACCGTGCACGAGCGTCTCGAACAGATACGGAAGGCCCACGGCAAACTGAACGCCATTGAGGAAGATCGTCCGGTCAAAGATGGTGACCACGCTGTTCTCGAATATGAAGGGTTTGAGAACGACTCACCCATAGAAGGAATCAAGGCAAACAATTTCATGCTTCACGTGGGAAGCAATGATTTTCATCCTGGGTTCGAGAGTGCCCTTATCGGCTTGAAAAAAGGAGATCAAGGCGAGGTGGATGTGGATTTCGAAGATACCTATTACCACGAAAAACTCGCCGGGAAAAAGGTCCACTTCACCTTCCAAATCAATGATGTAAAGGAGATGGTCCTTCCTGAGCTTGATGATGCCTTTGCCAAGAACTTCGGCGATGAATTCCAGGACATTCAGACCCTTGAGAGCCGGGTGCGTGAGATGGTCACCGCGGAAGAGCAAAAAAGGATCGAAACGGGTCTGAAGAGGCGGCTGATGCAGGGCATCGCCGAAAAATGCGAATTTGACCTTCCCGAAGTGCTCGTCAACAGCGAAATCGACGGTGCACTGAGCAGGGTCCGGGAAAACCTGATAAGAAGCGGCTCCAGCCTTGAAAAAGCGGGGCTTTCAGAAGAGAAGCTGAGAAAGGATTTTCGTGAAGATGCTGAAAAACGGGTAAAGGAAATGCTGATCCTTGGCGAAATCGCAAACCTTGAAGACATCAGCATCGATGATGAGGAGCTGGCAAACGGCATTGCCGGCATTGCCCAATCCATGGGTCAACCTGTCGAAAGCATTAAGCAATATTATGAGGCCAGGGGCCTCATGGATTCTTTGAGGGAGACCTTGATGGAGGAAAAAACATTGAATTACCTGGTGGAGCATGCTAAAATTCTTCCAAAAGAAACAGAGAATGCAACGCCGGATACACAAACTGACGCACAAAAGGAGACGAGTTAAATCCCATGTTGATACCAGTCGTTGTAGAACAGTCGAACCGTGGAGAGAGGGCATATGACATCTATTCCCGTCTCTTGAAAGATAGGATTATTTTCATGGGGGAACAGGTGGCTGATGGGATGGCAAATACCGTCATTGCACAAATGCTGTTTCTCGAATCGGAGGATCCTGACAAGGATATCAATGTTTACATTAATAGCCCGGGAGGTTCTGTTACGGCAGGCCTTGCTATTTATGACACGATGCAGTACATCAAGCCGGAAGTGGCAACTATCTGCATGGGGCAAACAACCAGTATGGCGGCATTGTTGCTGGCAGCGGGAGCACAGGGAAAACGCTATGCCCTTCCCCACTCCAGGATCATGATACACCAGCCCTTGGGAGGAGCCCAGGGCCAGGCTACTGATATTGATATCCAGGCTCGGGAAATTCTCAAGATGAGGGATGTTCTGAACCAGATTCTCGCCAAACATACCGGGCAGGACATTGAAAAAATCCGTGTTGACACAGAACGCGATTTCTTCATGAGCAGTGAAGAGGCCCTCGAATATGGACTCATCGACCGGATTATCACCACCCGCGAGATGCAGGAAAACGTGAAAGAGAAATAGAAGGGGAACGCTTTATGCCAAGAAGGGATGACTCGAATGATGACCTGCTCTGTTCCTTTTGTGGAAAGAGCCAGGACGAAGTAAAAAAACTCATTGCAGGCCCCTCTGTCTATATCTGCGATGAATGTATTCAGTTGTGCAATGAAATCATCGCCGAAGAATATGGCGAGGAAAAAGACAGTCAAGCAGCCGATGAATTGCCGAAGCCTGCAGAGATCAAGGAGGCCTTGGATCAATACGTTATTGAACAGGAGAGGTCCAAAAAGGTCCTGTCGGTGGCGGTCCATAACCACTATAAAAGGATACATACGAAGGTGGATATGGAGGGCATTGAAATACAGAAAAGCAACATACTCCTGATCGGTCCTACCGGCTGCGGAAAGACCCTCCTTGCCCAAACCCTGGCAAGGATACTCAAGGTGCCGTTCACCATTGCCGATGCCACCACCCTTACTGAAGCGGGGTATGTGGGCGAAGACGTGGAAAATATCATCCTTAACCTGGTCCAGATGGCCGATTACGATATTGAGGCCGCCTCCAAAGGGATCGTGTATATTGACGAGATAGATAAGATCGCCCGAAAATCGGACAGTCCCTCCATCACCAGGGATGTCTCCGGAGAGGGAGTCCAGCAGGCCCTTTTGAAAATCATTGAAGGGACCATGGCCAGTATTCCCCCAAAGGGCGGGAGAAAGCATCCTCACCAGGACTTCGTGAAAGTGGATACCAGCAACATCCTCTTCATCTGCGGGGGAACCTTCAACGGGCTGGATAAACTCATCAGAAATCGCATTGGAAGCAAGGCAATGGGGTTCGAGGCGGATATTCATGGCAAGGGTGAAATAGACATGAATGAGATCGTGGCACAGGTACAGCCTCAAGATCTCATCAAGTTCGGTCTCATTCCCGAGTTTATCGGCAGGATACCGATCATAAGCTCTCTGAGTGAACTGAGCCTCCAGGCCCTTGTCCGAATTCTTACAGAGCCAAAAAATGCCTTGGTCAGCCAGTACAAAAAACTCTTTGAACTTGAAGAAGTCAATCTCAAATTTACTAACGAGGCCCTGCAGGCAGTCGCCAATAGTGCCCTTGAAAGAAAATCAGGGGCTCGTGGTCTCCGGGCTATCCTCGAATCCGTCATGCTGGATATCATGTATGAAATTCCATCCAAGCCCAACGTTCGAGAATGTGTAGTTGGTGAGGAAGTCATCACCATGGGTGAGACCCCTCTATTACTTTACGAAAATCAAGCAGGATACGCGTGATACTATGTTTACAATGAATAAAAAAGATCCCCCGGATTTCTCTACCATTGAGAAATATTATTACCCGCTCTTGCCACTCAGGGACGTCGTGGTGTTTCCCAATGTGGTGGTTCCCCTGTTCGTGGGACGGGATAAATCTATCAAGGCACTGGAATATGCCATGTCCCACCAGAAGGAGATCTTTCTCTCCGCCCAGAGCGATGCCAAAGTGGACAAACCGACCCCAACGGACATCTTTCATTTTGGTACGCTTGGAACCGTGCTTCAGCTCCTGAAGTTACCGGACGGAACGGTCAAAGCGCTGATTGAGGGAAAAGAACGGGGAAAAATTGAAAACTTCCTGGATAACCGCGAATTCTTCATGGTTGAAGTGACCAAGCTCTCTTCTGATTCTGAAATCAACATCGAGAGCAAGGCCATGATTCGCTCGATCAATACCAGCTTTGGGGAGTATGCTAAACTGAACAACAAAATCAGCGACGAGATCGTCTCGACCGTGACCAACATCGAAGATCCCGTGCGCCTGGCCGACACCATTGCCGGTCATCTTGCGCTCAAAGTCGTTGACAAGCAGGAAATCCTCGAAGAGCAGAACCTGAATCGGCGTCTGGAGCGGATCTACGAGAAGCTCCGCAACGAGATCGATATCCTGAAACTGGAACACCGCCTGAGAACCCGCGTCAAGAAGCAGATGGAGAAGACCCAGAAGGACTACTATCTCAACGAGCAGATGCGGGCCATCCAGAAAGAAATGGGCACAAAGGACGATTTCAAGGCCGAGCTTGATGAGCTGGAAAAGAAGATTAAGCGCAAGCGCCTCTCCAAAGAGGCACATAACCGCATAAAACAGGAGTTTAAGAAACTAAAGCTCATGTCGCCCATGTCGGCCGAAGCCACTGTTGTGCGTAATTACGTGGATTGGATTCTTTCACTTCCCTGGTATGACAAAACAAAGGAAAAGCTTAATATCGAAGAGGCTGAAAAGATTCTCGACGAAGATCACTACGGCCTTGAGAAGCCCAAGGAAAGGATCGTTGAATACCTCGCTGTCCAGCGTCTTACCAAGAAGATCAGAGGTCCCATTCTCTGCCTGGTCGGCCCTCCCGGCGTGGGAAAAACCTCTCTTGCCAAGTCAGTGGCACGGGCAACAGGCCGGAACTTTGTCAGGCTTTCCCTTGGTGGTGTGCGGGATGAAGCCGAAATCCGTGGACACAGAAGGACCTACATCGGCGCGCTCCCTGGAAAAATCCTTCAGTTTCTGAAAAAAGCCAAGTCTAACAACCCGGTGTTCTGCCTTGATGAGGTGGACAAGATGAGCACGGATTTTCGGGGTGATCCCTCGGCCGCCTTGCTGGAAGTGCTGGATCCTGAACAAAATTTCGCCTTTAATGACCATTACCTGGACCTGGACTATGATCTATCGCAGATCCTCTTCATTACCACTGCAAACAATCTTCATACCATCCCCCTTCCCCTCCAGGACCGGATGGAGATCATCCGCCTTCCGGGGTACACGGAAGTGGAGAAGCTGAATATTGCCAAACAATTCCTGATAAGAAAGCAGAGAGAGCAAAACGGGCTTTCGCCTGAAAATATCGCGTTTTCCGATGGTTCTATCCTGACCATCATACGCCACTATACAAGAGAAGCAGGGGTCAGAAACCTGGAGCGCGAGATCTCTTCCATTTGTCGCAAGATCGCGAGGCAGGTCGTGAAAAAAGGCAAAGATGCGAAAATTCATATGAAATCCCAGTCCATACAGAAATATCTCGGTGTGCCGAAATTCCACTACGGCCGCACCGAGGAAAAAAACAGCATCGGACTCACGACCGGTCTGGCCTGGACCGAGGTAGGCGGTGAACTGCTTCAGACTGAAACCACCGTCATGCCGGGCAAAGGGAACCTGGTCCTTACCGGCAAACTTGGAGAAGTTATGCAGGAATCCGCCCAGGCCGCCCTCAGTTATGTGCGTTCCAGGGCAACGCGGTTGAAGCTGCCGGAAAATTTCTATGAAAAGGTGGATATCCATATCCATGTTCCCGAGGGCGCTATTCCAAAAGATGGCCCTTCTGCGGGAATCACCCTGGCAACATCCATTGTATCCGCATTGATCAGGAAACCGGTCAACCGTGACATTGCCATGACGGGAGAGATTACCCTTCGCGGCCGTGTGTTGCCCATAGGCGGTCTGAAAGAAAAAATCCTTGCTGCCCACCGGGGTGGCGTCAGCAAGGTATTGCTTCCGTTTGAAAACAAGAAAGATATCGACGAAATACCAAAGAAAATTCTTAAAAAAGTTGAGCTTGTGCTGGTGGAACACATGGATCAAGTGCTCACCCATGCGCTCATCCTCAACGAAGGGGAAGAACTCTTCGTTCCCGAAGAGGAATGCGAGCCCTTCTGCGTCACCAAACCGGTTACGGAAATCACGCGGCCCCCGACAGAAATACTGGCCAGTTGACAGAACAAATTGTCTTGACATACCAGGGACGTGTTGATAGCGTGACACTCTCAATTATAGGCGGATAGCTCAGCGGGAGAGCATCGGCCTTACAAGCCGGGGGTCACGGGTTCAAATCCCGTTCCGCCTACCACCGTGACCTTTCATCTTCACGCGGGAAGGTCGCCAGTTCAGATTCTTTGAAGTCATAAACTTGTTTGCGGGGACGTAGTTCAGATTGGTTAGAACGTCCCGCTTATCA
>CAZJRD010000103.1:0-7460 GCA_964548365.1 uncultured Desulfobacteraceae bacterium | reverse complement strand
AGTTACGAAAAAACCTTGGCCATCAGGGGAATTGCCACGAAGGTCCCCAAGGAACTCCCGAGATTTGTCAGCACCACCACCAAGAGAATCCTGGTGATCTTATTCCTCCAGAAACCCTTCAAAGAAACGATATCTTCCGGCAGCGCCTCGAAATCCTTGACCTTTGGTTTTCCTAAGAATGCCTCCACCAGGCCTGAGACCCACCCAGCAGCTATCAAGGGGTTAAGGGAAGTGAGGGGTGCAGAAATGACGGCTGAAAGGATGGTAAGGGGATGGGCAAGGGCGAGGGCGGCGCCAAGACCAGCGAAGCCGGCATTGGCGAGAATCCACCATTTGAGCATGTGAGTACCCCCTGCAGCCCCCGCTGCAAAAAATCCCACCACGATCATGCCGATGATGGCAACAGGGATTGCCCATTTGATGACCTGGAGGAGCCTTCCCTTGGGTGGCATTTCTTCGAGGGCCTCTAGATTAACAGGGCTGTTCCACGTGCCTTGGATACCCGGTACATGTCCTGCTCCTACAACGGCCACGATGCGCTTTCCCGGCGCTGTTCGTATCTTTTCTGTCAGGTATTGGTCGCGTTCGTTGATCAGGATATTTCTGATTTCCGGCATGGACTGCCCAATTTCTGAGAGGAGGGTTTCAAGGACATCCTTTTCTTTGAGCTTTTCTATTTCTTCCTGGGTGATGTCATCAACCTGGCCCATGGAAATGATGAACTGTGACAGCAGCTTGATCTTTCTCCAGAAGCTCATGAGCCGCCAGGTCCTGCCAAGGGTAATGCGGATGTCGCGGTCCGCCAGGTGGATCCGGGCCCCGCTCCCTTTCGCCGACTCAATAGCCTGGAGGATCTCCTGTCCCGGCTGGATCCCCAGTTTTTTGCCGATTTTTTTCTGAAAAGACGCGAGCATAAGGTTGGCAAGGAGAAGAAACGCCTTTTTTTCCCTGATAACTTTGATGAGGTTTGTGTCCTGCCACAGCTTTTTCTGGGTAAGGGACTGGTACCGGGAGTGGCAGAGCTCAATGCAGACAGTTTCGGGGCTTTCCTGTTCGATAACCTGTTTTACAAGATCTGCGCTCTCCCTGGATACATGGGCGGTCCCCACCAGGGTAATTTCTTTGTCCTCGTGAAGGAGGTGGTGTATATTAGGGTTGTCTGCTAGAGATGTCATTGCTCGGCTCAAAGTGAATGAACAGAGGCTATTAGCATACTTCATGCTGCTTTCCAAGAAGATTTGTAAAGCAGGCAATGAAACGGGGTAATGATCTTCCGGTGAAAGGTCAAGAATGGAAAAGATGAAAAAAGCTAAACTGGGTATTTTATTGCAAGAAGGCGTGTCTAATCACGTTTTTCCAGGGGCAGTACTCTTGGTAGTTTACCGGCAAGAAGAGGTTTTTTTTGAGGCCGCGGGGAATGCAGCGCTAAAACCAAATCTCGTCTCCATGGAAAGGCTCACGGTATTTGACCTGGCATCCCTCACAAAACCGCTGGCAACCACTTTGGCCATGATGAAACTGGTGGATGACGGCGCGGTGAGCCTTGATGAGCCCATAGGGGCGCTGTTACCTGGAATGGATACGAAGGACAAGGAAAGAATTACCCTGAGGCTGCTTTTGTCCCATGCCTCGGGGTTGCGGGACTGGGAGCCATTCTATTCCAGGCTGGATGAGGTACCTCTAGGGAAAAGAAAACAGCAGGTGATTGAATGGATTCTGGACTCCCCTCTAGCTTTTTCCCCAGGCAGCAAAGCACGATACAGCGATCTTGGTTTTATGCTGCTCGAATGGATTATTAAGCGGAAGACGGGGAGGCCCCTGGATCAATTCGTGCGCGGGGAATTCTATCAGCCCCTTGGAGCCAACTTGTTCCTTTACGATTCGACCAGAGCGGTGCCTCTGGAGCAGACGGCATTTGCCGCAACCGAATTTTGTCCGTGGCGAAAACGGGTCCTGCAGGGGGAGGTACATGATGAAAACGCCTATGCCATGGGAGGATATGCGGGGCATGCCGGGTTGTTCGGCACTGCCGCGGATGTGGGCACTATCGGGAGTTTTCTGCTCCGGTGTTACAATGGTTCACAGGAGGAATTGCTGCGTCCCGATACTGTTCGAACCTTTTTCTCACGGCAGCAACATCCAAGAGATACCACTTGGGCACTGGGTTGGGACACCCCTTCCCGCTCTGGATCAAGCACCGGGACTTTTTTTTCAGAAGAGTGTGTGGGACACTTGGGATTTACCGGCACTTCCCTCTGGATAGACCTGGAAAAACAGGTGATGGTTATTTTCCTCACGAACCGCGTCCATCCTTCACGGGAAAATGAAGAAATCAAGGTTTTCAGGCCCATGATCCACGACTGTATTATGGATGCCCTCGGATTTGGCAGAGAAAAGGACAAAGAGAAAAACGTCTGAAATCAAGCGGATACTGGGTATCTGGCGCCATTCCCCTATTTACTGAGCACCTCTCCTCGCTCCTTGAAACGAAGGACGTGGGCATAGTGGTTCGTAGGACCATGACCGGCGCCGAAATCAAGCCCCAGGGCGATGGCGCGGGTGATGAATGCTTTTGCTTTGCGGGTGGCTTCCGGTACGGTGAATCCCTGGGCCAGAAAAGTGGCGAGGGCCGCAGAAAAGGTGCACCCGGTTCCGTGGGTATTCCGGTTGTTCAATCTGGGTGATTCAAAGGTGAGAAAATCTTTTCCGTTAAAGAGGATATCCACGGCGCTGCTTTGGAGATGGCCGCCCTTTACCAGGACATGCCGGGGACCGAGCTGGTGGATTTTTTTCGCGGCTTCTTTCATGGCTTCAAGGTCTTCTACCGCGAACCCACAGATCTCCGATGCCTCGGGCAGGTTGGGGGTCACCACGTGCGCCAGGGGGAGGAGTTCCTCCTTGATGGTGGCCCTTGCGTCTTCTGAGAGAAGCACATCGCCGCTCTTGGCCACCATGACGGGATCGACCACGAGGAGCGGTATCCGAAAGCTTTTTATCTGCTCTGCAACGGCCTTCACGACTTCGGGAGTGGAGAGCATCCCGGTCTTTGCCCCGTCCGCACCGTAATCGGAGAGCACCGATTCTATTTGCATCTTGATGAAATTCACGGGAACCGGGTGTACGCCCTGGACTCCCACGGTGTTTTGAGCGGTGAGGGCGGTTATAGCACTCATACCGTAGCCGCCAAGCACCGTAATGGTCTTCAGATCAGCCTGTATTCCTGCACCTCCCCCGGAGTCCGAGCCGGCTATGGTCAATATCTTTTTCATCATGCTCTTCCTCCGTTTCCCTCGTTTCGAAACCCGGGAGACCTGCCGAAGAGAGCCATGAGGATCAGATAAATTGCTCCCGCGGCAAGGAGGCTGGGAATGGATGATCCCCAGGTTGTTTGTCTCTGCAGCAGGTGATAAAGCCCGAACCCCATCCCCCAGGCGATAAATGCCCAGGGGTTAAATCCGTTGAGGTACCAGTATATTTTTTGACCACCTAGCCCGGATTCGAAGTAGCGCTGTTTTCGGAGGAAAAAGTAATCCGCAAGCACGACCCCGAACAAGGGACAGAACACGGAGCCGATGAGCAACAGGAAGTCCTCGTACGCAGTGGCCGGAAAGAGCAGGGCCAGGGCCGTTCCCAGTATCCCGCAGGCAAGGCTTCCTCGTCGTTCGCCCAGTCGTGGCCAGATGTTGAGGGCGGATACGGCGGTGGAATAGATGTCCAGGAAGGTCGTGGTAAAGGTGGAAAAGAGGACGATGATAATGGCGGGGAGGATAAGTCCCAACTCCACCATCAACTGAAGTACCATGCTGTCCGGGGTCGAAGACTGTGTGGCAAGGGCCGCCCCCAGTCCGATGACATACATCCAGGAACTGATAATGAAATAGCCGATCCAGGTTCCCCAGAAGGCGGAAGCGGTTCCTCTTCCGTATCTGGAATAATCGCAGACCAGGGGGAGCCAGGAAATGGGCATGGCAATGACCAGATCGAGCCCAAGCATAAAGGGCATTGATTTTGTAGATGAAAAGGCTATGAGCCGGCTCAACCCGTACTTGTGGAGCACCACGTAGGTCATGACGCAGCAGAGGGCTATAAGGGCCGTGACCGCGATCCTTTGGAGCCATTTCCAGTACCGGTGCCCGACGAGTGCCCAGATGGTTGTGGCAATGCCGGCAATAAGTGTCCAGCCACGAAATCCAAAGTCGGGAAAAGGCCAAACTGCCTGGGCGGACTGGCCACATATCCAGAGCATGACCCCGGTCCAGCCGATGAGCTGAATGAGATTGAGCACTGTTGGAAAGTAGGATCCCCGTACCCCGAATGACGGCCTGACCGCCACCATCGTGGGTATACCGGTCCTGCTCCCGATTATGCCGCCGAGGGCCAGGGGGGTGTTTCCTACGATGTGCCCAATGATGATCACCAGGAAGCCTGATAAAAACCCGAGCGGGACCAGGAGCCCCCCGGCCCAGATCTCCGCGAGGGAAACGGCCGCCCCGGCCCAGAGAAGGAAGAAGTCCATCCCGTTAAGGTTTCGGCCTTCTTTCCCGATTGGTTCAATTCCTCTGTTGTCTTCCATTTAAGTCCTCCGTTTACAGAGTCCTTACAAGATTGCAGGCCTGTCGCAGGGATGGGGTCCGTTTTGAACCGTTTTGGGCAGGGGGGAAAGAAAAAGCCGCTTCCTCAATAAGAAAGCGGCCCATAGCAAACATTGAACGTGAACGTTGGAAGGCCAATTCACAATTTCACCGCTTCCCTCCGCTGGTATTACCCAGTTCAGGTTCTAAGGGTTGCCGGGCGTATCCGGCTCTCAGAAATACCACCCCTAGCGATTAATAAACTAATAATCGCTCCCCCCTGCATAAATGTCAAGAAATCTTTCCACTTTTCGGCCGCCGCAGAACTCCAGGCCGTCACTCACCAGTACCACAGTGGCGCGCGTTTCAGCATAGTGCAATCTATCCGGCAGCCTGCTTGACGGCCGCACTCAACGGGGTCTTGCCCTTGGGGCTGATGGTGTTGATCCTGGCCCCTTGCTTCAACTGTTTTTCATCAATGGTGAAGAGTGCGTCGAGTAAAGCAATCTGAAAACTGCCGGGGGCCTGTGCTCTGGTTGCCGCCTTCTCGCCTGCAAGACCGTAATATGCTAATGCCGTGGTAGTGGCTTGAACGGCATCATTGTCCACCGTCAGGAAGGCCCCGATGATAACGGTTGCTGTGCAGCCCGTCCCGGTCACATAACCCATAAGCTCATGCCCATTAGAGACCCGGCAGGTGCGCTCGCCATCCGTGATCAGATCCACGGGCCCGGTAATGGCAAGCGTGGTACTTAGTTCCCTGGCAAGTACAGTTGCAGCGTCGGCCGCCTCGTCCACGCTGTGCATTGCGTCCACCCCTTTGGTTCGGGATCCTTCTTGGGCAAGTGAAAGTACCTCTGAAGCATTTCCACGAACTACATTGATAGTGAGTTCATTCATCAGTCGTTTTGCAGATTCGGTACGCAGTTTTGTGGCCCCTGAGCCCACAGGGTCCAGGATAATTGGTACATTGAGTTCATTGGCACGCTTCCCCGCCTTCAACATGGACTCAATCCAGTAGGGCGTCAGTGTCCCAATATTGAGCACCAGGGCACCGGCAAAGGACACCATTTCCTCCACTTCTTCATGCGCATGGGCCATTACAGGAGATGCACCAGATGCCAGTAACGCATTAGCGGTATAATTCATGACCACATAATTTGTTATGTTATGAATAAGGGACTTTTTCTCCCTCAGATGTTTCAGGTTTTCTGCTGCTTTTTTTGCCAATTGCTGATCAAACATTCTATCCTCCTCAGTTAAACAGTAAAGTGATCCCAGCCGGCAGATATGATTTCAGACCTTGTCCCATTGGGGAGCATCAACTTGATTTGTCGGGCTACGTCTGTAATCCTGCCAACCTCGGTAACAGGCACATCGCTCAACGCGGACACTGCGCTGTAGATTTGATCCACATGATCAGGAGAACAGGTAATGATCAGTTCATAATCATCGCTGTCTTTCAAGACCAGGTCATATGGATCCTGTCCCAATTTTTGGGCGGCTTGACGCAGATCCTCACTTATGGGCAGATTTTCCCGAATCAGTTCAGCGCCAACAGCGCTTTCCTTGCAGATGTGTCCCAGGTCCCCAAGAAACCCGTCACTGGTATCAATCATCGCTGTGACACATCCTGACTGAGCAATGGCCCGACCCTCTCGTGCTCTATGAGAAGGTGTGTTGTAGGCGCGTACCAGTGGGTGGTCGTGTAAACCCTCCATCCGTTCAACCTGCAATAGGAGTTGTAATCCGGCGGCCGATTGACCCGGATATCCCGTAACAAGAATTGCATCCCCAACCTTTGCGGTGGAACGACGGACTGTTTTACCATGTTCCACTTCCCCGATTAAAGTGATGTCGATGAATGGGCTGTCCCCCGATTTTGTAAGGTTACCACCGATAATTGAGGCTCCAAACGGATTGAGCTCCGCAACAAAACCGCGATACATGGCCACCACATCTGAGACAGGGGTGTCCGCTCTCAAGCCCAGGGACACAAGCGCATATAGGGGTTTACCCCCCATGGCACCGATATCGCTGATATTGAGCACCATTGCGCGTCGGCCCAACTCCAGAGGCGTAATGTGCTGAGGAAGGTAATGTCTGCCTTCTACCATGCAGTCACAGGTCACCAATACTTCGTATCCTGCATGAGGGAGGAAAGATGCGGTGTCATCCCCGATTCCAAGCGTTAATCCTGGGGTTTGAACGCTTTCCCTACGGAGGAGTTCATCTATCCGCTCAATTAATCCGAATTCCCCAATGTCGGCTAATAGTTCAGTCATGGCGCCCTCATAGTATATCCTTATTCAAGGCCTGATAAAGGGCCCTGGTCGCCTCCTCGGGATCATCCTGACAGCAAACGGCTGAGATCACAGCGATACCATGGGCGCCTGCTCTCATCACGTCAGGGATATTCTCTGTGCCGACGCCCCCGATGGCAATAATCGGCAAGGGAATGATTGCAGCCACCTGTTTCAGGGTGTCAATCCCACTGACAGGGCCGGCATCGTCCTTGGATGACGTAGGGTAGACAGGCCCAAATCCCACATAGTGCGCTCCCTCTGAAAGGCATTTTCGGGCTTCATCCAAAGTAGCTGCTGATCCTCCGATGATCCGGCCTTCTCCAAGAAGTTCTCGCGCCATTGGGATGGGAAAATCGTCCTGCCCCAGATGAACCCCGTCTGCCTCCGCTGCAATAGCGACGTCCAATCGATCGTTTACAATAAACGTCACACCAGCCTCCGAGCACAGTTGTTTCATGTTTCGGGCAACCTCGATCATCTCTCGAGTAGACCCGCTTTTCTGCCGGTACTGGATGGTATCCGCTCCTCCCGCAATCGCAAGCCGGGTAATTTCCATGTGTGAAAACCGGGACTGCAATACCGT
>CAZJRD010000102.1:0-7517 GCA_964548365.1 uncultured Desulfobacteraceae bacterium | reverse complement strand
ACAGTCTGAAACTCAAAGAAAAACTGGGGAATTTCGACCTCTATGCCAAACGATTTGAAACCCTGCTGGATAACCCCATCTTTGCAAAATATCCGGATTTCAAGGAAATGCTGGATTACTTTGCTTC
The DNA here is from genome assembly GCA_964548365.1 of uncultured Desulfobacteraceae bacterium. Taxonomy (GTDB): domain Bacteria; phylum Desulfobacterota; class DSM-4660; order Desulfatiglandales; family Desulfatiglandaceae; genus B46-G9. Next base: position 7,390 of record CAZJRD010000102.1, on the reverse strand, counting down.
GGAACACTGCAAAGGATGCCGCAATGAGCAGTGCAGGATGTTCAAAACCTGTGGGGTACGCAGCTGTCACCAGGAAAAGGAGATTGATTTCTGCTACCAGTGTGAGGAGTTCCCCTGCAACAGAACCAACTTTGATGAAGGCCTGTATAAAGGCTGGGTCCTGATCAACGAAAAAATCAAAAAAACAGGCATAGAGCAATATTATGAAAAAACCAAAACCCGTCCCAGGTATGTCTGAAAAACTGTAAAGGTCAAGATCTTCCAATACAGTTTTGAGACATAAAAGGTGGCAGACAGTCCGCTTTTGCAGGTACTTACTCCTGAGCAATGGCCTTTGTTTTTGGTCACTTTTGTCTTGACGCAAAAGGGAAACTTCTCTATAGTCCTTCCCATTGGAAGCAAGGTTTTGTCATCAAAACTCAACCTATTTCTAGGCCTCGTCCTGGTACCGGAAAAATAGACTCCTGTTCACTATCCAATTCACCTTATATTTCAACTTGCAGCGCGCTCCACACATCTTAGATTTCTTCTGTCCATAGAATGGCGAACGCTTCCCTGTCTAAGATCCGGAAATAAAACTAATCGTCGTGTCTAACCACAGAATTTCAGGTCTTCCTGTTGAAAATGATTCTTGAAAGGAGGTGACACCATGATATCCTATTCCAAAGTGGTGGCCCGGGTCCTTGTTGCAGGATTGGTATTTACTGTGGCCATGTGGTTCATACCAAAGGCCCCCGCCCCTTTTGCCGCCGACGCCACGGTTCCTTTGCGGGCGTTCCAGAAAAACAATCTTCCGAGTCAGCAACAGCTAAAAAAATCCTATTCCAACTTCACCTACAGGCCCTTGAAACGCAAAGACCTTACCTTTAACCTTTTGATACCCAATGGGTGGCGCGACATTCCTCTTAAGATACCGGCCAAGATGCTGAAGGAGGATACCCAGCGCATGATACCCCTTGCCGAGCAAATTGCTCCCGGAGACGAAAAAGTTTCGGCCAGAATCCAGGTAGCCTATACGCGAATGGATATGGAAATGAGCCTCCACGACCTAATGGATCAATATTTTAAGGAAAATAAGGTGGATGTCCTCATTCGCCGCCAAGGCACGTATAACCGGCGCGAAATTGATGAAGTAGTGGCTCGGTTCGGCAAGGGCTCCAAGTCTTTCCTTTCACGACTGACCTTTTCCCGACACGGGGACCGTGTTTTCGTCGTATCAGGTTCGGCCGGTGAATCCGAATTCAGTCGCTATGCCCCAAGTTTTGCCGCTGCGGTCATCTCCTTCACGGTTCATCAAAAAGCCCCCCATCCATATGCCGTCCCCATGGCTTCCTTTACCTCCGCCGGAGATCCCAAACTCAAATTCAATTATCCGGATAACTGGGAAATCGAAGAACTTCAAAATCCTCCGGCCGGCCAAACAGCCGTGGATATGCGGCTGATCATCCGTGGTGAAAAGAAAGAAGACGTGATGACCTATGGATTTATTCATGGAGCGGTTTTTTCCAAAAACACCGGCAAGACGCCGGATCAGGTCCTTGCCTATTTAAAAGAAGGCTTCAAAGGCATTTCTATATCCTATCATCTATGCGCCCTCAAAGCGAACTTGATTCCAAAAGAGTCCCGCCCCTTGGGCAGACTGGAAAAATGGGATGTGATGGTCAAGGGAGTGCCGGGGGAAGCAGCCTTTCTGGTGCTGCCCCACGGGTCCGATTATCTGGGCCTGCAGCTTTTCTGCATGCGGCCCGAAGACAATCTGGTATCGTGGTGGCATGTCTGGCGGGTCTTTGAAATCGTAGCCAATGACCTGACCCACAAAAACTTGCCCGTGTGCAAGATCAAGAGCCTCAACCTGCCCTCAGACAAGGATCTCAAGGGGTTGGCTACTGCCACCATGGCAGCATTTGCCGACGCAGCGAAAAGACAGGATTTTCAGACCTTTCATACCAAACTTTCCACAATGCTTCAGATTCAAGCCACGCCGGACAAATTGCGACGGGCCTTCAGGAGCTTTGCCAGACAAAACGAATTGGCCGCGTTGAATCAACTGGGTCCCGTTATAGAGAACGAGATCTGCCTCGATCAGGAGGGATTGCTGAAATTGGTCGGCCATTATCCGACCCGGCCGCAAGCTACCACCTTCAGACTGGCCTACATACACGAACAGACCGCCTGGAAGCTGCTGGGTATTCATGTGGCCATGAAAAAAGCACCCTGACATTTTTCAAGCGCAACGCAAGAGGCATGGGGCTCTCCGCCGTTACAGCAGATTATTGGTGAGAAACCCGGGTTAAAGGCACTCTGTCCGAATTCCGGGGACAGTATATTTATTTCTTGACCTAAATGTAAGATCGGCCCTATGCTTTTTCCATGGCCAGAATTGCAAGAGTGGTGGCGGAAGGCATGCCGCACCATATTCCCCAACGTGGCAACAGAAGATTTGGTTGGGGTCGCCAAGCTAACTATCTAAAACTATTAAAGAACAAACGTGAAAATACCTTTATTTAGGCTTTCACAGGCCGATGAGGTATACGAACGTCGTTACAAATTGAAGCGACTTGGGTATGATGCGAATCGGATTGCCAAAAGGGTAGCCGAGATCTATGATATAGATCCAGATGAATTTTATTCCAGAGATAAGGAGCAACAAAAAGTGAAAGCAAGGAGTCTTTTTTGCTTTTGGGCAGTGAAGGAATTGGGGATGTCGCTCAGAGAACTGTCCAGGCGGTTGGAGATAAGTCCTCCTGCAGTCGGGTACTCGGTTGAAAGGGGAGAGGCCATCGCCAGAGAAAATGGGTACCGCCTGATCGAATAGTTTCTTATTTTCTTACCAGCCCCCTTACACCTTACACACGAGTTACACTTACATAAAAAGGAGAAGATCATGATACCCAACCAGCGCCATTTGTTCGATCTTCCGGATGATGTTGCGTATTTGAACATCGCCTACACCGCCCCCTTGCTCCGTGCTGCTGCCAACGCCGGCCGGGATGCAATTCGAGCCAAAGAAAACCCATGGACAATTACATCAAATGATTTTTTCGACTCAATTGAAACCGTACGCGACTTATTTGCCAGGATTGTCGGGTGTAACTCCGACTGTGTTGCCATCATACCCGCCGTATCCTACGGCATTGCCCTGGCCGCAAAAAATCTACCCTTAGAAGAAGGACAGTCCATTGTGTTGTTACATGACCAGTTTCCTTCAAATGTATATAGCTGGCGCATCCTGGCATCTCAGAAAAATGCCGTCGTAAAAACAGTCCCGCGACCGGTTGACAAAGATTGGACGCCTGCCTTGCTGGAGTGCATAGAAGACAATACTGCCATCGTGGCAGTCTCCAATTGCCATTGGACGGACGGCACCCTGATCGATCTTGAAGCAATTGGTGAGCGGTGCCGCGCCAAAGGCAGCGCTTTGGTGGTTGACGCGATCCAATCGTTGGGCGCCATGCCGTTTTCCGTAGAACGGGTGCAGCCGGATTTTCTCGTGGCCGCAGCGCACAAGTGGCTTCTTGGACCATATAGTTTTGGGTTTTGTTACGTGGATTCCAAGTGGCATCAAGGTATGGGCCTGGAAGAGAACTGGATGAACCGGGCGGATTCTGAGGATTTTTCCAGTCTGGTGGATTACCGGGATAATTACCAGAAAGGTGCTAGAAGATTTGATATGGGTGAGAGTAGTAATTTCATTCTTTCTCCGATTGCAGCGGTCGCAATGAGACAAATACTGGATTGGGAGGTTGAAAATATCGCAGTGACGTTGCAGGCCAAAACCGATGCCATCGCCGATCGTGCAAAGGAAATCGGACTTGTTGTTGCACCCAGGCACACCCGGGCACCCCATCTGATCGGGATTTCAAAACCAGGTGGTTTTCGCAAAGAACTGCCGAACTTGCTGGCTCAGGAAAAAGTATTTGTAAGCGTTAGAGGAGAGTCTATTCGAATTGCACCGCATTTGTATACTGCCGATGAAGAAATTGAGCGGCTTTTTTCAGCATTGCGAAAGGCTTTATAGAAGTTTCCGTGGGGGCGGGACGCTGGCAAGAAAGTAAGTTTTGATATCACACAAGGAAGATTCCATGTGAGAAACGGGTCATGAGGGAAAGGGGTCAGCCCGCCCCCCCGCGAGACTGCGGGGCAGCTTATATCCCTTCCTGTTCCAGCACCGTAATGATGTGAAAAAGGGCCTGGTTGACCGGAGTGGAAATATCCAGCTCCCTGCCGAGATCCACCACCTTTCCACCGAAAATCTCGATTTCCGTCTTGCGACCGGCCTCAATATCCTGCAACATCGAGGTCTTTCCCCGGGGAGAAAGGGTGTGAAGGAAGGTGTACCAGTCCTCGATATCTTTTTCCACGAGGTTCACACCAGCGGCCTTTGCCAGGGCAATCACCTCCCGCATCAGGGACTCCATCAATGCCCGGGCAGCCGGGGAGGACTGAAAGACTCCATAGGGGGCCCGCATCGCCGCCGAAGCCTGGTTCATTCCCACATTGATCATGAATTTCCACCAGATCATGCGAATCATGTCTGGAGGGGTTTCACAAGGGATTCCGGCCCGTTCAAAAGCCTCCTGCACACGTCGAACCCTCAGGCTGATCTCGGTGTTGACCGCCTCACCGAAATAGTGTTTTCCGGGCTTAGTGTAGGTTAACCGGTTCCCTTCACGCAGGGCGTCGATGCCGACAGAAATCGTATACAGCACCTTGTCCATGCCATAGAAAGAGCCGATATATTCCTCGCTGTCGAGCCCGTTCATTACTGAAATGATGGTCGTCTGGGGGCCAACCAGGTTTTTCAGGTCGGGGACGGCCTCAGAAAGATGATGATTCTTCACAGCCACGATGATGAGTTCGGCGGGGTCGCTGATCTGATCAGGATGGATGACCGGAATGGCATAGTGCTGTCCATTGACCACCAGGCCGTCTTTCTTGAGTCGATCATACCGTTGACCGCGTGCGACGACTGCCGTCGCGCCATTATCCGCGTCAAAAAACCTGGCGGCAAAAAAGGCGCCCATGGCGCCTGCCCCGAGAATGACCACTTTGTTTGTTTCCATCATGTGTTTCTCCTGGCATTTGAAAAAGTTTACAGGCCGATGTGACACCTTACAACCTTTTGTGGGCCTGCTTCAACATAAAATCGTCAGAGTAGCTCACCGCCTGATCTTCGCCATTGAGAATACACGTAAATAGTGGTTAATCAAATCATCTTCCCTGACCGATGTAAGGCACAGCAAGGTGACCGTAAATGGCTTTACCCCAGACCGTATAACCCGATAACCCAAGCCAAGGCCCTAAATCCTTCCCAATCAAAAAGCGATTATTGCAAGTGGATTTTCTGAAACAGAGCGTGTCAAAGAGGCCCAAAGGCTTGGGGCAGAACAGGAAATCATCTCTGCCCATGCCTCTCGCCAACTATGCGTCGCCCGGGGTACGCGTAAAGACTCGGTTCTTTCAGATGCTCCCAACATTTAGAGTTTATGTATTGCCCATCTTTCTGCTACTATGAGACAACCAAGGCATATGTAATCGCCCGGGGCATCGCCACAAAAAGACTTTGGAAGCTTGTGAGCGGATTGTCTGGTTTGAAGGAGAGGAAGATTTGGCTATCGGGCGGCCCGGACATTTGGGAGGAGATGAGATGGCAATGATAACGAGTGAGCTTTTTCAGGTGGGCGGCGGTGGCTTCAGTTCGTCTGAGGATGCCGCTATCTATCTTATTCACTTCGAGGATCAGGCTGCTCTTGTTGATGCCGGCTGCGGAAGGTCCACAAAGGAGGTCCTCGCCAACGTCCGCTCGCACGGTGTCGCGCTTGATCAGATCAAATATCTTCTTTTAACCCATTGCCACTTTGATCACACAGGTGGAGCTCAAGCCCTGAGAGACTTGACAGGCTGTGAGATCGTTGCTCATGAACTGGATGCTCAATTCCTTGAAGATGGAGATGAAGAAGTGACAGCGGCCTCATGGTATGGGGAGTCCCTCGAGCCCCTCTCAGTGGACATAAAACTCAAGGGCACCCGGAATGAAGTGAAACTTGCGGGCAGAGTTATTGAGGCAATCCACACTCCTGGTCACTCGCCCGGCTCCATGGTCTACTTTGTAGAATCGGCAGGACAAAGAGTTCTTTTTGGGCAGGATGTCCATGGGCCGCTGCACCCAAGTCTTCTCTCGAACAGGGAAGATTATCTTCGATCCCTGGATTTTCTGCTTTCACAGGATGCCGATATCCTATGCGAAGGCCACTATGGGATATTTCGAGGCAGAAAAGAGGTTACGAAGTTCATTCGCCAGTTCATTGAGTGATCCTTTATTGTTGAACTCAGAGAAGGGGAAGGAACACCATGCGCTATATCGACGTCAAACGGCCCGGCGGACCCGAGGTTCTAGTAGTGAAAGAAGGGCCAGCGCCCGTCCCCGGCTCGGGGGAGGTGTTGATCCGTGTGCATGCGGCTGGAATCAACCGCCCGGATATCATGCAGCGTGAGGGGAAATACCCCCCTCCGGCCGGGGCATCTCCGATCCTCGGCCTCGAGGTCGCTGGAGAGGTTTCGGCCATAGGCACCGGTGTCTCCGGGCGGTCGGTGGGAGAACGGGTGTGTGCGCTTACGAACGGCGGCGGATATGCTGAATTCGTGACGGCGCCCTCAGGTCAGTGCCTTCTTCTCCCATCCGGACTTCCGATGGACGAAGCGGCCGCCCTCCCCGAGACCTTCTTCACGGTATGGACCAATGTCTTTGACCGTGCATCTCTCAAAGAGGGGCAGACCTTCCTGGTGCACGGCGGCTCTGGCGGAATCGGTACAACCGCTATCCAGATGGCGAAGAACCGTGGTGCGAGGGTCTTTGCCACCGCCGGGACCGAGGAGAAGTGCGCTGCCTGCCGAAGACTGGGAGCCGAAATCGCCGTCAATTACCGGGAAAAGGACTTCGTTCCTGTCCTGAAAGAGGTGACGGACGGACGCGGTGTGGATGTTATCCTGGATATGATCGGGGGGGACTACGTGGGCCGAAACCTGGACCTCGCGGCAACCGAGGGCCGGATCGTGAATATCGCTTTCCAGAAAGGGTCCACGGTGAAGATCGACCTGATGCGGCTCCTGATCAAGCGGCTCACCCTGACCGGCTCCACCCTTCGCGCCCGTACCGATAGGGCGAAGGCTGAAATCGCGGCGAAACTCGAGGCGGAGATCTGGCCGTTGATCGCGTCAGGACGGATCAGACCGGTCATGGCGGCCACTTTCCTCCTGGAGAAGGTGGCGGATGCGCACCGGCTCATGGAAGAAGGAAACCACATCGGAAAGATTGTTCTGATCGTGTGAAGCTCCACTCGAAGTCGATGCCACACTTCATTCGCACTCCTAACCCTGCGAGCGGATCGTA
>CAZJRD010000101.1:0-7608 GCA_964548365.1 uncultured Desulfobacteraceae bacterium | reverse complement strand
GTCATTTTTCTAGCGCAACGCAGGAGACATGGGGCTATCCGCCGCCGCAGTAGATTGCCCGTGAGAAAAGCGGGCTAAACCATTTTACCCGCAAAGGAGAAACTCCCATGAGTGTGACAGAAGAGAATATCAGAGAATTTACCGCCCATTCCTTTGGCACCTGGAACCGTCAAAAGGCCTGGGCAACTCCCCTGGTGATCAAGGATGCGGAAGGAGTATTCATGTATGACGAGAAGGGAAAGTCCTATATTGACTTCTCGTCTCAATTGATGTGTTCAAATCTCGGGCACAAGAACAAGGCCATTATCGAGGCGATCGTCAAGCAGGCGCAAAAATTGCCCTATATCGCCCCGGGTTTTGCAAACGAGGCATCAATGGAGGCAGTTGAGGCCCTTCGTTCCGTCATGCCGAAAGGACTTGACAAGTTCTTTTTCTCCACCAGCGGCACTGAGGCCAATGAAGCTGCCCTCAAGATGATCAGGCAATCAAAGTTTCCTGCCTACAAGGTCATCTCAAGATATCACTCCTATCATGGTGCTACGGTAGCAAGTGCCGCATTTACCGGAGACCCGCGGCGATGGTTCGCGGAACAGGCCAGATGCACGGTCCAGGGTGTCCGTTTCGCTCCCGATTGTTACTGCTACCGCTGTCCATTCGGCCTGGATTACCCGGCCTGTAATGTCCAGTGTGCCAGATACCTGGATTACATGATCAAGGAAGAAGGGAACGTGGCCGCTATCCTGGTTGAACCCGTGGTGGGGACAAACGGTCGTCTCGTGCCTCCACCTGAGTATTTTCCCCTGGTCCGGAAGATTTGTGATGAAAATGGTGTTCTTCTTGTAGCCGATGAAGTGATGACCGGCTGGTTCAGGACAGGGAAGGCATTTGCCATGGAGAACTGGCAGGTAACCCCCGACATCCTCACCACGGCGAAAGGCGCCACGGGAGCCTACACCCCCGCCGGTATCACCGCCGCAAACGAGAAGGTGGCGGATTTTTTTGAGGAAGAAGTCTTTTGCCATGGGCACACCTATGCCTTTCATCCCATCGCCATGTGTGCGATCCCGGCCGCCGTGTCAGAATACAAGAAACTGATGGCCTCCGGCCTTCCCCAGAAAACCGCTCTGTATCTCGAGGAAAAGCTTTACGCACTGGCGGATCGCCACGAATGCATCGGCGATGTCAGAGGGATCAGCCATTTCTGGGCACTCGAAATCGTAAAAAATCGAAAGACAAAGGAACCATTCAATGTAAAGGCTGAGAAGTTCGCCGGCGGTCCCCTGATGACCGGGAAGATCGCTGCAAATGCCATGCAAAACGGTCTCTATATGGCCGCCTGGTATGATACCCTGGTCATTGCTCCCCCCTTGATCATCACCGAAGATGAGATTGACCAGGCAGTGGAGATCCTCGATAAATCCCTGGAGATTGGCGACAAGGAAGCAGTAAGTACAGGGGTTCCCGCTTCCAGAAGTTCGGAATTTAAGCAAACGGCATGATGATCAGCGTGCTGTAATAGGGTATCACTTCATTAATAAGGAGGTTTTATTCCATGGAAAATCAGGAAGATATCGATCTGAGTGTGGACTTTTGCGGCGTGAAATTTCTCAACCCGTTTGTCCTTTCTTCTGCTCCCCCCACCACCACCGGGGCCATGATCGGCAGGGCATTCAAGGCGGGATGGGCGGGGGCTGTTACAAAGACCCTTCTGATCAATGCAAGCACCATCACGAATGTGACGCCGCGTCTCGCATCCATGGGTTTCAAGGGACAGGCACCTGACTCAAAAATCAATTACGCCCTTGAAAATATTGAGCTGGTCACAGACCGTGATCTTTCACTGTGGCTCAAGGAAATAGAGGACCTCAGGAAGAAATTCCCGGATCACGTGGTCATTGCCAGTATCATGGATGACGCGAGCGAACCCAAAGGCTGGCAGCGCCTCGCCAAACAGTGCGAAGAAGCGGGTGCCGGCATGATCGAACTGAACATGTCATGCCCACACGGCATGCCGGAAAGGGGCATGGGCTCCGCCATCGGCCAGGATATAGATCTGGCGGCAAGGGTCACCGGCTGGGTTTCTGAGGCAGTGGATATCCCCGTAATCGCCAAGATGACTCCCAACGTAACGGATGTGGGACTAGTAGCCAAGGCCTGCGCGGATGCGGGGGCGGATGCCATCTCTGCCATCAACACGGTGGCCTCCATTATCGGGGTTGACCTGGAAACACTGGCCCCTCTTCCAAGTGTGTCCGGCGTTTCCTCCCACGGGGGACTCTCGGGACCGGCCATTAAACCAATCGCCCTGAAGGCGGTGGCCACTATCGCCGAAGTAACCGATGCCCCCATTTCAGGAATCGGAGGGATCACCACCTGGGAGGATGCAGCCGAATTTATCCTGCTTGGCGCATCCACCCTGCAAATCTGCACGGCGGTTATGTTCTATGGGTATTCCGTCATTGACAATCTGGTGGAGGGCCTTGCCGGTTTCATGAAAAAGAAGGGATTTGCCACGATTTCAGATATGGTCGGCGTCTCCCTTAAAAAGCTGGTGCCCCTGGGAGAACTGGACACGAAAACGCGGCTCGTTGCCCACATAGATAATGGCACCTGTGTCCAATGCGACGCGTGCTTCATCTCCTGCAGAGACGGCGGCTACCAGGCCATTACCAGGGGAAGCGATAAGGTCTACAAGGTCACGGAAAAACTCTGCTCCGGGTGTTCCCTCTGTATGCAGGTCTGCCCCGTCCCCGGTTGTATCACCATGGGTCCAAAATCCTGAGCCTTCCGAGCTCTTTTTCTGATCACTGGGTCTTGCTTCGTGTAGAAGGCCCGCTTGAAAGGGGGAAATCATGGATTACAAAATCGTAAATGGAACCATCGTCACGGCCACGGACATCTACCGGGCGGACGTGGGTATCAAGAACGGCAAGATCATTCAAATCGCCAAAAAAATCAAAGAGCCCGCCGGGGAGGTCATTGATGCGAAAGGTCTCTATGTGCTCCCGGGAGGCATCGATATTCATACCCACCTGGACATGCCTTTCATGGGCAGCTTTTCATCCGATGATTTTGAAACCGGGACCATAGCCGCTGCGTTCGGCGGTACCACGTCCTTGGTAGATTTCGCCATTCAGGGCAAAAGGATGAGTCTGAAAGGTACCTTGGACGCCTGGATGAAAAAGGCCAAGAAAAAAGCCGTCATCGATTACGGCTTTCACGTTGCCATCACCGATCTCAATGACAAGGTCATGGCCGAGATCCCTGAAATGGTCGCCATGGGGGTCCCCAGTTTCAAGTGTTTTCTCGCCTACAAGGGTTCTCTCATGATCGACGACGGGGCACTCTACCGCATTCTTCAAGAGACAAAAAAGGCAGGTGCCCTGGTCATGATCCATGCCGAAAACGGGGATGTCCTCGACATCCTCATCAATGATCTGCTGGCCCAGGGAAAAACGGAACCAAAATATCACGCTTTGAGCCGCCCGCCCGAAGCAGAGGCCGAGGCCACAGGAAGAGGAATCGCCATAGCCCAGATGGCCGACGCGCCCATCTATATCGTGCATCTCACCTGTAAAGAGGCCCTTGCCAAGGTCAAGGAAGCGCGGGACATCGGGTTCCCTGTTCTCGCGGAGACCTGCCCCCAGTATCTCCTCAAATCGTACCAGAACTATCTTGAACCGGGGTTCCAGGGGGCCAAGTACGTCATGTCCCCCCCACTCCGTGACAAGTCCAACTGGGATGCACTCTGGAAGGCCCTAGCCTATGGAGATCTCCAGGTCGTTTCCACGGATCACTGCCCGTTCAATTTCAAGGGCCAAAAAGACAAGGGGAAGAAAAACTTTGCCCTGATTCCCAACGGCGCCCCCGGTATAGAACACCGGGTTATGCTCCTCTACCACGAGGGAGTCAACAAGAAACGTATTGGGCTCAATCGGTTCGTAGAACTCGTCTCAACCGCTCCGGCAAAACTCTTTGGCTTCTTTCCCCAAAAGGGGACCGTGGCCGTCGGTACTGATGCGGACCTGGTTCTCTTTGATCCCAAGGCCCCTTTCAAGATCAGCGCCAAGACACATCATCAGAACGTGGATTACACTCCCTACGAGGGCTTCACAGGAAAGGGGGTGCCGAAAACCGTGTTTTCAAACGGGCAAATCATCGTGAACGATGGGAAATTCATGGGGAAACCGGGGACCGGTCGTTTTATCAAGCGTAGGCGTTTTCGCTTGACGGCGTAATCCCGGGCTGATATATGCTTCAAAAAACTTTAACTTATCTTAAAGAAAGGAGGAAAATCGGTAGTTAGCTTTATTTCCAAGATCAACCAGCCCTGGACAGGGGCAAAGACAAGGAGGTCATGGACTTATGAGCGAACAACAAAATCAGGAGAGCAAAGGCTGGATCGTTTATCCCATTGGAAGCAGGCCAAAATGGCCTCTTGCCGTACTCCTCGGGGTCCAGCAGTATCTCACCATGTTCGGCGCAACAGTGCTGATTCCGTTTATCATCGGAGGGGCAATGAAGATGCCCCAGCACCAGCTCGCATTGTTAATCTCAACCATCTTCTTCACTTCAGGACTCTGCACCCTGATCCAGCAGTCACCCCTCGGCAACCGCCTGCCCATTGTACAGGGCGGAACTTTTTCATTCCTCGGACCCACCTTCGCGATCATCGGCATGGTTGCCGCCAAGAAGCTCACGGGTCCCGGTCCCCTGTGGCAAATCCAGATCCAGGAGGTGGCGGGGGCCATCATGATCGCATCGGTGGTGGAGATTTTCCTCGGCTACACGGGCATCATGGGGTGGGTAAAAAAGGCCATAAGTCCCATTGTAATAGGGCCCACCATCGCCATGATCGGTTTGGCACTCTTCAATATCGGGGCCCCCTGGATGGCCAAGAACTGGATTATCTCGCTCATCACCCTTTTTGCCCTCATCATCTATTCCCAGGTCTTTTCCCGGAAGTCCAAGATGTTCCTCCTCTTTCCCGTATTGCTGGCAATCGCCACAGGATGGATCTGCGCCTTGATCGGAACCCTGACCGGATGGATCTCACCCGATAACGCCGCCTATTTGAAAACCGACCTGGTGGGTGCCGCGTCCTGGATCAGCTTCAGGCCCATGGTACCATTCAAGTGGGGCTTCCCGGATCTGGGAAGCAGTACCCTGTGGGCAGGGGTCTTTGGCATGCTGGCGGGCTACCTGGCCTCCATGATCGAGTCCATCGGTGACTACTATGCCTGTGCCCGTATCTCGGAAGCGCCGGTACCAACCGGCAAGATGATCTCCCGGGGCCTGGGTGCAGAGGGCTTGGGCTGCCTGATTGCCGGTATCCTCCAGACCTGTAACGGCACAACCAGCTATTCCGAAAACATCGGGTCCATCGGCCTTACAAGGGTGGCAAGCAGGAGGGTCATCCGATGCGGCGCGGTTGTCATGCTCATCATCCCCATAGTCGAAAAATTCGGCGCGGTACTGGCCACCCTGCCGCAGCCCGTGGTGGGGTCCATGTTCGTGGGGCTCTTCGGCCTGATCGCCGCCGTGGGTCTCTCTAACCTCCAGATGGTCAACATGAACAATTCACGGAACCTGTTCATCATCGGTCTTTCCTTCTTTGCGGGACTCAGTGTCCCGTACCAATTCAACACCATGCTTTCCGCCGCGGCCACACCCATCAACTGGAGCGCGGCCGGTCCGTTTTTCCAGGTCCTGGGAAATATCTTCCAGGCCATCCTGACCACCGGCATGGCGGTGACCGCCATCGTGGCGATGATCATGGACAACCTGCTCCCCGGCGCTACCAGGACCGAACGCGGGCTGGAAATCTGGGAAAAAGAAGCCTCTGACGAGGCATGGGAAAAAGCAGAAGCAGAATGGGCCGCCATGAAAGAAGGAGAAATGCGGCCGGTATAACAAAACTTTTTTCCGGAGGAAAGCCTGCTCTCAGGCTTTCCTCCGCCCATCTTCCGCTGCCCCCGGAAAGTTCTCTTTGGAAAAAATATTCGTGCCGAAACCTTTCAAATATATCGTCTACGCCCTGATGGTCCTCGTCGGCCTGTTCGCGATGTATTCCCTCCTGAATGCTGGAAATCCCCACAGCCTTCTCCGCCCGTTTTTCCCCGACCCGAACGACGATGTGTACGTGGCTGTGGTTTCCTCGGCCCTGGTTTTTGTTCTCGGCTTTCTCGTCTTCTTTTCCCGAGACCGGGAGGGATTCATGGAACTCATCGAACTGAACCAGAATAAGATCAGAGAACTCCGCAAAAAGGGCAAGAGTGACCAAGAAATTGCAGATTTCATCCTTGCTGCCATGGGAAGCTACGGGGGGTATAAGCACAATCTGGCCCGGAAAAAACTGATTTATTACCTGGCTCAATTCAGGTAGAGAGCGCATAATATCATGAGCTTATTCGGCAATAACGGCTGGCTCGTCATCGCCTTGGCCTTTTTTGGGATCATCCTGTACATATCCCTGGTCCGGTGGCGGGACAGGAGATGGATCAAGGAGAAATTCGGGGACCGAAAGGTTCTGGCCATGAGTTTCGGGGTCAACTACTTCGGAAAGGCAACCGAACCGGGCCGGCTCCGCAAGAGCAGCGGATTTCTCCTCCTGCTTCCCGATCGCCTGTTTTACCGAAGCAGGCTGCGGGGACTGGAACTGGAGATCCCGGGCGACAGGATAGTCAGGGTCTATCATGGAAAAAGCCACAAGGGAGAAAATCTTCACCAGTCAGTGGTCAAGGTGGATTTCACCACCCAGGAAAAAGAAAAAGACTGCGTTGCCTTCAAGGTCCCCTATCCACCTCAGTGGATTCAGGCCATTGAAACCACCCTCCTCCGAAAAACAGAACAACGGGAACCGGCTTCTTCACCACCGTGAGCTCTCATCCAAGAACCTTAACCGCATCTTCCCTGCCGGCAGCCATTCCTTCAGCTTGAAAGGACATCCTTATTTGTCCAGCATCACGCTGTTGATACTCACCCCATCTGCATGGAGGATACCGTGGAACTAATCCTGTATATTGTTTTTGCCTTTCTGGCAGGTTGATGCCTCCCCACCCAGGCAGGCATCAACGCTCAACTCACCATTTTTTCCCATTCTTCCGTGATGTCGGCAACCATCTCCTTTGCGGTAGGCACCATTGGACTGGTTGTCTATGTTCTGGCATTTCGTATCCCGTGGCCGCCAGCGTCAACTGTCATCCGGGTTCCCTAGTGGATGTGGACCGGGGGATTTATAGGGGCCTATTTTGTGGCGGCCACCATTATACTCGCCCCCAGACTGGGAGCTGCCCCCATGGTCGCTCTGGTCGTGGGCGGGCAGATGCTTGCCTCTCTGGTATTTGACCATTTCGGCCTGATTGGATACCAGATCCATCCCCTGAACCTTTGACGGATCACCGGTGCGGGCCTCATTGTTGCTGGGGTAGCACTAATCAATATTTCTTAGGGGTGGGGTATTCCTCAAAAAACAAGAGCTCCCCTCCCGCCGACACGAAGATGATGCCAAAAAGGAGGGGAGCCCTGTGTTTCCAGGATGCCTGGAAGAAATTATACGGGGATACGTCTATTTTCCCTTTTCTTTGCTATTTTCCGAAACAGCCTCGG
>CAZJRD010000100.1:2217-7701 GCA_964548365.1 uncultured Desulfobacteraceae bacterium | reverse complement strand
ACGACCTTCGGGTTATGAGCCCGACGAGCTACCGGACTGCTCCACCCCGCGTCAACAATTAATTAGCATATCAATGTCAGGAAGCAAAGTCAATCAGATTTTATTCATAGGGCAGGCGAATGACAAATGTCGAGCCTTCTCCGGGGTCGCTCTGTGCCCAGATGTCGCCCCTATGGGCCTCCACGATCTTGTATGAAATGGAAAGGCCCAGCCCGGAGCCCTTTTCCCGTGTTGTGTAGAACGGCTCGAAAATATGGAGGAGCTTGTCTTTTTCGATCCCGATGCCACTGTCGCTGATGCGAATTTCCACCCCTCCGGGAAGGCTGATAGTGGAAATGGTGATATCCCCTCCCTTCTCCATTGCCTCGATGCCGTTGGCGATGATATTCATGAATACCTGTTTCAGCTTGTCGGGATCGCAGGGGATTTCTTCCAGGCTGGATGAAAGTTCTTCTCGAAATGAGTATTTTTCCGGCTGGTAGATCTCCGCCATGATCTTCAGGACATCTCTGATGACCGAATTTATGTCCGTGGCACGCTTGACCAGTCGGTACTCCTTGGTGAAATCGCCAAGGTTGGCTACCAGTTTTTCCAGGCGACTGATCTCATCGTATATCATGTCCAGCTTTTGAACCGCCTTCTGGTCATCCAGGTTGTTTCGGATCTGGTGAGAAAATCCCCCGATAATCATAAGAGGGTTCTTTATCTCATGGGCCACGTGGGCCACGGCCTGCCCCACAGCTGCAAGCCGCTCGGACCTCAAGAGGTTTTCTTCCAATTTTTTCTGATCTGAAACATCCCTGATAATAGCCGTGAACGTGACCCCTTGATCCATTTTCAGATAACTCAGGCCCAGCTCAATGGGAAATTCTTCACCGTTTTTCCGCAGTGCCCTGAGAGAAAGGGTTTTGCCCATGACCTTGGGCACCCTCTTTTCAAGGAATTGCTTGACAAACCTGCGATGGTCGCCGTATTGCGTGGGGACCAGCGCGTTCAAGTCTTTTCCGAGGATTTCCTTCCTGGTGTACCCGAAGATACGCTCGGCCGCGTTGTTAAAAAGCACAATTTTCTGGTCTTCGTTAATACTCAGAATCGCGTCGGTTGCCGTATCAAGGATGGTCCTGAATTTTTTCTCCGATGCCTGGAGTTTTTGGATCAGTTTTCGGTACTCAGTGACGTCCCGGGAGATTTCAATAAAATATTTTATCTCACCGTCTCCCATAAGGAGGGGGTACATGATTCGGACCATTTCTTTTGCCCCGGATCTTCCATCATCGCGCTGATGGGTGACTTCCACCCGCTTCCCCGTCTGGGCCGCCCTTTTCAGGGGACAGAGCAGGTTCTGCTTGTTGCAGGGTTTTTCAGCGCCATACGTCACTTCGTAGCACTTCTTCCCGATGGCCTCCTCCTTGCCGATACCATGTCGCTCAAGAAAACTCCGGTTTACGTTCAACACCCTGTAATCAACATCAAGAACCATGATCTCCTCGTCAATCCCGTCAAAAAGCGTTTCCAGGAAGAGATTGTCAACCTTGAGCTTTTCAATAATCTCCCTTTGCTCGGCCACCCTCTTTTTCAAACGGTCTACTTCCCGGGAAACCGGTTTTTCCTGTTTCTTTTCCATGCGTTTACTCCAAAATTGATGGAACCGAAAAAAGTCACAAAATTGAAAGAAGAGCTCGCCTAGGCATGGGCACGAGGCAGATAAAAAACGTATTTTACGGAAAGGATATCAAACATCTCTTCAGTTCCCTTCCGGATCTCTTCATATAATTCCTTCATACTGCTGGCAGCCCGCAACGCGGCCTGGTATTGTTCTGCGTTAAAAAACAGTGGATCAATGGGGAGGAGCACCTGGTCGAGCGGGCCATGCCAGGTGATGCCCAGGCCCTTTTTCATCAGGAAAATCTTTTTGTACATATCCCGCAGCAGAGCTGTCCGCAGAATCGGGCTCACCTGGTTGATCATGCAGTCTATCAGGCCTGCCAGGAGGTATACCTCCCGCATCTTGTGTTCCAGGTCACGGTAAATGAACATGGCCCTGATGGTAGATGCCGTCCCATCCTCGAGGGAAAAATGGGGAGGCAGTCCACACGGGTCAAAGTTTCCGGACCCGGTCGTTCGCTTTTTCTGCCTCTCCAATTCCTGTGCATCGGATCGAAGCATCTGGATAAAAAAAGCGGTTTCCCAGTCCGCCTGCCGAAACTCCAGGGGCTCGGAACTAACCAGGTTATCCGGGTATTTCCCGGTCCTGCTGCTGATGTCTATAACCTGAGCCATAGTTTTTTCCGAAAATCCGGATTCTTGGTTCGACCGACACCCGGGACCTCTTCTTCACGGTCTTGGATGACAGGTCTCATGGAGCTGTATCAGTCGCTTCCGCGTCACGTGGGTATAGATTTGGGTGGTGGATATATCCGCATGCCCGAGCATCATCTGGACAGCCCTCAGATCAGCTCCTGCTTCAAGAAGATGGCTCGCAAAGGAATGTCTCAAGCGGTGAGGAGTAATGTTTTTCCGTATTCCTGCCTGGACGGCATATCCTTTCAGAATTTTCCAGAACCCCTGTCTGGTTAAGGGGTTCCCCCTGAAATTCAGAAAAAGAAACGCTGAATTCGTACGCCGGAAAAAGGCGGTCCGCCCCTCCTCCAGGTATACAGCCAATGCAACCCTGGCTTTCTCGCCCATGGGAACTACTCGCTCTTTACTGCCCTTCCCGAGGGTCCTCACATACCCTGCTTCAAGATTGATATTTGATAGCCGCAGTCCAACCAGTTCGGAAACTCGCAACCCGGTCGCGTAAAGGAGCTCCAGCATGGCCAAGTCCCGTTGTCCTTTCGGGCTGACGGGTTTCGGCGCTGAGAGCAGCTGTTCCACCTCCTGGAGGGACAGGGTTCCAGGGAGCTTGCGGGGCTGTTTCGGCGATTCAAGGAGCCGGGCCGGGTTCACCTCCAGCTTTCCCTCCCTCACAAGGAAGCGGAAAAATGTCCGCAGGGAAGAGACATGCCTGGCTACCGACCGGGCCGACAGCTTCTTTCCCAGGCGACGGACGTACGCTGAAAGCATCTCTCTATCCAGGTTCAACGGCGTCCATTCTTTCCGGTCAAGGAAGACCACAAATCGCATCAAATCCCTGCTGTAAGAAATGACCGTATTGTCTGAAAGGCCCCGTTCCACCTTCAAATGAGCAAGAAATTGATCCAGGAGAATGGCTGTTTCATTATTCATGGAATACCTGCAAGAAATGCCCTACGGGGACATCCTCTTCCGTGGCACTACGAATCATAGAAAGCGTTGGGTCAACCGTGAACCGTTACCAATCATAGAAATGGGGATCACGCGTCATGATTTCTGCACCCTGTCCGGTGAGGAATACCATTTCTTCCAGGCGAACTCCTCCCTCACCGGGGAGATAGATACCCGGCTCAACCGTGACCACCATCCCTTTCTTGAGGATGGTTGGTTTCCTGGGGCCAAGCCTCGGTCCCTCATGGGTTGCCAGCCCCACCCCATGCCCCAAACCATGACCGAAATAGTCCCCGAAACCGGCCTGCTTGATCAAATTCCTGGAAAGAGAGTCCACAAAGGTTGTCTCCAGCCCGGGGCGGATTTCACGAATGGCGGCCGCTTGGGCCTCACGAACAGTTCGGTAGATTTGCTTGAGGGTCGGCGAAGGGGCACCAAGAAATACCGTGCGGGTCATATCCGAACAATAGCCGTTCAACTTGACGCCCAGGTCCAGGATCACGGGCTCTCCCTGCTCCAGCCTGCGGTCGGTGGGCACGGCATGGGGCAGTGCGCTATTTGGTCCAGACGCGACAATGGAAGGGAAGGCAAGATCTTCGGCACCCCCCTCCCTGGCAAGTTTTTCCACCTTCCAGGCTACTGCAAGCTCGGTCAGGCCCGGCTCCAGGTAATCAATGATCTCCCCCATAACGTGAGAAAGCAAATCCGCGGATGCCTGGAGGGCGACTCTTTCATCCGCATCCTTGACCTCCCGCATCTCCTCCACAACCCCATCCAGCGGCACCAGCTCAACAGGGGGAGAAAGGCTGTTCAGTTCTTTTTCCAGTTCCTGGTGTATGCCCCAGGTGACATAATCCTTTTCAAATCCCAGGCGCTTGGTTCCCAGGTCGGGCAAGAGGGCGGCCAGGCCCTTGATAATCCCATTCTGGACCGTCTTAACTGCAAAACCCACGGCTTCCCTGGACGCCTCTTCCGTGTATCTGGAATCCGTCAGGAGCAGGGAATCGTGTTCATTGATGAGCAGTGACCCGGAAGATTCGATCAACTGGAGGTCCGTGGCGCGAAACCCTGACAGATAGCGCCTGTTTTCCGGCTGGACAATCCAGACACAATCCAGGTCCTCTTCGCGCAAACGCTTCCGGAGACGGGTTATCCTGTCCCTGTAGAGTGGGGCTCCCATGGAATCCTTTCCTTTACCTGAGGCATGATTTTTCATCATTTTACCAGAGTGTGACCGCGATTGCAATTTTTCGCAGGCAAAATGGATTCACGAATCGGTTGACGAACAGAACAGAGAGAAGGCCGGGATAGCGGAAGGAACTGGCTCAAAATCGGAAACTGAAGACCAGGCCGACTTCGCCCTGTGACAGGATCAGGGGTTTCAGTTGCAGCGTATCTTTGAGTCCCTTCCTGAAATCGCTTCTGATTTTGCGGTTATACTTATGGGCCGAATTTACCGCACTGTAAATATTGCCTGAATACCAGCCCAGTTCAAGAAAAGTGAGCATGCCTCCCAGAACATTGTTATCGTTGTGAAAGGATTCCACCGCCGCCCAGATAAAAAGCGCGTTTACCAGAAACGCGACACCACCGTCCTTGTAGCGGCCAACGTAGGCGTGCCCAAGACCCGGCAAAACCGCGGCCAGGCCCCCGGCCAGCTTCGGTGATTTCCGGGGAAGCGTTTTTCCTCTGAGGCTCGCCGCTTGCAGTTCATTTGCGCTCCGGGAATAGCCACTCGTCCCTTTGATTTTGCCGAACAGGAGAGCAGCCTCGTCCCATTGATCCTCTCTCATCTTTGTCCAGCCCAGTCGATAGAGAGCGGCCTGCCTGAGCTTTGATTGGGGAAATTCCCGAAAGAGCCTCTGAAAGTAATACCCCGCTTCCCGAGGGCTGCCTTGCTGATAGTAGGATTCCCCCATGAGAAAAAGGGCCTTCTGTACGGAGAGTTCATCATGACGGCTCGTGATTATCCCCTGGAACACCTCCCTCGCCTTTTCGTACTTTCCAGCCTTCATGAAGCACAGGCCAATGAGAAATCGCGCGGATGATACTGCCTTGTCTTCAGGGAAAAAATGGATGAAGCGCTCGTATTCGAGGATCGCCCGGTCATATTCGCCCCTGTCCATGAGGTCACCGGCGAACTGGAATTGGCCCTGGGGTTCTATCACGATAGATGCGGCGAATACGGGGATCGCAGTGAGCGCCAAGATTACGGCCACAAAGGCCGGCATGAGAAGT
>CAZJRD010000100.1:0-2117 GCA_964548365.1 uncultured Desulfobacteraceae bacterium | reverse complement strand
TGGCCCTCCCCAGGTGGCTTGTACCACCAGAAATCGTTGTTCTTCACCGGATCATATATTTTCAGGCTGCCATGATCATAAACCAAGGGGGAAACCTTCTTTTCTTCATTCCCTTCATGGAAAAGCCGATCCACCGTCATCATCCATCCCATGATAAACCCATGCTTTCGGAATGCCTGCACACTATAAGATGAGCACGACGGGAAGCTGGGACATCGGTGCCCGTCCACCTTTGAAATATGGTCCCGGTAAAGGGAGACAAGCCATGCTCCGACGTTTAAGGATTTCCCTCCCCCGTCCTTCATCCCAGATTGTTCCCGTGGGGACGGGGAGACAGGTTCTTCTCCCGCCGCTCCTGCCGACAGCGGCAGTGAGGTAAGGATAACCAGGAGTAGAATGAAAAAAAAGCGAGTCGTCATTGCTGCATCATCCCGTGCGTTGTCTTTTCTGGGAACCTTGGCCCGGGCTAAGGTCTTGTTCCGAAAATAGATAAGGAAATGTCATAAGTCAAGCTCGGGTTTCTCACCGATCTTCGTCACTATCCGCCGTCACAGTCTCGCGAATTGCGGGATTAATGAAAAATCCGGGCCGGCCCAATGGGGCCGTGGAGCGTGGTTGACAGAATCTTTCCCGGCTGTTAGTAACTCCAGAGGAAGAAATCCCTGCGGAAAGTGAGACAAAACATGTATCAAGGGAAAATCATCGAATTCATTGAACAGGGGAAATTTATATCCACCCTGTGCCTGGAAGACCGGGGGAACAGGCTCCACCTGTTGACATCCACCAACCGGGAGCTCAACTTATCCCCCAAGAGGGCCCTCCTTGTCTCTTCTTCCACCATAGACCCCCTCCGGCCCCGCGAGGAACTCCTTGAACGGCTCAGGAAGACCGAATCGACCAGGGAAGCGTTGCGGGAAAAAATCAATATCAGGGAATTGTGGGAGCTGGTAAGCGATGAACATGAACGCTTCAATCACCACTACCTGGCCCAGCTCTGTTTCGGTGAACCCGCGTCAGACGATCATCTGTCAGCACTGGTACGGGCCCTTTTCGAGGACCAACTTTATTTCAAATTGAAGGATGGCCAATTCCTTCCGAACTCCGAGGAGAGGGTCGAGCAGATTATCAAGGAAAGAGAAGAAGCAGCGGCCCGCGAAGATATGTTGCAAGCGGGCGGTGACTGGCTGAAGGCCGTCCAGGAAGGGAAATCCACCGCTCCCCCGGCCTGCGAAAAAGAGGTTATCGAACTTCTGACCAACTTTGTGCTTTATGAACGCGAGGCGCCTGACTACAAGTTCTCAAAGGAATTACTTGCCAAGGCAGGCCTGACACATACCCGGAAGGCAAGGGCTCTCCTGGTGAAACTGGGAGCCTGGGACGAGGATGAAAATCTTGATCTGATCAAGCTGGAGGTAAAAACCACCTTTGGAAAGAAAAAACTCGATCTATCTTCCCAGGTCGCCTGTTCTCAGTTGGACTTTGAAGGAAGGGAGGATCTCCGTGACCTGCCTGTGCTCACCATAGACGGCCCCTGGACAAGGGATTTTGATGACGCGGTGAGCCTTGAGGAAGTGGGCGATCAATTAATCCTGGGAGTCCATATTTCCGATGTGGCGGCTTCCATTCCGCAAGACAGTCCCCTTGACCAGGAGGCGTGTTTGCGTGCATCATCTCTCTATCTCTCCCGCCAGCAGATTCCCATGATTCCTCCCGATCTCTCCCAGGAAACACTGAGCCTCAGGCAGGATTGTGATCGACTGGCCATTTCCCTGCTTGCCCATCTGGAGAAGGATGGAAGGCTTATTGATTTCCGGTTCACGCCCAGCATCGTGCGCGTCAAGAGACAGCTCACCTACGACGAGTCGAACCAGATGATTACAACGGATCTCCTGTTAAAGAGGCTTTACCAACTGAGCATGTCCCTGAGGAGCATGCGGATGGAACATGATGCCGTCAGCCTGTCTTTGCCTGAACTCGAGGTTCGATTCGAAAATAACGGATCCTTGAAGCTGGAGATGGTGGAACAGAGCACCCCGTCCAGGATGCTCGTAGCTGAGCTCATGATCTTCTACAACTGGCTTCTTGCCCGGTTCTGCAAGCAAAATGAGATTCCCTTG
>CAZJRD010000099.1:0-8168 GCA_964548365.1 uncultured Desulfobacteraceae bacterium | reverse complement strand
CGTTCCGAGGCTCCGGGCTGGTCTTTTCTGTGACTTATCAGCGTGGGATAGCTACCCCCTCCGCATTCTCGACTCCGTCGAGCTGCGGGTTCCCCCACTGATAAGTCACGAAAAGAACGGCACCCTCTCACCAGTCACATCAGAAAAGGCTTCCTCCCTGAGCAGCATGCTCTTCCAGACCCCGGATCGGTATAACCTATCCGGGTCCTCCACCAGAGGTGGAGGGTTTCGTCAAAACTAATTAAAGAGATTTGCTATGGCGGAGTACCAGCAATATTTCGGGGAAACCCATCGTATGGTCCGCGAGACCGTGCGAAAATTTGTCGAACGAGAAATCAAACCATACGTGGAAGAGTGGGAGGAGCAGGGCGAATTCCCGAGGGGCCTCTACCGGAAAGCGGGCGATGCCGGGATCCTGAGCATCGGGTACCCGGAAGAATATGGCGGATCCGGCGGAGATATCTTTGTAAAAATTGCTTCTTCAGAAGAGCTGATGCGCTGCGGATCCGGCGGCATTGTGGCGGGGCTGGGCTCCCTGGACATCAGCATCCCCCATATCCTTGCCTTGGGCACGGATGAACAAAAGTCCCGTTTTGTCCCCCCTGTCCTGAAAGGAGACAGGATCTCCGCTCTCGGCATCACCGAACCTGATGCAGGGTCAGATGTTGCAAACATCCGGACAAGGGCAGTAGTGAAGGGCGACCACTATGTTGTCAATGGTAGCAAGATGTTCATAACGAGCGGGGCACGGGCAGACCAGCTTACCTGTGCTGTTCGTACCGGGAGTGAAGGCTTTAAAGGCATCAGTCTCCTCGTCATAGAGGCAGATACTCCCGGATATGCGGTTTCCAGTAAATTGCGAAAAATGGGCTGGTGGACCTCGGACACGGCCCAGATCTTTTTCGATGACTGCCAGATTCCTCGAGAGAACCTCCTCGGCCAGGAAGGCCAGGGTTTTTACGGTATCATGGAGAATTTCCAGCACGAAAGACTACAGCTCGCGGTCATGGCCAACATGACGGCCCAGATGGCCCTCGAAGAATCTCTGAAGTATTCCACGCAGCGCGAAGCCTTCGGTCGTGCCCTGGCCGGTTTTCAGGTCACCCGGCATAAGCTCGCGGATATGGCAACCCTTGTGGAGGCAAGCCGCGAGTTTGTCTACCGGGTTGCGGCAAAGATCGGTGCCGGGGAAAATCAGGTCAAGGAGATCTCCATGGCAAAGAATTTCTCGTGCATGGTCAGCGACAAGGCAACCTATGATGCCGTGCAACTCCATGGCGGCGCGGGGTACATGCGAGAGTCCCTGGTG
Source organism: uncultured Desulfobacteraceae bacterium (assembly GCA_964548365.1). GTDB lineage: Bacteria > Desulfobacterota > DSM-4660 > Desulfatiglandales > Desulfatiglandaceae > B46-G9. Next base: position 6,859 of record CAZJRD010000099.1, on the reverse strand, counting down.
GAAAGGCTTTACCGGGATAACCGCATCCTCTCCATCGGGGGTGGAACCCAGGAGATCATGAAGGAAATCATCGCGAAGATGATGCTCTCGTGAACCGGTTTGCGGATTTTCAAAGAGATACTCCTTTTTTTGGCCCTGCGCCTTACGCCTTATGCCTGTTTTTATTTGCCCGTGGAGGAGAAGAAAAATGTGGAAGACGAGGATAACAGAACTTCTGGGGATTGAATATCCCATCATCGTGGGGACCATGATGCACCTGAGTCAGGCCGGTTTCGTCTCGGCCGTCTCTGAGGCGGGGGCGCTCGGCATCCTCGCCTCTGCCAACTATCACGACCGGGAATCATTCAGACAGGCCATCAGGGATATCCGAAAGCAGACGACCAGACCCTTCGCAGTCAACCTCAACATGTTTCCCGCCAGGAACCGGCTTGACAACAACGTCTACATTGACGTCATCCTGGACGAAGGTGTGAAAATCGTTGAAACGTCGGGACACAAGGCGCCCGAAGAGTATGTGGATCGCCTGAAGAAAGGGGGCGTCACGCTGATCCACAAGTGCGTCGGCGTTCGGTATGCCCAAAAGGCCGAAAACCTGGGCGTGGATGCCGTCACCGTCGTTGGGTATGAAAACGGCGGTGCCACGGGAAGGCTGGACATCACCACTTTGTGCCTGGTTCCCCGGGTCGTCGACAGTGTCAACATCCCCGTGATTGCGGGAGGTGGCGTCGCGGACGGAAGGGGTTTGACGGCCGTCCTGGCATTAGGCGCCGAGGGGGTGATCATGGGAACGCGCTTCCTGGTGGCGGAGGAATGCCCGCTTCACCCCAACATAAAAACCGCCATCCTCTCCGCTTCTGAACTCGATACGACACTGGTGCTCAGGAGCGTCGGCAATACCCATCGTGTCTGGAAAAACAAGGCGTCCGCGATGACCGCTGAAATGGAGGCCCGGGGAGCCGGACTTGAGGAGCTTTTCACCATCGTCTCCGGGGACCAGACCAAGAAGATGTACTTTGAAGGCGATGCTGATTCCGGGCTTCTGGCCTGCGGGCAGGGTATCGGACTGGTCAAGGATTGCAAAGCGGTCCGAGAAATCCTCTTGGAAATCTCGCGCGAGGCCCGCGCTGCAAGAGAACGACTGAACTCCCTCGAGTCCGGGACAGGAGCAAAAAAACATTGACCGGCAAGACAATCATGGGTATAGTTTTTTTGGAATCACCGTTGTCTGAGGGTTTCTCACCAGTCTCATGGCAGAATCACGGGGATACCTGATTCCCCGACAGCCTTTCTTAACCTTTAACCAAAGGAGGGTACCATGAGGAAATCACATTTTTGGGTCTGCTTGCTTCTCATCGCCATCTTTGCTTTTCCCGCACTTGCCGGAGCAGGACAGGTACCCGGGGTCACGGACAAGGAAGTGGTCGTAGGCTGGACCACACCCCTTTCCGGTCCCGCGGCCCTCTGGGGCGTCACCGCGCTGGGAGGCAAGGCATGGGCCGATTACATCAATGACCAGGGGGGCGTGAACGGCCGAAAAATCAAGGTCATCCTGAAGGATGACGGCTACAATCCCACCCGGGCACTGGTGAATCTCCAGGAGATGAAAGGGAATGTCTTCGCGGTCTGCGGCCTCCTGGGAAGCGCAATCTGCAACGCAGCCAAGAATTTCTTTGCCGACAACAAGATTCCCCTCATCACCGCCTACGGCAATATCCGGATCTGGGCGAAGCTCCCAAAAGACAAGCTCCACTATGTCTTTATCGCTTACCCTGATTACGAAGACGAGGCTGAGTACATGGCCAAATATGCCGCGACAAAACTCGGGTCCAAGCATATCGCCGTCTTTTACCAGAATGACGACTATGGCAAGCTGGGCCTGGCTGGAGTCAAGAAAGGCCTCGCAAGCGTCGGCGGCGCCAAGCTGGCGGGTGCCGTCCCGTATGAAGTCACGGAGCGGTCCCTGGCCACCCACGCCCTCAACCTCAAGAAAACCGGTGCGGATAGCGTCATCATCTACCCCACCCCCACACACGGGGCCCTGATCATCAAGGAAATGGCCAAGGTCGGGTACAGGCCAAAGATATTCGCCACCTTTACGCTGGCCGATCCCATCATGTACCGGGTGGCAGGACAGATATGGGAAGGCACCTATTTCGCCCTTCCCGGAAACACCGGCACACCGGGGACCGAACCCGAGGCTGACCGGGTGGTGGAAATCCTGAAAAAATACAACCCCAAGATCAAGGGCAAGGAATACCTGGCCGTCTTCGGCGCCGTGTCTATGATGCATCTGGTGGAAGGTCTCAAGAATGCGGGACGGGATCTGACCCCGGAATCAATGATCCAGGGGATGGAAAAGATCAAGAACTGGAAACCCGAGGGACTGGGCGCTCCGGTGACCTATGGACCAAATAGGCACCATGGCAACAATGCTTCGCGCATGGGACAGGCAAAGAACGGCAAGGATGCAATACTTGCCCCCTATACCATCTTTAGAGCGCATTTTTGACCGGCATGTCACTTCTTGACATCCGTGCATTGTCCATCCGTTTTGGTGGCATCCAGGCCCTTGCGGACATTGATCTCCAGGTAGAACCCGAAGAGATCCTGACTGTTATCGGCCCCAACGGGTCTGGAAAGACCACCCTTTTCAACTGTATTTCGGGCGTTTATCATCCCAACGCCGGAGATCTCCTCTTTGAGGGGAAAAATCTCCTTGGGCTTTCACCTGATTCCGTTGCCCAACGGGGAATCGCCAGGACCTTTCAAAATCTCCGCCTCTTTCTCCATATGACGGTGCTTGATAACCTCCTTCTTGGAAGGCACATAAAATTCAAGAAGCACTCTATATCTGCCTATCTGAGGCTACGGGGTGAGGAACTCGTGCATCGTGGAGTAGTCGAGGAAATCATAGAGTTTCTGGACCTTCAGGCCTACCGGAAGGCCCTTATATCCGATTGCCCGTACGGTGTGCAAAAACGCGCCGAAATGGGCCGCGCTCTCGCCATGGAGCCGAGGCTTCTCCTGCTTGATGAGCCCATCGCGGGACTGACATCCGAGGAAAAGGAGGAGACGGCCTACCGCATCAATGAGATCCGGGGAAGGTACAAGACCGCTATCCTCCTGGTAGAACACGACCTCAGGATTGCCTCAAAACTTGCCGATCGCATGATCGCCATGGATTACGGCAAGAAAATCGCCCAGGGGACCCCCGAGGAGGTACAGCGGACCCCGGCCGTCATCAAGTCTTATCTGGGAGACGAGTGAAGGCGGAAACATGGAACCATTACTAAGAATTGCAAGCATTGAAACTCTCTATTATGACCGAATCTATGCCCTTCACGGCCTCTCCCTCGAAGTGAGGGAAAAGGAGATCTTTGCCGTTTTGGGACCCAACGGTGCGGGAAAGACCACGCTGCTCAAGACCATTGCAGGCCTCCTCAAAGACCAGCCCAAAAAAGGGGTTATCGAATTTGCCGGTAAGCGGATACAGCGTCTTGCGCCGGAAAAAATTGCCCGGTTGGGGATCGTGTATGTACCCGAAGACCGCGGTCTTTTCAGGGAACTCACGGTAAAAGAAAACCTCGAACTTGGCTGCTGGGGCAGAAAAGGCAGAGAAGTCAAAGAGGATTTCGAATATGTTTTGGACCTTTTTCCCATCCTGAAGGCACGGGCGGACCAGCAATCTGAGACCCTCTCCGGTGGAGAACAACAGATGCTGGCCATGGGGAGGGCCCTGCTCCGCAGGCCGAAACTCCTCATGCTGGACGAGCCTTCCCTCGGGCTGGCCCCCAAGGTTGCACGCCAGGTCTATGACGCCCTTTCCCAGATCAGTGACGCAGGGACAACCATTCTCCTGGTGGAGCAGAATGCCAAGTTAGCACTCGGGATTGCGGATTTCGGGTACATCATGGAATCCGGCAGGATTGTGCTGGAAGGAAGCGCCAAAGAGCTGCAGGAAAATGAGGATGTCCAGGAACTCTATCTGGGTCTTGGGGGACAGGATGTGTCTCCCAAAGGATGGAGGCTGTACAAGAAAAGGAGGACATGGTGATAGGAGCCGCCCCCGCAAACTTCCCCACCCTCTTTTTCCAGCAGGTGGAGACCCAGAAAGATCGCGTGGCCCTACGGAAAAAGGAATACGGGATCTGGAACAGGACTTCCTGGGCCGAGTACGGGGATCGGGTCCGCATTGTCGCGGCCGGATTGGTCTCACTTGGGCTTGACCACGGAGACCGGGTCGCCATCCTGGGGGACAATCGCCCTGAATGGCTCATCTGTCACTTGGCAGCCATGTCGGCAGGGTTCGTCACTTGCGGTGTCTATTCCACCTCCGCCTCTGAAGAAGTGGCTTATGTGGTAGGGCATTCTGAATCCAAGCTCCTGTTCGTGGAAAACGAGGAACAGGTGGACAAGGCCCTGCAGATTGTCTCAGACCTTGACCTGAAAAAAATAGTGGTCTGGGATCCAAAAGGGCTCTGGGGATTCTCGCACCCTTCCATGATGTTTTTCGACGAATTTCTGGAAACCGGCAAAGCGTTTCTCCAGGAACATCCCACATGCTTATCAGAACGAATGGCGGCCATTGACCTCGAAGACACGGCTATGATGATTTACACTTCCGGGACCACGGGGAGGCCGAAAGGTGCCATGTTGACGCACCGGAATATCTTCAGCATCACAGAGTCCTTTATGGAAGCTTCTCCCACGTACCGAGATGACGAACTGCTCTCGTACCTTCCCCTGGCGCACATTTATGAAAACCTTATTTCCGTTTTCCTGGCGATCAGGGGCGGTGCCACCGTCAACTTCGTGGAGAGCATGGATACCCTTCCCATGAACCTGCGGGAGGTCTCCCCCACGTTCTTCTGCAGCGTCCCGAGGATCTGGGAAAAATTCGCTTCCATGATTGAAATCAGGATGTCTGATTCGACCGTGGTCAAACGCGCCTTTTACCGCGCGGCTATCGGGGTTGGCCTCAAATATATTCGGACCGAAAAGAAGACCGGCAAGCGTTTTCTCTGGAGCCTTCTCTACTGGCCCCTCTACTGGCTGGTTCTCTATCACCTGAAACGCCAGATAGGCCTGGAACGGGTCCGCTGGGCCGTATGCGCTGCCGCTCCCGCCTCACCGGAACTCTTCCAGTACTTCAACGCGCTGGGTGTTCCTTTGAGAGAAGGCTATGGCCAGACCGAATCTACGGGGGTCATCGCGATCCAGCGAATCGATCGACCTCGGTGGGGATACGTGGGGGAGGCGCTACCAGGTGTGGAGGTGCGCATCGCGGAAGACGGGGAAATCCTGGCAAGAGGACCGGGGGTCTTCAAGGGATACTTCAAGGCCCCCGAGCTCTCCGCCGAAACCCTGGAGGGAGGATGGCTCCATACGGGAGACGTGGGTGCCATTGATGATGGTTTCTTGAAAATCCTGGACCGCAAGAAAGATATCATCATTACGGCGGGCGGCAAGAATATCACGCCCGCCTTTATCGAGAACAAGTTGAAATTCAGTTCGTATATCCAGGATGCCGTGGTTATCGGCGACGGCCGCAAATACCTTGTCTCGCTCATCCTCATCGACGAAGACAATGTGACCAAATACGCGCAGGACAACCGGATTCCCTTTACCACCTTTGCCGACCTCACCCAGAACAAGGAGATCACGAAACTCATCGCGGGTGAGGTGAACAATATCAATAAGACCCTTGCACGGGTGGAAACCATCAAGAAGTTCGCCCTGCTCCCAAGGAGATTTTACGAAGAAGACGGAGACGTGACTCCGACCAAGAAGGTGAAGAGGCGCTTCCTGGAAGAGCGATACAAGGATCTCATTGATCAGCTTTATAAAGGATAGGTACGCATGGACTTGATTGAAAGCTACCGCGAGGAACTCCAGCTCATCCGAAAATTCTGGACACGTATTTGGGTCGGGGCCTTTGTGCTCTTCCTGATCCTCCTCCCCCTCTTCGCACCCGAACATATCATCTATGTGGTAACGATCATTGCTATCTATGCTATCGGGGTCGAGGGACAAAACCTTCTTATCGGGTACACCGGCCAGATATCCTTCGGGCAGGCGGGTTTCCTGGCCATTGGCGCGTTTGCTTTCGGCCACATGAGTCAGTGGGGTGTCCCCTGGCCTCTTGGTCTGATTGTTGCGGGTCTCGCGGCCGGACTCTTCGGTATTGTGGTAGGATTTCCCTCCCTGCGCCTCAAAGGTCCTTATCTTGCCATTGCCACCATGGGATTCGGGATTGCCGTATACCAGGTCTTTGTCAACTCCGAGACCCTCTCCGGTGGACGTATGGGGCTCATGATCAACAAAATGTCCCCCATCTGGGGTCTCACTTCCATCAACTTCAATTACTACTTCAATTTTGCCATTGCCCTTATTTTCACCCTGCTCTCCTACAATATTATTTCCTCCTATATGGGACGTGCCTTTGTTGCCATCAGGGACAACGATATTGCCGCCGAGGTGATCGGCGTCAACCTGACCCGATACAAACTCCTCTCTTTTGCCATCAGCTCCTTTTACACAGGGGTGCAGGGCGGGCTTTACGGCCTATTTATGGGGTACCTTGAGCCCAACATGTTCACCTTCATGGAGTCCATTAACCTCTTTGTGGCAGTCATTATCGGCGGGTTGGCCTCTGTAGAGGGTTCCATCATGGGAGCCGCGTTTGTGATCCTGGTACCCCAGGTGTTCAATGCCTATAAGGAATTAGTCCCCGTTGTCTACGGGGTAACCATAGTGCTGGTCCTTATCTTCGAACCCTATGGCCTGAACGGACGGTGGTTCAAAATGAGGCTCTATTTTAGGAACTGGCCTTTCCGTTAAAAGAAATGATTTGTGGCTT
>CAZJRD010000098.1:0-8845 GCA_964548365.1 uncultured Desulfobacteraceae bacterium | reverse complement strand
TGACGGGCTCCTACCTGTGGGCCTTCGGAGTGGCGGTGCTGGCGGCGGCTCTGGCTGCTGTCATGGTCTGGGTTGCCGCCCCGAGCAAGGGACAGGTACTCAAGGAGAGAGTGGCGGCCAAACGGGGTATTCCGATCGCCGGGTGACCGGCATTCCTACCATGTATGTACTCGACCCGTCACCTTCTCAGTCGCTCGCTCGACTGCGGGTTTCCGCGACAAAGTCGCCGATCACCGTCAGCGCCTGGGTTGCTTCCGGCAGAAACGGGGCAAACATTTGAAACACATGCGGCATGTCCGGCCACAGACTCAGTGTCACGTCCACCCCATCTCGTTTGGCCTTCTCGGCCAGTCGCATGGAGTCGTCATAGAGAATCTCAGCCTCACCCGTCTGCAGCAGCAGCCGCGGTATCCTGTGAAAGCTGCCATAGAGGGGCGACACGTACGGATCGGTCGCCTCCGCGTTCCCTCGGAGATAAGCCTGCACGAGCAGGGAAATACGTTCCGGACGCAAGATCGGATCCCGCTCGGCACGTTCCGTGATGGATCGGCTCTGCCAGGTCAGGTCGGTGGCGGGCGACAGGGCGACGGCTGCCCGGGGTAGCGCATGACCGGCATCGCGTCGTTTGAGCAGTAACGCCAGAGTCAGATTGCCACCGGCCGAGTCACCGGCAATGAAACTCGACGTTGCTGGCAATGTCCCGCCCGGTCCGTGGTTGAGGAGCCACTCGAACACGGTATCGCAATCCTCGAGTCCGCTCGGGAACGGATGTTCCGGGCACAAGCGGTATTCGACCGTCAACACGGTGCACCCGCTGACCCTGGCGAGGCGGCTGGCATGTGCCCGGTATCCCTCGATCGAACCGGACATCCAGGAACCGCCGTGGATATACAGCAGTCGACTCCGGGGATCGCTGTTGTCGGCCATCACCCACTCACAGGGAACATCGTGCACCCGCACCGGTGTGGTGTGCCCCTCCACCTCCCTGGTGCATGGGTCCACATGGGCGTATTGATCAATCAACCGCCGAATCTCCGCCACATCGCCGAGTGTTGCCATGACCCGGTCTGCCAAGTTCCGCAGATGCGCATTCACCGCATCGAGTTGTGTACTGGCCATCAGGTTTCTCTTTCCTATCCGCTGGGTGACAAGCCGACTGGGGCGGTCGGGGCAACCGACTCCCATTATAACAGACGGAACCGAATCGTTGCGCAGAATCAGTGAAGTGATAAGAAGTCGTTTTTTCGGGAGGGAGTATAGAAAGATTTTGCCATGTGTGTCAAGCTAGATCCGACTTTATGATCTTGAAGAAGCAGCTGGCCGGTAAGAAATGAGGGTCCCGCATTCGGCGGAATTGCGAAGGTCAATAGAGCGATTGTCAAGATCAACATCCCATGACGCCAAGAAGTTCTTCTGGAGAAGAAACATACTCTTTGCGAGGGGAACCGGCCGTTTGCCTGGCTGCCTCCGTGAAGCAGACAAGAAAAGTGGCTGATTCATGAAGCTCCTGCTGGTTTTTCAAACGGAGAAGGTGCCGGATTCGATGACGGGCGGATCTTCCTCATCAATGATCCGGGCAATCTCTCCGTGCATCCGACGCTTCATTTCCGCAACAATCTCCCTTCGCTTGTTCAGGCTTTTTGCAAAGTCCAACACCACCTTCATCAGGTCATCGCGGTGGCATGCCTTCAGCACGATGTGGTGTGCTTCGCATTCCTCGGCCGTGGCCCGTTTTCCCGTGAGTTGGAGTTCCTGGAACGTCTGTCTGGGGATCGCCTTCTGAATGAGAGCGATCATGCCGGGAAGAAATGGGATGCCGAGGTCCACTTCGGGAAAACAGAAGAATCCCCGATCAGAACGCATGAACCGGAAGTCAAAGGCGCAGGTCATGATCGCCCCGCCGGCAAAGGCGTGTCCTGAAATGGCGGCCATGGTGGGCATAGGGTAAAGGAGGATGCGCTTGAAAAGCCGGTTCATGAGATAGAAAAAAGCCTTGGCGGTTTCCACGTCACCCTTCTGGATAAAGGGGAGCAACCAGTCCAGGTCAATGCCGTTGCTGAAAATTTTCTCATGTGCCGATGTGACCACGAGCGCGTTGGCATCGGTCTTTTGGTCTATTTCATCAAGCACATCGAGGAAGGCCTGCAGGAACGGGGGGTTGAAACGATTCTCTCCATCATCGAGGGTGACGACTGCAACGCGATTCTCGATTCTGTATACAATAATGGGCATAGGATAGAGCTCCTCAAAAAAGGAAAATGGATCTGGAGTGCGGGAGGCTTTTCCAGAAATAGAGTCGACCTGATCCCTGAAGAACATACGGAAAATGGTCGCAAAAGGCAACAATGATATGGTGTGTGGGGCCGACCCCCTATCCTTAAAGACAGGAGACCAGCCCCAAACCGCCTAAAACCGGAAGCTGATACCCGCCACCCAGTTTCGCTGGGGGGCGGGGTAGAGGTAGAGTTCGGAGGGAAAACCTCCAATAACGCCGTATTGGGAGTAATCCTCGTCGGTAATGTTGTTGACCCCGAAAAACGTCTCCATGTTTTTCCACTTGTATGAAATCCTGGAATCAATCGTATAGTACGAATCCAGCTTTTCATACTGGTTGGCCTGGTCGCTGATGGCATAGCTTGCCCCCACATAATTGTATTGCGCGGACAGGGTGAGTCCTGGAATGAAGTCATGAATGTTGAACCCGAAGTTTCCCCTGTTTTTCGGAACAGCAGGAATATCGTTTCCGTCATAAGGTTCTTTTTCAAAGGTTGCCTTTTCATACGTGTAATTGGCAAAGCAGGTAAAGAACCGGCACGGTTCTGCCTTTGCCCCGATTTCAACGCCACGGTGGAGGGTTTCCGGGTGATTTTCATTCGTGAAAGTCAGTGGATTGTAAAAGATCTCGTTGTCAAACTTTGCACGGTAAAGTGTTGCGGTCGCGGACAGTTTCTTGCTGAAATAATGGCGGATCCCCAACTCATAGTGTTTCCCTTCCTGGGGCTTCAGATCAGCGTTCAACCCGCTGAATGAGCTGAACAGCTCGTCCGTGAGGGGAAACCGGAAGCTTTTGTTGGCCCTTGCGAACAGGGAAGATTTTCCCTGGTAGGTGTACGTAAGCCCTGCACTGTACGCCTCTTTCCGGTCAACCGGATTGACCTCTGCAGTCGTTGTGTCGAAATCATATTCTACACGCTCGTGTCTCGCGCCTACGGAGATGATCAGGTTTTCGAGGATGGAGAACGCGTTATTGAAGTAGTACCCCTGGGAGTCCTTGTTCACGCTCTCGGAAGACGTCAGGATGTCCATGTCCGTCCAGTAGAGATCAACTCCTGCGATAAACGTGTTCGTGTGCCCCGCGAGTGCCCCCTCCCAGATGTAATGGGGCGTGAATCCCTTTGTCCTGGTCTCCGTTTCCGTTGTCCACAGCCAGCTTACCCAGTTAGTTTCACTGTCCCGCTTCCGGTAGGAAATATCGGCCACGAAACGACCAGCGTTTCCCAGATCTAGCTCCATCCCGAGGTCCACATACTTGTCAGTGGTCTGGGCATTGTCCAGGGGGTAGTTGGTGGCCTGGCGGTCCAACTCGGCTTCCGCTTTTGTAAGCGGTCCCGGAAGGCCGAATGTATCCGAGTGGTAGGATCCGCTCAAGTTGAAACGGAGCATGTCACTCGGATCCAGCACAATTTTCGCGCCAACGTCTTTGGCGCGCAATCCATTATTATCTCGGTACCCATCGGTGGCATCATAGCTGGCAAAAAGCGATGCGGCTATTTTTTCTCGTCCTCCGGACAATGAGACGCTTTCTTTGTTCCGGCCATAGCTCCCCAGGGAGAGACCCACTTTGGCATAGGGTTTCTTGCCGGGCGTTTTGGTGATGATATTAATCACTCCGCCCACCGCGTTATCACCATAGAGGACGCTGCCGGTACCCCTGACAATTTCAATCCGATCGATTTGTTCAAGGGGAATCTGCGTCCAGTCCACGCCGCTCAGATCAATGGCATTTACCCGCCTCCCGTCCACCAGGACAAGGGTGTTCGAGGCGGCTGTCTCGCCGAAGCCGCGCAAATCCACATCAACGGTTTTCCCATTTCCAAGCCAGTCCCGGACTACGACCCCTTCCTGGTTCCGCAGGAGATCCGGAACATTCTTGGCGTTGGAGTCTTCAATATCCTGCCTGGTGATCACCGTTACGTTTGCCGGGATCTTTCGTATCTCTTCCGCCGTCCTTGTGCCGGTCACCACCACCTCTTCCATGGTAACTTCTTTTTCCTGGGGTTGCCGGTCAGCACCGCTTGCCGGAAAAGATGCCCCAATCAAGGCAATAAATATCCCCAGCAAAAAAACCCTTTTCAATCCATTACACTCCTTCATCTCCTTGTCTCCTTTCCAATAGGTTTTAGTGCCCGGAGACAAAAAAATCCCCGGACCGAGTTTCGATCCGGGGATGTCCCTTTTTTACCCTCAAGATCCAACAGTTGCCTCCTGTCCGCGAGGAGTTCCTTCATTGTCCAGGCAGGTCTTCTGGCTTCCCTTCCTTCCCGGCGGCCTTCCCGTCCTTCAGCTCATAGAAGTAAACAATACTATGAGCAATGCGCTGTCTCAGACAGTGGCGCGAGTTGCCGAAAGGTTTCCTTTCCATAATGAAAAGGAGAGGGTTACAGCGGCGGGCCCGTCCCCGAGTTTCACGGGGTTCCCTATTAAGCTTCACGAGCACCCGAACATGAAATTCTTTAAGCAAATATGGACTGCAAAGTCAATAGAAAACTGCTTCGGAGCAGACGACTTTTTTGGATATGAATCACGAGCCGGGAGCGATTACGTCATCTTAGTCGTGACTAGGCCCAATCACGATGCAGATAGCATCGTAGCGGTAAAAAGGGCTGCGATCTCGACAAATTCATTGAGGGCTCCCAGGCAATCCCCGGTGATTCCGCCTATCTTTTTCCTGCAATAGAGGGCCCACAGGACGGTGACAAAGGCGGCTGAGAGCAGCATGGCAATGAAAATCAGCGCAGTTGGTGAGAAGATGATGGAAAAGGCGCTGACCGCGGCCATGATTGCGACAGCCAGGAGTTTGTGCCGGAGAGAATGATTGCCCGCAAAGGCCGAAGCGATACCATCCTTCCTGGCGTTCGGCATGGTGACGAGGAGGCATCCCTGCATGGTCCTTGAGAGAACCAGGCTGATGATAATAATACTGATCTGTGCCTGTTCAAACCAGAAACTCCACAGCAGGAATTTCAACAGGAGATCAAACACGAGGGCACAGACGCCGAAGGTCCCCATCCTGGAGTCTTTGAGGATTTCAAGGATCCGCTCCCGATCTTTTTTGCCTGGAAAGGCATCGGCGCAATCACCCAGGCCGTCCAGGTGCAAAGCCCCTGTGAGCAAGGATTCCAGCACCAATGCAAGAAGAACGAAAATGGGGAACACGGGGGCAGTCCAAAACTGTGCAACGGAGGCAAATGGCCAGATTACTCCTCCCAGGAAAAGACCAACGAGGGGGAACCCCATAATGGACAGGGGAAATTCATCCGTCTCTTTTCCCGGAACCGGTATGATGGTAAGGGTCCTGAATGCGGTCACAATCGGATCAACTGGAAATCCCAATACAGAAAACCTCCGCTTCAGTCTAGTCAGACGTAATCGGTGTGTACGTCACAGAATTACAAAATCCAAATGACAAATAAAACCCAAATGACCAAATACCAAAGAATCGGGCAAAGCAACTGAAAAGTCCTGATTTTAGGTTTTGACATTCATTTGACATTTGAGCTTTGTGATTTGTCATTTTCCCCTCGTTCCCAATAATGTTGATGCCTTTAAGCAGCATACGACCAAAAGCGAAATGAAAAGGTTCTCCCTTACGCGTTATTCCTTATTTGAGACCCCCGCGGAGCTGAAGGTGGCCATTTGCGAATAGCATTTCATTGCCTGCTGGATAATCTGGAGCGCGAGCACGGCACCAGTGCCTTCCCCAAGTCTCAGGTCCAGGGAGAGAATAGGTCTTATGCCTTCTTTTTGAAGGAAATCCCGGTGAAATTTTTCCGAGGACGCGTGGGAAAAGAAAAGGTAATCCCTGGTGTTCTTTTCCAGTCTCATGGCAATCAGGGCAGCAGCAGACGCGATAAAACCATCTATTGCCACTGGGATCCTGTTCGATGCGGCGCCCAGTATCATGCCGGTCATCGCTGCGATCTCATATCCGCCCACACGGGAAAGAATCTTGAATGGGTCGTCTCCCGCCGTCTCCCTGTGGAGATCAATCCCCTTTTGCACCGCTCTTATCTTCCGTTCAAGGAATTCTCCGCTTGATCCTGTTCCAGCACCCACGGTTGTCTCGGCATCCAGCCCCAGGACCAGGCCGTAAATGGCCGAGGCGGAAGAGGTGTTCCCGATTCCCATCTCACCGATCCCGAGAATGTCCGCTTTGGTTTGTTCTGCGAGATTAAATCCCTGTTCCAGGGCTTCCATGGTTTTTTCTTCAGTCATGGCAGGTCCCCGGGAGAAGTTTTTTGTACCGTAATTGACTTTTCTCCTTATAAAGTTCGGCATATCAATGAGGTCGGATTTGACTCCCATGTCCACCACTGCATAGTCGATACCGGCATTCCTGCACATAACGCTGATGGCCGCTCCACCTGCCGCCATGTTGGCCACCATCTGGCTGGTCACTTCCGAAGGGAAAGGGGTGATGTTTTCCTCGGTGATGCCATGGTCTCCTGCAAAGGTAAAGAACTGTACCTTCTGCAGCATGGCAACGGTAGTCCCCTTGCAGAGGCAATACCTGAGGGCAAATTCTTCGAGCCTCCCCAGGCTGCCCTGTGGTTTTGTGAGATCATCCAGATGCGCAACTATCCTCTCTTCAAGTTCATGGTTGGCGGTGGATGAAATCCTTTGTGTAAATCGTTTCATGCAAAAACGTCCTCCTTTGCTATTTGAAAACCCTTGCTGTTCCTGCTCCAGGGCCGATATGACGCCGCATCGGGAACACTCCGTTCCCCTGCTTTCCCGGAAAGACCGATTTTGAACAGTGTTGATACCCTGTATCCTAATAACAAAAAGGCCCAGGCAAGAACATGTGTTCTCTCCTGGGCCTTTTACCATCAAGCCCGGTTCTCTTGTCACACAGGTACGTCTTCTGACTCCCTTTCCCTTCTGGAGGCCTTCCCGTCCTTCAGCTCAAAGCTCTCAGCCCATAGAAAAAAATGCTATGAGCTTGAACTATGCACTGCATCAGACAGTGGCGTATTTTCCCGGAAGGGCTCTCTTGCGCCTGGTGCAAGGAGAGAGGTTACAGCGCCGGGTGCGTTACGGATTTGCACCGTATTCCGTTTACCAGTGCAACGTTTCCTTTTTTCAGAGCATTGGTTGATCTGATAGACGAATATAGGGAATGTGGATGGGGTTTGTCAACCCTTTATGCACAGGGGGATGCCGCAAATGCAGCAATAGACCTTGTCAGCCTGCTCGGCGATTTTGTGGTTCAAAAAGCCCAGCATATCTCTATAATGGCGTGCGAGTTCATTCTCAGGAACAATCCCGAATCCCACCTCATTGGTGACGAGGATAAGTTGAATATTTATTGCGGGCAAGACCTCGCAAAACCTTTCTATCTGCCGCTTTACACCTTCTTCATTATTTCCCCATTTGTGAAAAAGATTTCCCAGCCATACGGTCAGGCAGTCAACGACGACTACTTCCACATCTTCGCCTAGAGAGTCCAGGCGGGAGGTGAGGTCAAGAGGCTCTTCTATGGTGGCAAAGTCCTCGCCCCGCTCCGCTTGGTGTTTTCGGATGCGGTCTTTCATTTCATCATCCAGGGCAAGGGCCGTTGCGATGAAGACCCGTTTCCCGGAATGCCTCAAGGCCTCTTCCAGGGCGAAGGAGCTTTTTCCGCTCCTGGCGCCGCCGGTGACGAGTACTATCCTTCCCATAAGGCTTTCAGCCTCCTGATGGAACCGAATGTCGCCTCTTCAGAAAAGACTTCCAATGTCACCACGTTTTTGAATATAGGGAGATATTCAGTTGCCAGTTTTTTGAGGGAGAGCTGGTCGTTCTTCTCAATGGAGAGGTGATCTTTTCCGTGACATACTCCATGCAAGTGTATCACCCGGGTGTTCTTGAGATACTGTCGTAAGATTGCTTCCCAATCATACTGGTAGAGCCACAGGTGCCCGACATCCATGCAGAAAGAAAAGCCGAAGTTTTCAACAATGTTTTCATTCCATTCTGTGGGATACCCGAGATTTTCCACCGCTATGGTTGAACTCTCCACACCGCTGGAGTTCAGGATCGCCTCGCACGTTTCCATACTGCACGATTTCCATGCTTCCAGCTCAGACGGATTCGCGTTTTCGTGGATTCCCTCCAGGTGAAGGATATAAGCGAATGGACAAAGGGGGAGAGTCAGGCGCATGATCTTGAGGGCCTGTTTCTGGAAGTACCTCCTTTCCTCCCTGTCGGGGCTTGCAGCTCTCTTGTCTATAGGGAAATGGATCGTGTAGGTGTTGCCGTATTCTTTCTGGATTTGCAATAACTCGGATATGACCACAGTGTCTGGAAGATTAGAGAGTGATTCCGTTTCAAAAAAGACGATCTCGATATCATCGACGATGGGAGCCATCTTCCTGACATTGGGGAGCAGATCCTCAGGATAGACATAAGAGGTGCAGCCCAGCCTGAACGGAAATCCGTTTTTCCGATGTGCTTCAGTATTCAATGTGTGTTATCCTTTTCAGCGTATTGTGCAGTATAAATATTAATGAAGACAGGGCAGGCTATGCTTTTTTTTCTGTGATTCCGAGTCTCCCGGGCTGGTATTTTCAGTGACTTATCCACG
>CAZJRD010000097.1:0-8853 GCA_964548365.1 uncultured Desulfobacteraceae bacterium | reverse complement strand
AATTGGGCCTCTCAACCGTGGACTGCATGGGAAAACCATTCTGGGATCCGGATGCCGACAAGGCACTGATCGATGGCCTTAGGAAAGATCTTGACACGAAAATAACAATCAAAGAAATAGATGCGTTCATCAACGACCCTGAATTTGCAAGGATGGTGGTACAAGAGTTTGTGCTGCTAATAAAATCTAAAAAAGGGGGTGATATCAATGGCGGTCTACTGAAAAGCTGATTCCCTCGTTCGCGGCACGGGCATCTTCTCTTACTCGTTGAAATCCCGCTGATTCTTGTTCCGTTCCTCCTCTTGAAGCCGGGAGACCGTGGGAATGCCTTTAATGTATGGATGGATATCAGTTAACCACTATCATAGAAGGAGAAAAATTTTATGATTTCGCTGAACGTAAATGGCAAAGACTACAAAGTGGATGTACCTGGAGACACCCCATTGCTGTGGGTCTTGCGGGAGGAATTGGAACTCACAGGCACCAAGTTCGGTTGTGGAATCGGCGAATGCGGCTCCTGTACGGTTCACGTGGACGGAAAGGCGGAGCGATCGTGCTCCGTACCCGTCAGTGACGTAGCAGGCAAGAAGATCACCACCATAGAAGGACTCCCGGAGAATCATCCGGTCAAACGTGCCTGGATCGAAGAACAAGTCGTCCAGTGCGGATACTGCCAGCCCGGAGTCATGATGCAGCTTGCCTCTCTCCTCAATCAAGACCCTCATTCTGAAGCGGAGAAAATTGTTGAGGAGATGGATGACGTGATCTGCCGATGCGGAACCTATGCGCGCATGAAACGGGGCATACAGACAGCAATTCAGATCATGAGAAAGGAGGGCAAGTAGCCATGGCAAAATCTATGACTCGTCGAGCGTTTCTCAAGAAATCGATGGCAACGACCGGGCTTACCATTGCGGTCTCCGTAACTCCTTTTGGATTCAAGTTGCTGAATGCCTCGGGCAAAGGCCAGACGGAACGTTTCAAGCCGAATGTGTGGTTTGAGATCACTCCCGACAACAACGTTTCAATTACAATCGGCGCATCGGAGATGGGACAGGGGACCCATACCTCACTCGCCATGGTTATCGCCGATGAACTGGAGGCGGATTGGAGCCTGGTGAACATTCGCCAAGGCGGGGCAAGGAAGGAGTTCATAAACCCCATTATGCACAGCCAGATCGCGGTGGCGAGCTCGAGCGTGAGGGGATTTTATGCGCCCCTTCGGAAGGCAGGCGCAGCCGGCCGGGCCGTACTCGTGAAAGCGGCCGCGGCGACCTGGAAAGTGCCGGAAAAGGATTGCCAGGCAAGCAAGGGAACCGTACTGCATCTGAAAAGCAACAAAAGCCTCACTTATGGAGAGCTCTGCCAAAAAGCCGCCAAGCTTCCGTTGCCGAAGGATCCTCCTCTGAAGAAAGAAAGCGACTTCCGTTACATGGGCAAGTTTATTCCGCGCCTGGATATTCCGCCGAAAGTAAACGGCAAGGCTGTGTATGGGATTGATTTCAAGGTTAAAGACATGCTCTACGCCGTGCTGGACCGGCCGCCCGCCTATGGCTCGAAACACATCTCCTTCGATCAGAAGGCGGCTGAGGCGGTAAAAGGGGTGAAAAAGGTCTTTCCCATTCCTCAAGGCATCGTGGTGTGTGCCGAATCGCTTGCCGCTGCCTGGAAAGGGAGGGACGCCCTGAAGGTGAAGTGGGACGGCGGAGCCCTCCCCCAGATGGACAATGCATACATTGAAAAGAGCCTGATAGGCGGCCTGGATAAACCGGGCTCCATCGCCGAAAACAAGGGCGATGCCAAGAAAGCCCTGCAGAATGCGAGTAAGAGAGTGAAATCCACCTACTTTGTTCCCTTCGTGGCGCACACAAACATGGAACCCATGAACTGCGCGGCCCACGTTCGAAAAGACGGGTGTGACATCTGGGCTCCCACACAGGCCCAGACCATCCCTCAAATGATTGCATCCCAAATAACAGGGCTTCCTCCCGAGAAAATCAATATTCATACGACCTATATGGGGACCGGTCTCGGGAGACGCGCCGCACCGGATTTTATCATAGAGGCCGTTATCATCGGGAAAGTGATGGGCAAGCCTGTGAAAGTTGTTTGGACAAGGGAGGAAGATACTCGGCATGATCCTTTTCGTGCAGCGGTGTCCCACAGAATTGAGGCCGGCCTTGACAGCCGAGGGAGGTTGACGGCTTGGTCCCACAAGGCTGTCGCAGGTTCCATCATGAAAGATATTGATCCCAAGGGGATAAAGAACGGCGTGGATATCATGAGTCTCTGGGGTATTCTGGACTTTCCCAACTCGATTGAAAACCGCATTACCTATGATATCCCGAATTTCCTTGTGGAGTTCCTGATCTCAGACCTTCCCATCCCGGTTTGCCCCTGGCGATCCGTTCAGAACGGTCCAAATGCCTTTGCCATTGAATCATTCGTGGATGAATTAGCCCATGCCGCGGGAAAAGACCCGCTGGAATTCCGCCTGGAGGCCCTAAAAACAAACAAGCGCGCCACGAGAGTCCTGAAAGCGGTGGCGCAGATGGCGGACTGGGGAAAATCTCTGCCCAAAGGGCAGGGACGCGGTATTGCCCAGCATGCCTGCTTCGGCTCGTATGTGGCCCAGGTAGCTGACATTACCGTAAATGAAAAAGACGGCACGTTCAAGGTTGACCGCGTCTTCGCCGCTGTTGACTGCGGACCTGCAGTGAACCCGTTCAATATCAAAACGCAAATAGAGGGTGCCATCACCATGGCCTTGAGCACCGTGCTGAGGGAAGAGGTCATGTTTTCAAATGGTGGCGTGAAATCAGCCAATTTTGATGACTACAGCCCCATCAGGATAACAGAGGTTCCCGACATAGAGGTCCAAGTTATCAGGAGCAATGACAAGATCGGAGGGATCGGGGAACCTGGCGTACCACCGCTGGCCCCCGCAGTCGGCAATGCCATTTTTAACGCAACCGGCGCACGCCTCAGGCGCATCCCCATGACACCGGAAAGAGTCCTGGAGGCACTCAAGAAGGCGTAAGGGTTCCCCCCCGCGCCTGCATCCCCAAAGTCTTCCCCTGCTTTAACCGGATGCAGGCGCCCCCTTGACTGCCACTGGGTGTTCACCAGGTAGAGGTTGACGGAGATCAACCCTGAAAGCAATTGTGCCTGTCATTCCGGTTTGACCCTGACCACCGCGGGCCTCGTCTGCGACAGCCCCGCCCGAGGAACAAGCCGTTGATTAGCGTAACAGTCCATACGATTCTGGATATCAAGAAAGTCGTAGGGAAAAGAGAGGTTCAAATTGCTCTTCCGCGGAGGAGTACTGTGGCTGATCTTCTTGAGGAGATGGTAAAGTCCTGGGGAGAAGAACTGTCATCCCTCCTATTCGAACCAGACAGCCATGAAGTTCTTTCACACATCCAGATTATGGTAAACGGCCGTGCAATCGCTTTCCTGAACGGCATTCGAACCGAACTGGCCGACGGTGACGAAGTCCTGATCCTCCCGCCCGTCGCAGGAGGTTGAGATGGGCTCCCTTCTTGGTGCTCAGATGGCACCCGCAGAGATCTCCATCACCCCAAATGGCGATGAGGCAATAGGCATTATCTTGCCTGGTGAAACGGTAAGTTAGAGAGTCTGGTATTCAATAATCCCAACCAACAGATGAAAGGACAAAAAAGATGTCCTTGGAAAACAAGAAAATTGTGGTGACAGGAGCGGCCTCAGGCATAGGCGCTGAGACCGCAAAGGTGCTCAAGGCCGCGGGTGCAAAGGTTATCGGTGTTGATCGCAACGAGCCTCAGGAAAATGTGGATCAGTATATCAAGGCAGATCTTGCTGATCCCATGGCTATCAAGGAAACGGTTGAAGCGATTCCCGCCGGGATCGACGCTTTGTGCAACATTGCGGGCCTGCCGCCTACAAAAGATCGGACCCTGGTACTGAAAGTCAACTTCCTGGGGCTCCGGCATTTTACAGAGCTGATGATAGACAAGTTGAATGACAATGCATCCATCGTTAATGTGGCCTCTCTTGCTGGATTCGGCTGGCCACAGGCCGGCGAGCAGATTAAGGCATTGATTGCATTGAGGGACTTCAATGGAGTAGAGGCACTCTGTGAGGAACAGGGTGTAGCACAAGAAGGTGGACGCTCCTATTTTTACTCAAAAGAGACACTCATCGTTTGGACCATGATGAACCGGTGGACCTGGCGCGATCGAGGAATCCGGATGAATTGTATCAGCCCCGGCCCGGTGGAAACGCCGATCCTCCCTGACTTTCTGGAAACCCTTGGCGAGCGCGCCGAGGAAGACATGAAAATCATGGATCGTCCAGGACGGCCGGAAGACATCGCGCCGGTGATTGCCTTTCTGTGCAGTGACGGCAGCGGATGGCTCAAGGGAGCCAATATTCCCTGCGATGGTGGCATGAATCAACACCTGTTGTGCAATATACACGGACATGTTTAGCACCTGCAATACGTAATCAAATCGGTTTTCAAGCTGTTAAACTAGTACATCAAGAAAGGAGGAAACGCATGTACCAGGGAGGATATATTGGTAAGGTTTTGCGGATTAACCTGTCGGAACAAACCGCAAAGGAAGAGGAACTGCCCCTGCAAGTGGCCCAGGACTTTATCGGGGGTGCGGGATTCGGGATCAAGTATCTTTTCGATGAAGTCAAAGGAGGCGCAGATCCCCTGGGACCCGAAAATAAACTCATTTTCGTCTCAGGCCCCCTTTCCGGGACGTCTGTCCCCTGCGCCAGCCGGATGGCCGTCACCGCGAAATCACCCCTGACGGGTGCTGTGGGAATGGCCCTGACAGGAGGTTATTTTCCGGTTGAACTGAAATTTGCGGGCTACGATGCCCTGATCGTAGAGGGGAAGGCGGAGAAGCCCACCTATGTCTGGATCAAGAACGGGGATGTCAAGTTTCGAAGCGCCAAGAAGGTCTGGGGGATGAAGACCACGGATACCCAGCAGATCATCAAGAATGAGCTGAATGATCAGAACGTCAGGATTGCGTGTATCGGACCGGCCGGGGAGAACCAGATCAAAATCGCCTCCATCATTAACGAATGGAGGGCCGTGGGGCGGAAGGGTCTGGGGGCCGTCATGGGGTCCAAGAATCTCAAGGCCATTGCGATCCGGGGGACCGGAAAAGTGCAGGTGGCTGACAAGGAAAAGCTCAAGGCAGCCAAAGGGGCATTCACCAAGGCCATGAAGGAAAGCCATGTACTGTACCCGGCCTTTGCCAAGATCGGTACCCCCATGGTGGTAGACCACACATGCGCGACCGGTATCTTCCCGACCAAAAACTATACAGAAACCGGCCAATATGCACCTGCAGACAAAATCGGCGTTGATGTCCAGATGACGCGCAATGTGGGCAAGGAACATTGTTACGGGTGCCCAGTGGGCTGCAGCCAGCTGAAACTGGCAAAAACAGGGTCCTACGCAGGAATACTGAGCGAGGGCCCCGAGTACGAGACCATGTATTCCTATGGTGGGGTCACAGGGGTCGAGAATATGGATGCTATCATAGCTGCGGATCGTTTGGCCGACGAATTGGGATTGGACACCATTTCGTCTGGGGTGGCCATCGCATTTGCCATGGAACTCTATGAAAAAGGTATCCTGACGAAGGAGGATACCGGTGGGCTTGAACTCAATTTCGGCAACGATGAAGCTATGGTTACGATCCTCAAGCAGATGGCCTTTCGCGAAGGAATTGGCGATCTCCTGGCAGATGGAGCAAAGGCCGCGGCCGAAAAAATCGGAAAAGGGTCTGACAAATATGCCATGCATGTGAAAGGCCTTGAACTCCCCGCCTATGATGTGCGAGGAGCGAAAGCCCATGGGCTCAACTATGCTACAGCCTATACGGGTGCAGATCACAACCGCGGGTACGCCTTTCAGGAGATCTTTGGTATTCCGGTTCCCCATGAAGTGGACAGGTTCGCCGTGGAAGGGAAAGGCAAGCTTACCAAGTGGAACCAGGATGTTCGGACGGCAACCACCGACGCCCCCACAATGTGTGCCTTCCTCCTGGACATGGCGGTCGCAGGAATCGCCACCCAAAATACCGCCGACCTCCTGGAAGCAGTCACAGGTCTTGTTTATACGCCTGATGACATTATGCAGGCTGGCGAGCGAATCAATAACCTGGCCCGTGCCTTCAACGTGCGGGAAGGTTTCACCCGTGCCGATGATACTCTGCCCGAAAGGTTACTCACCGAACCTTTGCCGGGTGGAGCCGCCAAGGGCCACTTCATCAGTAAAGACGAACTCAACCAGATGCTGGATGAATACTACACCGAAAGGGGGTGGAATATCGAGACCGGTGCACC
Organism: uncultured Desulfobacteraceae bacterium; assembly: GCA_964548365.1. Classification (GTDB taxonomy): domain Bacteria; phylum Desulfobacterota; class DSM-4660; order Desulfatiglandales; family Desulfatiglandaceae; genus B46-G9. Next base: position 2,499 of record CAZJRD010000097.1, on the reverse strand, counting down.
GACAAGTGAAAAACTCGAAGAGCTGGGGCTCGGATATGTGGTCGACCAACTGGTTTTGTAGCGAATGCTGAAGCCGGGAATAAGGAAAAACGGCCGCCAGAGCTGCTGTATTTCCTCAATCGGTTGAGAAAATCCGGTAGCAAACCAAATGGTAACACAAAAGAAGGAGGAGAAAAAAATGGCAAAAGAAATCATTCTGTATAACCTGCGTGACGATGTGACGGATGAGGACTACAAGAAATGGTGTGAGGACTACAAAGGCCCTATCCTGCTTGGACTGAGTTCGTCCAAGAGTTTTACACTGGTGAAGATGCTCGGAGGGATCAAGGGAAACGGCAAGGAGGGCATCCCTCCTGAGCCAACCAAATCGCCTTTTACCTACATCGGGATTTTGGACATTGACAACCTTGAAAACTGGAATAAAGACAGGGAGAGCAAGGCCTTTAAGGAAGAATTCTTTCCACAATGGTTTTCCAAATGGGTTGCGGACTTTTATGTGCTCGGAGGAGAAGAGGCTTACTACGGGGAGAGCAAGTAATGAGAAAGAAAGGGGGTTCATAGAGACCTGTCCTTGCAAGAGAGGAATGTTGAAAGGAGGAGAGCATGCAGCTGGAGCATCTGTTTACCGAAGAGCAAAAGGCCATACGCGACATGATCCGAAAATTTGTGGAAAAAGAGATCATGCCCATAAGAGAGAAAATGGAGGAAGATTACAGCCTGGTTGAAAGTGTCCATAATAAGCTCGTCGAACTTGGCATTCAGAAGGCCGGCTATCCCACAGAATATGGTGGGGGCGGAGGCGGGTCCATGATGAATTTGGGCATTATCTGTGAGGAGCTTGCCAAGGGAGATGCGGGCATCAGCTTAACGGTGGGGATCAATGCCGGTATCATTCTCGCCCCTGCCATCCACGCAGGAAATAAGGCCGTGCTTGACAAATTTGTCCCGGCCTTTTGTGGGGATGAGGTAAACTACGCCTGTATATCCATGACTGATGCTACCGGTGGCGCTGACACTGAAAACCCGATACTGAAAGGAAGGGGGATCGCAACACGGGCAAAACTGGACGGGGATGAGTGGGTAATCAATGGGACCAAATCCTGGCCAACCCACGCCGGCATTGCCAGCGTTTATTTGACGGTCTGCACCACGGATCCTGACGCCGGCGACGAGGGTGTTGCCTTGATATACGTTCCGCATGATGTAGAAGGCCTCTCCTTCGGAAAGCCGGAGGCAAAGATGGGGTTCAAGACCTCTATCAATGGAAGCATATTCTATGATAACGTCCGGGTTCCAAAGGAATACCGGTTGGCCGGTCCTGGTCATGATGCCCATTTCTATCATTTCGCTGCGGACTGCGGTGCCCAGTGGCATTCGTCCACCATTTCTCTGGGGGTTGCTCAGGCCGCTTTTGATATTGTCCTGGAGTATACCAAAGAACGGAAAAGCTGGGGAAAACCGGTCAGGGAATGGAGCATGGCTGCCGGGATACTCGCGGATATGGCAATTCGGATAGAAATGACCCGAGGCGCAGTCTATAATCTCACCTGGATGCTGGATCATCCGGACGTCTATGGCCCTCCTTTCGGGGATGCAATGGTCTCCAAGGCAAGCATCACCAGGAGCTTTGCTTCGGATATGGCCGTCTGGGTCACCAACAAGGCAGCGGAACTCATGGGCTCCAACGGCATTTCACCCGAGTATCATCTGGAGAAATACCTCCGGGATGCAAAAATCACCCAGTTGTGGCTGGGTGGACAGCAGATTGCTCGATATCGCATTATTCGCGGGTATTACGACTACGTTGTGTAAGAAGGGATCTGCCCGAGCAAACTCAGGGGCCTCCAGGTATTTCGGTGAGGGTACATGGAAACCCCTGCTGTTCTTTGTGTCTGCTTCTCTCTGCTTTGTTCCGGTCAGCTTATCCAAAAGCCTGCTATGGCTGTTGGTTTTGCATAAAGTTCTTGACACTACCGAACCGTTCGAAAAGACTAAGATTTTTCGCGAAATGAGAATTGAAACAGGTACGAGAATTTTACGGATAGGGCGACATCATGGTTAGGTATTTATCTAATCTATCTCTCGGTATAAAAGTGCTTTGGTGCTACCTCCTCTGGTATCTCTATTTTGTCTACAAATACTTTGAGCCGGATGTCGAACTTTGGGTCCGGTCGCTGGGTATCGCCCTTCTCGTTGGATTCGTATTAAACATCAACGCATTTTGCTCGATCAAAGGTATGGTGAATACCCCAAATAAATGGCAAACATTTCGGTTTTTTGCCATTCCATTTTGCGTTTCCAGCTTTCCTGTGTTAGTAAATGATAAAGATTTCTTTCTCTTTTTCTCACCAATTCTGAAAGAAAACATGATCGCACTATCCCTTTGTCTGGCTTTCTTGTCCCTCGCGTGCGTTAGCCATTTGACTGTGTATCGCAAAAAATCTGGAGGAAAGGTATTGTCATGACCACAAATTTCTGGAATCCACTCATGGAGACACT
>CAZJRD010000096.1:0-9113 GCA_964548365.1 uncultured Desulfobacteraceae bacterium | reverse complement strand
CTTGAGGGGGTAGTGGGCCACGCCCGTGCGGGTTCAAGTCCCGCCTTCGGCACCACTCATCAAAGAAAACCTACTGTATTTACAGTAGGTTTTTTTGTGAATAGATGGGAGCGAAGTCTTTCTGTCTTTTCAGAGAGCAAAGATTTCATTTCCCTGCAGCGGTTAATATAGTCATGGGAGGGAAGAGTAAGGGAGAGGGGAGCATGCGATTGGATGAAGCTTCAAGGGATTTGCAGGAGAAAACCGGTACGTTTGAAAGCTCTGACGGCCTGAAAATATTCTACAGAGAATTCGTGGCGGAAAATGAACGGGCTCGCCTGGTGGTTGCCCATGGCATAGGAGAACACTCGGGAAGATATCGCAACGTGGTTGAGAAGCTGGTTCCAAGAAATATTTCCGTTTGGGCCATGGATCTCCGCGGCCACGGAAAAAGCGAGGGGCGGAGAGGGCATATCCTGGCATTCGATGATTATGTCAATGACGTTTCCACAATGGTGGAGGCGGCAAAACGGGAAATGCAGGAGGAGAGGAAATATTTCCTTCTCGGACACAGTATGGGGGGACTCATTGCGCTCGATTTCGCGTTACGGTATCCTGCACGAATGAACGGTGTGATCTTATCTTCACCGAGCCTCGGGATAGGGGTGAAGGTGCCCTTTATCAAGAAGGCGGTGGGGAAATTCATGTCATCTGTTGCACCGGGGCTCTCGCTTTCGAATGGTATTGATATTACCAAGATCAGCCATGATAAAAAGGTCGTCCGTGCGTACGAAGATGATGCCCTGGTCCACGACAGGGTCAGTGCCAGGTGGTTCACCGAATTCATGAAGGCCATTGAAAAAGTTGGCAATTCCGCGCCCGAGCTCAAGGTACCGATACTGATGCAGCTTGCGGGAGATGATGCGCTTACCGATGTAAATGCTTCTCAGAAGTTCTTTGACGGACTAACTGTGGATGACAAGACTGTGTATGTCTATGAAAAACTCTATCACGAGATTTATAACGAATCGGAGGAACTGAAGTCCGGTCCGTTACAAGATCTGGATGACTGGATAAAGGCACATCTATGATAGAGTAGCCCTGCTTTTCGCCCGGCATGGAGAAAATCCTGGTGACAAACGATTTTTTGAGGCGTCCCCTCTACACCTGCTGGGAATGCGGGCTAAAATCTATCGAGTCCGTGCATGCGCATTTCAGGGTAGGGCCTCTGGGGTTGTTCTTTCTCAAATTGCCGGTATTTTTCCATTTGGTCTTTCATCAGGACCTTAGCGAGGCGTTTTTCCACCGAGTCCCGGTTTTCTTTAATTTCCTGTCTCAGGGATCTCTCCAGGACGTGGCCTTGTTTCCTGTACTTCCTGATGATCTCATGCCGGTCCTTGAAGCTGTCTTCGATGATCTGACGGACTTTTGCCTGTTGGGTTTCGGTAAGTCCGAGGGCCGCCTTGAACCGGTCAAAAGACTCCAGGGGCGTCCTGGGGGCCGCGATTTCATGTGCGCCTTCTCTTGCACGCCAGCGGTTCTTCAATTTCGTGTACATTTCATCTATTTTTGTTCTCTGCTCGCCATTGAGTTTTTCTTTCACCGACTGGAGGCTGCTTTCAATGAGAGCCTCCATCTCGGGTTGATATTTCTCCCTCAAATCGTGCAGCTTGAGCCTTGTTTGGTCGATAATCTCCCGAACTTCCGCTTCCTGGGTTTTTGTCAAGTCCAGTTTATACGTCAGCCGTTCTATCAGTAATCGAGCAAGGGGCGGACGGTGCCCACTCCCTGTAAAGCGCTCGAATCTGTGCGCAAAGTAGGCCCCCGTTCCCAATACTCCGGCAAAGGCGCCGACGCAAAAGAGAAGCACTATTCCTGCCAACAATTTTAGCTTGTTCATTCCTTTTCCTCGCTACATCAGAAGTGATTGCAGCAGACCATATTCCATCGGGTCATTGGCCACTATTTTGGCCATCGCATAGTCAGGGATCATATGAAACTTGACTATACAGACCCCAAGTATCAAGATCAGGGCACAGGCCACCGGAGCAAAACGCCACAAAGCATCCCCAAATTGTTCAAAGAAGCTTTTCTTTGAAAGGACATGGCGAATGCCTCGAACGTGATGCATGACCTTTTCCTGCCATTGCTCGCCGACTTCACCCTTTTCTTTTTCATGGTAAGCGGCACGCAATGTCCTGTTAAGATTCTCTTGAAAGTTCTTGGTGAATTTCACAGTGTCCCCTCCTGATCGTTGATTAGCCCGGAAAGGAGTTTCTGAAGCTTCTTGCGGGCACGAAATGACCGGACTTTCACGTTGGCGACGCTCCAGCCCAGAAGCTCCGCCGCCTCCTTCGATCTGAGACCTTCAAGATAGACCAACTCCAGCACCATTCTATCCCCTGGAGGAAGTCTTTCAAGGGCCCAGTCAAGCACCTCCCGGGCTTCCTCCTGAGCGCCTTTTTCTTCAAAGGACTGCCCCGATCGATCCGAAAGGATTTCTTCCAGCCATTCATGGTGCGTTTCAGATATCTGGCTCATGGCAATTTCCCGGGACCGGTACGCCTTCCGCCAGTAGTCGTAGCAGGTTCGCACCGCGATCGAGGACAGCCATTGCCTGAAATTCCCATCGGCTCTAAAACTCCGCAGGGACTGGAAAGCCCGAATAAAGACTTCGTGAGCGGTTTCTTCCACCGCCTCATAGTTCACATGTTTCCTGACGATCCTGAGTACATGGTCAGCATATCTCAGGAGCAATGTCTCAAAGGCATTGACATTTCCACCAAGGACCAGGTCTATTATGTGAGCATCATCGGAGCTGTCTGAATCATTGTGCATCTTTACGTTCCAGCGGATCATTCGGCTCTCATCCGGAAGTCCGTGCACTCATTCACTCGGCGTTCAATGGTGAGCTTCAGGCGGGGGAAGCCTTCCGGCTTCCCCCGCCCCCTTCGCAACATCATTCAGCGGGAGCTTCCGGTGGCGCATCCACTCGATGCTTGGTTCTTTTAAAATGCCCCCTCTGTCGCTTCTGCAACAGGGATATTTGTTCAGGCGTCAATACTGCCTTCATTTCTGCTCTCATCCTGGCTCCCAGGACAAACGAGTCTTCTTTTATGGATGAGAGGTCTTTAAAGGCCTTGCGGAGATTCATTTCATCGAATTTTTCACTGTTCATCGCTTTAAAGAGGTTTCTTCGTGCCTCAAAAAAGTTGTGTGCGGCGTTTCGCCGTTCGGCCTGGTGGCTGTCGATGATGTTCGATAGTTGGGATCTTTGAGCATGCGTCAGATCCAGTTTCAGAAAAGTCTTTAACCCGGCAAATCCGGGCTCCCGCCAGTGCCTGTGGTCCATCCCGCCAAAACCTCCTGCAATCGCCGGCACCCCACCTGCAAGAATTACCACAACCACCAATGTCAGTGTCAAGAACTTGTTGCGTTTCATATGTGTCTCCTTTTTTGAATTTTCGAAAGCCGCCTTCACTATCAAAGTCGCAGGAACACGAAGAAAGGTTACAACTTCAGTTGGACCTTCCTCCAGTTGTCACGCTGGGGCGCTGAGATTTATTGCCAATTCATTGGGTTTCTGATATCATTAAAAAGAAATGAAATGGTTTCTGTAACCTTATCCGGAAATCAAGCGACTACTCTTATAGGGTGAGATCGCCAAAATGGTATAGAAAGGAGAGCGTCATGAAAAAAATAAAAAAACTCCTGATAGTCACTTGCGTGATCATCGGTTTTACCATGCTGACACTGACGCCGGCCTCAGCCTTTCGCAATAACAGATATTACGCCGGCCATCGCGGAAATTGGGGAGGCGCGTTGTTCGGTCTTGGGATCTTGACAGCAGCCATTGTGACCAGTTCCCTTCTGAGCCATCCGGAGCCGAGTGTCGTGTACCGGCCGGCGCCGGTGGTGGCGCTTCCGCCGAGGCCTGTTTTTGAGCAGGAGGTCCCTCCTCGGGTAATCCAGATGCCGTCCCGGGCCGAGGGAAAAGCAACGGTGAGAGCGTCCTTGCTGAACGTCCGATCGGGACCCGGCAAGAACTTCGGGGTACTTTATCAGATTTCCCTGGGGGCTGTTGTGGAGATACGTGGGAATGCACCGGGCTGGTACTATGTGAGGCTTCCCAACGGACATTACGGATGGGTGATGACCGAATTCACAGTCCCGGCACCTTTGCCGGCCGATGGGTGATAGATCGTCGCTCGCCTCAGGGTTGCTGTCCGAGGTTATGCCCATGATGGGGGAGAGAGGTCCATCTCTCTCCCATCTGCTTTATAGAGACTGCCTATCCCTTCCGTTATCTCTCCGGCAACAAGGTGATTCAGGTCATTCAGCGCGAAGCCCGGTTCAGGGGAGGTTGGACCCACGGGAGAAGGTTCAGGACCCGCGTGTGTTGAGAAAAGAGGAGGAAATACCATGCTGAAAAAATCAAGATTTCCCGTTCGATTTCCCGCAGTTTGTTTTCTTGCGGGCCTTTTTGCTCTCATGTCCATCTTGACCGGCTACGAGGCACAGGCCTTTGATCGTTACGGACGAGCGGCCCGCAGGCTTCCGCCCGGTCACCGGATGATACGGGCGAGGGGACATCAATACTTTTACCACCATGGAAATTTTTACAGAAGGGGCCCGTCCGGGTACTGGGCCGTGAGGGGGCCAATTGGCGCCATCGTTGTGGGCCTTCCCATCGGCTTCAGTACGGTTTTTTTTGGGGGCCTCCCGTACTATTATTATGGCGGCGTCTATTATAGGCAGGTTCCGTCGGGTTACATGGTGGTGGAACCGCCGACCGGAGCGGTCGCCACTTCCTTTTCCGCCGGTTTCAGAAAGCTATGGGTCAATGGAAACGAGTATTTTTACAGGGACGGTGTTTTTTACATCAGCGACTCGTCCCAGTATGTGGTTGTAACCGCGCCGGTTGGAGCGGTCATCCCTGTGCTTCCGGCAGGTTTCAGCACGGTGTTTTTTCATGGTGTGAAATACCTGTACTACGACGATGTCTATTACCAGGAGGTCTCTTCCGGCTATGTGGTGGTGGAACCACCACCCGGGGTGGTAGCCGCGCAGGAGGGATCCACTACAAGCCAGCCTCCGCCCACACCCACAAGCGAGGAACCGGCCGCATTGGCCAAAAAGGTCACCGTGACCTCTCCTCTGCTGAACGTCCGGTCAGGGCCGGGCATGAATTTTGAATCGGTTTTTCAAGTTCGCCAAGGCACGGTCCTGGAAGTTCATGGAAATGCACCGGGATGGTTGTATGTAAAACTCCCATCCGGCAAGTTCGGATGGGTGTCCCGGCAGTTTACCACCGCCGTGGAAACGCCGGCGAGCGGATAATGCATCCGGGAGTTTCAACTATGAAACATCTGATCAAGCGAGTCGTATTTGTAGTGATCGCCTTAGCCCGCATTTCTCATCCCGCGATACGCGGGACTATGGCGGCGGATAGCCCCATGTCTCCTGCGTTGCGCTAGAAAAATGACCTTGACGTACCAATAGTACGCCTTCATCCATTTTTCTTCGCGCGCCTTATATCCACGGGCCTTTCCACCACCTCGCTACGAAGGCCTGTGAGAAAAGCGGGTTAGGGATCGTAGGCGCTGCCGGCGCCTGGTCCTTCCAGGAGAAAAATGGCAAGCCGTCGCCTTTCGAACTGCCGGGGTGAAACAAGGCGATTTGGTTATCTCCATCACCGCCACCGGGACCGTTGAGCCTGGGGAGGTGGTGGACGTGGGTGCACAAGTGGCCGGGTAGATTGTGTCTTTTGGGGAGGATGCGAACGGCAGGACCGTGGATTAGGGATCGGTCGTCAAGAGCTGGTGGCCCAGCGGTCTCTCTACTCCACCGATGACGCCCTCGCCCAGAGCACCGGCATTCTCTCGACCGACCTGGTTTCCCTGTATAAGGCCCTGGGCGGCGGATGGAACATACCGCCGGATAGTGAAGTGATAAAAAAACCATCTCCCTGATTATTGAACACTTTATTCCAGAGAAAGAAATCACGATCGACGATCCTGAAAGAAAATCCGGTGTCTCCAATTCGAAAGCCTCGCTGGGCACCTTCGCCGGGGTATTCACACCAAGCATCTTAACCATCCTGGGCATCATTTTATTCATGCGACTGGGCTTCGTGGTCGGCAACGCCGGTCTGGGCCTTGCTCTGATAATCCTGCTCCTGGCCAACGGCATTTCGGTTCTGACCAGCATTTCCCTTTCTGCCATTGCCACCAATATAAGGGTGAAAGGCGGGGGAGATTATTACCTGATTTCCCGCACCCTTGGTCTGGAGTTCGGGGGGGCGATCGGCATTGTACTCTTCCTGGCACAATCCGTCTCGATCGGGTTTTACTGTATTGGTTTCGGTGAAGCGGTCTCCGGCCTGCTGCCGACCGAGACGAGGTACCTACCCCAGGTGATTGCCGCCCTCGCAGTTTCTTTCCTTTTTGTCTTTGCCTGGTTGGGCACCGATTGGGCTGTCAGACTCCAGTATGTGGTCATGAGCATTCTGGGCGCCGCGCTGCTTTCGTTTTTTGTCGGCGGTTTCCTCAAATGGGATACGGCCCTGCTGGCCCGCAACTGGGCATCACCGGCAACGAACATGGGGTTTTGGGTGCTCTTTGCAATTTTCTTCCCGGCGGTCACCGGTTTCACCCAGGGGGTCAGCATGTCCGGCGACCTGAAGGATCCCGGCAAAAGTCTGCCCCGGGGCACCTTTCTGGCAGTCGGGATCTCGATCATCATTTATTTCCTGTCCGCGGTGGTGTTTGCCGCTTCCTTGCCGGCCGATGTCATGATGCGGGATTACGCGGCCATGAAACAGGTGGCCCACGTTGACGTGCTGATTGACGCCGGAGTTGTTGCCGCCACCCTGTCCTCGGCCATGGCATCTTTCATGGGTGCTCCGCGCATTTTGCAGTCTTTGGCCGTTGACCGAATCTTTCCCTTTCTGACTCGTTTCGCCAAAGGCCACGGGCCGAGTGATAATCCGCGTCGCGGGGTCTTGCTGTCCGCCGGGATCGGGTACGCCACCATCACGTTGGGGCAGCTCAATCTCATCGCGGCCGTGGTATCCATGTTTTTTTTGATCTCTTACGGCCTGTTGAACTATGCCACCTATTTTGAGGCGCGTTCGGCCAGCCCGTCCTTTCGCCCCCGCTTCCGCTATTTTAACAAGTGGCTCAGCCTGGCAGGCGCCCTGGGCTGCCTGGGGACCATGCTGGCCGTAGACCTTCGCGCCGGCGTTTTTGCCCTTGCGGTTCTGTTCGGCATTTTTCAATATCTCAGACGAACCGCCGGCCCCTCCCGCTGGGCCGACAGCCGCCGATCATATCATCTCCAGCTCATCCGCGAGCATCTCCTGGAGACCGCAGCCGAACCGGAACATCCCCGCTACTGGCGGCCTCAGATTCTCGCGTTCTCGAATCATCCCCAGCGACGTTCCCAGTTGCTCCGATTTTCATCCTGGGTACAGGGCGGCAGCGGTCTGACGACTGCCGTCAAGATCCTGGAAGGCGAGGGGGTAAGAATGCTGAAGCTCAAAGAGGAGGCCGAAGCAGAACTTCAACGCGATATCTTGAAATACGACGTCAGCGCATTTCCCCTGGTGATGGTCGCACCGAGCCTTCAAATCGGCATTGAGGCCGTCGTTCAGGCCTACGGCATCGGATCCCTGAAAGCCAACACCATTCTGCTCAACTGGCTTGGTCAGACACCCAAAAATATCCTGGGACTTCAAAATGCAGATTACGGAACCAATCTTTTGGCCGCCCGCCTCTATGGCTGCAACATCCTCATCCTTGCCACCAAGGAAGACAAATGGGCCGTCCTGGAAGACTCCGACGCGAAAGATTTGCAGATTGATGTCTGGTGGTGGGGCGATGCGAGCAGCCGCCTCATGCTCTTGCTCTCCTACCTGCTGACACGACACCATACATGGCATGATGCAAGAATTCGACTGCTGGCCGCCGCCGTCGCCTCAAACTCCGACTTCACTGTGGAAGGCCTTGAAGCGATGCTTGAAGAGGTGCGGATTGAGGCGGAGCCTGTCATCGTCAAAAATGTTACTTCGGATACCATCGCGGAGTATTCGGCCGATTCTTCGCTTGTTTTTCTTCCATTTCGACTAAAGAAAAAACAGGTCGTCGATCCCTTCGGCAACCCCATGGAAAGCACGCTTTTTCTTTTGCCGGTGACCGTTATGGTCATGGCGGCTGAAGATATCGAACTGGACGCCGGACCGGAAGATGGTAAAGCCGCTGAGATGGCGGAAGTGTCGGACACTCTTGAAGACGCCAGAAAAAACGCACAGGCGGCGGCCAAAGAGGCCGAAGAAGCCGCTGCAGCCGCTGAAAAGACGAGAGAGAAGGCGGAGGAACTCAAGCAAAGCCCTGATAAAGCTGATCGAGATACGGCAGCCGACATTGAAAAGGAGGCCGAGGAGGCCGCAAGGCACGCAGACAAAATGGCCCGTAAGGCCGCCAAGGCCGCCGCCAAAGCTGAAACAGCCGCCCGGGAGGCCGAAGCTTCTGGAATCGTTCTGGAAAAAACCGAACCGGATTGATGCTGTGAAGAACAAGTATAATTCTCCTGTATTTGAATTCATTGAAAGGGAGTCGGTCCTGGGTTACTCATTGAGAATACTTGAGTCTTCAACCTAAATACCTGGATAGTTACAAGAAATGTTGAAATTATAACAACCGCCTTATGACCTTTTCGCCTTGCGTGTGGGGTTTTTTTCGCGTATAAGGGAGCCTGTTTCCCACAGGGAAACTGGACAATAGCTGGACAAACGAAGGTGTAAATAAAAAAGGCTTACAGTCCAACACTGTAAGCCCCTTGATTCTGTTGGTGGGCCTGGGGGGATTCGAACTCCCGACCAATTGATTAAGAGTCAACTGCTCTGCCAGCTGAGCTACAGGCCCACTCGATATTGTATAAAGCATATGGCGCGCCCGGCAGGACTCGAACCTGCGGCCTACGGGTTCGAAGCCCGGCGCTCTATCCAACTGAGCTACGGGCGCAAGAAGAATTATGTATCTAGCAAGAATCGGGTCTCTTGTCAACAGCTTTTCGGAGAAATATCTTGACATGGCCGGGATTTTTTTTTAAAAGAGTTATTTCCAATTTAACTA
>CAZJRD010000095.1:0-9480 GCA_964548365.1 uncultured Desulfobacteraceae bacterium | reverse complement strand
CCACAGCATTTCCTTAAAGCACCCTCTCGAATAGAATGACCGGGGAGAACCAGGGCTAAGTTTTTTTCGTGTCGAGAGCTTTCTTGAGTTTCGCACCGAGGGAGCCCATGAACTTCCCCTTATCGGTGAACTCTCGCCAGTCTGTCTCCTCCCCGCCATCGCCTGGTCCAAGGGTAATCTTTCGCTCATCCGCGTTGATAGCTTGGATGGTCACCGGTATGGTATCTCCTTCCCTGAGCTTGGCAATAGACTGTGCATTCGGAGATCTGTCCAGGTTCGATTTCGGCAAGAGACCGGTGACACCCGGTTCCAGTGACACGAAAATCCCGAAACCCTCCCTTTTCTCAATGCGACCTCGAAGGCTCTGCCCCACGTGGTAGGATTCCCCCACCTCGAGCCAGGGGTCACCCTCCACATCCTTCATGCTCAAGGAAATTCTCCTCGCCTTTGCGTCGATCTCTTTTATCAACACGCCCACAACCTGACCGGTCTTCACCACGTCTTCCGGTTTCAGGACGCGTTTCCGGTAACTCATCTCGCTGATATGGACCAACCCCTCTATACCCGCCGCAATTTCAACAAACACGCCGAACTTGACACACCGTTTCACCGTCCCTTTCACTTCCTGCTCGGGCTGAAACTGCTCTTCTACCGTTTCCCATGGGTCACCGGTCACCTGCTTCACGGAAAGCCCGATCTTCGGAAGGCCCGCCTTGCCTCCTTGTGAAATGCCTATGACCTTTACGGTAATCAAATCATAGGGACTCAGGACTTCATCCGCCTTTTCCACCCGTGACCAACTCAATTCAGAAAGGTGAACCATTCCTTCAATACCGGGAATGAGTTCCACAAACGCGCCGTATGGCATCAGCTTGGTCACCCGGCCTTCCAAAAGGTCTCCCTCGTGCAATTCCTCCAGGAAGGCAGCATGAATCTTTTTCTGCTCCTTCTCCATCAGTTTCCGCCGAGAAACAACAATATTTCTCTCATCCTCTTCCAATTGTGTGATGAGAAACTGGTATGTCCCGCCCACATAATCGTCTCCGTTCGCAATGTATTGCAGGTCCATCTGGCTGATGGGACAGAATGCCCGCCGCTTCAAAACTTCTACCTGGAACCCCCCTTTGCACGGAGCCTTTACCTTCCCTTCAACGGGGATACCGCTCTCATAGGCATCTCTCAAAAGCGCCAATCCTCCGATCCCCGAAAGGGCCCTGGAAAGTCTGATCTCCTGGCCATTATTGGAAATCACATAGAGTTCCAGAAGGTCACCGACTTTGTAGGGGAGTTGGCCGTCCTCATCCAGAAGCTCATCCTTTTCCACGATCCCATCGCTCTTGGTGCCGGTGTCAACGAAGACCGCGTCCTGGCCTATGGCAATGATCTCGCCTTGGATTTTTTCGCCAACCCTGACGTCATCTCCTGCCTGCGAATCAAAGGAGTCGAGCAAATCAGCAAAACTCTCCTCTTCCCTTTCGATTTTATCTTCTCTTTCGTCTGTCATGTATCCTCACTCCAAAAAATATGGATTTATGGCTCATTCTGACCTATAACTACTTTACATCCAGAAATGGCTATTTTGCCCGATATCTTCGTTATACTTAAATTTTAGTTCTCGAAATACCTGGCTTGTATTTCTGTGGCTAAAATTTTCGCATGCCCCCGCTCAAAGTCCGGGATCTTCGACTTGATCTCGAACAAACTGTCTCATTTCTGGATGTACAATTACGAGAACTGTGCCGCATCGTATCTGTTTTATATGCACTTATCAAGACAGAATTGACCCCGGGAAGTTGCGAGAGACCTCGTCCTTTCGGAATACCATAAGGGAATGAAATCCGCGTATGAATGAACAAACTTCGATCAGTCGGCAAAGTACAAAAAAAGGCGTGTGGGGGTGGGTGCTTTATGACTGCGGTAACTCCGCCTTTGCCACCACCATCATGGCAGGCTTTTTCCCTGTCTTTTTCAAAAACTACTGGAGCTATCAGAGTGACATCAATACCAGCACTGCCATGCTGGGCTTCGGCAATTCCCTGGCAAGCTTACTCGTCGCATTCATGGTACCGATATTGGGTGCAATTGCCGACAATCGAGCATCTAAAAAAGGGTTCCTTGCCTTTTTCGCCTATCTCGGCTGCTTCATGACATTCCTGCTCTTTTTTGCGGGAAAAGGACAATGGCCTTTTGCAATTCTCTTTTATGCCGTTGCAGTCATAGGGTTTTCAGGGTCCAACTCCTTCTATGATTCCCTTCTCCCCTCGATAACAACCCCCCAGACAATTGACTACACCTCCAGTCTCGGTTATGCCATGGGTTACCTCGGCGGAGGGCTCCTCTTTGCGCTGAATGTCCTGATGACCACCATGCCTTCCCGATTCGGCCTGGACGGACCGGAACAGGCTGTTCGCATCTCCTTCCTGTCCGTGGCATTCTGGTGGGCCTTTTTTACTATCTTCACCCTGCGGTGGGTCCCGGCAGAGCAGAAACCAAACCCCCTCCCTTCGAAGACAGTCCTTGAAGGGCTTAGGAAGATCTCTTCTACCTTGAGAACCGTTAAGCAGTTCAAACCCGCCTGGCTCTTCCTCATTGCCTATTGGTTTTACATTGACGGGGTCGATACCATCATCAGGATGGCAGTAGACTATGGACTCTCCCTGGGCTTTCAGGCGACCGATCTGATCATTGCGCTCCTGATCGTTCAATTTATCGGTTTCCCGGCCTCGCTGGCCTTCGGCAAACTGGGGGAACGCTGGGGCGTAAGAAAAGCCATTTTTCTCGGCATATACCTTTATATGGGAATTACCGTATGGGGGACGCTCATGGCCAGGAAAGAGGAGTTTTACCTGCTGGCGGCTTTCATCGGCCTGGTGCAGGGTGGAATTCAGGCCTTGAGCCGATCCTACTACGCCCGGCTCATTCCGAAAGATCAGGCCGCAGAATTTTACGGTTTTTATAACATGATGGGTAAATTCGCCGCGATCCTCGGCCCCGCCCTCATGGGATCAACCGGGCTCCTGGTACGCCGTTTGCTCATGCCGTCAGCACCTACGGAGCACCAGAAGGCATACATCACCCATCTTGCGTCCCGCTCCAGTATCGCATCAATCCTTGTTCTTTTCCTGATCGGGCTCTTTCTCTTCTACCTGGCAGGTAAAGAGGAAACGCGTTCCTTGACAAAATAATCCACTGTAACGGAATCCCTGGAACCTGGGGCAATCTTGAGCGTGGCAGGTTCGAGCGCCAGCTTCACCTCAAGAGATCCGGATTTTTCAATCTGATCAAGGCGGACCTTTTCCGTGTAGATGGTGGAGAGGGTGTCCAGAATTGTCTTTCCCCCTTTTACCTGCACCTTTGCGGGAAATACCTTTGCACTGGTAAGCATCAAACCCTTTCTCAGTTTTCCTACCCAGTCCACCTGAACCGGCAGGACTTTCTCTCCCGGTATGTCAAGGGTAACTTCCACCGTGGAGGGATTCACTTTCCGCAGCACCACTCCCGGTGGGAGGCCGATGTCTTCGGAGGTAATGACAAACGAATTTCGTCCCACTGCTGCCGTACTCAAATCAAGGCGAACCTTTACCTGATCCGGCCGAATGGATTTAATGAGCGTCCCCGATCCGCTGAGTCCCACATGGACCGCGTTTACGGAGCTATCCACAATCTCCATCGCGGGATTGCGGTTCACATATTCCACCGGGATATCGAAGGCGACCAGACGTTCCTGGCCCCGGGTAAAACTGAACCACACAGCGCTTATCAAGACCAGGGCCGCAAGGGCGGCGATGGCAAACTCCCGCTTTTCCTTCTTCCTGTAGCCCCATTGTTCCTTTGTTGATCCGATATGCCCCTCAAGTGTTCTTACCAGAACATTCTTATCGTTGACCGTCCCAACATTGGACCCCTCTGCCAAAACAACCGTCCCCCGCTCCTCGGAAACCACGAGGACTAAGGCGTCGGTCATCTCTGCCAGGCCGGCCGCAGCCCTGTGGCGCGTCCCGTAACTGGAAGGAAGGTCATCCCTGCGTGACAACGGGAGCACTGCGCCGACTTTTTTTATCCGGTTTCCCTCTATGATCACAGCGCCGTCGTGGACCGGGTTGTCATGCCAGAAGATGCTGTTGATCATCTCCCGGGACACCAGGCCGTCCCAGTTGATACCGCCTTGGATCAATTCATCCAGGTCGTCCATCCCCGGGAATACCATGATGGCCCCAATTTTCTTGCCGGCAAGCTCAAATGCCGTATCAATCACGGTCTCAATAGGGGTCTTGGTGATTCGGTGGGGAACTCCCCACAGTATGGCCTTCAGGTTCTTTGCCTGGAGGACTGATCTGATTTCATTGCGGAAGACAACAATAATAATAAAAGCGGCGGCGGCGGTGATGCCCTGGATCGCCCAGCTTGTCAGAACCAGCCCCAGGGCCACCGCGACCCTTTGAGAAAACCAGAGAAGCGCGATACCTATCAGGACACGGAACACATGGGTTCCCCTGAACAGGACATAGAGGCGAAAGAGAATGTAGCTATTCAGGATGATATCCACTACATCCTGCCACCGAATACTCGACAAAAACAAAAAAAGGTTTTCCATAATTATTCCGTTATGCTGAAACGAACTGTTCTGAGGACCTTTCCCTCCTGATCAGTGATAGTTACCCGCCATGGTCCCCGGTCCGATCTCCGGATGCGCATACTGCTGAACGTGGACCACCGGGGCGGTTTGAGGGTCAGTCTCACCTTCGCCTTGAGCTCGTCTCTTCGATACCACTCGTGGTAGATATCCATCTCCCTCGGTACGGGATCAAAAGAGGTCAAGCAATATATTTTTTCAAGATCTGAAGAAAAGACAATTGCTCCATTCACCGGGGTGCTCCCCTTCATATCTTCACAAACGATCGCCTCAACAAGGCTCAGTTTTTCCTCGCTCCCATTGGGAGGCACACCCTTCTTTTCCTGTGCCCGCACATCTGCCGTACTCACCGCCATCACCCAGAAAATGACCGCCAAGATCAATAGCCAAAACTGTCTCATCAGATACTCTCCTCAAGTCTTTTCGACCGTGCAAGGGGTCTAATGTTTTTTGTTTCTCAAGTGCTCCTAAAGATAGCATGAATAACGGTTTGATCCAAAGAATTTTCCCCGCCTCACCCCATTTTATCATCATTATCCGGTTCACCCGGGTGGTTAGGCGACATTCCTGATCACCAGCAAGGTGTCAGATGTAAAGCGCCGAGGACCGATCGAAGGCAACGCAGCAGATGATGCCTTGATGGTGGATCAGGATGCTACTTTGCTGCTTGACAGAAGCCCCTTCATATTGTTCAGTAGGAACCTGCTGAAATACGACTGGAATAAGGGGTACATTCTTATGATCACTGTTGGCATTGACGTCGGTTCCAATACCACGAAGGCTGCCCTCCTGAAAGATGGCGCCATTGCAGGCACCCTGCTTATCCCTACGGGGTATAATGCGAAAAATGCAGGCGAGAAGGTCTTTCACGATTTACTCGCGGAGCACCAGGTGGGACGTGACACCATTGATCGTGTTATCGCAACTGGCTACGGGCGAAACAGTATCGATTTCGCCGATAAAGCGATCACTGAAATTACCTGCCACGCGGCCGGCGCCCACTACCAGGACCCGGAAGTACGAACCGTCATCGATATCGGCGGTCAGGACAGCAAGGCCATTGCCCTGGATCGATCCGGGCGTGTTACTGATTTTGCCATGAACGACAAGTGCGCGGCCGGTACAGGCAGGTTCCTGGAAGTGATGGCGCGCGCCCTTGAAGTGGACCTGGATGTCTTCGGAGAAATGTCTCTCAAGGCTGATGCTCCCGCTGCCATCAGCAGCCTGTGCACCGTTTTTGCGGAATCTGAAGTGATTTCTCTCATCTCCCGAGGAGAGAAACGGAAGAATATTATTGCTGGAATCCACGACGCCATTGGTGCCAGGGTGGCTGCCATGGCAAACCGCATTGATCTCGTGGATCCCATCTCCATGACTGGCGGCGTGGCCAGGAATGTCGGAGTAGTAAAGGCTCTCAGGAAAAACACCGGCCGGGGTATCAAGGTGCTGAAGTTCCCCCAGACAAATGGAGCCATTGGCGCGGCACTGATCGCCGCCCGGTAAGGCTCCGGGTCCAGAATGTTCCGAAGGATCAAGGGATCCGCTACAGGTCATCCGCATGGTATCCGGGGCTCAATCCAATCACATACACCATCCCGGGCCCGTGTACCCCCGAGACCAGCGTCAGCTCAATATCCGCCGTGCGACTGTGGCCGGTAATAAGGGTAACGGCGCTCGGGAGGCCCCGGGGTTCTCGAGCCCAGGACCTGCAAAGACGGGGCAGTGAGTCAAGGTCCCTGAGACGCTGATCAGGCCGAACAATGGCTACGTGAACGGGAGGGAGGAGCGACGTCGATCGCCCCCATTCCTTCGAGGCTCTGAGCACCAGGGTGCCCGACTCCATGATGATGGCATCCACCGCGGTGATACCCAATTGCGCCTTTGCCGAACGTTGTTTCCAATCCTCTTCCCGGGAAGAAATGTTGATCTTCACTCCCAATTCACGCAGGATCCGGTCGATACCGACTCTTTCCAGCAGGGGGTGTTCCCATCGGACCGCCAGGCTGACATTATGTTCACGGACGATATCTCCCAGTATCCGCCGCATATCTCCCGTGTGTTCCGCCACGTGGAGGCGGTCTCCCAGCATCTCCAGTTCGTTTTTCACTTCATCCCATGGGGCATCATCAGCGAGCCATTCAGGCGGAGACGAAATTTCGTCCGGGGATATCTGATCCTGCTCTCCACTCATACTTCCAAGAGAACGCTCTATTGCTGACAACATCTTTTGGCGATCCGTCAATCCCATTTCGTTTCACCCTCCTCTTCATTGCTCATTGTGAAACTCCCGCTCCGCGGGAGTCAGAGAAATTTGGCTATGCCATAGGATAAATCAAGGTTATGAAGTGCGCTAAAGTCTGGAGATACGCGAGTGACCAGCCCCCCTCTGGGGCAAGCCAAAGCCGGGCTCTCTGAACCTGGGTTCTTTACTTGTTGAGTTTCAACCCTTTCCACCTCCTGGAAAAGGGCCTCTTGAAACGAGGGATCTTTCGCCTGGCTCCCCACCCGGCAAGGGGTCCCGGAAGCCATCTCCACTCTCCGGAAGGTGCCATCACGGCCTGGAGCCCCCTGGCGAGAAACCCCGCAAAACGGAAGATCACCGGCCGAACAGAAAGCCAGGAATAGAGCTTCACCGGCAAGACGCTGGAAAGTACCCTTCGGCCCTTCCACACGGGATCTTCCGCAAGACGCCGGCGGAAATCCAGGATCATCTTCGGATGCTCGATCAGTACAGGGCAGACCTCAGCGCAAGCACCGCACAGGGTGCAGGCAAAGGCAAGGTCTCTCGCGCTTCCCGGAGGCAACAGCTCGGAATCCAGCAGAATCCCGATAGGTCCTGAATATACCCAGCCGTAGCTGTGTCCCCCGACACGTTTGTAGACGGGACAGACATTGAGGCACGCGCCGCAGCGAAGACAAAAAAGTGAATCCCTGAGGACCCGATCGCCGAGGAGAGCAGACCGCCCGTTGTCCAGCAAAATGAGGTGGAATGAATCCGGCCCATCCTGCTCGTTCGGTTTCTTCGGGCCGGTAATCAAGCTGAGATAGGTAGGCATCTTCTGTCCCGCTGCGCTCCGTGCGAGGAGTGTCGTAAGGACGCCGAAATCATCCCAGGTTTCAACCACCTTTTCAATTCCGATGAGGGCCACATGCACCCTGGGAAGTGATGTAGACATGCGGATATTCCCTTCGTTTTCGAACAGAGCAAGCGTTCCTGTCTCCGCCACTGCCATATTCCCACCGGTGATACCCATATCCGCCCCCAGGAATTTTTCCCTGAGCACCCGGCGGGCCACCATGGTCAATTCTTCGGGATTCACCGTATAGGGTACCCTGAGCTTCTCACAAAACAGGCGGGCCACCTCTTCCTTATTCTTGTGGATTGCGGGAGCGATAATATGGGAAGGTGTCTCGCCTGCCAGCTGGACAATAAACTCCCCAAGGTCGGTTTCCCATACCTCGATTCCCCTTTCCGCCAGGGCTTTATTCAGGGCGATCTCCTCCGTCATCATGGATTTGCCCTTCACCACGGTTTTGACCCCGTACTGCCTTGCCAGATCCAGAATAATGCTCCTGGCCCTCGATGCATCCTTTGCCCAGTGCACAATACCCCCTGCATCGGTCACTCTTTTCTCCAGGAGACGCAACAGCTTCGGCATCTTTCCGAGGCACCTTTCCTTTACTTCCCGGCCGCGTGTCCGCAGGCCCTCGGGATCCGCCAACTGGTTAAAGCCTCCCTCCCGCAAGGCAACAAATCGATCGCCGGCATCGGAAAGGGTCCGGTGCAGAACTTCGTTCCGGGCGGCCTCCTCGGCCATTTTCTTCACCGCTTTCACATTCAATTCCATGGCTCACCCGCCTGATGCGCCAGCACCTCGGCAATGTGTACCGGTTTTATCTTTTCCCCCATTTTTGCGAGATATCCCCCGATGTTGAGCAGGCAGCTGGGTTCCGCGCTGATCACAAATTCCGCCCCGCTCTTCACCACTTCAGCCGCCTTGTCACCTGTTATCTTTTCCGACACAACGGGAAATTCCAGGCTGAAGATACCCCCGAATCCGCAACAGGTTTCCTGATGTTCCATCTCTACCATTTCCAGCATCTGTACCCTGGAAAGGAGCATCCTCGGCTGTGCCCTGACACCGAGCACGCGGGAGACCTGGCAGGAGTCGTGATAAACGGCCTTGCCGGGCCACTCAGCACCCACGTCGTCAATGCCGAGCACGTCAACAAGAAATTCAGTGAGTTCAAACGTCCTTCCGGCCAATGATTCTGCCCGCGAGAGCCGCAACGGATCATCCCGAAAGAGCTCCCGGTAGTGATGCCGGATCATGCTGACGCAGGATCCTGAAGGGGAAACCACCAGATCTTCGCCTTTGAAAACACGGAGAAAGTGCTGGGCCATTTTTCGCGCCTCAGCCTGATACCCGGTTTTGAACTGCATCTGTCCGCAGCAGGTCTGTCCGCCTGGATACGCCACTTCCATCCCGACCCTTGAGAGGACCTTTGCAGTAGCCTCCCCCACACGGGGGAGAAAGTGCTCCACCAGGCAGGGAATAAACAGGCTCACTCTACGTGAAAGCTTCTTTTCCTCCATGCAATTCCTTTCTTGAATCAACTTTTTAAAAATGTAAAATAAATCCACTCACCCCTGCTACGGGAAAAAGAAAAGCTGGAGGATTCCCTGCGAACAAAAGACAATACCCCGCTGGCATCAAGGAGACAATTCTGGGTCCCCGGGTGGAGCCGGAAGGTCTTTTTTTCTTCACTGTCGGGAGGGCTTCGTATTATTGTGACTTATCTATGGGGGAAGCCGCAGAACTCCGCTTTGCGGAGTAAATGCGGAG
>CAZJRD010000094.1:0-10502 GCA_964548365.1 uncultured Desulfobacteraceae bacterium | reverse complement strand
CAGCCATGCTGGTTTAGCTTGGCAGAGATTTGCGCAGGATGTGTGTCCTTTTTTCAGGAGCTAAGAGGATCAAGTGACAAGCCCAGCTCCTCTAGCTGCCTTTCGTCGACCCGGGAGGGGGCATCCGTGAGGGGACAGGTAGCGCTGGTTGTCTTAGGAAAAGCGATCACTTCACGAATGGACTTGACCCCACAAAGAATGGCCACAAGCCGATCAAAACCGAGTGCCATACCGGCGTGGGGAGGGGCTCCGTAACGAAGGGCCTCGAGAAAGAATCCAAATTTCGCCTGCGCCTCTTGGGTGGAGATGCCAAGAATACGGAAAATCTCTTCCTGGACCTCGATATTGTGAATCCTGACACTCCCCCCACCAATTTCTGCCCCATCCAGCACGAGATCATAGGCCCGTGACCTTGCGATTTCAGGATTGTTTTTCAGGAGGTCCAAGTCTTCGTCAAGCGGCGCGGTAAAGGGATGGTGGACCGCTGCGAGTCTTTTTTCCGTTTCGTCGTATTCAAACAATGGAAATCGTGTGACCCAGACCAGGGCATGGTTGTCGTCTGCAACCATATCCATAATCTTTGCCACTTCAAGACGCAACCTCCCAAGGGATTCTCGGACGATCTCGGCCCGGTCTGCGACGATCAGCACGAGATCTCCTGGTCTCGTGTGCAGGAAGTCGGAGAGAGATGTCTGGACGTCTGGTACGAAGAATTTTGCGATGGGCGATTGCCATTCGTCTTCCTTGATCTTGATCCAGGCAAGGCCCTTGGCCCCGTAATGGGCCATTGTGACGGTGAGTTCATCCAGTCCCTTCCTGGAAAAGGCACCGGCTCCCTCTCTGACCACGATGGCTGCAACCAGGCCGCCATCATCCATGGCGCGGTGGAAGACCTTGAATGCGGATTGCGAGGCAAAATCGCTTATATCCTGAATGGTCATCCCGAATCTGGTATCAGGTCGGTCGGTCCCATAGCTTTCCATGGCTTCGCGGTAGGTCAGCCGCGGGAGAGGATTCACTATATCTGTACCGAGGACCTGTTTGAACAGTGCCGCCATCATGCCTTCAAAAAGGGCCATAACCTGTTTTTCGTCGCTGAAGGACATCTCCAGATCTACCTGGGTGAATTCCGGCTGCCTATCAGCCCTCAGGTCTTCATCTCGAAAACAGCGAACGATCTGGTAATAGCGGTCAAAACCCGCAACCATCAGGATTTGTTTGAACAGTTGCGGAGACTGGGGAAGGGCGTAAAACATGCCTTTGCTGACTCGGCTGGGTACCAGGTAGTCGCGTGCACCTTCCGGCGTACTTTTTGTCAAGAAAGGAGTTTCCACCTCAACGAAACCCCGGTCGTTCAAATAGGATCGAATGGTCGTTGCAATGGCATGGCGTTTCCTGAAAAGGTCAAATACCCGGGGGCGCCTGAGTTCGAGATAGCGATATTTCAAGCGAAGGGTCTCAGAGGCATCGACAATACCATCTACCTGGAATGGAGGGGTCTCGGTCTTGTTCAGAAGCTTGAGTTCCCAGGCCTTCAGTTCGATTTCACCCGTGAAGAGATCCCGGTTTTCCTGTCCTTCCAGCCGGCGCGATACCTGTCCCTTCACCGCTACAACCCATTCGTTCCTGAGGATCTGGGCCTTTTCATGGCTTTCCCGGCTCTCGCGGGGGTCAAAGACGATCTGTGTGATACCCTCGCGATCCCGCAAGTCTATGAAAATCAATCCTCCAAGATCCCTTCTGGCGTTTACCCATCCCATGAGCAGAACCTCTTTGCCCACATGTCCGGAACGGAGACTGCCGCAGTCATGGGTTCTTGTCCAATCTCCGAGCGAATCAATTTTGACGGGCGCGTGTTCATTCATCAGATGGCAGAGCCTCGCATAGTTTCTCCGCAAGACCATCCAGATCGATTTCCTCCTGCGCGCCACTGGACATGTCTCTGAGGACGACCTTGCCGGATTTCAATTCATTCTCTCCGATCATCAATACCTTCTTTGCGCCGAGTCGATCCGCGTATTTCAGCTGCGCTTTGAGGCCTCTGGAGGCGTAATCCATTTCCGCCGCCAATCCGGCCCGTCGAAGTTCTTGAATCCACATGAATGACATTTTTTGTGCGGTTTCTCCGAGGGCTGCGACGAAAAGATCCGGGGATTGTTGTGCGCAGGGACTCAGTTCTTTGAGCAGCGCGATGACCCGTTCCATGCCGACGGCAAAACCGATTGCGGGGTACGCCGGCCCTCCCAAAAGTTTTACAAGGCCGTCATAGCGGCCGCCCCCTGCTACCGCATTTTGTGCCCCCAACCGCTCGGTTTGGATCTCGAAAGTGGTGCGGGTGTAGTAATCAAGCCCCCTGACCAGGCGATGATCAGGAACAAAAGAAACCTCAGCCAATAGCAGGTCCTCCTTGAGTGCATGAAAATGGGCCACGCACGCATCGCACAATGAGTCTATGATCGATGGAGCGTCCGCCATTATTTCCCTACACCCGGGTACCTTGCAATCAAACACCCTCAAAGGATTTGTCGCAGTCCTCCGCCTGCAGTCGGCACAGAGGTTTTTTTCCCTCTCCTCAAGGTACCGGTTCAACTGTTTCTTGAAACGGGGGCGGCACTCCGGGCAGCCGAGTGAGTTTACATGAAGTGTTAAGTCTTCCAGACCGATTACGCGAAATAGTTCGAGGGCAAGGATAATGACATCTGCATCGCTTCTGGGTCCTGGATCCCCGAAAATCTCCACATTGATCTGATGAAATTGCCGGAGGCGTCCTTTTTGAGGTCGCTCGTGGCGAAACATAGGCCCAATGCTGAAGAGCTTCTGAACAAGCTGTTTTTCATGGAGATGGTTTTGGATATACGCCCGCGCCACGGCCGCAGTAGCTTCTGGGCGCAGGGTAAGGCTCCTCCCTTTACTGTCCTTGAGGGAGTACATTTCCTTTGAAACAATGTCCGTATCCTGGCCGATTCCACGGCTGAACAGTTCTGTTTTTTCAAGCAACGGGGTCCTTATCTCCGAGAAACCGAAAAGGCGCAAGAGACGCCGCGCCTCAGCCTCAAGAAGGTGCCAGTAGCCGATCTCTTCGGGCAATATGTCCTTGAATCCTTTGATAGCCGAAAATTCCACACGTGCCTCATCGGGTTAGGTTTGTCCATCAGAACAATGTCATTGCAGAAACATCGGTCTTGGGCAAGAACGCGTTTGAAATTCTTATCAGAGGGGGTTGGGCTCGTCAATAGATTTCAAGGGAGGAGCTGAAACCGAAGGGGGTATGGAGGGGTGGTCAAGAAGCCGGAGCTTCCGATTCCTCTCCGGTTCGGGGGTCTCCCTGCCCTTTTTCAAGCCTTTTTTTCTGCTCCAGAAACTCCCTGATTTTTTTGTCCACATCCTGGAGAGATTCAAGTGCGTCATCGATGTTCCAGGAGCAGGTGTCTGAGTTCCCGGAGCGATTTTTGGGGATATCCTTTCCCATCCCGAATGGACAGCTCCTTTGACGTGGTGTCAAATTAGAATTCTGCAAATTCAGTGCCAGTCAGGATGAGCTGATTTGGTAGACATATATCCCACTGAAACAATGTGAGAAAATCGTCTTTCAACCATTTCTATCAGAAGAAATCAGCCAACCTCTTTTTTTTGGTTTCCTCAGGGTAAAATGATATAAAAATGCCATATCTGAGGAAAATAATACACACCTCGGGGGGCGGGTTCCCCTGCATGCTGCCCAGGTTCCCCCGGGAACCGGCTATTTGTCGTTCGAAAACACCGGATTTTCCGGTTCCTCAAGGTCCATCAAGGGCAAGGGGATGATTTCCAGGTCAGAATCAATGCCCTCAGTATCCAGCACGGGGAGTTCATTTTCGGCTTCCAAGTCCTCTAACGGAGACATGCGGAGGCGGGTGAAATTGTGTTTCGAGATCCTCTTGAGGTTGTCCATCTTTTCGAGCGCCCTTTGGCAGGCCACACAAAGGGTCGCTTCAGGAACGATCAGCAACCGCTCGGGGGGGATGGGGTCGCCACATTCTTCACACAAGCCGAAATGGTTGTCCGAGACCACCTGCCTGATAAGACGGTCTATTTTCTTGAGTTCACTAAATTTTCTCTCTATAAGAGTATAATTACTGGAGACCGAAATCTCTCTCAGCGCCTGATCTGATTCATCCATGGACGATTCTCCCTCGAGATGTTCCTGGTATTCCTTCTGGTTGTCCCGGAGACGCTGGAGCGCCTGTTCGAACTCTCTCTTTTTGCCAGTCAATTTTGAAAGGAAATCTTCTCTGTTGTCTGTCATCCTTTCACCTCTCTTGCATTATAAGTCTAGCTGTGATGAAACCATCGACCTCTGGGGGAGGGCCCGGATAGGTTTCACCGGTCCGGGGAGAAAGCCCTTTTTCCACTCCAAGAAATCTTTTTTCGGGAAAATATGACGTGGTTCAAAATCTGTAAATTGCTGTAATCACCCCGGAAGCGTGGGAATATTAGTTATTTTTTCCTGTTTGTCAATAAAAAAGAGCAAAAAAACCGTCAGGAAATACATTTTTCCTGGGAGGCCTCTTGTTCCTTGATTCCTTCCCCGATATTCTCTATACTCGCTGACATGTCATCTCGGATGGTTGTTTTGTCCCAATCCAAGGGAGAAAGGAACGTTGCGTGTTCATATCATTTGAAGGAATTGAGGGGTGTGGCAAGACAACCCAGGTCCATCGCCTGGCTCGTCGCCTTAAAGCACTTGGCATCCCAGTGCGTACCACCAGGGAACCCGGAGGCACACCCGTTGGCGAAAAGATTCGCTCTGTGCTCCTCGATGCCCGGAATCAACACCTGTCGCCCCTCGCTGAGCTTTTTCTCTATGCGGCCGATCGATCACAGCATGTGCGGGATGTGATACGCCCTGCACTGGCGCAGGGAACATGGGTCTTGTGTGACCGGTATCTCGATGCTACGACGGTCTACCAGGGGTATTCGAGGGGTTTGGATATGGATTTGGTTCGCCTGCTCAATGAGACGGCAACCGAAGGGCTTCTTCCAGATCTCACCTTTCTCCTGGATTGCCCGGTGGAAATAGGGCTGGGAAGGGCCTTGAATCGAAACAGGAACATGGAACTGAAAGGGCAGGATCGGTTTGAGTTGGAGCGGAAACAATTTCATGAGTCCGTGCGGGAGGGATATTTGAAGCTTTCCGGCAGCGAAAGGGAACGCTTCATACTGATAGATGCAACTCTTGAAGAAGAGGCTATGGAAACGGGTATTTTCAAGCACATAAGGCCCCTGCTGGAACGTCCAAAAAAATGAACGGAGGATGGTGAACATGCGCTTCTCGGACATCCTCGGGCAGGAAAAGGCTCAGCATTTTTTGCGACAGGTCATGGCGAGGGAGAAAATGCCTCACGCCTATCTTTTTACCGGAATACCCGGGGTGGGAAAAAAGAGCACCGCGCAGGCATTGGCCATGGCACTGAACTGTTTTTCACCACAAGATGGTGACGCGTGCGGATCGTGTGCTTCCTGCCGAAAGATCCTGAGTGGCAATGCCCCTGATTTTCAAGTGATACGCCAGGGAGGCAGCAAAATAGGAATCGACCAGATACGGGAGGTGAATCACGGCCTTTCCTTTGCACCTCTGTCTGCACGGTACAGAGTGGTTGTTATTTGTCAATCTGAGACCATGACTCCTGAAGCGGCCAACGCATTCCTGAAAACCCTTGAAGAGCCGTCTCCGGGGAATATTTTCATCCTCACTGCCACTGAACCCCTGGATTTACTGCCGACCATTGTTTCCCGCTGCCAGAGGGTATCTTTCCAGCCCCTGCCCCGGGCGGTGGTGGCCGCATGGATCAGTGAAAAAAGAGGCCTCTCCGGGAAAAAGGCGGATATCCTCGGGGGACTTTCAGGAGGAAGCATAGGCCGGGCTCTGGATATGGTGGAAGGCGATTTTCTGGAGAAAAGAGAAGTGTGGATCTCAAGGATTGCAGAACTCGCTGCGTTTCCGAAGACGAAAGCCCTGGGCGCGGCTTTCAAATGGGCCGAAGAAATCAAAACAGGGGATATCCGTGGCGGTCAGGGCACCGGATTCGGGCCGACGGCGGTATTGGATATCTGGAAGAGCTGGTACAGGGACCTCCTGCTCGCAAAGGCGGAGGGCAGAGAACAGTCTTTCATGAACAGGGATTTTTCACAAAACTTGAAAAAAATGTCCAAGGGATTTAGAATAAAACATTTGGCGGAGAGTTTTTTCCTCATTGATCGGGCGCAGATGGACCTGGTGGAAAACAGGAATAGTGCACTGGTATTGGAGCACCTGGTGCTGCAATTGAGGGCGCTTGCCGGCCAGGCATGATGAAGATCAGTGAGAAATCCGGGTCGGCAAGACTGAACGGAGCCGGATTCCCCTTATTGACCTTTTTCCCAAAGATTCACGGCAGACGTGATCCAGGAAACAATATATGAGCAAAATTGTAGGTGTACAGTTCAAGGACGGCGGGAAGGTGTATGATTTTGATGCCGGGCATTTTGTCCTCAAAGAAGGGGACAAGGTCATGGTGATCACCGAAGAAGGTCCTGCCATTGGATGTGTCCGCATCGAGCCCCGGAATCCGGGCCCGGAGAGACCCAAAAGACCGCTCAAAAAAGTCTTCAGGCTTGCAACTGATGAGGAAATCAAGAAATATGAACAGGGGAGCAAGCTTGAGGAAGAAGTTTTTCAGTACTGCGGGCAAAAGATAAGGGAGAGATCGTTACCCATGTGTCTTGTGGGGGTGGAACGGCGCTTTGACGGGAGCAAGATCCTGGTTTTTTTTACCGCAGAAGGCAGGGTTGATTTCAGAGAGCTGGTAAAGGACCTGGTACGCAAATTCCGTACGAGAATCGAGATGCGACAGATTGGGGTCAGACACCAGGCAAAAATGGTGGGGGGGTTGGGTACCTGTGGTCGACCCCTCTGTTGCGCCTCTTTTCTCAACACCTTCGGCACGGTAACCATAAAGATGGCGAAGGAGCAGAATCTCTCCCTGAATCCGGGGAAAATTTCCGGCATGTGCGGCAGACTTATGTGCTGTCTGACTTATGAACACCTGTACTACGAGAAGATCAAAAGGGACCTTCCCAAGATTGGAAAACGCGTTAATACCAATTTCGGGGAGGGAAAGGTCGTCCGGCAGAATATATTGAAGGAAACCCTGACAGTTGTTCTGGATTCAGGAGAGGAAAAGGAAGTAGGCTTTGAAGACCTTTCAACGGAACGTCTCTTCAAGAAAAAGCGCCATTCGACTCCCAAGAAAACGGGGAAAAAAGATGCCCGCTGAACCTGACAATGGAAGAAGGGAAAGGAAAGTGCCTGAAAAATTTTATGTGACGACCCCTATTTATTACGTGAATGCGGAACCTCATATCGGGCATGCCTACACAACCATTGTCGCTGACGTGTTGAACCGTTTCCATACGCTCTGTGGCGCAGAGGCCTTTTTCCTCACCGGAACAGATGAGCATGGCGACAAAATCGTCGAAGCCGCAGAGAAGGCTGGAGAAACACCAAAGCAATATGCAGATCGGATTAGCCAGCTTTTCCGGGATCTCTGGCCCAAGCTGCATATTAGCAACAATTATTTCATCAGAACCACCGACCTCGATCACCAGCAAGTCGTGCAGTTGATTCTCAATAAGGTCAAAGAAAACGGGGACATTTATTTCAGCGAATATGAGGGCCTCTACTGCTTCGGATGTGAACGTTTTTACACGGAGCGGGAACTCGTAAACGGGAAGTGTCCTGATCACCTTACAGAACCTGCCATCATCAAAGAGGCCAACTATTTTTTCAGGATGAGCCGATACCAGGACTGGTTGATCGATCATATTCACACGCACCCTGACTTCATCCGCCCGGAACGGTACAGGAATGAGGTGCTTTCTTTTCTTAAGGATCCCCTTGAAGATTTATGCATCTCCAGGCCGAAGAGCCGGTTGACCTGGGGGATTCCCCTGCCTTTTGACGACAATTTTGTTACCTATGTGTGGTTTGACGCCCTAATCAACTATGTTTCCGCATTGGGATATCCGGACGGTGAGCTGTTCAACCGTTTCTGGCCTGTTGCCCAGCATATCGTTGCCAAAGATATCCTGAAGCCCCACGGAATCTACTGGCCTTGCATGTTGAAATCAGCCGGCATAGATCCCTATCAACACCTGAATGTCCATGGATACTGGAATATCAACGCAGGAAAAATGTCCAAGAGCCTGGGAAATGTGGTGAGGCCCCTTGATTTGATGGATATCTATGGCCTTGATGCGTTTCGATACTTCCTGCTTCGTGATATGGTTTTCGGGCTTGATTCGGAATTCAGTGAAGAGGCTCTGGTAAACCGGATTAACGCGGATCTGGCCAATGACCTGGGAAACCTGGTCAGCCGGAGTGTCAGCATGGTACTCAAATATTTTCAGGGGAATGTTCCCGGGCAGGGCACTCCCCAGGAAATGGATGACCGGCTCAGGACGAGAACACTGGATATGATCGAGCGATACCAGTCCTTTATGCTGGGCCTGGGCCTTCATAAGGCCTTGATGGCTGTGTGGGAGGTTATTGGCGATGTGAATAAATACATCGATACCACGGCGCCATGGGTCCTCACCAAGTCAGATAAAGGAAGGCTTGAAACGGTCATGTACCACATCTTTGAGGTTTTAAAGACCATATCCGTCCTGATCTGGCCGTTCATGCCCGCGTCTGCTGAGAAAATCCAACAGCAAATCGGACTGCAAAGAGAAGAAAAACCGATCCCCATCGACCGAATCAGGCAGTGGGGCGAGCTTTCCTTTGCTCGGCCTGTGGAAAAGGCACCCGCCCTTTTCCCAAGAATCGAAACAAAAGAAAAGGAGAAAGGATCGCGTGAGATGGAACCCAATGAGGCACCTGAAACAATAAAGGAAATGATTGACTTTGAGACATTCCAAAAGATGGATCTTCGGATCGGGTCGATCAAGGCGGCCGAAGCAATCCCCAAATCCAATAAACTGGTCAAGCTGACGGTGGATATAGGGGAAGAGCGGACCGTTGTGGCCGGTATAGCAAGACACTATGCACCAGAAGATCTGAATGGCAAGCAGGTTGTCGTCGTGGCCAACCTGAAGCCGGTGAAACTGATGGGGGTGGAATCGCGCGGGATGGTCCTGGCAGCGGAAGATGATTCCGGCGTTCATGTCTTGATGCCGGATGCAGTCATGGTGCCCGGGAGTAAAGTGAGATAATGAAATGTGCCACCTTTAACACCAACTCCATCCGCGCCCGCCTTCCGATTATCCTGGACTGGTTGGAACGGGAACACCCGGATATTCTGTGTATCCAGGAAACCAAGGTGCAGGACAAAGATTTTCCGAACACTCCTTTCTGGAAGCTGGGATATTCGACCGTGTACAGGGGACAGAAATCTTATAACGGGGTGGCCATTGTGAGCAGGGAAGCTGCGGCCGATGTTGAGTTCACCCTGACCGGAGAGACTGAAGAACCGGCACGTTTTATTCGCTGCAAGATTGGAAATATCACGATCATCAATGTGTATGTTCCCCAGGGTTTTGCGGTGGGCTCGGAAAAATTCGCATACAAGCTCCAATGGCTTAATAAACTGTTGGACCAACTTCATGCAAGTTACAGCCAGCAGCAACCGCTCCTCGTGGCAGGAGATTTCAATGTAGCCCTTGAGGCAAAGGATGTGTATGATCCTGAAGGATTCAGGGGCGAAGTGGGGTTCCATCCTGAGGAGCACGCGTTGATAGGCCGGTTTTTTGAATGGGGGCTGGTTGATCTCCTGAGAAAGTACCATCCCGAGGAAGGCCAATTTACTTTCTGGGATTACCGTATCCCGAACGCCCTCAAACGAAAAATGGGCTGGCGTGTGGACTATATCCTCGCGACCCCACCGCTGGCCGACGGCTGCAAGGACTGCTGGATCGATACGGATGCAAGGTCCCTCCCAAAACCCTCCGACCATACCTTCCTTGTGGCTGAATTCGCGCTCCCCTGACAAGCCTGCCCCAGCCCACAACCTGGCTCTCTTTTCGCTCCGGAAAGCAGGCAAACGGCATATTCCTGAAGCTGCGCTCCCTCCTTCTCCATTTGGCATATCAGCATAGTGTCTTAAAATGACGTGGTGAAGGGTGACAGCAATCTTTTTGCGAGCACGATGGGTCATCACGATGGCCGCGGAAAGAAGTGCTGAGCAAGGCGGCCGGGGGCCGTGTCGGTTTCTGTCATCTCTCGATGAAATGGCTAACCCGCTTTTCTCACGAGCCTTCGTAGCGAGACGGTGAAGAGGCCCGTGGATACAAGACGCGCGAAGAAAAATGGATGAAGGCGTACTTGCAGTACGTCAAAGTCATTTTTCAAGCGCAACGCAGGAGCCATGGGGCTATCCGCCGTCACAGTAGATTGCCCGTGAGAAATGCGGGCTAAGTCCCTCCAATACCGCCGGCAAAATATATTCCCGCCAGAAAGGAGCCCCGTGCCCCTCCCTCTCTCCCCG
>CAZJRD010000093.1:0-10690 GCA_964548365.1 uncultured Desulfobacteraceae bacterium | reverse complement strand
GATAGTCTTTACAATTCTGCTCATGTTTTTCCCAAAAATCGCAACTTTTTTACCCGCCCTTGTCTCTTATTAGGGTATTTGGTACATTATTTTTGTGGGCTCTTTGGCAAAGCCTATGGAAACAGGTTTGCGGATTCAAACTGCGATGAGTCCCAGGGAAATGAGGGCAACGGCCACCCCGAACCACTGCGTCCATTGCAGTTTCTCCTTCAATAAGAGCCATGCCAGCAGGATGGTCGCAGCCGGATAGAAAGAGGACAGGACGGCAGAGATATCCAACCGCCCCAGCTTTGTGGCAAGGGCAAAAAAGGCGTTTCCCGAGGCATCAAAAATCCCGGCCAGAATCATGAACCCCATCTGCCCCTTTGTCGAAGACAAGGATTGCCTTTTTATCAAAATGACAAGACTCATCAGCCCGACGGACACGACTCTCGCTCCGACCAGGGGCCACAGCACAGATTCACCGATCGCCCGGTCAATAAGGATAAAGAAGAGCCCGAACCCCAGGCCCGCGAGAATGGGAAAATACAGTTCCCCGCGTCGAACCTCAGGCCCGGAAAAAGAATAGCAGAGGAACCAAATGGCAATGAATGCCGTCCCGAAACCCACAAGCTGTAAGGTGGTGGGGAGACCTTCGGTCAGCAGGGCCACAACGACCGGCAGGACGGCGGTAACCACCGCGGACAGGGGAGCTACAATTCCCATACGCCCCCGGGCAAGTCCCGTATACAGGGCTGCCAATCCAAGGACACCGGAAAAACCGGCCAGTCCACCAAGCAGAAAACGAGAAAATCCCGGTACAAGCTCACCAAAACAGAGAGCCAGCAAGACAAGAAACATTCCCCCGACGAACTGTGAAACCAGGATGACCGAAAACACACTGTTTCTCTTGGTGGTAAATCCGCCGGTAAAATCACCAGCACCCCATGTAATAGCGGAACTCAATCCATAGGTGAATGCCAGACTCTCCGGGCTCACGTACAATGCCTACCTCAATTCCGGAAAGTTGCCACGGGTCTCAAGCCCAGTTCATCCACTTTGACATCAGTGGGGCGTCCCTCGATATCCCAGCCGCGAAGCTGATAGTATTCGGGAAGCATCCGGTCAAGCTCGCAGACCTGTCCCTTGGCCGGACCATCGGGCAGCGGTTGTTCCAGGATTCTCCTGGGAAGCGTATCATCTTTGGCGCTGAAACCCGCACCGTTGATGAAAAGACGTTCCGCATTGACTGTGCGTTCCCCGGCCCGAACCAGTTCCTCCAAGTCATATTCCGCGCCGGTCGCGGCATTGAGGAGGCGAAGCAGACCGTGCGGCCTGATGTCCTCCGTGGGAGACACAAAATTCCTGACGGAAAAGAAGACG
Organism: uncultured Desulfobacteraceae bacterium; assembly: GCA_964548365.1. Lineage (GTDB taxonomy): Bacteria > Desulfobacterota > DSM-4660 > Desulfatiglandales > Desulfatiglandaceae > B46-G9. The sequence goes on along the minus strand of CAZJRD010000093.1, from coordinate 9,328 downwards.
CACACTCCCGCGGAATCGAATACGGCAAACACGTCCTGCCAGTCCTTCACCAGTTTTGGTTTCTTTTCGAGGGCGAGTGGATCGATAAGCGTTGGGACGCCGAGTATTTCAATGTAGGCCGGATCGCCCCGCATGTGACTGGCGCCGATGTTTGAAGTTGCATAGGCCAGACCCATACCTTTTTCGCCTCGGGGATCATACCCGGCGAATTCCTGTCCCTTGGATACGATGGCCAGCTCCGGATGGTGGTATTTTTCTGCGAGGCGCATACTCCCAAGGGCAAGTTCATTCCCAAAGCCCTCCCGCAGGGCGGTCTTGCGGCACATGTCCACCAGCCCCTCCGCATCTCCGAACGGAAGCGGTCTTCCAATAACGGATTCCTTTATGATTCCTCTTTCATACATCTCCATGGCACAGGCAATGGTGGCACCCATGGTTATGGTGTCCATGCCCATCTCGTTACAGATGTAATTGGCCTTGGTCACCGCGGCAAGGTTTCCCACCCCGCAGTTGCTTCCCAGGGCATAGACGGTTTCATACTCAGGACCCTCTCCTTCTCCCTGATAGGGTCCCTCCGCGATCCTGGTGACCCGGCCGCAGGCGATGGGACAACTGAAACAGGGTTTTGCCTTGACCAGGTACTTCTCGGTCAGTGCTTCCCCTCCGATCTGTTCCCACTCTGCAAAGGTACCCTGCTGAAAATTGCGCGTGGGAAATACCCCGATATTCTGCGTCCCCACCACGGTAATGGCGGTGCCATAAGTCCGAAGTGGTGGCGGCTGGTCTTTGGAGGCCGTCTTGAAACGGTCAAGGTGTTCTCGAACGATGGATTTGAAAGATTCTTCATCATAAAGTGGGACCTTCCTGTTCCCGCTGACCACAACGGCCTTCAGCCCCTTCGCGCCCATAACCGCACCCACGCCCGATCTTCCGGCGGCACGATCCTTGTCGTTCATGATGGACGTGAAAAGGACCCCGTTCTCGCCTGCAGGTCCGATACAGGCCACCTTTGCCCTCTGGTTTGTCTCCTTCAGCAGGAGATCGGTGCTCTGGTGGGTGTCCTTTCCCCAGATACCCTTTGCACTGCGCAATTCGGCACCGTCCTCTGTGACAAAAAGATACACCGGGGCACTGGATCGGCCCTCAAGAATAATGCCGTCTATCCCTGTCCTTTTCAGCATGGCCGGGAATTGCCCGCCCGAATTGGAACAGGTCACCGCCCCAGTTAACGGAGACTTGGTAATGACCATGTACCTTGCCCCGGTAGGAGCACTGGTACCGGTCAGGGGACCGGTCATCATGACAAGCTTGTTTTCATCTCCCAGGGGATCGCATTTTGGATTCACTTCATCCAGGAGATAACTGACGCCCAAGCCCCGTCCGCCAATAAAATCCTTTGCCTTTTTCATATCCAGCGTTTCATACGCAGTGGTTCCCCTTGTCAAATCCACCCGCAATATGGCGCCCATATAGCCCATAATCTTTTCCCTTTCTGATAAATACTAAAGGAGAATGCTGCTTTGAGTCGCAATTTCCGGCCGAAGGCCTGAGCATTTTTCGCGAAAATAGACTAGCATTTTCTGCGGATATTTGGAAGGATCAAGTCAAAAAAAGGGAAACCGCAAAACACATGATCATTACGGTAAAAAGTTACGCGTCCATGAAAAAATATCTGGGCCCTTTACCGGCGGGCGGCGAATTTGAAATCCCGGAGGGCACTCCGGTTGGTGCTGTATTGAAACAGCTCGGGGTTCCACCGGAAATAGACAAGATTATCCTGGTAAACGGCCGGCACCGGCCTGAGAATTATCCACTCCGAGCCGGAGATACCCTCGTATTCTTTCCCCCCCTCGAGGGCGGGTAGATGATCAAGACTTGAATTTCCCCCCGCGGTATGCTTTCAGGTAATTCATGCAGAAATTGTCCCTTCCCGCCAGGGCCTCCGCAGCGATGATATTCGCCATCATCCTGGTATCCAGCGGATTGATGATGGCGCCGTCAAGCCCCCGCGCGATGGCCATGACCATGAACGCCTGGTTCATGAACTTGCGCTCAGGGAGGCCATAGGAGATATTGGACAGACCGCACATGGTGTGAATACCCGCGAAGGTTGTCATGATCTTTTCAACCGCATCCAGAAATTCCACCCCGAACCTGCTGTTGGTGGCGATGGGCTGCACCAGGGGGTCAACATAAATGTTATCAAGCGGAATGCCGTTTTGCACCAGACTGTTGACCAGTCTGTCGGCGATGCCCATGCGCTGGTCCGTTGTCTCGGGCATACCTTCATCACTCATGCAGAGGGCAACCACCTTGCAGTCGGTTCCGGCAATAACCGGCATTAATTTCTCGTAGCGTTCCTTTTCAAGGGAAATGGAATTGATCAGGGGAACGCCCTTGTGAACAGCAAGAGCAGCCTGAATGGCCTCCGGGTCCGGGCTGTCAATGGCGCACGGGGCATCCACCGATTCCTGGACATGTTGGACCAGCCAGGTCAGGTACTCGGGTTCCTCTCCCACGAAGATGCCCGCGTTCACGTCAATATAGTCGGCACCGGCCTCCTGTTCATCCTTTGCTATCTTCTTGATGGCCTCGGCATCGTGGTTTTCAATGGCTTCGCCGATGGCCTTGCGGCTGGCATTGATGAGTTCACCTACAATAATCATGATCTTGTCTCCTTTTTCCCCTTGTCTGAACGTATTTCTTCTCTTGCGGGTCCATCATCGCCCTTTGATCAAGTTCCGCACCAGTTCCACCCCGCCGGGCGCGTCATCGCTATACCCGTCAGCCTTTATCTGATCAGCGAAGGCCTGGGTCACCGGGGCGCCGCCGACGATGGTCTTGACCGGGAGCGCCGCTTCTTTCAAGGCGGCTATGGTGGCCTCCATCGCGGGCATGGTCGTGGTCAGCAATGCGGAAAGGGCAACCACATCCGCATTGTTCTCCTTGGCTGCTTTCACAAACTTCTCCGCGGCCACGTCAGGGCCAAGATCAACCACCTTGAAACCCGCCCCTTCCATCATCATGGAAACAAGGTTCTTTCCGATATCATGGAGATCGCCCTTCACCGTCCCAATCACCACCGTTCCCCTGGATACTGCGGCATCTCCGGTCAACAGCGGCTTCAGGATAGCTAGGCCGCCTTTCATAGCCTTGGCCGCCATGAGCATCTCGGGCACAAACAGGACCCCTTCACTGAACTGCTTCCCAACTTCGTCCATGGCCCCAATCATTCCATCGTTCAGAATGGAATCAATATCGGTTCCGGCATCAATTTCTGCCCGGGTCAACTCCTTGACCTTTTCTTGGTCAAATCCCAGAATCGCCTGATAAATGTCTTGGATTGCCATCGTTCTATCTCCTCCCTTTGGTTGATGTTTACCGACGTTCAGCCTCACTTGCCCGAAACACCTCTACTTCCCGTTTTTTCTCTTCCGTACAAATTCTGAAAGATCCGCTTCAACTTTGGGATCAATATCCGGTTTTTCATAGGAAGCGAGCCGCTCGTTGACCTTTTCGGAGGCCACCTCAACGAGTCTCTTTCTCCCATCATCCCGCCAGCCCGCATAGGTCTTGCGGTTCACAAGTCCAGGCAGGAAGAATTCCGTCCGGCAGAGCTGAAAGGTCTTGGGCTGCGTCAGGTACTGCCCCCCGATACCCACCCGCTTGATCATTTCCGCGTCGATGCTGTCGTCTGTAATTTCGATCGGTTGAATAACCTTTCTTACCATGCTGCAGGTCTCTTCATCAATGAGAAACTTCTCAAAACTGGCGGATATATAGGACCCCAGGATACCCGCGGCATGGAGTATGAAATTGACGCCGTTTCGCATTGCCGTCACCAAGGCCATTGTGGATTCCAGGGCCGCCTGGGCATCAGGGACATGGGAATCCGTGAGTGCCCCGCCGCTCCTGCTGGGCAGATGATAAAACCGCGCCATCTGTGCCGTCGCCGACACCACCAGCGAAAGTTCAGGTGCACCAATGGAAAGGCCACCCGTCTTCATGTCCATGGGGGCAGAGGTAGAGCCGTAGACAACGGGAGCACCCGGCCCAACGAGTTGGCTCAACACCACTCCTGCAAGAATTTCCGCGTTCTGCAATGCAAGGACCCCGGCAAGGGTCACTGGTCCCGACGACCCTGCCATGATCAAGGAGGCAATGACACAGGCCTGGCCGTAGCGTGCCAGTTCTATCAGGGATCCCGCCATCTCCTGGGAAAACTGCAAAGGGGAAAGGGAATTGATCAACGAGACCGTCACCGGCATATCTTTCAATTTTTCCTTATCACCCCAGACCATTCCCGCCATGTCAATGCAATCACGGGCACCCTCTTTTGAAACCGGACTCCCCATAAAGGGTTTATCGCAAAGCACGATGCTGGAAAAAATCATGTCCAGATGTGCGGTTTCTGCCGGCACATCTGAGGGTTCTACCATCATAAAGCCGTTCATGTTGATGGGTTTCGACGTCTGCACCAGTTTACAGAAATTGTCATAGTCCTCCATGGTGGCCTTTCGTTCTTCCCCGTTCGCCATGGCAACAAAGGGGGGACCATACGCCGGCACCAGGGCAAAACTCTCATCTCCGATATCCACTGACTTTTCAGGATCTCGCGCGGCAACGGTAAAACGTGTCGGCGCCGTCTCGAGCGCTTTTCGCACATCCTTTTCAGTCATGAAAACGGTCTTGCCCTCCACCCTGAAGCCGTTTTTCTTGAATATCTGCAGGGCCTCTTCCTCGTTGAAGGCGATCCCTGTATTCTGGAGAAGATCCATTGAAGCCTCGTGGAGCCTGGTCAGCTCTGCCTCGGTAAGTGTTTGCATTCGATCATACATTTTTCTTCCTCCTGGATGTGAGGTAATGGTTGAGAACTCCTGACCGTGGTTTATTGTTCCATGTCCTTTCTATATGCATTCAGACCTTTGAATGTCCCGTATATGACCCATAACAGCAGGAACATCAGTGGAAACGCCGTGGCAATTGAAGCGGTCTGGATGGCCTTCAGGCTCCCTGTTCCGGCAAGCAGGGCGGCTACGGCTCCCAGGGCAATTCCCCAAAAAGCGCGAAGGTTTCTGCTCGGATTCTCGTGTCCCGAGGTAAACATGGCAAGGGACATGGCCGCGGAATCAGCACTGGTGAGAAAAAAGGTGCAGATCAGAAAGATCAGGAAAACGGCCAGGATGCCGGTCAATGGAAGGTGTTGGGCGATTGCAAAAATAGCACTCTCAACGCCATGGGCCTTTATGGTCCCGGTGACATCGTAACTGATGCCCGCGCCGCCGATCACCCCGTACCACAGGAAATCCGCAATGGTCGGGAGAAGCAGGACCGCCGCCACGGTCTCCCTGATGCTCCGCCCTTTGGAGATGCGGGCGATAAAGACCGAGACAAAAGGCGCCCAGCTCATCCACCATGCCCAGTAGAAAACCGTCCAGCTCCCCAGCCAGTTCCCCTTGACACCGGGTGCGGTATAAAGACTCAGGGGTACGAAATGGAGCAGGTACTGCCCTATGGAGTCTTCTGTGAGTTTCAGCAGAAAGAGGGTGGGGCCAAAAATGAGGACAAAAAACCACACCCCGATGAAGACATACATGTTCACATCCCCCAGGAACTTGACGCCCTTCTCTATTCCGGTATATACGGCAAGGGTAAAGACGGCCGTCAGGACACCGATAATGATATACATGCTCCCGCTTCCCATGTGGATCCCGTACTGATATTTCAACCCGCTCGCAAGCTGGAGCGCAACAAGGCCCGTGGTGGTGGCCAGTCCACCGAGCGTCGCAAAGACGGCAAAGATATCCAAGACCTTCCCCCATGGACCGTGAATCCTATCCCCCAGGACATAGTAAAAAGCACTCGAAAATCGGAACGGGAGTTTCTTCGTATAACAGGCATGGGCCAGGGGGATGGTGAGAAGTACATAGATGGCCCAAGCGCTCAAACCCCAGTGGAAAAAGGAATACGTCATGGCATGGCTCGCGGCCGCTGCGGTCTTGGGATCACCGCCGAAATAGGGTGGAGGACTCATATAGTGATACGCCGGTTCGGCCGGGCCCCAGAACACGATCCCTGCGGCAATGGCGGAGCCGAAAAGCATGCCGAACCAGGAAAAATTGGAAAATTCTGGGGTATCTTCCGAGAGCCCCAGTTTCATCTTCCCGTACTTCCCCCCCATCAAGGCAAAACAGGCACCAACCAGGAGAAATGCCGTCAACAGATAAAGCCAGCCCCAGTAATTGGTTGTCCAGCCGAATACGGCATTGATCCCGGAACCCATATTCTTAGGCAACAATACCCCCCATAACAGAAAAACGACGACAACTGCAGCGCTTATCCAGAACACCAGGGGATCGTAGGATCTCTTGCTTTGATTACTCTGGTCCATACTCTCCTTCTCCTTTCTTTACCGCCGACCCTTTTTTCAGAGCTGCCAACGTGTTGTAAGGATGGAAGAGCAACTTGCGTGCCAGATTGTTGAGCATTCGCGAGATTAGTTCTATACATGGCAACTAGCTGAATATACAGAAAATGGTTAGCAACTGCGTTCCTGTTTCTTTTTCTTTTTTGCGCATGGTGAAAAATATTTTTCTCTATCCCAGGAAAAGCGAAAAATATTTTTCATATCTTGTCAAAATTATTTTCAGGTGTCCTCATAGCCCTGCCCGAGATCGTTTTTTTGTAGTCCCAACCTTCACTACCATAAATCTTTCTATTTATTCAGCCTCTAAGGCGGGAGGATAAAGATGATCACTTGCAAAAGGTCTTGCGTTCAAGCCCGTACTTTTTCATTTTATAGTGCAAAAGCTGGCGGGAGATACCCAGATCCTGGGACGCCCTGGACACGTTGCCGAGGCATTCCCTGAGGGCCTGGCAGATCAGTTCTTCTTCCCTGGCTGACTGGGTCTCCACGAGAGACTTCCCGGATTCGTCAGGAAAGAGTTTCGACGTGAAAAAGGGAGGTTCAGACCTCCCAGGCAGGGGAGAGGGTTCCATGATCCGTGTCTTGGAGATGAAATCTGCTTCGCTCTGAAAATATCCGGGCAAATGTCTTCGGTCTATTGTTTCATCCGAATTCCCCACCATATTCATGGCCGCTTCCACAGTATTTTGCAGTTCCCGCACGTTGCCCGGCCAGTCATAGGCCCTGAAACATTCCATGACCTCAGGGGAAACCCCTTTCACTCTCTTTCCCAGGGCCTGGTTCAGACTGGTCACAAAATGGTGTGTTAACAATTCTCTATCGCCACCTCTTTCCCTGAGGGGAGGAATCCGAATGTAGATAACGGCCAGCCGGTAGAATAAGTCAATCCGCAGGGCCTCTTCCTCGATGGCACGGCGGGGCTCCCTGTTGACCGAGCTGATGATCTTCAAGTTCAATGCAGTTTCCTTGAGGGATCCCACCCTCCGCACCTTTTTCTCCTGCAGCACCCGCAGAAGCTTGGCCTGGAGCCCGAGGGGGGTGGAATTTATTTCGTCCAGGAAAAGAGTCCCTCCGTTTGCGCGTTCAAAAAGCCCCGGCTTGTCCATGGCCCCGGTAAACGCACCCTTTGCAGTCCCAAACAGGATCCCTTCAAGCAAGTTTTCAGGGATGGCCGCGCAATTAATAGCGATGTATGGGTACTTTTTCCGGGGGCTGTGATTGTGGATCGCCTGCGCGAAAAGTTCTTTCCCGGTGCCGGTTTCACCCATGAGCATCACCGAGGAGGGAGACCCGGCGGCCATCTTTGCGATCTTGATGGCTCGCAGGAATTCGGGGGCCTTTCCCACGATATCCCTGAAAGTAAACCGGGTCCCATTGTCATATCGATCAACTGCCGGTGGCATGGCCTGAGCAGCTGCATCAAAGGCACTCTGGAGAAGATTGTAGTCCTTGACAAAGCAGATGGCTCCCACCATTTCTCCCCGCTGAAACAACGGGAGTGCACTATCGAGCGTATAGGCCGTCTTTCCGAAGCGTGTCCTGTAGATCAGGGGGTCATTGATGATGGGTCGAGCGGTATTCAGACAGCGGTAAATGATGCTCGTGTCCGTATTCAGTTCATAGATATCCGTTACTTTTTTTCCGAGTACCTCCTGGGGATCCAGGTCATCAATCTTTCCCATGGTCCGATTATAAAAGATGATTCTGCCCTCGCGGTCTGCGATGATAACGCCCTCATCAAAATCCGCAAGCACCTTCACAAGATCTATATTGTCAAGATCAAGACGCCACCCTCTGTATGATTCCTTGTCCGTGTCCATGATTCAGTGGGCACTCCTATTTCTTCCGTCGCCAGCACGTCTCGGCCCTTATACAAAAGCGGCACACGGAACCGACTATTTTTGCACTGTACCCCCGGCCCATGCCGATAAGGCCTGAAGCCGATTTGAAGGGGACAAGCACCCCACTTTCACTCAGGTGCACATCAATTTCATCCAGGGGAAGCAGGGCACAAAGATCAAACTGGCCCTCAATGGGCCACCCCTGCAGAGACCCCGGCGCAAGTGACGCACCCACTCCCCATCCACGAGACGCGGCTTCCTTTTCCGCGTATTCCCGAACCGCCTTTCCAACCTCTGCCAGTGCAACAACTCCTACACTGTCGAGGAGATATGCTTCCAGGAGTTTCCCGGATTTGTTCAGCATATCGATATGTTCGTCGATCTCTCCACCGATGGTGACAATGCTGATGAGCGCCAATTCAGCTTTCGCCATCAGATCCGCGTGGGGTCCCAACTTCAGCACCGCATCTCCGTCGCCATTTCCCGGTGTCAGCAGGACCTGTTCTCCATTTACCCCCACGACCTTCACCCACTCATAAAGGGCCCGCGGGTGAACCAGGTCTTGCGATTGTGCGATGGCATCCTTGGTTTCATCAACAAGCGCTTTCGGGGCCTTCTTCCCCTGGTGGAGGGCCAGGACCACTTCCCTCGCATCAAGCTTTATTTCCATGTCCGTCAAGACCGGCATTCTAAAAGTTGACTCCTTCCTCAAATATCCTTTTGCCCTTCTAAAAAAATCATAGCTCAACCGTGATCCAGGTGAGCAGGCAAACGGCATATTCCAGAAGCTACGCTCTCTCCGTCGTCCGTGTCTCCGGTCGCTGCGGATTTCGGCCCTTCTCCCGCCTGTGGCGGGATTCCAGGGCCGAAATGACGCCGCTTCAGAAACATCCCGTTCACCTGCTCTTCATATAAAGCCCTCCGGCCCCCCAAATCAGGTTGATACCGGCAAACACGGGCTATGATATCCATGAGACTCCAATCGAAGGATATCAAGTTTCCAGGGGTGGAAACACGGTAGCCTCCGGAAAGCGGGTATTGAATTCCGGGTCCATTGCCA
>CAZJRD010000092.1:0-10831 GCA_964548365.1 uncultured Desulfobacteraceae bacterium | reverse complement strand
TTACCCGGCGTGGCCCAGAAGCGTGAAGGCGCCACGCACCCCTTGAATCGCCATTTGCATTCCGATTACCGCAAGGAGTAATCCCATCAAACGGGTGATGGTTCCCAACGCACCGGCCCCGATGTAGGTAACGAACTTCTCACCGAAGACAAAGAATACATACGTGATCAGGCAAAGAACAGCAAATGCCGCAATAGTGATCAGCATGCCCGGAAGGCCGCCTTGTGCGGAGAAGCTCATTGCCGTTACGATCGTGCCCGGTCCTGCAAGAATCGGTATGGCCAGCGGAGAGACCGCGACCCCGAGCGCTGCCTCCCGGGATTTCTGGTTGCCTTCCTCGTCGAGCTGATGAACGCTTGAGAGGTTGCCTTGCAGCATGTGGAATCCTATCAGCAGGACCAGCAGACCACCGGTAATCCGGAAAGCGGGAAGCGTGATGCCGAATACCTCAAAGATCATCTTTCCGAAAACACAAAATACCGTCACGATCAGAAAGGCCAAGGCGACCGACCGAAAGGCAACGGTCTTTGCGGTCTGTTTGTTGTCGTCGGCTGTGAGGCCGAGGAAAATAGGAACATTGGCTATGGGGTTCATTATGGCGAAGAACCCCATAAACACGGTCACTGCATGAATCATCATGATTTTCATCTGTGTGGTCTCCCATCCTTACCCCTACCGGGCAGTCAGTCTTTGGTCTCCTCGTAGTGCCGAACCACTGAGGCCACCGTGGCGTAGAAGGCGTCCTTACCCAGCAGGTCCGTTATTCCTGAGCATTTGAGTTGCGCGTAAACATGATCCGAGACTTCGGAAAATACCAGCCTCGTGCCCTGATCTTTAAGGAGAGTGTGGAGGGAGCGCAAGGTTGCTGCTGCGGTGTAGTCGATGTCATCCACGGCGGCGGCGTCGATACAGAACCAGACAAGGGGCGGGTGCGCGTCCCGGACCAGCCTGGTGACTTCCTCGGCCAGTAACCGGGCATTGGCGTAATACATACCGTGGGAGAACCGGTAGACCATCAGTCCCGGGAGAATTCGGGCCTGTGTGTCGACCGGCTGAATCTGCCAGCCTTCATGAGCCGGTGCAATGAGCGCGTTTTTCGGCCGGTAACCGTGCCGGGTGTGGCTCACCAGCGACAGGAACATTGCCAGGACTATGCCCTGCATGACGCCCACGAAGACCACCACCGCGGCTGTGATGAGCGCCACCCAGAACTCTGCGGGTCTCTCTCGATAGATTCGCCGCATACCCTTCACATCGATCAGTGTCACGCCGATCAAGAATACCACGGCGGAAAGCACCGCGTTGGGCATGAACCGCAAGGGTCTGCCGAGAAAGAGGAGCACCAGAAGGACGATAACGCTGGTAGTGATTTGTGCCAACTGGCTGTGTCCCCCTGCGCTGTCTACCATCTCCGTTTTGGTGGGACTTCCGTTGACCACAAAGGTGCCGGTCAGCCCTGCACCTATGTTGGCGAGGCTGAGGCCCACGAGGTCTACGTTTTCGCTGAACCTTTCGTTGTAACGTGAGGCATAGGATCGGGAGGTGGCAGCGCTTTGCGCCAGGATGACCACAAATATGGAGAAGGCCATGGGTAAGAGTTTCATGAGGAGTCCCACGCTCAGGTCCACGCGGGGCAGACCCACAGGCGGCAGGCCGGCGGGGACCTGACCGAGGATACTGATCCCGTAGTCTTTCAGGTCGATCAACCAGCTTACGCAGATGGCACCTATGACCGTGATGAGGGGACCGGGAATCCTTTTGGAGATCCTTCGGGAACTGACGATGATGAACAGGACGGCCACGGTTGTCATCAGCGTGTAAAGGTTCATCTGTTGAAGGTGCCGGACATTGTGCATTAATCTTCCCAGGGTGCCATGTCCGCCCTCCGGCAATCCCAGCATGCCCCCAATTTCACCGCAGGCTATCTGGACCCCGACACCGGTCAAAAAACCGATGAGCACGGTGTGGGACAGGAAGTCCGCCAGAAAGCCGAGGCGAAAGAGCCGGGCGATGATAAGAATCACTGCTGCCATAAGGGCCAGCAAGCCGCAGAGCGCAAGGTATTCGGCTGAGCCTGAGGCGGCCAGGCTGGACAGGCCGCCGGCCAGGATGGCCGCGGTGGCCGAGTCCGCTCCTACTACCAGGTGCCGGGACGAGCCCAAGAGGGCGAAAAGGGCCATAGGGATGAAGATGGTGTAAAGGCCCGTGATCACAGGAGTCCCAGCGATTTTGGTGTAGCCCATAACCTCAGGGATGGCCAGGGCAGCCAGGGTGATGCCGGCGACGATATCGGCGAGCACCCTGGATCGATCGATGGGCAGAATCCCTTGAAGAACGGGAAGACTAAAGACCCGGACCTTTGTTTTAGGGGTGGCTATAGCGGCGGCTCCTTGTCTCAGCGAGGATGGCTGGGCCCCATGGGATCTGGGAGATTTCTCTATTACCGGATCTTTTTGACTTATAAAGCCTAAGCGCGAAAGAAATCCTGACCCATGCCACAAATTCCATTACCTCTACATCATGCTTTGGCCCAAGGCAACATTTCTTTGACCTCTCACTCCAACGAATTCTGGGGACAGTATATTTATTTCTTGACTTAAATGGAAGGTTGGCCCTATGGTTCTTCCATGGCAAGAATGGGAAGAGTGGTTGCGGAAGGCATGCCGCACCATATTACCCAGCGTGGCAACAGACGACAGAAGACCTTTTTTTCAGATGAGGACTATGCCGCCTATATTGATCTCATGGCACAATGGTGCCGGAAATATGGAGTGGATATATGGGCCTATTGTTTGATGCCGAATCATATTCATCTGATTGCCGTGCCTGGAAAGAAGGAGCATCTCAGGCTGGCCATCGGGGAGGCGCATCGCCGATATACCCGTCGTATCAATTTCAGGGAAGGCTGGCGTGGACATTGGTAAACGGAGACCCGCTGCTTTCGATCATCAAGGGCGACTGAGGGGGCACATGCTTGGCAGGGAATTATGGCCCCGAAAACCCGAGAGAAAACCAAAAAAGAGGGCTAATCAACACGGTGTCCCCGGAATTCCCGCAAACAGAAGGAGGCTAAGTCATTGCAGACCATACTGGGATCAGGCGGGGCTATAGGTGTTGAGCTTGCCAAGGCTCTGAAGATATACACCGACGACATACGTTTGGTTAGTAGAAATCCCCGGGCAGTCAATCCCGATGATCAGCTGTTTTCTGCTGATCTGACCAAATCAGAAGCTGTGTTAAAAGCCGTAGAGGGCTCAGAAATCGTATATCTAACCGTGGGACTACCGTATAGCACACAAGTATGGCAAACGACGTGGCCAGTTGTAATGCAAAATGTGATTGATGCGTGCAAAACCCATAAGTCCAAATTGGTGTTTTTCGATAATATGTACATGTACGATCCGAATTATTTATCCCGGATGACCGAAGAGACGCCAGTAAATCCCGTCAGCAAAAAGGGAGCAGTACGATCAAATATTGCCAAGATGATCCTCGATGCAGTTGAAAAGGGACAATTAGAGGCTCTTATCGCTCGTTCAGCGGATTTTTATGGCCCTTCCATCAAGAATACCAGTGTGCTCACGGAGATGGTATTCAAGAAGCTTATTAATGGTAAGAAGGCAAATTGGATGGGATCTGTGGATCATAAACATTCATTCACATATACTCCAGATGCTGGCAGAGCTACGGCCTTATTGGGTAATACAACGGATGCCTACAACCAAGTTTGGCATTTACCAACAGCGGGAAACCCGTTAACTGGAAAAGAATGGATCGAGGCGATTGCAAAAGAGTTGAGTGTCGAGCCGAGGTATCAAGTTGCACCCAAATTTCTCCTGTGTGTCCTTGGACTATTTGTTCCCCTCATGAAAGAAATGATTGAGATGATGTACCAATATGATCGGGATTATGTTTTCGACAGCAGTAAATTTGAAGAAGAGTTTGATTATAAACCTACGCCGTACCTGGAGGGAATTAGAGAAATTGTAAAAAAAGATTATGTATAAAAATCAAGGTCTTCACGGACGGCCACAGCGAAAACCTGGCACGCGCTAAAGGGAAACCCTTTCCCATATTTTCTGCTACCTTGTTTTCGCTCGCTGCTCCCTGGGGTATACTAATTCGCACGCCTCACTCGCGGCTTCTCGGCTGCCCGGCCGCGAACTGGATCTTCGGCTTGCATCCGATGCTTTGTCGGCGACCAGGATTCTTCGCGCACCGGTAGACTTCATAAACATATGTGGAATTTGGTGGGGGGGAGGGTATCCTCTTGGGCTGAGGTTTGACCAGGGTCCGCAGTGGTGAAATGGGCGACAATGATTGACATTCGCGGCCGCAGCATTCATTATTACCGGGAATATCCCATTTTCCACCTGAGCGAAAACATCGATGTTGGACAAATGCGGCTTTGATCATGTGATGGGAACAGCAGGAGGTAGCTCTTGAAGAAGGTCATTATTCTGGCAATTTTTCTGGTCTTGTTTGTGGGGGTGGCTGCACTGGTTTTTTACGGCCAGTGGCGTGAAAGAACGGCTCAGCTATATTATTCAGGGACCGTCGAGGCCACAGAGTCGAACCTTGCTTTCCAGGTGAACGGTCGAGTGGAAAGGGTCCTGGTGGATGACGGCCAGCGGGCGGAGAAGGGACAGCTCCTGGCTGAGCTTGACCGTGCTGAATTTGAATCAAGACGGGCCCAGGCCGAGGCAAATATGAAGCAGGCACAGGAAAACCTGGGCAAGCTGAAAGTTATGCTGTCCATTTACAAGGAGACGCTGCCTGATGAGGTATCCCGGGCCGGAGCAAATGTGGCCGCCCTCAAATCCAGGGTTCATGAACTGGAAACGGGGCACAGGATCCAGGAGGTCGCCCAGGCCCGGCGCACGTTTGAGGCCGCAAGCCTGACCATGGAAAATGCGAAAAAGGACAAGATTCGATACGATAAGCTGTATGCCAAAAAGATCGTCTCCGAAAAAGAGCGGGACGCAATGCAGTTGAAATACGAAACAACCTTGAAGAATTACCAAAAGGCAAAGGAAGAGCTTTCACTCCTCAAAGAGGGTTTTCGGAAGGAATCCATCGAGGCGGCACAGGCAAAACTGGCCGAAGGATTAGCGGCCCTCAGTCAGGCAAAGAGCAATCTTCAGCAGGTCACTATCGCGGAACAGGATATGAAGGCCGCCGAGGCCAGGCTGGAGGCCGCAAGGGCCGCGCTCAGCCTGGCTGATACCCAGTTGAAATACACGCAACTGAGAGCTCCGTTCAACGGAATTATCACCAGCAGGGATATTGAGCCTGGAGAGGTGGTGACTCCTGGAAGGGAAGTGATTTCCATTGCAGATCTCTCAGAAGTGGACCTGAAGGTGTTTGTCGGAGAAGAGGAGATCGGCAAGGTGAAACCCGGGCAAAAAGTCAGGGTAAAGACGGACACCTTCCCTGACAAGACTTATGAAGGACGCGTTTCGTACATCTCTCCTGAGGCGGAATTTACGCCAAAGATCATCCAGACCCACAAGGAACGGGTAAAGCTCGTGTATCTTGTCAAGGTTACCCTCCCAAATCCTGACCTGGAGTTAAAGTCGGGGATGCCGGCCGATGCATGGTTCGAATAGTCAATCCCATCATTCTCCTTCGGCTCCCGTGTCATCCCTTCCCGTGATTCAGGTAGAAGAGGTATCAAGGAAATTTGGACGGCTGGAAGCGGTCTCTGGTGCTTCGTTCGGCCTGCCCGAGGGAAAGATATTCGGGCTTGTAGGATCGGACGGTGCCGGTAAGACGACGCTTTTGCGGATGATTGCGACCATGATTAAGCCGTCCTCCGGCACAATACGCGTTGGAGGAATGGATGTCCTGAAAAAGCGGAGCAAGGTAAAGGAATTGCTCGGGTACATGCCGCAGCGCTTCGGCCTTTACCAGGATCTCACCGTGGCTGAGAACTTCGACTTTTTCATGGATATCTACGGCATCCGCGGTGAAGAGAGAGCACGAAGGCGGAAATACTATCTGGGGTTTTCAAACCTGCTGCCATTCTTGAAGAGGAGGGTTGCGGACCTCTCCGGCGGGATGCGGCAGAAACTGGGCCTTGCAAGCGTCCTGGTCCATGAGCCAAAAGTCCTGATTTTGGATGAACCCACCAACGGGGTGGATCCGGTCTCGCGGCAGGAGTTCTGGGACATGCTCCTTGAAATGAAGAACCAGGGTATGACCATCCTGGTCTCCACTGCCTATCTGGACGAGGGGGAAAAGTGTGACAGGCTCCTCCTGATGCATCAGGCAAAGATTCTTGAAGAGGCGAGCCCGGAGGAAGTCAGGGCGAATTTCCCGAGCCTGGAAGAGGCCATGATACACCGGATCCAGCAGGTTGACGAGGCTCTTGCCAATGATGAATTCTGAGATGCAGATAGGTGGCCAATCAGTAATGGTGGGGGACCTGGTAAAGCGCTTCGGCACTTTTGCGGCCGTTGACCGGATTTCATTTTCTGTCACCAGGGGGGAGATATTTGGTCTCCTCGGTCCCAATGGCGCGGGAAAATCAACCACCATCCGCATGTTGTGCGGCATACTCACCCCCACATCCGGCACCGGTCATGTGGCGGGTTTTGATATTTTCACCGAGGCCGAAGAGATCAAGCATACCATCGGGTACATGTCCCAGAAGTTTTCCCTGTACGAAGACATGACTCCTTTTGAAAACATTAGATTCTATCTGGGGATCTACAGTGTTCCTACACGCCTGTGGAAGGAACGAACCCAGTGGGTCCTCGAAACGACGAGACTGGGTGACGTGGAAAACCGGCTCACCAGGGATCTCCCCCCGGGATGGCGGCAGCGGCTTGCACTCGGGTGCGCTATGCTGCACCGCCCGGAAATCCTGTTCCTGGACGAGCCCACGTCAGGCGTGGATCCCATTACGCGGAGAAGGTTCTGGGCATTCATCAAGAAGCTCGCTGCAGAAGGGGTGACGGTCTTTGTGACCACCCACTACATGGACGAGGCGGAATATTGCGACCGCATCGTGATGATCAATGAGGGGAAAATCGCAGCGTCAGGAGCCCCTCAAAAGATTGTTCGGGAGATGTTCCCTCAAGACCCGAAAGCCAGCCTGAACGATGTTTTTATTAGCCTCATGACTCGGAAAGTGCAGGGAAGAAAAAATTGAAGAGTTGTCACTGGCAAAAGGGACAGAAGATATCTTTTCATCTGACGAGCCTCCCGGGCTGCTCTTTTCAGTGACTTATCCACGGGGGAGCATTGCCCCCTCCGCATTCCAGTCCTCAGGAAAAAACACCCTGAGGACCTGGCTGCGGTTTCCCCCATAGATAAGTCACGAAAAGAGGAAGCCCTCCCGACGGTCAGCCGAAAAGATATCTTTTATCCCTTATGTGAAACAGGGATATTTGCTTAACCCATGGTTGTACGGTTGGTACGAACGTGACAAATTAGTTTGAAGCAAGAGAAGCGCAGTGAATCTGGTACGGATACAGGCCATCGCCCGCAAGGAATACTTTCACCTGATCAGGGACTTCAGGAGCCTCTATCTCGCCTTTTTCATCCCCCTGCTCCTCATCCTCATGTTCGGGTACGCCCTCAGCCTGGATGTGGACAACATAGAAACCGTGGTGGTGGATTATGATCAGACGCCGCTGAGCAGGGACCTCATAAGGAAACTCGGTGCATCGTCGTATTTCCACGTGATCGCTCACCTCCGGGACAGCGACGCCATCGCTGGATATCTTGACAGGAGCAGTGCCAGGATGGGCATGGTAATCCCGGCCGGGTGGACCAGGGATATGAGGTCGGATCGTGAAGCTCCCATCCAGTTCATCCTGGACGGGAGCGATCCAAATTACGCCGGAATTTCAAAGGGATATGTTACGGCATTTGTAGGAGAATACAACCAGCATCAACTGCAAAGTTTCCTCAACCGGAAAGGCCTCAAGGAGATAAAGGCACCTGTCGAGGGCGCCATTCGCGTGTGGTTCAACGAAGACCTGGAAAGTCGGGTGTTTATCGTACCCGGGATCATTGCCATTATCATCATGATCGTGGGCGCGCTTCTCACGTCCCTGGTCATCGCGAAGGAGTATGAGAACGGGACCATGGAGACCATTCGTTCCCTGCCGCTGCGATCGGAGGAATTTCTCCTGGGAAAGGCGATCCCCTACTTTTTTATCGCGATGATGGATGTCTTCATTGCAGTGTTTATGGGGCAGATCCTCTTCGGGGTGGTGGTAAAGGCGAGTTTCTGGCTCCTGGTTTTTGCCTCGGGTCTTTATCTGGCCGTTGCCCTCAGTCTTGGCCTTCTTATTTCGACGGCCACCAAGTCACAGCTAGTGGCGAATCAGATGGCCATCCTGATCACCTATCTGCCCTCCCTGCTGCTGTCCAACTTTGTGTTTCCGGTCTCCAATATGCCGGAGGCGCTCCAGTTGATCAGTTATGTCATCCCGGCTACCTATTTCATTGATATCCTGAACGGTCTCTACCTCCGGAACGTCGGGATGCACTATCTTTTGTCGCCGTTCCTGGTCTTGATCGGTATGTTTGTTTTCCTCGCCGTCCTGAACATTTTGCTCCTGAAAAAGGAGGGGCTTTAGATGGATTGGGTGCGGATACGAGAGCTGGTGCGCAAGGAATTTATTCAACTTTTCCGGGACAAACGGGTCAGGCCTCTGCTGATCATTTCTCCCATTGTGCAGCTCATTATTTTCGGGTACGTGGTGAGCACGGATGTCCGGGATGTGACCGTGGCGATCATGGATCAGTCGAAGACCGTGGAGAGCCGCCGGTTCATCGATACCATAGACGGGAACAGGACTTTCAGGATCGTACGGTATCGGGAGAATCCAAGGCAGATTGAAGACCTGCTCCTGCGGCGGAAAGTTGATCTTGTCATCAAAATTCCGCCCCGTTTCAGCCGAACGCTCCGTAGCGGGAGGACCGCATCGGTACAGGTCCTGGTGGATGGCAGCATGAGCAACATGGCCTCCGTGAGGATTGCCTATCTTATGAATGTGATACAGGAGTTCAATGTCAGGTTCCTGCATGAACTGTACCCCCGGAAACTGAGTTATGGAAAGATTGATGCCCGGATCAGGACCTGGTACAATCCAAATCTGGACAGCCGGAACTTCTACGTCCCGGGGGTGGTGGCGTTTCTTATTATGCTTCTGACACTGCTCTTCACCTCCATGGCAGTCATCCGGGAAAAGGAGAGCGGGACCATGGAACAGCTCATTGTGACGCCGCTGAAACCGATAGAATTGATTCTGGGCAAGACCATTCCCTATATCATCGTCGTGGAGTCGCAGATGGTGATTGTTACCCTGTTCGCCATTATGTGGTTTCATGTTCCCATGGAGGGAAGTGCGCTTCTGCTGTTTATCGCCACCTGCCTTTTCCTCCTCAGCACCCTGGGTATCGGACTCTTTATCTCCACGGTTTCCGTTACGCAGCAACAGGCCATGATGACGACGTTCTTTTTCGCCCTGCCGTTTTTCATGTTGAGCGGTTTCGTCTTTCCCATCGGCAATATGCCGGAAGTCTTTCAGTGGCTCACCCTGCTGAATCCCTTGCGGTATCTCCTGGTTATCATTCGAGGAATTTTTCTCAAAGGGGTTGGTTTCGAGATTCTCTGGCCCCAGTTTCTCGGGATGGCAGTGTTGGGTACCGTTGTCCTGGCAGGCGCGGTAAACCGTTTCAAGAAACGCCTTGATTAGGGGACGTTCTTCACTAATTACACTTATTGGTCAAGGAGGCAAAAAATGTCAAGAGTCATGATCCATCCAGCTTCATATGAGACTGCCAGGGAGGCAGTAGACCGAGCATTTGAACTTTTTCCTCTGGATCTTGCAGGGAAAAAGGTATTGATCAAACCCAACGTGCTTCGCGCTTCCGAGGCCAAGGAAGGCATCGTGACCAATCCCGCCGTGCTCCGTGCCGTGGTGGAAAAGGCGGAGACGATGGGGCCCGCCTCCATCGTAGTCGGGGACAATCCGGGCCTCTTCAACTACGGGGACAACGAGAAAAGCTTCCGGATAACGGGTCTGATGGAGGCGGCAAAAGGGTACTACCAAAACATCGGGAATGATTCGCTCCGGGTTCGATTCAATCCGGATTTCATGGAAACGGTGAGCGTTTCACGGGCAGTCCTGGAGGCGGATATCCTCATCAGCCTCCCGAAATTCAAGACCCATGGGTTAACGGTCTTGACCGGGGCCATTAAGAACAGCTACGGTATTCTGCCGGGTGCGCAGAAGGCGAGGCTTCATAAAGCGGCCGGCAGCCCGGAACGCTTTCATGAAATGATCGTGGATGTATTCCAGCTCCGGGTTCCCGACCTGTTTATCATGGATGGCGTGGTCGGCATGGAAGGGAACGGCCCGGCTTCTCCCGACCTCAGGGAGATCGGCCTGCTTCTTGCCTCGGACAATGGCGTAGCCCTTGACAGTGTCGTCGCGACATTGATGGGCTGTGACCCCGGGCGGTTGCGATTCCTCCAGAAGGCAAAGGAAGTGGGTCTGGGGGACTACGAGCTCAATTCGATTGAAGTGATCGGGGAGTTGAAGCCGTTGCAGGATTTTCGGCTTCCACCCCTGGGAGGAGAGGCGATTTCCCAAAACGGGACCGTACAGGAGATAATGCAGGAACGGACGCTCCGGCGCCCTAAGGCCGATCCTGAGCTGTGCACGGCCTGCGGCACCTGCATCGAGCAATGCCCTGTGTCGGCCCTGTCCATGGGTGAAGAGGACGTCCCCCAAGTGGACGCGGACACCTGCATCACCTGTTTTTGCTGCCAGGAGACCTGTCCCGAGAAGGCCATCACCCTGCAATA
>CAZJRD010000091.1:0-10900 GCA_964548365.1 uncultured Desulfobacteraceae bacterium | reverse complement strand
ATATACTGTCCCCGGAATTCCTATGGCATGGATATCGTCGACTGCGGCCCGGCCCTCCTGTCCATGCACTCGCCCTTTGAGATAGCCCACAAGGGTGATCTCCACATGACCTACAGAGGATTCAGGGCCTTCTACGAAGCAGACAGTTAAGAGACTCACTCTCCACTCTTTTCACATCTCTTAATTTCGAACTCGGCCGCCCGGCCCAATCCGACCTGTTCAAGGAGGGATGCTCGTTGCTTCCTGAATCCGCTGCTCTGCGGTTCTTTCTCGATAAGGGTGGAAAGAGAGGCCAGGGCGTCATACCAGATCCCGGCCTCCGCGTAGATGTATGGCGCCTCTGCTTCATGCGCACCCTGCAATTCTGTTCTCAGCTCGCTCGGCAGGTCCGTCAGTTCGATAGCGCCGGCTGCGAGCACGTCCTTGGAACGGTGCTGAGGGTCAGGAACAAGGGCCACAAACCACCGGTACTGGATGCCTTTTTTGAGCCGCGCACCGTAGTCTGATAAACAGATTGCGTGGATACCGGGTTGTTTCGGAGAGGTAATGCGGGTTTCAACAAGGGGGTACACAGCCCTTTTTTCCATGACGACAAATTCAACAGGATAGGAAGTCGACTCAGACAGGAAATAGAACAGAGACGGCTGATCATTTGTCGTAAGACCAACATGCTCCGGCACGAGAAGGCAAAGGTAGGGGAATTTTTCGCTAAGTCCCCGGGTCCCTCCCGCCACCCGTCCTGCCGGTGCTCCTCGGAGGGGCGGTTTATAAATGGGCATATTCACCGGTTTTGCTACCCCCTTGTCCTTCGCCTTGCCTTGAGAATCCCCTTGTTGATCACCATGACTGTTGGAACGAACACCGGCCGGTGCTTTCTGTTCCTGCATTTCCATCCCGCTCGCACCGGGTGCGCTTTTCTCTCCACCCGCTGCCACACCTGAAACAGGAATCATTAAGGTCAGGCCTACCGTCAAAATCCAACTTGCTTTAATGATTGCTTTCATTTTCCTGCCCCCTTGCGTTTTCCGTTGATTCTTCTCCATCTCCGGAAATTATTCGATAAATGGTTATCTTTCGGTATCTTCCCTTTAGATTCGCCTCTCCGATCAGTTGTGCTCTGAAGCGGTTGTCAAGATACCTCACCGTGTCTTCTCCGGCCAATATCCTGCAGGTGCTCTCTTTTGCAAGTTCCTTATCGTAGCTCTCGAGCCTTGCGGCAATATTCACGGTATCTCCCACGGTTGTGTATTTCAAGCGCTGGGGACTGCCAACCGCTCCAGCCACCACCGGCCCGGTGAAAATTCCAATCCGCATGTTCCCCGTGGGCAATCCCTTCTTTTGCCAGAACGCATTGAGTTGTTCCATCCTGTCCATCATAGCAAGCGCACAACCAACAGCATTCGATGCGTCCCTGCCGATCTCGGCCTCTGTTTTCCGGGGCACCGGCACACCGAAGTTTGCCTTTATCCCGTCCCCTGCATAGTCGTCGACCACCCCGCCATATTCCATCACCAGATCGGCCATGGACTCCATGTAGGCATTGAGCCAGTCAATAAGCGGTTCCGGATCCATGCTTTCAGAGAGCGAGGTGAAATTCTTCAAATCCGAGAACAGCACCGTTACCGTCATCTTTTTGGAACGAGGCCTGGCTCCTTGGAGGAATTGGTCTCTCTGCGCCCATATGGATTTTGCGACTTCAGGCGAGACATGTTTTGAAAACAGGTTCATCAGGCTAGTCCGCTGGTTTCTCTCCTGGTTCGAAATATAGGCGGTCACCACCGCAGCGGAGATCAGCCAGGTCATGGCAGGAGAAACCGAGGGCACCCACCAGTGATTCACGAAGGCAACATATGTCGCAGTCCAGAGAACAAGAAGTCCTGCGGTTCCAAGCATTGAAAAGAACCAGGGAGAGCGTACCCGGAATCCCATGAGCCCCCCCAAAAGGCTCCAAGTCAGAATCCAGATGAGTTCCTGCCGCTCAGTGGTTGTTGTTATCGGGGGGCTTTCTCCGAAGCCAAGGCTGAGGAGCTGGCTTACCATGTGGGCATGCAAAACGATTCCCGGCATCTGACTCGCGTCCCCGAGGCCCCTTCTGTAAGGAGCATGGAAGAGGTCTTTCACGCTCTGAGCGGATACTCCCACCAGCACTATCCTGTCACGCACGGCTTCGGAAGGAATTTTGCCCGACAACAGGGCTCGCAGGGAATACGATGAAAAGGATTCTCCGCTTCGTCTGAAATCGAGCAGGTACTGGTATCCCTTGGCATCTGCCCTGACATACCCACCGTCATCAGCTTCAAAGGGACGGATGGTCGACTTTCCAAGCAGCAGAAACTGTGGGTTGGATTTATCCGGTTGGGCGGTTATTCCTTCTGTTTGCAAGTAGCGAAGAGCCAGCAACAGGTCGAAAGAATAGAAAACCGTCTTACCGTTGTCCAGAAACAGGAGGCCCCTCCTGACAATGCCGTCGGGATCAACGATAATATCATTGAAACCGACTTGGGTTGTTCCCTTCAATGCCGGAGGCGGCGGGATTCCGCCATTGCCGAATTTCATCACCGCTATAACACGATCATTCCCCGTCAACATGGCGTTGAGCGTTTTCGTTCCGGGCGGAACGGGGATGTCTCTAAAAATGTCGAGCCCGATCGCTCTTGGTTTGTACCTGGTAAGGATCATCAATATTTTTGAAACTGTTCTGTCCTTTACAGGCCATCTTCCTTGCTGCAGGATATCTTTTTCCGAAATTTCGATGAGAACAATGCGGGGATCCACCCCCGATATTCTGGGCCTCAACCGCATGAATGCGTCATATACTGCAAGTTCCAAGTATTCAAGTGCTCCCATGCTGCGGAGGCCGATTGTAAACAGGAAGGAGAGGCCGCTTATAATCAGCATGGCGACGGCCGGTGATCGTCGAAGTTTGAAAAAGAAATCCATAATCAGTGCCAGAGACTAAAGCCAGTTGTTGATCATCAGGAACGGCGACCAGTACCCTGGATGTTCATACCGTGGGTCATTAAGCAATTTCAGTTGCGCTCGCTGAAGAGCCGCAGCCCTGGTACAGGACGGGACCTGTATCTGCCGATAGAATTCTCCAATCAGAATGGAAGTTGCCAGGTCGTTCACTTGCCACAAGGTGGCCAGGGCACTCCTGGCCCCTGCTTTAATGGCAATGCCGGCGATCCCGAGTGCCGCAAGATCATCACCGGCGGCAGTATCACATGCGCTGAGAGTGAGTAACTCCAAGGGCTCTTTGCGGAATTGAAGGAGGCCCACATACTCATCCAGCCGGTTCAGGGAGAGTCTGCCGTCGAAAGTCAGGAGAAAGGTTTTGCCCGCATCACTCTGGAATTCCCCGTGGGAGGCGATGTGCAAAACAGTAAACTCTTTATTTCGCAGTGCTTTCTTCAAGTTGGAACTGCAGAAACTCTCATTGAATAGACTCTCGCAGGGATAAAGATCTGTGATTGCTTTCATCTCCTGCTTCACGTACGGCAAGGGGGAAAATCCTTGCACTGCTTTCGACAAGCCCGCTACGAGAACTCTGATGTTCTTCCTGTCAATAGGACGGGGGTCTGTGAGATCAAGTCCTGGTGTGATCGCCGTGGCATACTTTTCAATCAAGAACTGCTTGCCGTCATAAAGGGCACCCATCGGCACGGTCCGAAGTGGGCCGCCCGGCACGAAGACCAGCGTATTTATGCCGAAGGATGACAAATCGCGCTCAACTGGTCGAATCAGGCAGTCATACAGTCTTTGGGCGTACGGGAGGAATTCCCACGTGGTCCTCTTCTCCAGCTTTTTGCGGAACGCCTCTATTTCTCGGGTCATGTCCTCCTTTCCCACCTTCACAGAAAACTGCTTCAGCCCTGATGGAAGACTGACAAGCACCTCGGTACGATCCGGCAGGAGAATGGGATAAATAATGGCTGTTGTCCGGGAAATGGTGTCCAGACGGACAGTTTTGAATCTCGACGCATCCACGCAGTCGTCTTTGAAATAATTCCGCAATTCATAAACCCGAAGCATTTCCACGATGTCGCGGGCCTGCATGAGTAATTCGTTCTTTTCCTCAGGACGGTCAGTGGCAGCAGCACGTTGAAGCAAAAGGTCCGTCAGTTCAAAACCGACAGTACCTGCTGTTTTTCTAAACGAAGACAAGGGGTTCCCATAGCACCTGTCCATTTCCTGACGCATTGCCTGAAGTGTGTAGATCGAGCGGCCATAAGCTGAAATGGCATCATTGATTCTCCCCAGTTGTTTGAACAGTCGACCCTCTTGCCACTGCCAGCGATAGAGAGATTCGGGAGCACCGACCCGCTGAGCCGCGAATGCGGCCCTGCGGGTAAGGTGCAGGGCATCTTCAAAACGATGCTCATCTTCATAGAGTCTTCCCATATAACCCAGGGCATATGAAGTTGCGCGGCGGTCCTGGATCTTTTCCGCAACCTTGAGTGCTTCATTGAACACAGCATGCGATAGGATCAGGAGGGCATTCCTTTGTTCAGGCAAGCGGCTTCGAAGCCGAGAACAGGCGAGGCCGATGCTAATCAGGCCATATGCCTTGTCATGTGAGTCCGCTGACTGCCGCACTTCCTCCAGGGCCTGATCCAACAGTGACTTGCAACCCTGATAGTGTCCGCTTTTCATTGTTGCTGTTGCCCAATTGACAAGCGTGGTTGCCGACAGCAAGTGATTGTTATTGCTTTTTGAAAGCGCGAGGCTGAGTTTGTACGCATGAACGGCCTTGCCGTATTTTTCCTGAGAGGAGTATACATTTCCGAGGTCATTCAGGATGGAAGCGGAGATTTTCGAATCGCCGATTTCATTCGAGAGCTTCAACCCCTTTTTCAAATAGTCCCGGGCCGCGATGTGTTCTCCAAGGATGAGGTGCACATTTCCGAGATGGCCCAATACCGAAGCAAAACGGTGTCGATCTCCTGTCTTTTCCGCCAATGCACGGGCTTCCTGCAATGTCTCGAGGGATGTTTGAAGCTGCCCGATAGCAAGGTAGACCTGTGAGAGCTTGTCGAGCACTTCACCCTGTTTTTCAGGGATTCCCTCTTTCCCATACAACGATGCTGCCCTTCTCCAGTTCGAAGCAGCCGATTCGAACGCACCGACCCGCCAGGAAGAGGAGCCTTTTTCTTCATATATCCCGGCTGATTGCTCTCCGGGAGCGGATACAGGCCTTTTTGATTGAAGGTTTGAGCCTTGTTTGAGCGCCGAACAGCCAACAGAGATCAATACCGGCAGCACGAGAAACAGGCCAAAGAGCCGCGCCCGGGATAAAAGACTGAAGATACGGCGTCCCTTGTCGTCGGGTTTCGGAAACGGTGCAACTACAGCCATCTTTCCATCCTCATTTCGATTTTTGTTGAAGTCCTGGACCAGGTCTTTCTCGTGGCAAGAAGGGCGCTAAAATCCTGCAATAACAAGCTGAAAATGAATGCCGTCATCCTGGAGATCATTTTCCGGGTTCTCCACATGCCTCAAACGATATCCCCAATAGATTTCAACCTGGGGCCTCAAGTGGAAAGGATATTCCATCAGGGTGGCTGCCCACCTCATGCCGAGGCCCACACTGGAGATGCTCCTGGGAGACGGTGTTTGGACGTCCTTATTCCAGGCCTCTCCAAAATCCACGAAGGGCACGACCTGAAGGTATTCCGCCCAGGGCACGTTGCGAACGAGCGGTATGCGTGATTCCAGAGAAGCGATGAGACCCTGGTCCCTCACCAGTTGATTCTCGCGGTACCCCCTCACACTGTACCGTCCTCCCACGGCAATTTGTTCAAGCGGCAGCAGGGGATCACTGGAAAGCTGAATATCCGTCCTGAATATGAGTTGAAGATCATAGGGCCGGAGAAGCCTCGTCCATTGGAATTGGCCGAGCCACGACAAGAAACGGCCGTCCGGAAGACCGGATCCGTGAGTCGTGGCGCCGAGGGCATCGACACCAAGACTGAACCGTGAGCGAGCGGCTACAACTTCCCTTTGCGTTCGGTAGGTCCATTCCTGGGAGAAACGCACGGCTGTCACCGTGGATTCACCATCCACTGCACCCGGTGAGAAGGAAAAGGGTTCTCCAAGCAGAGAGGTCCTGTTCCAGAGCCGTTCCCCTGCCAGGGACAGGGCGAACTCCTGATTGAGATCCCGGTAAAGGGGCTGCCGCAGGGAGAGGTGGTAGATATCCGATTTGCTTTCTATATTGAGGGGTTCGAACGGCTCTTCCACAACGGCAAAATCATTCTTTCGGTAACGCATGCTGACTGTTGTGTCATGTGCTGTAATCGGCAGTGCATACCCGATGTCCAGCTGAGGATTGACGCCCTGGGACCGTCCGTAACTCAAACGCAAGGCGTCCCCATGGCCGGTCAGATTTCGATGAGCTACCGATAGCCATCCTCGTTCTGAACCCACGCTTGGCGGTTGGTAATTATCAAAGCCTGCGGTAACCAGCACAGGAGGCCTTTCCTGCACCGTTACTCTGAGCACGCTTTCGCCCGGCTTTATTCCAGCTTTCAGTTCAGCTTGAAGACGTTCCAGCAGTTCATTCTGCTGGAGGAGCTGAAGGCTCTGCTGCAGCTTCGTGATATTCACGGGCGGATCGGTACCGAGGGCCAGCCTGCTTTGAAGGTACCCTTCGGTGAACCATCTATTTCCTCGCACCTCGATATTGCTTACTTTTCCTTCAATAACGCGGAGCGTAATGACGCCGTTTACTACTTTTTGATCCGGGATAATTGCCCCGGAATTTACATATCCTTTTTTGATATAGTACCTCGTTAGGGTCTGTCGAAGTGCTTCAAGATCTTCGCTGGTTACCTCCCTACCCACATATTGCTTTGTGATATTGTCCAATTCCCCTTTAGAAAAGACGGTGCTGCCTCTTATGTTGATCTTACGGACAAATACCTTTAATACCGGTCCTCCCCTCTCTTCATCTTCTTTGGGAGCTACCGGAGGCAACACCAGTTCCGGTGGCGGCTTTTCGCCTTTTTCTTCCAGCGCGGGCAGGTTGGTTTCGCCCGTGCGTCCGGTGGGTTTTACTCCCAAGGGTCCCTGCGCAGACGTGGAGGAGGTATCAGCCAGCAGTGGAAGCGAAAAGGCTGCCAGGTAAACCAATGCAACTCTTCCGATCCTTGTCCACACAGTACTGCCGCCAGAAATCTTGGTCTGTCTCACACCGTGCTCCATTTTTGCAGTCAAGTGATTGAGAAAACCATGCTTTATTGCAGTGGTAAAGGACTGGGGAGGACGCCTCCGGGTTCAAGGGGCAGACTGTCCCGTCCCTCCACAACAAAGCTGCTGTATTTTCCCTTCTGTATTCTTGCCACACACGGTTCCCGGAGGAGAGCGAGCACGCTCCTGAAATCTTTCGGAAGCGGCGCGATACTGCCGCTTATACTGCTGATCGGCGCACGGATATTGACTTCGCCGTCGATCCCCAGGGCTGAAGATGCATCCACCACGCTGTCGGGGTCCGCCAGAAACACCTTAGAAGCGATATCGATATTTCCTCCCCTTCCTTCAAATGCATTGGCAACGATCCGGCTGTTCTTCAAGATGACGTACTCGGGGTCAATGCTGATATTTCCACCGACCGTGTCGGGACCGCCTCCCACGCTTGCCGTGATCTCGCTGTCCACGAGATGCACCATATAGCCGGTGGCGACCTTGATATTGCCCCCGTCCGCCTCTCTTGCCTCCGTGGTGACTGCGCTGTCGCGCATGAGAAACGAATCTGCGGCCCCAAGATAAATGTTCCCTGCGTCGCCTTCTCCGGAGCTTTCAGCAGTGATCAGGGAGTTGTTGAGGAGTTCCATGCTTTGGGCAGAAACGGCAATATCTCCTCCTCGTGCGTGTTCGGCAGAGGTGGTTATGGAACCGTTGTCGCTATGGAACGTATCCTGCGCTGTGATCGAGATGTCGCCTGCCTTGCCCGTCAGGCTTGAACCGCTGCTCATGGCAGAAATGAAGGCGCCGGAGTATAGATTGATATGATCTGCTGTCACCTCAATGTACCCGCCCGTTCCCGTCGTACTCGTTTCACTCGTTATCTGGCCGCCTTCCCGCATCGTCAACTGTGCGGCCGCAATGCGCACGTCCCCGCAGTCACCAGTGGCCTGGTCGCCCAAAAGGGCCGCACTCGAACCGGCAGCTATGCCTGCTCCGGCATATGCCGGATCGCCGCCGCTGTCGGCAACAAAGTTCTTTAAATCCTCATTCACCCCAGAGATCAGCACGTTATCTGCTGACACCTGTATGGTTCCGGCATTGCCGGCCCCGTAAGTCTCGGTGGTCAATTGACCCCCATCCAGGATTTGAAGGGACTCCGCGTTGATTTGAATAGATCCGGCACTTCCGCCGTATTGGGCAGCCTGAGAACTTATCGCTGATCGCGATATGTTGCTTTTGCCGGTTATGCTGTCCATGAATATTTCAGGGTGAACACCGGAAATCAGGATGCTGTCCGCGGTAACGTCGATCATTCCTCCAGGTCCGGATCCGAAGGCGCTCGCACTGATATTGGCGCCGTTCAGGACTTCCAGGCTCCCGACATCAATGGTTATTTCACCACCGGGATCCGGCCCCGATGAGATGGCAGTGATGGTTCCCCTGTTCGTTATGGTCAGGGTGTCGGCAAGGACGCTGATCTCTCCTCCTTTTCCACCCAGTGCACCCGACGCAGCTGATATGCCGGTGAAATCCAAATTGAACGGATCTGGTGAACTTTCCGGGCCGGAGATGAAAATGCTGTCCGCTGTCAGTTCCACTTTTCCGGCATCCCCGCCGGTCCCAAAATAACCGCTGGTTTGGATGAAAGCGCCGTCAGTCAACTCCAGGCTGTTGACGTCAATCGTGGCATTTCCCGCGTTCCCGGTGGAGAGAGCGCCGACTTGAATGCTGGCCTCGTTGGTGAGAGACAGGTCGTCCGCATGTATCTCGCAGTTCCCTCCATTACCGCTCCACCAGGTATTGCCAAAGATGCCCGTATAGATGTCACCGCCCGAGGGATCTTTTTCTTTGGTCCCTTCGATATGCGCGTCCCCTTCCACGGTTACCTGGACGTTCCCGCCTTGTCCTACATTAAAAGTGGCAGCGGAGATCTCAGTTCCCGCAGACATATCCAGGCTGCCGGTATGGACCAGCACATCCCCTGCCTTTCCCGTCGCGGGCCAGTATGTCTGAGAAGTGACCCCGGTAAAATATCCGGGATAGGCCTCATTGGACAAAACCATGCTGTCCGCATTCACAATGATATCACCGCCGATCCCCGATCCCCCGTATGCGCTGGAATAGACATACCCGTCATCCCGCACTTCCAGGCTTCCCGTGTTGATGAGGATATTGCCGCCTTTGCCGGACCCGGCTGTCCCCGCGCTGATTGCTCCGCCATTCTGCAGGAGCAGGCTGTTGGTGTTTATCTCTATGTCCCCGCTGTTGCCGCTGCTCCCTGCAAATGCCGCGGACTGAACTTGTGCTCCATCTATTATCTCCAGGCTGTCTGCACTGATGCGCACCCCCCCGGAGTCATCAGGTACCTGTCCATAAACGTTGGTACCCACGACACACCCGTATCCGAGAGGGTTGTCCAGCAGGATGTCTCCGGCTACCTGGATGTCGATCCCGGTGCCTGGCGCACCGCCTTCTGCCAAAGGTCCCTTGTTACTCGCGTAGATATAGGAACTGTCCACCTGGAACCGCCCCCCACGGATGAGGATTGTTCCACCGCCATTGCCTCCCGCGTCCACCAGTCCGAAATAGAGCTGTATAGAGCCGAGTTCCGAGAAGGAATCCACCTGAAGCTCGGGATTCGCTCCAGAGGAATCAGGGATGACCTCGCCGGGGGATGAAACGCTGGCGATGTTGATTCTCCCCCCCGGCGCCGTGACATGGCCCGAATTTGGAGTTTCACTCCCCACAACCTCGATATCCCCGCCCACTAAAGACAGGGTCTTGCCATCCGGTACCTGCAGGTTGCTCTCCTGGACGCAGATCGCTGCGGGGTTGTCGCCCAGAAATCCGAAAGCAGACGGCGAGTCCACCGTGAGTATGCTGTTCCGATTGGGATTGGCATAGAAAACTCCGTCTTCACCGAGGCGCAGATAATCGGCTGTGCTTACGTGAAAGGAGCCTTGCACATCCAGGCTGGCATTGGGGCCGAAGAGAAAGCCGCTCGGGTTCAGCAGGAAAAGGTTGGCATCGGGGATGGTTGTCCTGATAAGCCCGTCAATCCATGACTGGGCTCCGCCCGTCACCCGTCCAATAATGTTGCTGACGGTGTCAGGTCCGGTGAAGGTCGCGCTTTCGTTTGTATCTATTGTGAAATTGCCGAAGCTGTGGAAGAGATTGGTCTGGTTGACGATAGTCCCGTCCTCTGCTCTGATTTGGTAATCAGGCCCGGTCAGCGCCTTTTGCGGACCAAGGGTTCCGTCAAGGGTCACTTCTGCGTATCCTGCCGGAGGCAAAAGAAGCAAAATCCGGAAGACAAAAATCATGAGAAGACAAAAGGAAAAGCGGCAGAAATGGTATGTACGAGAAGTCATCTTTTCCTCCTTCCTGGCGTGGCAGACCGTTCTTCAGATTTGTCAGGTGAAATAGGGCAGAGAGTGTTCGGGCGTAATAATCGCCCAAGAAAAAGCCTCTGAAAGGGAGAAAGACCCTTTAGAGGCTCTGTGATGCCAATTTGTGGAGACCCATCCCCAGTTATTTCCCTCCTGCTGGAAAAAATAGTATTATCGGCAGCGAACCCGGAAATTCCCTTTCAATATGCTCGGATAATGA
This sequence comes from uncultured Desulfobacteraceae bacterium, assembly GCA_964548365.1. Taxonomy (GTDB): domain Bacteria; phylum Desulfobacterota; class DSM-4660; order Desulfatiglandales; family Desulfatiglandaceae; genus B46-G9. The sequence continues at coordinate 106 of CAZJRD010000091.1, read as the reverse complement.
GGTCTTATTTGAAAATTTTCACTAGTTTACACATGAATTGAGTTTGTGTCAACAAAAATCTCAAAAATCTCAAGAATAGACCTATCTTCACGAAATCAATCGATGC
>CAZJRD010000090.1:0-11250 GCA_964548365.1 uncultured Desulfobacteraceae bacterium | reverse complement strand
TTATCGGGTGTGCCGGGGGGGGAAGCAACTTCGCGGGGAACTGTCTCCCCTTTGTGCGGGACAAGATCAACGGGAAGGACATCGATATCATTGCCGTGGAGCCCGCATCCTGCCCCACCATGACCAGAGGCCCCTTTGCCTATGATTTCGGCGATACGGTCCAGATGACCCCGCTGTTGCCCATGCACACTCTTGGACACAATTTTGTCCCGGAGCCCATCCATGCCGGGGGCTTGAGATACCACGGGATGGCTCCCATCATCAGCCAGCTTATCCTGGATGGCCTCATCCGGCCCATGGCCCTGCAACAGCTCGAGACGTTTCAGGCAGGGATCACGTTCGCGAGGACCGAGGGCTTCATCAGCGCCCCGGAGACGGACCATGCAATCGCGGTGGTCATTCGAGAAGCGCTCAAGGCGAAGGAAGAAGGGAAAGAAAAGGTGATCCTCTTCAACTGGAGCGGACACGGACTGGTAGACATGGCGGCTTACGAGGCCTACCTGGCCGGGAAGCTGTCGGATCATGCCCTTCCGGAAGAGGAAATCAAACGGGCCCTGGCTGATATAGAGCCACTCCCCAAACCCAGGCAGTATACGGGATAATGAGCTGAATAGCAGACTGAAAATTCCTTTTCATTTGACGTACCGAAGTGGTACAGTTCCTGACAGCCCGGCGATCAATGATCTCCGGGCTGTTTCACTAACCCGGCGGGGCACATGATGGCTGAACCAAGGGAAAAAGTCGCAGGGTTGATCCTGGCTGCAGGGATCTCATCACGGATGGGCAAGACCAAACAGCTTTTGAAAATCGGGGGGAAAACTCTGGTGGAGCGGGTGGTTCAAGAGGCCCTGCAATCCGATCTTGACGAGGTGGTTGTGGTATTGGGATACCGGGCCGGGGCTGTCCGAGATGTTCTTTCCCCCGCTCTGAACAACAAAAGGCTGAAAGTCATAGAAAACCGGCATTATGAAGAGGGGATGAGTTCCTCCATCCGGGTCGGCCTTGAAGTGGTTAAAGATCATGCTGAACAGGTCATGATTCTTCTGGCGGATATGCCCCATATCAACTCGCATATAATAAACCATCTTCTTGCAGGCTACCTGGCCTCGGGAAAGACCCTCGGGGCGGTTTCTGTAAAGGGAAACCGTTCTCTCCCGGTTATTCTTGGGAGAGCGTGGTACAGTGCCTTGCATGATTTAAAAGGGGATGTGGGAGCACGCGAGCTGTTTGACGCCTTCAAGGATGAGGTCTGCCTCGTGGAAGCGCTGCCACCCTACAATGATCTGGACCTTGACACCCCGGAAGACTACCAAAAAGCCCTGTTGGATATCCATGAATAGCGATGGAGCAAAGTAGGCAGGTGGACAGCGTTTGTTTTGTCATTGAGGCATTTGGATTTCATTTGACATTCTTTTGTTTTCAGCTTGCAGGCCGCAAGCGGGTTTATCCGGGTGAGAGGCTTATGTCATGCCCGGCAGGATTACACCGGAAGATGCCATGACTTCTGTCACCCGGTGACCCGTGAGCACTTCCAATTCACTGATGAGTTCCGGGCAGGGAAGCACGCTGAAACGTTCATTTGCCGCAATGGTGACATCCTTCCCCGAGCCCAGTGGTACCTTGAAACGAAGGCGACATTCGCCGGGAAATCGAAACGTGAGATCTCTCAGGTCTTCCAAGGTATCTCTGGAGGCGGTTTTTTTATCCAGGTTGACTTCAATGGCCTTGATGAGTTGTTGCCTGACCATGTTCAGGGTGCTGATTTCCTGGGCGATGATCTTGATGGTATAGTCCCCTTTTTCAACCGTTCCGGTGATGAGTAACGGGTCATCATTTTTCAGGAGCCCGGAGCAACGGGCAAAGAGATCAGGGAAGAGAATTACTTCGATGGAGCCGGAAAGGTCTTCCACCTGGATAACGGCCATGTTTTCCCCTTTCCTTGTCCGTTTCAACTTCAATTCTTCCACGACCCCGGCGATTTTGATCCGAGTCTTGTCTTTCTGCACGGGGAGGTCCTGAATGGAGCAGCTCGTGACAAGGGAGATTTCACGGCTGAATCTGGCAAGAGGATGGCCGGTGATGTAAAAGCCTAAGGCCTCTTTTTCCCTTTTCAGCCGTTCCCTTTCCCGCCATTCCTCCACATCGGGGAGGTCCATGAATCCCAGTCCCATGCCTCCCGGTTCGCCCAATGATCCGAATATGTTCAATTGGTTGGGGTCGTGATTGGCCCCGCAGGAACGGAGAACATCATCAAGACCGGCAAAGTGCCTGGCACGATGGATCCCGGTAAAGTCAAAGGCGCCGCACAGGATGAGACCTTCCAGTACCCTCCGGTTGACCTTCCCCGCACCCACCCGCCTGCAAAACGTCAGGAGATCAGCGTAGGGACCGTTTTGATCCCGTTCTTCTATGATGAATTCCACCGCTTTCAATCCCACATTTTTCACGGCCGCGAGGCCGAAGCGGATCTTTCCACCCACAACAGAGAAATCCGCCTGACTTTCATTGATGTCAGGGGGAAGAATCTCGATCCCCATGCTCCGGCATTCGGCGATGTTCTTAATGGTCTTGTCCTGGTTTCCCATGTCCTGTGTGAGGAGCGCCGTCATGAATTCAACGGGAAAGTGGGCTTTTAAGTACGCGGTCTGATACGCGATCATGGCATACGCCGCGGAATGGGATTTGTTAAATCCGTACCCGCCGAATTTTTCGATCAAATAAAAGAGGTTTTCGGCCTTCTGCGGCTTTACTCCGTTCTTGCGGGCACCGTCGATGAATCGCTCCTTGTGTCTGGCCATGACCTCCGGCTTTTTTTTGCCGATGGCCTTCCGGAGTTCATCGGCCTCGGCCAGGGAATAGTCGGCCAGGAGTTGCGCGATGCGCATGACCTGCTCCTGGTAGAGAATGACCCCGTAAGTCTCTTTGAGGATAGGTTCCAGCTGGGGGAGAACATACCTGATCCTGGTTTTCCCGTGTTTTCCACTGACAAAGTCATCCACCATGTTGCTGCCGAGGGGTCCTGGCCGGTACAAGGCGACCAGGGCAATCAAGTCCTCGAAGACCTCAGGCTGGAGCCTCCGCATGAGCTCTTTCATTCCGCTGCTCTCAAGCTGAAATACTCCGGTGGTCTTGCCATCGCTGCACAACTGGTAGGTTGCCGGGTCATCAAGGGGTATTTTGTCGATATCAATGTTCGTACCGGAAGTTGCTTCTATGAGATCGAGGGTGTGTTTGATCACCGTCAATGTCTTGAGTCCCAGAAAATCAAACTTGATGAGGCCAAGCTGCTCAATGCGATCCATAGTATACTGGGTCATGATTTCATCTTTGGAGCCCTTGAAAAGCGGAAGATATTCCACCAGGGGCCTGTCTGCAATCACCACCCCAGACGCGTGAGTAGAGGCATGTCTGGAAAGCCCTTCCAGCACACGGGAGACGGTGAGCAATTTTTTCAATGGACCGTCACTTTCTTCGAGGCGCTTGAGTTCCGGCTCCTCCCGAATGGCCTTTTCAAGGGAGACCTTCGGGCCCTCCGGGACCAGCTTGGCTATACGGTCCACTTCTCCCAAGGGAATGTTCAGGCTTCTCCCAACATCGCGAATCACGGCCCGCGCCTTCATGGTGCCGAAGGTGATGATCTGAGAGACGTTTTCCCTGCCGTATTTTTCTGCAACGTAGCGAATCACGTCATCCCTGCCGTTGATGCAGAAATCGATATCAATATCAGGCATGCTGATTCGCTGAGGATTGAGGAACCTTTCAAAGAGGAGACCGTACTTGATCGGGTCGATATTGGTGATGGTAAGGGCGTAGGCCACCAGAGATCCCGCGGCCGAGCCGCGACCCGGGCCCACCGGGATCTGGTTCCGCCTCGCGTAGTCTATGAAATCGGCGACGATCAGAAAATAGCCGGAAAACCCCATTTTCCGGATAATTTCGAGTTCAAATTCCAGTCTCTCCTGGTATTCTGCAACCGTTTTCTCCGAAAGGGTCCCTTCTTCCTCTTCTTTCAGGCGGAGCCTCTGTGCAAGCCCCTTGCGGGCGTCTTCAACAAGGATGTCGTCCAGACTTCGATTTTCCGCCGCCCGGAAAACCGGGTATTTATAGTGGTCGAATTCCATTTCATAGGCGCATCGGTCAGCTATCTGGGTGGTATTATCGAGGGCGTCTTCATACCCATCGAGGTTCTTCAGCATCTCATCACGGGATTTGAAGTAGAATTCATCAGTTGAAAACTTGAGACGCTTTGGATCCTGAATAGTTTTTCCCGTCTGGATGCAGAGGAGGACGTCGTGGGCCTCGGCATCTTCCCGGTTCAGGTAGTGGCAGTCATTGGTGGCCACCAGGGGAAGGGAAAGCTCCCCGGAAAGCTCCCGCAGCATCTTGTTGACCCTGACCTGCTCCGAAAGACCGTTTGCCTGGACCTCCAGGTAGAATCTGTCATGATCGAAAATGGTTGCGAATTCTTCAGCTTTTCTTCGGGCCAGCTCCACGCGGTCCGCATTGAGAAAAAAGGGAACTATCCCCTTGATACAGGCGGACAGGGCTATAAGGCCTTCATTATATTCGCGCAGGAGCTCCATGTCCACACGGGGATGGTAATAAAAACCGTCCAGATATCCCTGGGTGACCAGGCGACTCAGGTTCCTGTATCCCTTTTCATTCATGACGAGGAGTACCAGGTGGAAGGCACTGGGCAGACCGTCCGGGGACGGGGCCCTGCTCCGGCGGTCTCCGGGGGCGATGTAGACTTCCGATCCAATGATGGGCTTCACACCGCCGGCCTTCTTGGCTTGATCGAAGAACTGGACAGCTCCAAACATATTGCCGTGGTCTGTAATGGCCACTGCATTCATATTCAGATCATGGGCCTTTTCCAGCATCTGTTTCGGCCGGATTGCGCCATCCAGAAGGCTGAATTCCGAGTGCACGTGGAGATGGACAAATGGACGGTTTAAGGTCAATGTAAACTCCTTTGTATGACTCCTGAGTCTCTGGCAAGTGTATCCATAGTGGCAATGCACTCCAGATTGTGAGAGATAACCTCTCAGAGTGCTTACATAAGAGACCAATAGACGCAGCGTACAGGGCAAGAGGCAAAGATCGAATAGAAGGCGTGGGCGCTTCCCTGTTGTGCGGCCAACGAAAAATATGATACGCTATTCCTTGAAGATCATCAAGATGATTCAGAGCAAACTTTAGGGTGAAAACATCTCCCCCACAGACGAGTGTTCCGGCCGTATTTTCATGTGTGTGGGGATGGATGATATAATTTTGGTCCAGCTGTGCTGGCGTAGCCCGCTTTGCGGCACGGCACAGCCGGATTCTTGTGATCTCCGCGGGGCGGGAGTTTCTCATAAACAATGGGACACTGAGACGGGAGCTGCCAGTGGTTGAAAAGAGGATACAGGGGCTGAAACGATTGCTTGAAAATCTGCGGGTTGAAAAAAGGACCCTGCGGGAAAAAATTGCTGACCTCCAGAAAGAGCACCGTCAGGCAGTAAGGATCCTCAAGGAGGGGTGGCGGCTCCTGGAAGCCCTGCCGGGGGGTGTCGTGCTGATCCAGGATGAGAAAATTGGCTTTATCAATGAAACCGCCAGACAGGCGCTGGGCTGTGACGAGGCTGACATAAAAGGGCACGATTTTTTGGAATTCGTTCACCCGGAATTTCAGACCAGCCTCCGCGCGCGCTATCGGAAGCGGGTATCAGGAAAACCCGTGCCGAATCGGTACGAAGCCTGCCTGAGAAGCAAGAGCGGGGATATGCTGTGGTGTGAGGTGCGGGTGAAAAAGATTCTCGTTGGTGGACGTCGGGCCTTCCTGCTCAACTTGATCGGGCTCAATGAAAGAAAAGAGGCCGAAAAACTGCACATTGAAGCGGGAAAGCAGGAGGTGATCGAGCGGCTATCGAGAGGCCTTCACCGGGAAATGGAGGGATGGCTGCGTTCCCTTGATCACAATTCCTCCCTTCTCCAGGAACTGCAGTGGCTTGGAGAGGGCGGCACGAAACAGGAAGGGGCCATTTCCTTTGATCTTCGAAAAGTGGCGCAGGACGTGATTTCTACAACCAGGAATCAATGGCGTAAAGGGCTTCCCGAAGGGGAAGGCACCATCAGAATGAAGACTTATCTGAGGGCCCTGCCAAACCTGATGGGAAGGCCGGAAGAGATAGCGTATGCGCTCAATGCACTGGTAAAAAATGCGGTTGAGGCCCTGAATGCTGAAGGGACTATATACCTTACCACCGAGGAAAGCGGGGGGTTTGCGCATCTCTATATACAGGACAGCGGCAACGGGATTCCCTCGGAAGTCCGGGACAGGATCTACGATCCTTTCTTTACGACAAAGGGAAAGGACAGGAGGGGGCTGGGATTGAGCCTGGCACGGGCGATTATCAGGAGGAACGGGGGCGAGATGGAGCTCCGGAGCGGCGACGGAGGGGGAACGATCTGTACCGTTCGCATGCCGATTCCTTCTCAGGCCTCTCCCAAGAAAAGAACCGCGAGGCGGATACGATTGAAGGACACCCTCGTTCTTGTGGTTTCAGGGCAAGATATCCTGCGTGATCTCCTGTGTCGATGGTTCTCAAGCAGGGGATGCCGCGTGGATGCCACAGTGACCTGCGGTGAAGCCTTTCAATCGATGAAAAGAAAGGCCTATGACCTGATGGTTGTTGATGCGGAAGAGGTTGAACAGGAAAACCTCTCCGTGTTCCTCAAAAGGGCGAACCGAGACCGCCCGAAAACACCTATCGTCCTGATCGAAAACCCTCCCACCCTCCGGTCTTCAAAGGTCGCGAAGCACGGCGATGGCCCTTTCTTGCTTGAAAAACCCCTGAACATGGACAGGGTTCACTCCGTATTTATGGAAGCGCTGCGTGCAGGAGATCCGGGTTCATGAACGACGAAATGATAGACGAGATCGCCCCGCTGGCCGAGCGGATGCGTCCGGAAGAGATTGAGGACATGGTGGGGCAACCTCATTTGCTCGGCCCGGAGGCTTCTTTTCGCAAGGCCCTCGAGTCCGGCCGGGTCTTTCCCGTGATTTTCTGGGGTCCCCCGGGATCAGGGAAGACCACCCTGGCGAGGATGATCGCAAGGTATACCCGATATCCATTCCGGGCGTTTTCAGCAGTAACTTCGGGCGTCAAGGACCTTCGGGAAGTCATAAAGGAGGCGGAGGACCACAGGAAGAAGACCCGCCAGCCGACTATCCTCTTCGTGGATGAGATCCACCGGTTTCACAAGGGCCAGCAGGACGCGTTTCTGCCCCACGTGGAAAGAGGCTTGATTCTCCTGGTGGGCGCCACCACCCAGAACCCTTCATTCGAAGTCATTCCTCCTCTCCTGTCGAGGGCCCGGGTGTTGGTCCTGAAACCACTCCGGAATGAGGACCTGGAAGTTATTTTGACAAGGGCCTTGAACGACAGCGAAAAGGGTCTCGGGAAATGGGGGTTCCAATTGGCCGGAAAGGCCCTCGAACATCTCATGGACCTTTCTCACGGCGATGCGCGCGTTGCCCTCAACAACCTGGAGATGGCGTGTTCCTACCTGCTGGAAACAGATGCAGAAGAGCGGAGCCTGAATCTCCAGGTCATTGAAAAAGCCCTGGACAGGAAGGCGTTGCCGTATGACAAAGATGGGGAGGAACACTTCAACCTCATCTCGGCATTTCATAAGAGCCTTCGCGGGAGTGACGCACAGGCGGCGGTTTATTGGCTCTACCGGATGCTGCTGGCAGGAGAAGATCCCCTGTTTGTGGCGAGGAGAATGATCAGGTTCGCCTCGGAAGATGTGGGACTGGCGGATCCTCAGGCATTGCAGGTAGCTCTGGCGGCCTTTGATGCCTGGCAAAAGGTTGGGCCCCCTGAAGCTGAACTGGCCCTGTCAGAGGCGGCCGTTTACCTGGCAACGGCCCCCAAGAGTAACGCCCTCTACCTTGCGGAAAAGGCGGTGAAGGAGGAAATTGAGCGAACAGGCCCCCGACCGGTTCCTATGCATATCCGCAACGCTCCCACTGCTCTCATGAAGAAACTGGGCTACGGGCGCGGCTATCGTTACCCCCATAACTATCCCGGTGCGTGGATCGAGCAGGAATATCTCCCGGAAAAGGTCCGCAACCGGGTCTTTTACCGTCCCTCAGACCGGGGATTTGAACGGGAGATCCAGAGGCGCCTCGGGCGGAACAGAAAAAAGGGGTCATCGTAGAGCACCTTCCGATTTATCTTGACTTAGAAATGGGAAAAGTGCTTACTCTTGCCCCTTCCCTGAGCCTTCTGCTTTCAGTCTGTCCGCCTGAGCGGCTACAAAAGACATATCTCCAGGTGAGGAAAAAATATGGGACTGGTACATGGATCAGCATCATTTTGCCGGTATGAAGTGGATGGGTCGCTCCCGCAGGATTATATAGAAACATTCCCAGGAGAAATCCTCCGGTATGCCTTTCATACGCTTGATGATCTCCCGGGCGAGGAACGATCCACCGGCTGGGTCAATATCCTCGATATGTTCGACAACGATTTTCGAACGATGGAATATTTCAAGGAGCCATTTATCGCCCTTTCCTGGCGGGTGGACGTGAAAAGGATTCCCAAGCAGGCCATTTTGCAATACTGCCGGGAGGCGGAAAAAGAAGTGAAAGAGCGGGAAGGACTGGAGTATCTCGCCAAAGGGATACGGGAAGAAATCAGGGAGAGCATACGCTTGCGCCTCTTGAAGAGGGCTATTCCCCAGACCGGTGTCTATGACATGATTTGGAATTTCAAGACCAATACGGTGCTCTTCGGGGCCACCGGCAGCAAGCTCTGTGATGAATTCGCCGAATTTTTCCGGAAGACCTTTCACCTCCAACTCATCCCGATCTACCCGTATGCCCTGGCGCAGAAGGCACTCAATGCCCTGGGGAAGGATAGCGCGCTGGCAGAAGAGATCCGGCCACTCTATTTTGCGGAGGGTCCGCAGGCATGAGCGTCATAGATGATGTGCGGGAGTCCGAATCCCTGGGCCGGGATTTCCTGGTCTGGCTCTGGTTCAGGAGTGAGACAATGGCAGGATCGTTTCAGTTGCAGGACAGGGAAGAGGCGGAACTGTGGTTTGAAGGAAAGGTGACGCTCCAGTCGGAGGGCGACCGTGGTGTGGAAACGGTGGTCTGCACCGGCGAGAATGTGCGAATCAGGGAGGCCCGATTTGCCCTGGGAGAAGGGAAAAAACTTACTAGGGCCAAGATACACCTCAGGGCCGGGGACAATGAATGGGTTTTTGAGCTTGACTCCACGTGGATGAATTTTCATTCCCTCAAGACACCGAGAGTCTTCCGGGAAAAGGGAGAAGACCCCGACGCCCTGTTTTACGAAAGGACGTTCCTGGTGGAAAAATTGCTCTCCATGATGGATCAGATCTTCGGGGGATATGTTGAGGCGCGGTTGTCACCCGCATGGGACATGGAAGAACTCCCCGCCCTGATGAATTGGATCCGGGAGGGCATGAAGTAGAAAACAACGGAGGTGATGACAAATGGAAAAAATTAACCTGGGGTCAACGATCCCCGTGTATCCCATGCCTGTTTCCCTGGTGGGAGCCCGCGTGGAAGGCAAGCCGAATTTCTTGGCCGTCGCATGGTTTACCATGGTCAGCTATAAACCACCAAGGATCGCCATCGCCTTGGGCAAAGGGCATCACACCAATCCGGGAATCAAGGAAAACAGGACCTTCAGTGTTTGCCTGCCTTCGGAGGATATGGTGGAGGTAACCGATTACTGCGGTATTGTGTCGGGGAAGAAAACCGATAAATCGGAAGTCTTTGATCTTTTCTACGGAGAGCTGAAAACAGCACCCATGATCAAAGACTGCCCCTTGTGCATGGAGTGCGAAGTGGTGGATGTGGTGGAGAGCAGCTTGAATGAGATATTCATCGGTGAAATCAGGGAAATCTACACGGAAGAGAGGTTTTTGACTGGTGGAAAGATGGATTTCAGAAAAATGAAGCCCCTGATACTCTCGCAACCGGACACTTCCTATTGGAGCCTTGGGGAGCCGGTGGCTCCCGCGTGGAGTATAGGGAAAAAATACAAAGCCAAACGCGACTAGCCCGCCTACGAGAAATATCTGGGAAAAGAAAGGAGGGATTGCTATGCCAATATTCATGATGTTCGGAAAGTATTCGTCAGACTCTTTTAAGAGGATCAGTGCTGAACGAACAGACAAGGCTGTCAATCTGATCAAAGAGCACGATGGAAAGGTTATATCTATGTATGCCGTGCTTGGAGAACATGACCTTGTTTTTACCGTAGATTTTCCTGATGCAGAAAAAGCCATAGCAACTTCGGTTGCATTGAAGAAGCTAACAGGTATCTCCTTTACCACATCGCCAGTAGTGGAAGTGGAAAAATTTGATAGGTTGGTGGCAGAGGCAAAGGATATCTAGTCCAGACTGGATATGGTATGTTCCGGCCGGTCAGATCACTCTAAGCCAGAAACTGTATGGAGAATTGTTAGACCAAGCTGTTATTATTCCCAGCGTGGCCACCGAAAGGTTGTGTCAGGCAGCACGAGACGCCGGTATTTACGTATCTATCGGCGCGTCAATGAACGTAACGATAATGCAAGCGGGGGCAGTCTGTTCAATACGAATATCCTCATTGATCAGGACGGTAACCTGATCGGCCGTCATCAGAAACTCGTGCCTACGGTATCGGAACGCACTATTTGGGCTTATGGTGATCCTAGTACTCTCGAAGTATACGATACAGAGATTGGTAAAATGGGCGGGCTTATTTGTCATGAAAACTATATGCCGTTGGCCCGGTATAGCCTATATGGTCGAGGCATTGAGCTCTACCTGGCGCCAACTTACGATGAAAGCGAGGCTTGGCAGTCCGCCCTTCGACATATAGGCAGGGAAGGACGCGTTTATGTGGCCGGATGTTGTATGGTGCTTCGAAAAGAGAAAATTCTTTCGCGTTTTCCGCAAATTGAACCTTACTATGAACAGGCTGGCGAGTGGATAAACACCGGCAACAGCATGATAGCTGATCCTGAGGGTAAGATCCTTGCGGGCCCCCTGAGTAAGGAAGAAGGCATCCTCTATGCCAATGTGGATCCTGAAATTATTCGCAACACGAGGTGGAACTTAGACGTAGCCGGTCACTATTCTCGCCCTGATGCATTCCAACTGACAGTACGGACTACTCCGAATCCAATAATTCGTGTTGATAGTGACTCTTCGAGTTCCCCTGTGGACGAATTAAAAGA
>CAZJRD010000089.1:0-11264 GCA_964548365.1 uncultured Desulfobacteraceae bacterium | reverse complement strand
GACTTGAACCCGCACGGGCGTGGCCCACTACCCCCTCAAGATAGCGTGTCTACCATGTTCCACCACTTCGGCACAGAACCTCGCCTTATTTTTTCTTCTGCTGGGCAGGAGGCGCCGCCGGGGCGCTCGTCTGTGCGGCGGGGGCCTTGGTCGGATTCACCCCTTCCATGATGGAAGAGCTTCTCCCCCTTCCTGACATGATCGTGAGCCCCAGAGATGTCAGCATAAACACGATGGCGACAATAGTTGTTGTCTTGGTCAGGAACGACATGGCGCCGGTGCTGCCAAATACCGCCTGGCTTGAACCCCCAAATGCAGCACCCATGTCCGCGCCCTTCCCCTTCTGCAGGAGTACGATCAAAATCAATGATATACAAACAACTGAATGCAAGAGAATGAGAACAAGTTTCATTCTGTAACCTCGTTTATTCTTTTATCCGTCGATGGATTTATAAGACAAATTTTTATTTTATCCAGCAAAATTATTTTTTTCAACAAAAAAGTCACTTTCAGGAGGATAGGCTGAATATGCCCGATGAGGCTACGCTTTGTAATGGATAAGCGGGATAAACTGATCAGCCTTCAGGCTCGCTCCGCCAACAAGAACCCCGTCAATATCAGGCATGGACATAAGTTCCTCGATATTGGCCGGTTTCACGCTTCCGCCATACAGGATCCTCACCTCTCTGGTAGGAACCGCGCCGAACGTTTTTTCAATCCATTCCCTCACAAACGCGTGGACCTCCTGGGCCTGTTCCGGGGTGGCTGTTTTACCGGTTCCAATCGCCCATATGGGCTCGTAGGCAAGGATCGTCGATACCGGCATCAGCTTGTCCGCACGAAAATTCTGCAGGGACGCGTTCAACTGGTTTTCCAACACCTCAAAAGTACGGTTACCCTCCCTCTCTTCAAGGCTTTCCCCTATGCAGACGATGGGGATCAGGCCCAGAAGCACGGCTGACTTCACCTTGAAATCAATCATGTTGCTGGTTTCCCCAAAGAGGGTCCTTCTTTCGGAATGCCCGAGGATCACATGGGTACAGCCGACCTGCTGGAGCATTCGACCGGAAATCTCACCGGTATAGGCTCCCTTCATCTCCCAGTGCATGTTCTGTCCCGCCAGGAATATCCTGCTGCTGCCTATTGCTTCTTTTACCGCCGACAGGCTCGTAAAGGGGGGCGCGATCAGAACTTCCCGGTCTATTCCATCCTTCACGGTGGCACCAATGGACTGCACCAGATTCACCGCATCCCCGATATCGAGATTCATTTTCCAGTTCCCCGCTATGAGGGGCTTCCGCTCTCCCATCCCGCTTCTCCTCGCATCTTCACTTCTTTCGGGTTCCTCGACACTCCTTGACGGTCACATGGAAGCCATATGCAGGGCCAGGTCAACCATCCGGTTTGAATAGCCAAATTCATTATCGTACCAGGAGAGCACCTTCACCATGTCACCGACGGCCATAGTAGAAAGGGCATCCACTGTTGATGACACCCTGGTACCATTAAAATCAGCCGAAACCAGGGGTTTATCGCAGAAATCCAGGATGCCCTTGAGATAGGTTTCCGATGCCTCTTTAAATGCATTGTTAACTTCTTCGACCATCACCGCTTTTGCTGTTTGCACCACCAGGTCCACGACCGAAACATTCGGCGTGGGCACACGTATGGCCATCCCGTACAGTTTTCCTTCCAGCTCCGGCAACACCAGGGAAACCGCCTTGGCCGCCCCTGTGGTGGTAGGAATCATGGAAAGCCCGGCAGCCCGTGCCCTCCGCAAGTCCCGATGCGGAAAATCCAGCAACCGTTGATCGCCTGTGTACGCGTGGGTGGTCGTCATTAAACCCTTCTCGATTCCGAAACAGTCGAGCAGGACCTTACAGACCGGTGCCAGACAATTGGTGGTGCAGGATGCATTGGAAACCACGTGATGGCGCTGAGGATCATATTCATGATGGTTCACCCCCATCACGACCGTGATATCCGGTTCCTTGGCAGGGGCGGAGATAATCACCTTTCTTGCCCCGCTTTCAAGATGCCTTGATGCCTTTTCCCGGTCCCGAAAAAGGCCGGTACACTCGAAGACAGTTTCCACACCGGTGTCGCCCCACGGGATCCTCGATGGATCCTTTTCTGAATAAATTTCTATCTCCCGTCCGTCTACAACAAGAGAATGCTCGGTACTGGAAATTTCAGCATCCAGGATCCCATGCACTGAATCATACTTCAAAAGATGGGCAAGGGTCGCCGGGTCCGTCAGATCATTTATGGCCACAAACTCTAATCCATTATTCCGGCAACCAGCACGGAATACCATCCTTCCAATACGTCCAAAACCATTTATTCCAACTTTCAAAGCCATTTTTCCCTCCTCGTGATTCTTTTCCTATCACTACCACCACAGATAACCGAAACTATATCTCACAAGATATTCGCTGCGGCCAAGGCACTCGTATTCCCTCCAGCATCCAACTGCAGAGCCATGAGGATAGCATCTTCACCTGTATCCCTGTAATACTTCGTGCGACGGCCGATCTCCCGAAATCCTACGTTCTTATACAATTCCCTCGCAGGTGCGTTTGACGGTCGCACCTCCAGCAGTGCACAATCAGCACCGGCACAGATACCCGTTGTAATCATTTTATCAAGAAGCATCCTCCCGAGGCCCTCACCCCACCTTCGGGGATGGACGGCGATGTTCATGAGATGCAGTTCTCCAGCCATGGACCAGAAGCAGAGATATCCGACAAGATCTTCCTTATCAAGGAGTACCCAGAGAGATGAAAAGGACCTCTCAACCTCCTCGTGAAATGCTTCCAACGTCCAGGGAGAAGGAAAAGAAACCTCTTCAATGGCAAGAATTCCTTGCACAAAACGATGAAAATTTTCTGCGGTGACTCTGATCAAAGATATCATTTCGACTTCAGCAGTTGTCCCGCAAGGGCGATACTCTTTTTTCCCGCTTCCTTTGCCCTCTCGCCCAAATCACTGAGCGCAAAATGGTGGCGATCCTGGGCGGCAGAAATAACCATGGAAAGGTTTACCCCCGTCAAGACCTCTACTTTTTCATCCCCCAGGAATGAGAGGCTGAGATTGGAAGGGGTACCACCAAACATGTCGGTAAGGATAAGAACTCCATCACCCTCGTTCATGGTTTCTATTTTTTCCGAAATGGCATCTATCATTTCCTGGCTGCCGGAAGTCTGGGTTATGGCAATGGCTTGTGCATTCTCCAGCCGTCCCATGATAAGTTCAGTAGCCTTGAGCAGTTCGTTCCCCAGTTCACAGTGTGAAATAATGAGCAATCCTATCATGCTGTCCCTTTATACAATGCTGTCAGACCCCATTCTCTTCTTCATCGGTTTTGATAATGGACTCGTAAATCTCATCACGCGTCTTGGCTTCCATCAATTTCTTGCGGAAAGCCCTACTCTTGAGGACCTTGGCAATCTTCGCCAGGGTCTTCAGATGAAGGCCGGCAGAGTTTTCCGGCGCTACCAGCAGGAAAAAAAGGTAGGCGGGCTGCGCATCCATGGAATCAAAATCCAACCCTCTCTTGCTCCGTCCAAAGGATATCATGGGCTGAGTGAGACTGTTAATTTTACCGTGCGGGATGGCAACCCCTTCTCCGATGCCCGTGCTCCCGAGTCTTTCCCTCTCCAAAAGGACCCGCACCAGTTCTGATTTGTCAACAGAAGGAGCATGATTGCAGATTGCTTGGGCAAGCTCCTCCAGCACGCCTTCTTTATCTCTCGCTGCCAGTTCAGGAATGATACTATCTTCTGTTATAATATCTGAAAATTTCATTGCACCATCACACTAACTTGCCGGCTCGATAAGACAGAGATTGCCGTCCCGGCGCTTATAGATCACGTTAATTTCCAATGACTTTGCATTTCTGAAAACCAGGAAGTCCCTCCCCATCACATTGAGTTGCATGGCGGCTTCCTCCGCATCCATGGGCTTTGCCACCATTTTTTCGACTTCTATGGATGGTTCTTCCTGAATCGCACTATTTGCTTCCTCGGAAGCGAGGGTATCCTCACCCTTTATATTCTCAGACCGTCTTGATCTTATCTTGGAAAGATGCCGCTTGATCTGCTTTTCAATCTTGTCCATGACCTGATCAATGGCGGAGTACATGTCCCCTGTTTCCTCTACCGCCTTGATTCTTGTCCCGTTCACGCTGATTGTGACATCAGCCTGATGGCGAAATTTTTCCACGGTCAGCACAACATGTGCTTCCATTGGATAATCCAGGTATTTTTTCAGCTTGGATACTTTTTCCTCTGCGTAGGCCTTCAGGCTTTCCATCGGTTCGGTGTGTCTAAATGTCACAGTAATATCCATATTTCCTCCTCCTGACAACAATGGTGGTTGTTGGGAGACCTCACTATCCTGCCATTCCATAAGGCTCTCTTCGCTTTCGTGAAGGCAATATGCTCATGCTTTCCCGGTATTTTGCGACTGTCCTCCGTGCAACACGAATATTCAGTTTCTTGAGGATATTTGAAATCTCCTGATCGCTGTATGGTTTCGCAGCATCCTCTCCCCTCACAATGTTTCGGATGTGCTCTTTCACGCTTTCGGATGCAACTGCATCACCTTCAATACTGTTTATGGCACTGTTGAAAAAGAACTTCAGCTCAAAGAGCCCCTGGGGTGTATACACAAACTTGTTGGTGGTCACCCGGCTGATGGTGGATTCGTGCATCTGGATATCTTCAGCCACATCCCGCAATACCAGCGGCTTCAGATGAGTGATACCAGTTTCCAGAAAATCCCGCTGAAAACGGACGATACTCTCCGTGACCCGGTAAATGGTTCTCTGGCGTTGATGGATGCTCCTTATCAGCCAGGCCGCAGACTTGAGCTTCTCCTGGATATAGGCCTTCGCAGTATCAGGAAGTGAATCCTTATTGGAAAGGACCTCCTTGTAAAAGGCGTTGACCCGGAGCTTTGGCAACCCATCTTCATTCAGCGCTATCTCATAATCATCGCCAACCTTGAAAACATAGATATCGGGGCTCACATAAATAGTTTCTTCGTCAGAAAAACTCCTCCCTGGTTTGGGCTCCAATCCATGGATAACGGATATGGCGGAGAGCACTTCCTGCAGAGGGACCGAGAAATCTTTCGCGATGCGCTCATATTTCCTGTCTTCCAGGTCACGCATATGATTCTTGATGATTTCTTCTACAATCGTTCCCTCCAGATTGTGAAGTTTGATCTGGATCAGCAGGCATTCCCTGGTATCCCTGGCACCAACGCCCACGGGGTCAAAATTCTGGATGAGTTCCAGGGTCGTATTTACCCGTTCCAGGGGATAGCCGGTGGTCTCTGCAATCTCCTCCACAGAAGCCTTGAGGTACCCGTCATCATTCAGATTGCCGATAATGTGTGACCCGATCTCTCTTGCGATCTCATCCGCCCGACTCATGTTGAGCTGCCACAACAGGTGGGAACATAGATTGGTCTTGCTGGAAGTGATGTTCTCCAGGGAGGGGAGATCCCTGACCTCGTGAGGGACTTCAGCCCACGAGGTATTGTACTCGTTCAGATAGTTTTCCCAATCCACATCATCACGAGCATTTTCCTCGACTTTTACCTCTTTGACTTCCGGGACATCCGAAACGCCGTCTTCGGGATGGTTTTTCCCTTCCTCGGGCGGACTTTCTTCTTCTGATTCAGAGGACAATTGTTCTTCCAGCAGAGGATTGACTTCAAGCTCCTGTTGAATCGTGTCCAGCAATTCAAGCCTTGAGAGCTGCAGGAGCTTGATGGCCTGCTGTAATTGCGGGGTCATGATGAGCTGTTGGGTTAAGCTCAGTGATTGTCTCAGTTCTAAAGCCATTTTGTTTTCAGCCGGTGCCGGATCAACAAATCACGCGAGAAAATTTACATGCTGAAATCGTCGCCCAGGTAAGCGCCACGGGCCACTTTACTCTCCACGATCTTTTCAGGTCCACCGTACTCGATAATCCTTCCTTCGCTGATAATATAAGCAACGTCACAAACGTTCAAGGTTTCTCTCACATTATGATCGGAAATAATAATTCCCAACCCTCGGCCTTTCAACTGCCGTATAATCTGCTGGATATCACTTACTGCCAGCGGATCGATCCCTGCAAACGGTTCATCTAAAAGCATGAACCTGGGTTCAGTCACCAAGGCCCTTGTAATTTCAAGACGCCTCCGCTCGCCTCCGGAAAGGGACAATGCCTTCTGCCCGGCAAGGTGCCCAATGTTCAATTCGTCCAGGAGTTCTTTTATTCGCTCCTTGCGCTCGATCCGGGGGATGTTTATCCGCTCCATGATGGCCAGCAGATTTTCCTCCACCGTAAGTTTCCGGAAGATCGAAGGTTCCTGTGCCAGATAGTTGATCCCCTTCCTCGCCCGGAGGTACATGGGGTCATTGGAAATATCCTCTCCGTCAAGAAACACCTTTCCTTCATCGGGCTGTGCAAGGCCGACAATCATGTAAAAAGTGGTGGTCTTGCCGGCACCATTTGGCCCAAGAAGCCCCACGATCTCCTGACGCCTGAGATTGAGGGTCACGCCGTCAACGACCCGTTTCC
Organism: uncultured Desulfobacteraceae bacterium; assembly: GCA_964548365.1. Lineage (GTDB taxonomy): Bacteria > Desulfobacterota > DSM-4660 > Desulfatiglandales > Desulfatiglandaceae > B46-G9. Next base: position 4,686 of record CAZJRD010000089.1, on the reverse strand, counting down.
CGCTGTAGATCTTTACGAGCCCCTTGGCTTGAAGTACTTTCCCTCCCACGTTTAAGGGGTCTCCTTCTTCCGGGACTTCGGGAAAATGATTGCCTGGGCACGCTCCTTCCCGGTACTCTCTACGACACTCCTGTTCTCCCGGAGAAAGATGGTAATCCGCTCGCCCTTGACCAGGTCTTTGCCTTGTTGTACGGAAGGGTTCCCGGTAAGGACAAGTTTATCATCGTCCTGGTAGTAAATGGCCGTGTCTGCGGTGGCCAGCCCGCCTTCTTTTCTAGTCACCCTGACTTGTCCGCTGGCGACAATCCGATCGATCCCCTGCGCGAATTTCCCCTGTTTATCTTTATCGGGTGAAGTCCGGTAATACACCAGCATTTTCTGGCAGTCCACCACAAAATCATCCTTTTTCGCGTTCACCTCTCCCGTAAAGGTAACGATTTTTTTTTCATCGTCTACTTCCAGGGTCTTTGACAGGATCACGATAGGCTTTGGCGTAACATCAATTCTGGTTTTCTTGGCCTCCGCGTCACAGAGACGCGGAAAGATGAATCCCGCAAGCATGACAACAACCAGCACAGCGCAGAATGATTTCAGGGTTTTCATCTTCCAGTAGCCCCCTCTCGTATAACGGTCTTCACTTTGGCAAGGATCTTCATCTTCTTTTTCCTGAGATCCACAAACATCCCTGTTCCTGATACAGAAAAAAAAGAGCCGAATAGTTGCACCGGCCTGTCATTCGTCAACACCCCTTTTTTTTCGTCGAACAGCATACGTTCCGTCACTATCCTGTATCCATCGTCAGACAACCCTTCCAGATTTCCCCAGAGCTTTACTTCCCCCCTGGTCCGAGAATATTCGCCGTTTTCTCCGCTGAGGTGGAAAGCCGGTCTTCCGGTTGGCTTGACGTTCAACCGAAAATCTCGGAAAAAGATTGACTGCCTGTCTTCTGAAAATCGGACCTCTTGAGCATCGAGCACCCACCTGATGCCTTTTGAGGGATCCTCCTGGGTGTAGTGGATGTCTTTCAGTTTAATCCCTTTCCCGGAAATTACTTCTCCCAGGGTGGAATCTCGAAAAAAATCCTTGCCGGACCTGATGACAAACAGCCCTACAAGCACCAGCAAGAATGCCACGCCAACAAGGGGCCACTGCCTTCGGAAGAATCGAACTACGGACATGGATGATTATATCAAGGCCTCATTTGGTATGTAAAGACTATTTTCCGGTGCTCCGGCCAATCACCTCGAACCATTTTTCCTGCAATTTCAAAATCCACTCGCAAACCTCCCGCACTGCACCGTATCCCCCTCTTTGTTCGGTGATCACATCCGCCACTTCCAGGAGTTCCCCGGCAGCGTCGGCAACCGCAATACGGATTCCGGAAAACGCAAAGAGGGATAAATCCGGCAGATCATCACCAACACTGGCAGCCTCTTCTTTTTTCAGCCCCTCCTGTTTCAGTAACTCGCGACAAACGGCCCTTTTGTCCTTCATCCCCTGAAACACTAACCGGATGCCAAGTTCTCCGGCCCGCTTCTCAACTGCCCGCGATTCCCGGCCCGAAATAAGCGCCACATCGATACCACTTTCCATCAGGAGTTTCAGGCCATGCCCGTCCCTGGCGTAAAACACCTTTGTCTCCTCGCCCGATGCGGATAGGTGAATGGTCCCGTCCGTCAAGACACCGTCAACGTCCAACATCAATAATTTAATCCCTTTTGCCCTTTTCTCTACGCCCCAATCCCTTTGCACTTTCATATCCCTGCATCCCCTTGTTCAATCAAAGACCAACGTAGAAGGCAGCATGAGAGAAGCACCTTTTTGCTTCAGGGAAAATTCCCGATCTCATTGAATCTTTTTCTTGACTGCCGGTGTTTTGTTCTCTGTATTCTCGAGCGGTATTTGGTTCCCGCAACGCGGGAGCCAAATAATCCTACAAAATCCTGCGAATCCTGTCTGTTTTTTCAGGGTCGTACCACCTGATAAATAGCCTGCAGGGCCTGCAGGAGATCACGAACATCGCTGAGAGGCAAAGAATTGGGCCCATCGCAAAGGGCCGAATCAGGGGAAGGATGAATTTCCATAAAGACTCCATCTGCACCGGCTGCAACGGCAGCTCGTGCCAGATTTCCCACGTACTCTCTCTGTCCACTTGAGCAATGCCCTCCTCCCCCGGGGAGCTGGACACTGTGTGTCGCGTCAAAAATAACAGGGAACCCGAAGTCCTTCAGCACCGCTATGGATCTCATATCCACAACCAGGTTGTTGTATCCGAATGCCGACCCCCGTTCGGTCAAGAGCAGGCGATGATTGCCGGTAGACCGCACCTTCTCCACTGCCGGCGCCATGTCCCATGGGGCCAGGAACTGTCCCTTTTTTATGTTTATGGGCACATTGGTCCTGGCCGCCGCAAGGATTAAATCAGTCTGCCTGCAGAGAAAAGCAGGAATTTGAATAACGTCCAGAACCGCAGCAGCCTGCTCCACCTGATCACGTTCGTGGACATCGGAGAGCACCGGCAACCCCGTTTCTTCCTTGACCCGGCTGAGAATTTGAAGGCCTTTTTCGAGCCCCGGACCCCTGAAGGAATCAAGGGAAGTACGGTTTGCCTTGTCATACGATGACTTGAAGATGACCGGGATACCGAGTTCATCTCCGGTTTTGCGAAGGAACCTGGCAACCTCCAGCGTCACTGATTCGTTCTCAATGACACATGGACCCGCGATGATAAAAAAAGGCCCGTTTTCCTTTATCACAAGGTCCCCTATTTGAATAGGCTCCATGATTTCTCCCCCTGATACAGTGCGAATTCCTTCGTGGTCTTTTAGTTCCGGACACGACAGCGTATTGCTCGAGTTACTCTGCTCTGTTTTCCCCGCAATGTCGAGGATATTGTTATGGGATGGTTTTGCAAAAGTCAAGGAAGCCCCCACCTCCCGTGACTGTCTTCCTCCTGACCATTTCAGATAAAAAAGTTTTGCTTGTCAGATTTGCTTTTCCATTCTAGAATTATTTTTTCAGAAAATATACAGGAGGCTTTTTATATGGCCAGAAAAAAGGGTGCCAAGACCATTCAGGAGATTAACGAGCGAATACGGGCGGGGAAAGTTGTTGTTGTCACTGCTGACGAGATGTCCGATATCGTGCACAAGAAAGGTCCCACCAAGGCTGCCCAGGAAGTTGACGTGGTTACTACAGGAACTTTCTCCCCCATGTGTTCGTCGGGCGCCTTCATCAACTTCGGGCACGCCAAGCCCGGGATCAAGGCCTCCAGTGTTCTCCTCAACGGTGTCCCGGCCTATGCAGGGCTTGCAGCCGTGGATATTTACATGGGTGCCACCGAACCGGCAGAGGATGACCCGCTGAATCGCATCCATCCGGGACAGTTCAAATACGGCGGCGGCCACGTCATCCAGGACCTCCTCGCAGGCAAACGGGTTCGGCTGGAGGCATCTGCATACGGGACCGATTGCTATCCAAATCGGAGTTTTAAAAAGCATATCACCCTGGCGGACTTGCCGTATGCGCAGTTATTAAACCCCAGGAACGCTTACCAGAACTATAATTGCGCCATTAATCTAACGAAAAAAACTATTTACACCTACATGGGAGTCCTGAAACCCCGCGCCGGAAACGCTAATTATGCCACATCCGGGCAATTGAGCCCGCTCTTTAACGACCCCTATTACCTGACCATGGGCACAGGGACGAGGATATTCCTGGGAGGGGCAAAGGGGTATATTATCGGCCCGGGCACGCAACACAAGCCTGACGTCAAACGCGGGGAAAACGGAGTGCCTCTGAGCCCGTCGGGGACCCTCATGGTCACGGGCGACCTGAAGGAAATGGACTCGAAGTGGGTGGCCGGGGTGAGTCTGCTTGGCTACGGGTGTTCACTCGCCGTAGGGGTCGGCGTCCCGATTCCTGTTTTAAATGAGGACATCGCCCGTTTTACAGGGGTCTCCGATCACGAGATTTTCACCCAGATTATTGATTATGGCAATGACTATCCAAAAGGAGAAGCCAAGAGCTTGGGGCAGATCAGCTATGCGGAGCTAAAATCCGGAGCAATTCGTTTTAACGGGCAGAACATCCCCACCGTCCCCATGACGTCGTATGTGCGGTCCCGGGAAATTGCCGCTATCCTGAAAGAATGGATTGAAAAAGGGGAATTCTATCTCACCCAACCACAGGACAAGCTTCCCGGCACTGACCTTTTTGCGACGAAATAAGGAGGTTCATCATGTTTGAAACCATTAAGAAAAGCCTGCTCGCCGGTTTAGGGGCAGCCGTCGTTACCAAGGAAAAAATCGAAAACATTACCCGCAAGCTGGTAGAGGAGGGCAAAATCACCACGGAAGAGGCAGAAAAGCTGTCCAAGGACCTGATCGAAAGCGGTTCAAAGCAGTGGGAGGACATGCAGGACAAGATAAGCAGTACTGTCAAGAAAGCGGTTGAAGGGTTGGACCTCTGTACAAGACAGGATTTTGCGGACCTCGCGCGCCAGGTTGACGCGCTCGAAAAACGCATCACGTCCCTGGAGGAGGCGAACAAGCCCGCTGATCAATAAAACAGCCCCTCCCCCTCTCATCTCTTTTCCGGCACGGCCCTATGAACAACGTGGTGAAGGGCCACAGCATTTCCTTAAAGCACCCTCTCGAATAGAATGACCGGGGAGAACCAGGG
>CAZJRD010000088.1:0-11588 GCA_964548365.1 uncultured Desulfobacteraceae bacterium | reverse complement strand
TGAGCTGAAAGAGGGAGACAATGTTTCAATCTTTCCCCAAATGGCAGGAGGGTAATACTGGAGGGAGTCGGCAAAACCGATCCCCTGACCGGGAATGACATGACCGTGGAATCCAGAAAAGTTCTGACCTTCAAGTATTCGGGCGTACTAAATGAGAGGAGATCAAAAGAATTTCAGCTGATGGCTCCCATATCTTTCCCATATTTCACCTTGATATAATGCTCTTGGCTTTTCCATATCTGTGGTGTATGTGAAATTTTGACTTCGACTTTGTCGTCGGGTTTCAGACGGGGCGAAGAACCCTATGACGGAAGATCCGGCATGGATTTGCCAAACAATGCTTGAGACGCTGAAATCTGCTGCCGAGTCCCTAAGGCAGGAACTCGAAGTCTATGCCCTTGTATCAAAGGACCCTCGTACGCCGAAAAAAGCGAAGGTTCTGCTGGGCGCTGCGGTCGGGTATGCGCTCCTGCCCTTTGATTTGATTCCGGATTGGCTCCCGGTGATCGGCCATTTGGATGATTTTATCATTGTGCCAGCCCTGGTACGTATTGCTCTCAGGCGCATACCAGCCGAGGTAGTCCGGGAATGCAGAGAGAGGGTGTACGACCGACATGTGGGTCCCTAGCACCGGTTCGGGTGACACGTGTCGGCGCCAGTGAAGCTGGTTGAGGAAAGCTGCAGGGGACCGGTCTGTCTCTCCCAAGGAGGCGGAATTTTGGGGTTTTGAAAGGAACGGCTATGGAATTCTCAGCCATCAATCTCAGAGAGAAGTTCGACAAGTTCTCGGAGCACTGGGCGCCCAGGGTCATTGCCCGGATGAACGACTACCATTTCAAGCTGGTGAAGTTCCAGGGGGATTTTGTCTGGCACAGACACGATGATACTGATGAGACTTTCATCGTTATCGATGGAGAAATGAGCATGAATTTCTCCAAGGGCACAGTTGATCTCCGGGAGGGAGAGATGTTCGTGGTGCCGAAGGGGAAGGAGCACAAACCGTTCGCCGAAAAGGAATGCAAAGTCTTGCTTATTGAGCCCGCAGGGACGGTAAACACGGGCAATGCGGGTGGTGAATTGACCGCAGAAGATGGCGTTTGGATTTAACAGAGGCGCATTTTTTCACGATGGAGGCCAACGTTGACGCCGGGGCTCCTGTCCTGCGGATCGTCCATGGGGGAGGCAACAGAAAAATGGAAGAAAAGATTGTCTATTTTGAAAGGCCGGGCAGAGAAAATACGGAAGATGTCATGGAACTGGTCCTGGAAAGGGCGGAGTCGAGAAATATCAAAAGGATTGTTGTAGCATCGACCAGGGGAAACACTGCGAAGGCATTTTTCCGCGCGTTTGAGGAGAAAGATGCCCGCCTGGTTGTGGTTCCCTGGCAATTCGGTTTCAAGGAGTCGGGGAACCCGTTCCCCAGCGGCCTGGCGGGCGAACTCCGAGAGAAAGGACACCAGGTGCACTTTGGAACGATGCTGTTTCATACAATGGATTTCTACGGAACGAATGTCCCGAAGGTCATGGCGAATCTACTCCGGACTTTTGGACAGGGGACCAAAGTCTGTATCGAAATAATGATGATGGCATGTGACGGGGGCTGTATCGGTGATGGTGAAAGAGTCATCGCTGTTGCCGGTACGGGATCAGGCGCCGATACCGCCCTTCTTGCGAGTGTGGCCCCTAGCAACAGGATGACGTCACTCCGTATTCATGAAATCATCTGCAAGCCCATCTTGTAAAGAGGTTACCATGGGACAGGAATCAAGCAACCGTCGTCCTTCCTGTGCCTCTTGTGAGCTGAAAACACAGGAGCGTATCTGCTACACTGAAGAAAGGAAGGATTCCGGGGACAGTATATTTATTTCTTCACCCTTAAAGAACGGTAATTAATATACTGTCTCCGGAATTCACTTATGATTTCAAGCCTTCTCCGTCAGCTCAAAATACTAACAGCCTGCCGGTTTTCGCGCACGATTTCCACGTGCAGGGAAATATGTCAGAAGCTGAAACCTTTCAAAAATGTAATGCTTCTGAAAGGTATTTGAAAGCTTGGGCTGGTATTAAGCACGCATTTTAACCCCGTTGATCTCTTATTTGATAAGAAGTCCCGGCGAACAGAAATATTTCTCAGGTTTTAAGGATATAAGAAGTCAAAGCAGGTAATTTTGAAAAACCAAGGCAAATAAACAAAGGGGGATCGTCATGGCCAGAGAAAGATTGATCAAGCCTTGTTCAGGGTGCATTTTGATTGCAGTGTTTTTTTTGTTTAACCTTATCTTGTTGCCCACGATTGCCAGTGGGCAAGAAATGAAAAAAAATCTTCCGTTAAGAAAGATCACCGTCGCCCCTGAATACCCACGCATTCAATTGGCCGAAGGTGAAGACGCGAACCTCAATGTGGTTGTTCGAAATGGCGGGAGGCAAGGCGAAACGATCGACCTTTTCATCACATCGGTCCCAAAAGGCTGGAAAGCGTGGTTCAAGACCTACAGTTTCAAGATCGGAGGGGTCTACGTGGAAAGCGACAGCACCAAGAATGTGTCCCTTGAGGCGGAGCCGGAAAAAGGCGTCGGACCGGGTCAGTACCGGTTTCCCATAACGGCCAAAACCAGTGACGGCCGTCTCGCCTCCTCAAGCGAACTGATTATTACCGTGGCCGGCAAAAAGGAGATGAAAAAGGCCGGAGGCATCAATATTAACACCTCTTACCCGGTCCTTAAAGGGCCTACGGATGGCAAATTTGAATTCTCCCTTGACGTGGAAAACAAGACCGACAAAGATGCGATCTTCAACCTGGCCTATGAGGCACCCAAGGACTGGGAAATTAATTTCAAACCGTCCTATGAGGATAAGTATTTCTCCAGTTTGAGGATCAAGAAAAATCAGAGCAAATCCTTGGCCGTGGAGGTCAAACCTTACATACTGGCGGAGCCGGGTCGATATCCCATAAAGGTGAAGATAAGCTCGGAAAAGGCCCAAAGCGAGGTCGTATTGAAGGTCGACTTGACCGGAACCTACAAGTTGGATGTGGGCACCGCGGACGGACTGCTTTCCTTGAACGCCTATCAGGGCAAAAGCGCAAATCGTTCATTTTATGTGAAAAACAGCGGTTCAGCGCCCAATAACGGCATTAAATTCATCTCCTTCAAACCTGAAAACTGGAAGGTAACGTTTACTCCCGAAAAGATAGATTCCCTTGCCCCAGGAGAACTCAAACAGGTCGAGATGACTATCACACCGGCTGATCAGGCCCTGGTTGGGGACTACTCGGTCGCCGTCAATGTGAATGGAGAAAAACTGAGCAAGAACCTGGAGTTCAGGGTAACGGTCAAGGCCTCCAGCGCCTGGGGGTGGATCGGTATCATGATCATTTTGATGGTCTTGGCCGGGCTTGTGTTTCTCTTTATTCGCATGGGGAGGCGTTAGACATGGAAGATGAGAAAGTGATTGAAACTTTCGGTCTGAGTAAAATCTATCCCAATCAGACGGCGGTAAACAAACTTTCCTTCAGTGTCAAGGAAGGGGAGGTATTCGGATTTCTGGGCCCCAATGGGGCCGGCAAGAGCACGACTCTGCTCATGCTTTTGGGCCTGTGTCAACCATCGGGCGGATCTGCCCGGGTCTGCGGTCTCGACCCGGTGCGGAGCGCGCGTGAAGTAAAAAGACAGGTAGGATATTTACCTGAAAATGTCGGTTTCTATCAGGACATGGACGCGGTTCAAAGCCTTGAGTACATTGCCGACCTCAATGGGATGGAAAGAAACGAGGCCAAGAAGAAAACAGACGAGGTATTGAACCTTGTGGGCCTTTCCGAGGATAGATCTAAAAAAGTGGGCATCTATTCCAGGGGGATGAAACAACGCCTGGGAATTGCCGAAGTTCTTTTAAAGGACCCCAAGGTGATGTTTCTTGATGAACCCACCCTCGGACTGGATCCCGAGGGGGCTTCGAAACTCACTGATCTTATCAAGTCCCTGAACAAGGAGCGCAAGATCAGTGTCCTTATTTCATCGCATCATCTTGAACAGGTCCAAAAAATATCCCATAGTGTCGGCATCATGATCAAGGGCCAGATGGTTGCATCAGGTTCTATTGACAACCTGGCCAAGGAAAAATTCGGCGTGGACGACAAAGAGTATGCCCTCGAAGAAATCTACATGAAATACTTTCAGGAGGTCTGATCATGCAAGGTGTTTCAGCGGTTTACAGAAAGGAGTTGTCGGATCATTTCAGCAGCTACCGCTTCGTGATCCTCTTTGCTCTGATTGCCATGGTCAGCTTTATCACAAGCTATATGGCGGGTATACATCTCAAAGAGAGTCTGCATGGTGTGGCCAAGCCGACATTTGTCTTTCTTATGCTTTTTAATACCACCGGGGCCCTGTTTTCCATGGTGCAGTTCGTCGCCTTCTTTGGGCCGCTGATTGGTATTGTTCTTGGTTTTGATGCGATTAACCGTGAAAGGGGAGACGGAACATTGATCAAGATCGTCTCCCAGCCCATCTATCGGGATTCGGTCATTAACGGAAAATTTCTGGCCGGGGTGACCACCATCAGCATCATGCTGGTATCCATCGTGCTGGTGATATCCGGGATCGGCCTGATTCTGTTAGGGGTCGTTCCCGGTGTGGAAGAGGTATGGCGCTTGTTCATTTATGTTCTTATCAGTATCTTTTACATCTCCTTCTGGCTGGGGTTAGCCATCCTTTTTTCAATCTTCTTCAGAAGTATCGCCACCTCGGCCCTAGCCGCGGTGGCCTTATGGATATTCTTGTCTTTCTTTGTATCGCTTGGAGCCAGTGTGCTGGCCGATGTGATTGCGCCGGTGGATACGCAGGAGGCCGTCAACACGGAGGCCGCCATAAATAACATCCGGGTAAGACAATTTATTTCGCTTTTTTCACCCATGTCGCTTTATACAAACGCCTCGGCCACCATCATCGATCCAATGCGCAAGACAGCAGACTCGCTTGTCCTCATGGGTCCCATGGAAAAGATATCCGCGGGACGTTTTGAGAATCCACTGCCTCTGGGGCAAAGCATTGTTGTGGTGTATCCCTATATAGTGATTTTGATTTCCCTGACGCTGGTCTGTTTCGCCATTTCCTATATGGTGTTTATGATCCAGGAAATCAGAACCTAGCCGGTTTTCTTCACATTATCCTTGATGGAATCGTAAGCACTCCATGGGCAGGCTTCTTGCGGTTCCATCAATATTTACTCCCCGTCCGGGATCTTCGACTCGCTGGTGATCTGCAATCGCTCCAAATACATCACACAATTATTCTGCGACCCGCAACCTGCATCTCGCGACACTAGCCCAAAGCGCGGGCAGGGAATTCCGAGTTTACGCTTGCCAACTTCGGCGAGGGTCCTGTAGAGTGTCTCAAAGAAATTCAGAATACATTCCCGATCTTGGGGGAAACCGCCATGGAAGCACTTCTGTTGTCCCGGATTCAATTCGGGTTGACGACCGCCTTTCACATTCTCTTCCCCACGCTGACCATAGGGTTGGCCGTTTTTCTCGTGATCTTGGAGTTCTTATGGCTGCGAAAACGGGATGTGATGTATTACCGGATGTACCGCTTCTGGGTGAAAGTCTTTGCGGTTCATTTCGCCGTCGGGGTCGTATCCGGGATCACACTGGAATTCGAATTCGGGACCAATTTCGCGCTGTTTTCCCAGGCGGTTGCCAACATATTCGCCCCTCTCCTCGCTTATGAAGGCATGACGGCTTTTTTCCTGGAAGCGGGGTTTCTGGGAATCATGCTTTTCGGCTGGAAGCGCGTTCCCCCCACCATACACTTTCTCTCGACCTGTCTCGTTGCCGCCGGCGCCACGCTTTCGGCCTTCTGGATCGTGGCTGCCAACGCGTGGATGCAGACTCCGGCGGGGTATACCCTTTCGGATGGCACGCTGCACGTGAAGAGTTTCGCGGAAGCCATATTCAATCCCGCCATGCCCACACATCTGGCCCATATGCTGGTCGCGTCCTTCGAGACCACTGCTTTTGCGCTCGCGGGGATTTCCGCCTATTTCCTGCTCAAAGGGAAATATACACCTTTCTATCAAAGGACTCTCGGTCTGGTCCTCGTATTGGCGGCGGTGCTGGCGCCGCTGCAAGTATTTCTGGGAGATCAAAAGGGGCGTGAGGTCGCCGAGCATCAGCCCGCCAAACTGGCTGCCATGGAAGCGCATTGGGAGACCAACCGCTCCGGAGGAGCGCCCTTCGTCGCCTTTGCCCTGCCGGACATGAAGGCGGAGAAAAATCGTATGGAATTGACCATTCCCCACGGACTCAGCCTGCTGATCACCCATTCGTGGAATGGAAAGGTTGCCGGCCTTAAAGAGTTTCGGTCTGAAAATCGGCCTTTTGTCCCGGTGATATTCTGGACCTTCCGCATCATGGTGGCCATCGGTTTTCTCTTCCTGGGGGTGATGCTTTGGGCCGGCTGGTTGTGGCGCAAACGGAGGTTGTTTGAAAGCCGTGGTTTTCTTATAGCCCTGGTAGCGGTTCAACCCCTCGGATTTCTCGGCACGGAACTCGGCTGGATCACTACCGAGATGGGACGACAGCCCTGGGTGGTCTACGGCCTCATCCGGACAAGTGAGGGTGTATCGCCCATCCCGGCCGGAAATGTTGTCTGGTCGCTTCTGCTCTTCCTCGCCTTTTTCGGAATTATCGGTGCGAGCTATGCATTCTATCTGAGGAAGATTCTGCGGAGGGGGCCGGATCTGGAGAGTCCGGTCCCCAGCCTACAGCTCCGATCCGGAATGCAGCCACTTCAACAAAGCGATGGGGAGGGGCCGCCATGAACCTGATACATCTCTGGATAGGACTGGTGGGACTGGTTGTGATCCTCTATGTGGTGCTCGACGGTTTCAGTCTCGGCGTGGGAATGCTCTTTCCCACGGGCTCCGATGAAACCGACCGGGATCTGATGATGGACAGCATCGCACCGGTCTGGGACGCCAATCAAACCTGGATCGTTTTCGGCGGCGGGGCGCTTTTTGCCGCCTTTCCCATGATCTATACGGTCCTCTTCAGTGCCCTTTACATTCCCCTGCTGAGTTTTGTCTTCGGGCTCATCTTCCGTGGGGTGGCCTTTGAATTTCGGGCCAACTCCGGCCGTAAGACCTTTTGGAACCGGGCTTTCTCCTGGGGATGCCTCGTCGCGACCTTTGCCCAGGGACTCACGCTGGGGGCCTATCTTGATGGGATTCAGGTCACCGATGGTCACTTTTCAGGCGGGGCACTGGACTGGCTCGCCCCCTTCCCCGTCATGGTGGGATGCGGTCTCATCGCAGGCTACATCCTCCTTGGATCTACCTACCTTCTTATTAAGACTACCGGGACGGTGCAGGAAAAGGCCTTTGTATATGCCCGAAGGGCCGGTTGGACCGTGGCCGGATTTATGGGATTGGTGAGCATCTGGACTCCGATTCATCAGCCGTATCTGGCTGCGCGCTGGATGAGCGCCCCGCGGATCTATTTCGTGTGGATTTTCCCACTGCTCGCAATCGGCGGGTTTTATCTTCTCTTCAGCAGTCTGCGAAAGAAACGAGAAATGTATCCTTTTATCGCGAGTGTCCTGGTTTTCCTCTCTGCCTACCTGGGGCTGCAAACCGCCATCTTCCCCAATGCCATCCTGCCGGACGTGACGATCTTTCAGGCCGCCTCCCAGCCGAAGACCCAGCTATTCACCCTCTGGGGGGTCATTCTAGTGATCCCTGTGGTGCTGGCCTATACGGTTTACAGCTATTGGGTATTTCGCGGCAAGGTAGAGCCGGGAGAGGCATACATTGGTGATCAGCTTCCAATTGATTAACGATATCCAACAACGCGCCGGGGCCACCAACATTGCCGGGGAAAACAATATACACGAGATCAGGGTAATGGCTTTCATTTCCAAGCTTCCGTATTGACAATAAGACCGCTATACGTTATCTCAATTTCCGTCCATGGGTACGATGATGCCTTCCAACGAAGTCATCTTATTCACCGGCGTTCAGGAGGAGGACCTGAATAAGAGTGTCAGGTTCTCCTCCACTTCGTTGCTCATAGGCTGCCGTGAAGTGGCATAAATTAGCTCTTCGCAAAATCATTACCCAATCTTCATTCTTCCTTACTTTGATCTCAAAGAGGGCAAACGGTCCGCTTAAATCTTATCCTGCCCGCCCGCTTGCGGCTGATCCGCGGTGATTGGAGGTTGAAAGACAGGAAAAGAATTAAGAAAACGTTCGGTTCAAAATAGGAGACAAAGATGAAAAGAAGTCAAGCGCAACATCGACATATTGGCGCCGGGTGGTGGTTTTGTTTTTGCAAGCGTCCACAATATCACCGAAGAGGTGCCTACCGAAAATATTGTTTCTGCATATCGAACTGCTGCTGAATATGGTAAATATTGAGCTCCTTTTTCGTGTGTAAAAAGTTCAGGGACGGACTTTTTACGATTCCATCAATCTTAAACTGGCCAAGAAAATCATGCCGGAAATCTATTCGATACTCATATTGTTCGGTGTCGGTACGATTGCAGGATTCATGAACGTGACTGCAGGGGGAGGGTCCGCATTGACCCTACCCACTTTGATCTTTCTGGGGCTGGATGCTGCCCTGGCCAACGGCACCAACCGGGTAGCCATCATCATTCAAAATATTGCGGCGGTCTATTCATTCAAGAGAGAGAAGTATCAGCAGTTTCATCTCAGCCTTAAGCTTTCACTGCTCACCCTGCCGGGCGGGATAGCGGGGGCCCTCATCGCCGTCAAAATAAACAACATCCTGTTTGAGAAGATCTTGGGAATCGTGATGATCGGGATCATCCTGTCCATGATCATTCCTCGATCAAGAACCACGTTTGATAACAGAAAAGATAAGAAGATCGGATGGACGGTTGCTCTCTCCATGATACTCATAGGTTTCTACGGGGGGTTCATTCAGGTCGGTGTCGGGTTCCTGCTCATGGCCGCCTTGAACTATCTCTTGAAATTTGATCTGGTGCACGTCAACATGCACAAGGTATTCATCGTTCTCGTTTATACTGCCCCGGCCCTCCTGATCTTCATCCTAACCGGAAATGTCAAATGGACTCTGGGACTGAGCCTGGCAGCGGGCAATGCATTCGGCGGCTGGTGGGCCGCCAAGGCCTCGGTCAAGAAAGGAGACAAACTGATCAAAACCGTCCTGATCGTCGCCATTTTCGTCATGTCGCTCAAGTTGTTAAGTGTGTTTTAAAGATGATTCAATCAATTTCAGGAGGTAAAAGACATGTTTTTTGAACTTCGCGAGTATCGAATCAAAGATGGAAAACGAGAGCGCTGGGTCAAATTGATGGAGGAAAAAATCGTTCCATTTCAGATCTCCAAAGGCATCGTGTTTGTCGGCAGTTTTGTGGCCCTGGACGAACCTGATCTTTACGTCTGGATACGCCGCTTCGAAAATGAGGAGGAGGCTGAGCGGCTTTACAAAGAAGTCTATGAAAGCGATTACTGGAGAACCGAGATCAAGTCCCAGGCAGATGAGATGCTCGACCGGGACAGAATGCGGATTACCCGTCTGGCGGCGACGAAGAAATCGGTCATTCGGTAAGGCAAAACAGGTGCTGAAAGGGAGAGACAATGAGACTTAATATCAGAGCCTTTATGTTGACTTTCGCAATTGTGTGGGCAGGTGCGGTCTTGGTTACCGGCATAGCCAATCTGTTCTCGGCTGAATACGGAAGGATGTTTTTGCAAATGATGGCATCGATTTATCCGGGGTATGATGCAGGCCGAACATTTGGTTCCGTAATGGTAGGCACAATGTATGCTTTTGTGGATGGAGCTGTTTGCGGACTGGTTTTTGCCGGCCTCTATAATCTGCTTCGTGGAAAAGGAAGCCCGGCCGGAAAGCCGCGCTGATAGGAAAGACGAAAGAACGGTGACGCAGCCGACGACCTAAGATCCAAGGGGTTTTTCAACACCATTTTTACGCATCTTGAGGCAAACCAGTCCCGAGTTATTCCTCGTCTGTGCATAGATGCACGCTCTGCACCGCACCGCGTCTTTTAGACCTATCTACTCCACATTGTCCTTTTTTCATAACTGGTTCGTTTTGTTTGTTGATTTTCAGCCCGCTTTATGTTAGTTCGTTCTCAATCTTCAGAAAAAAGTTTCCTAAACCTGTGGTCATGTGTTTGACCATTCAATGGGAGCTTGGAGTGATGAATTTTTGGCGCCGTTCCAAAACGGATATCGTACAGAACGAGGTGAAAATATACTGTTTATTTACGTTGTTAATCTTCAGGCGGGCCATAAATGATTTCAGTTACTATTGCAAAGAGTACCCTGCGAACCGGCGCTGATATTCTCTTGGCCGCAGGCCTGCAAACCTGACAAATACTTTTCTGAAAAAGGAAATATCCTCGTATCCAACCAGATATGTGATTTCATTGAAGGTCTCGCTACCTTCCTCCAGTAGGCTTTTGGCGGCTTCCACTCTTAATTGTTGCAGGTAACCCAAAGGGGTGACACCAGTGGCCTCCTTGAACCTGCGTTCCAAAGAACGGCGGCTCATCCGCAATTTACCTGCCAGCCAGTCGTAATCAATTGATTGCGTGTAATGCTTTTCTATCCACTCCTGGGCCTCAATGACAAGTAGGTCGCCATGGTCCTTGGATAAAAGATAGGTGATGTAAGGAGTCTGCCGTTTCCGTCCCAAATCCAGAATCATGGTCTTGGCACACTGCAAAGCGGTTTGCCGTCCACAGAATTTTTCCACCAGGTAAAGGGACAAATCCATGCCGGCATTCACGCCTGCCGAACAATAGAGACGCCCCTGGTCGATAAACATCTGGTCCTGTCTCAAATTCACCCGGGGATATCTCCTGCGGAACATCTCTGTAAACCCCCAGTGAAGAGTTGCGGACTTTCCATCCAACAAACCGGTTTCCGCCAGCAAAAATACACCTGTGCAGATGCTGGCCACATGGGCACCCTCTTTGTATTGCTGGCGGATCCAGGTAACCAGCTCAGGGCTTGTTTGAAGAATCTCTTCAATATAAGTGGCCGATGCAATAATAATCAAATCTGTTTTCTGAATCTTCTCAATACTACAATGGGGCTGTATCTGGACTTTATTCAGGCATTGGATGGGTTGTCCGTCTGCTGAGGCAATGGTGACGTCAAAAAATGGTGTTTGAGGGGATTTGCTCACACGGTTCCAGAGCCTTCCTGCCTGGTTCAAGATATCCATGGGGCCGAAAATAGTGGTGGCCATGGAGTTATAGAGTCCTAGAATGGTTACTTTTTCTATTAGTTCACCCTTTTGGCTCATTTCTTCTGCCCTCACCAATAAAACAGACAAATGCCGTTATCACCCCTCGAAATGTCGTTTATGCCACTTGTGGAGCCAGAATGCAAGCGTTATGATCCAACATCCACTACGAAAGGAGACAGAAAATGGACCATGAACAAATCAAGGCGTCACTTGCCCCCTGCGGACTGAGTTGTGAAAAATGCTTTGCCCACGTGGACGGAGATATCCGCAGGCACAGTCTGAAACTCAAAGAAAAACTGGGGAATTTCGACCTCTATGCCAAACGATT
>CAZJRD010000087.1:0-13356 GCA_964548365.1 uncultured Desulfobacteraceae bacterium | reverse complement strand
GGGAGAGATATGCCGTTCAGGACAAGAAAGCGCTCTTCCTGCGGGGTATATTCGGCGGGGGCGGTTCAGGCATGACCAAGCAGCAGCCGGAGAACAATATTATGCGGGGTGCCTATTATGCCCTTACCGCGGCCCTTTCCGGTGCACAGACCACGGCCCTTTGCAGTTTCGATGAAGCATACACCATCCCCACGGAACGCGCAGCGCTCCTCTCCCTCAGGACGTTTCAGATCCTCATGGACGAGATCGGTCTCAGGGACACGATAGATCCCTTGGCTGGGTCCTACTTCCTCGAGACCCTGACCAAGGAAATGGAAGGCAAAATCCTGGAAGAGATGGAAAAGGTTGAAAAAATGGGAGGCATGGTCAAGGCCGTGGCCTCAGGATATGTCCAGGCGGAGGTCTCGAGACAGGCCTATGAATTTGAAAAGAAACTCCAGGAAGGATTGGTCAAAAAGGTTGGGGTGAACGAATACACCGAGGGTGTGGACATGGAAGTGGAGCTCTTCGAATATAATGAAGAGTGGGCAAACCTGCAGATTGAACGGCTGAAAGAACTGAGAAAGACCCGGGATAACAGGGCGGTGAAGGAATCATTGAAGGCCTTGGAAAAGGCCGCAAGGGATGAACAGAACGTCATGCCTTTCCTGGTGGAGTGTTGTAGGAATTATGCGACCGTCGGCGAAATGGCGAACGTCTTCCGTGACGTTTTTGGCGAGTGGACGGAACCAAACATTTTTTGAGCTATCTTGCAGTGGACATGATGATAGACTTAGGCCTAGAGAACAAGGCAGGTAACAGTGAGCATTGAAGCTGACAGCGTACGGGGATATTTCCCTGGAGAGGAAGGTGTTCCTTACCGGGCGGTGGTGAAGTCCATGAACATTGCCTGGTGCGTGCAGCGCTGGAGTGAATTGCAGCCTGAGAAACCCGCCATCATTTTTGAGGGGACTTCGATCAGCTATTCCATACTCCAGCAGCGGGTAAACAAGACCAGTTGTTGGCTTCAATCCCTTGGGATCGAAAAAGGGGACAGGGTGGCGGCGATGCTGAGTAATTGCCCTGAATTTATGGATCTCTACCTGGCCTGTTCCCGCCTGGGCGCCATATTTGTCCCCATCAATTTTCGAATGGCAGCCCCCGAAGTGGATTATACACTGAGGAATTGTCGCCCCCGGCTCTTTGTCTTCGGTGGCGAATCTCCAGAGGAATTGGCCGGATTGGACATCAAGAATTATTTATCAACGGTGCTGATTGCAAGCGTTGGAGAGCAGAACCTCGACTCAAGGATACCGGATTACCGCACAGGGGTGGAGAAATTCGAGGGACAGGAACCTTTCATAACCGGATCCACAGGACCGGCCGATCCGGAGGAACCCCAGGTGATCATGTATACGTCAGGCACCACCGGGGAGCCGAAAGGGGCCGTGCTGACACATCGGAAGACCTTTTTCAACTGCCTGAATGCTGATATTTTCTTCAAGCTTCATTTTGATGATATCATGCTTATCATCCTGCCGCTGTTCCATTCCGGAGGGCTCTTTATCCAGGCGTCACCCATTCTATACAAAGGGGCGACGATGGTAATCCACCCGAAATTTGAGGCTTTGAAGACTTTCCGAGATATAGAGCGATTCCGGGTGACGAAATTCCTGGGGGTCCCCACCATTTACAAAGCACTCCTGCATGTAGCACCCGGGGAAAGAGGAGCCCTTTCCTCGTTGAAGGTTTCCGCGATCGGTGGCGAAAAGACAACGCATGAACTGCTCCTGAAATGTAAAGAAGCCGGATTCCCGGTCCGCCAGATCATGGGGCAAACAGAGACCTCCATTCTCCTGTGGGCATCAGAAGAAGCGTCTCTTGCAAAACCGGGCACCGTTGGGCGGCCTGTTTTCCATGCCGAGGTGAACCTTGTTGACCGAGATGGGGTACCGGTGAAGCCTGGGGAAGTAGGTGAAATTGTGGTGCGGGGTTCCATCATGATGAAGGAATACTGGCAGGACCCGTTGAAGACAGCAGAAACCATTCGAAATGGATGGCTCCACACGGGTGACCTGGCGCGAATGGATGACGAAGGGTATTTCTACCTTGTGGACAGGGCCAAAGACATGTATATTTCCGGGGGGGAAAATGTCTATCCGGCTGAGGTGGAAAAAGTGTTGAGAGAGCACCCCGGAGTGGAAGATGTCGCTGTCATCGGGGTCCCGGATGATCAGTGGGGAGAGGCGGGACAGGCCTTTGTTATCAGAAAAAAGGAATTTGATCTGAAGGCAGAGGACTTGATCAATTTCTGCAAAGGGAAGCTCGCCCGGTATAAATGGCCGAAGAAGGTTTCTTTTGTTTCTTCTTTTCCACGCACGTCCCTTGGAAAGGTTCGAAAACTCCTCCTCACCGGTGGGACCAAACCTTTTGAAGCGAGGATTGCCAATACTGAGTTAAAAAGAGCCTATTAGGGGAAGGGCCATGTAAGGGGCCTTGTTTATATTTCTCTAGACGAAAGGGGGTGGAAAAAAGGCTGTTCATCATAGGAGAAGGTTTTCTGAATCGTTCACCCATCCATTAGGAGGTATTAAAATGCGACGAAAAATAGCTTTTGCATTGGCTGGAGTTTTTCTGGCAACCATACTTGCGATTACCTTGATGCCTGCAAATGCCGTAGCAGCGCCGATCAAGCTCAGCTACGCGAACTTTCCTCCTGCTCCTACCTTCCCCTGCGTCCAGATGGAACGCTGGAAAAAGGAAGTAGAGGCACGGACTAATGGAAAGGTCCTGATTAACACCTTCCCGGGCGGGACGCTCCTGGGAGCCAAGAATATGATGGACGGAGTTATTGCCGGTCAGGCTGATATCGGGTGTTTGTGCATGGCCTATCAGCCGGGAAGGTTCATGGTCACCAATGCCACAGCCCTCCCTGTTGGCTTTCCGAATGCAACCGTGGCAAGCCTCACGCTCTGGGATCTTTATAAGAAATATAAGCCCGAAGGGTTTGCAAAGGTGAAGGTTCTTACCATGTTCACCTGCGCACCTGCAAATATTTATGCCAAAGTTCCTGTAAGGAATTTACATGATCTCAAAGGCTTGCAGTTGAGAGCTTCCGGAGGCGTTGCCGAAGTTTTGAAGGCTCTTGGTGCAACTGCTGTCGGAATGCCTCAATCGGCAACCCCCGAAGCACTTCAGAAGGGAGTTGTGAAGGGCGCTGCATCTTCGCTTGAAACCCTCAAGGATTTCAAATACGCAGAAATGTGTAAATATGTGACAATGTTGAATGGGCCGGTCTACCCCTTTGCAGTAGTCATGAACATGGATAAGTGGAATAGCCTGCCCAAGGATGTCCAGGAAGTGTTTGATGGCATGACAGTACAGCAGTGTGTATGGACAGGATTATACATGGACAGTCATGTGAATGAATCCATCGCCTGGTCAAAGAAAAATTATAATATAGAGATTACGGTACTCCCGAAGGAAGAAAAAGCAAAATGGGATAAGTTGCTTGAACCAATTACGGGTAAATGGATTAAAGGTGCGGAGGCAAAAGGACTGCCGGCCAAAGGTATTGTAGCGGACATAAAGGCCTTTGGGGCTATGTATGCAGGGCAATAAAGGCACCGTGGCGTTCAGCGGTTGCGGATTGTGGATCGCATGCTTTTCATAAGATCCACAGTCTGCAGCCATTTTTCCATGTTGAAAGCGTAACAAGAACAAGCAGGATGCACCATGAGGGCATCGGGGGCAGATATGTGGATTCTTGAGAGAATAAGCAACTTCTTGAACCAAGTTTTCATCTGGATAGCTGGCTGCTCGTTAGTCGCAATGGTCCTTTTGACCTGTACAAATATATTCCTTCGCATTATCTGGAGGCCGGTTATTGGCACGTTTGAACTCATGGGATACCTGGGGGCCGTGGTAACGGCATTTGCCCTTGGCTACACCCAGAGCAGGCACGGCCATATCGCCGTTGATATCGTGGTTCTGGGCTTCCCCAAGAGATTGCAGGGAGTTTTAAACGGGATAAACGGCATCCTCTGTGTGGCTTTTTTCTCCCTCATCGGCTGGCAGGTTGCAAAATATGCCACGAATCTCTGGAGAACAGGAGAAGTGACCGAGACCTTGCGCATAATCTATTACCCCTTTGCCTATGCGGTGGCCCTTGGGTGTTTTTCCCTGGCACTGGTCTTTCTGGTTGAAGGCCTGCAATCTTTTTTTGGAAATCGGGGGGTGAAAAGTTGAGCCTGGCCGTTGTTGGAATCATCGGAATCGTATTTCTCCTCCTTGTTCTTTTTTTCCTGGGTATGCCCGTTGGCTTTGCCATGGCGATCGTGGGTTTCTGCGGGTTCTGGCATGTCGTGTCATTCAACGCCGCCATAAACATGGTGGGAACAGATGTCTGGACCACCTTTTCAAGTTATGGCCTCACTGTGGTCCCTCTCTTTATTTTCCTTGGTTATCTCGCATTCAACTCGGGGATCGCGGACAGGTTATATGATGCGGCGTACAAGTGGTTCGGACATTGGCGGGGAGGACTTGCCATAGCCACCATAGGCGCGGATGAACTCTTTGCGGCGATTTGCGGTTCCAATACAGCCACCGTTGCGACCATGGGTGCCGTTGCATTGCCGCAGATGAAAAAATACGGCTATGCCGCATTGCTCAGCAGCGGGACCATCGCGACAGGAGGTACGTTGGGGACAGTCATGCCGCCCAGCGTGATCCTCATCATCATCGGGTTGCAGACAGAGCAATCCATCATTCAGCTTTTTCTCGCGGGTATCCTGCCCGCAGTGCTCCTTGGTTCCCTGTTTTTCCTGACGATTTTCGTCCTCTGCAGAATTCGCCCTGACCTCGGTCCCGCAGGCCCCAAGACGAGACTTAAGGAGAAAATCAAGTCCCTCTGGGGTGTCATAGAGGCGGTTGCCATTTTCGTCCTAGTCATCGGCGGGCTTTACCTGGGTATTTTCACCCCCACCGAAGCCGGAGCAGCAGGTGTCTTTTTCACCCTTGCCGTCACGGTCCCTTTCGGAAGGCTCAGCTGGAAAGGGCTTATTGATTCTTTCAGGGATACCCTGAAGATTTCCGCCATGGTTTTTTTCCTGGTGACCGGGGCCATTATTTTCGGCCGTTTCCTGGCGGTGACGAGACTGCCGTTCAGCGTCGCGGAGTTTGCCACTGCGCTCCCCGTATCGCGATACGTGATTCTCGCAATCGTGCTGGTGATTTATATCATCGGCGGATGCTTTGTTGACTCGCTGGGATTCCTGGTCCTGACTATCCCGATTTTTTTCCCCCTTGGCATGGCCCTGGGGTTTGATCCCATATGGTATTCCATTATCCTGACCATGGTGACCACCATGGGCGCCATCACACCCCCTGTCGGCGTGAATCTTTACGTGGTCAAGGCCATCAATCCTGAAATAGAGCTTTCCACCATTTTTAAGAGCATTATCTTTTTCTTGATGGCCTGTATTATCAGCATAGTTATCCTGATAATTTTTCCGAAAATCGCGTTACTTATTCCACACATGGCCCGGTAGGATTCCACGTATTTGTTGGGGCCGTAAAATTTGATGACTTTGCAAGAATCATCATCATGCCTATGGACGGCACGGAAATTAACGGGATGTCTTGTGAGCCGTTGATTTGCAAGGAAACCGAAAATCGCACTTTTCGGTTTTCGTGAGGAAAAAGTCCACGAACGGACTTTTTGCGATCCTATCAAATTTGAGAAGAGGTGAAAAAGGCTATGGGAAAAAGTTTCATGCCATCCTTTGGTTCTCCTGATGAACTGAAAGACCTGCAACTGCAGGGACTTCAATGGACGGTAAATCACGCATACACCGGTTCTGATTTTTATAAAGAGAAACTGGATCAAGCAGGAGTGCACCCGGATGATATCAAGTCCCTGGATGATCTTGAAAGACTTCCCTTTGCCACGGCAAAAGACCTCCAGGAGGGATACCCGTTTCCACTCCTCTCCGTCCCCTTTGAAAAGGTGGTTCGGATACATGCCTCTTCCGGGACCACCGGGAAAAGAAAAGTCCTCTGTTACAGCCAAAAAGATATTGAAGACTGGACCCACTTTTTTGCCCGCTGCTATGAAATGGCGGAACTAACAGCGGAAGACCGTGTGCAGATCGCCGTGGGCTATGGGGTGTGGACCGCGGGAGTCAGTTTCCAGGCGGGATGCGAAGCCTTCGGTGCCATGGCCATCCCCGCGGGACCCGGCAACCTTGATATGCAATGCCAGTTTCTGGTCGATTTTCAGACCACTGTCATGTGTTGCACGGCGTCCATGGGGCTTCTGATAGCCGAAGAAGTGAACCGGCGCGGTCTCAGGGACAAGGTCAATCTCAAGAAGATGATCTTTGGTTCGGAACGATCCAGTGATTCTATGCGAAAACGCATCGGAGAACTGCTGGGTCTGGAACATATGTTTGATATCCCCGGCATGACGGAACTGTATGGTCCGGGCACGGGGCTGGATTGCGTGCATCATACGGGCATTCACTACTGGGCGGACTATTATATCCTGGAGATTCTGGATCCCGAGACCCTGCAGTCGGTCCCCGAGGGGGAGACAGGTGAAATGGTGGTCACGACGCTCAAGAAGGAGGCCGCGCCACTGATTCGCTATCGGACCAGGGACCTGACGCGACTGATCCCCGGGAAATGTCCCTGCGGTTCAATGCTTCCCCGGCACGACCGGCTTCTCGGGAGGTCTGATGACATGATCATTTTCAGGGCCGTCAATATCTATCCCGGCCAGATAGACCATGTGCTCTCGGGAATCGAGGGGATTGGGAGTGAATATCAGATAGTCCTTGACCGGAAGGCTGATGGGAAGGACTACATGACCCTGAAAGTGGAACGGGACCAGGGGGTGGAGAAGGCGCAGGACCCATCGCTGATAAAGACAATCGGGGACGAAATGAAGAAACAAATCATGGTAAGTGCCACCGTGGAAGTGTTGGAATACGGGTCGTTGCCCCGTTCCGAGAGAAAGAGCAAGCGGGTGTTTGATAAGAGAGAGGGATAGAAGGGGGATGTGGGAAAGCGGAAGGTGGAAGGCGGAATAGGGAAGTGGTAATGCGGAACGAGAAAAACTGAACAGCAAACGAGTGAGAGCATGATGAGGAGTTTCCATGAAAAAATTTGATTACTATCAACCTGAAGGCCTCAGCGAGGCTTTTCACCTGATGGAAAAATCCGGGGAGAGCGGCAAGTATATTGCGGGAGGCACCGACGTGATTGTGCGCATCAAGCAAAAGGTGATCCAGCCGGATGCACTCATCTCCCTGCGGGGGATCGATTCCCTGAAAGGCTTCGAAGTGGATGGGGAGGTTTCCCTTGGGAGTATGACCCTTTTCAGGGACATTGAACGGAGTGAGGAGATGCGAATGGCCTGCCCCGCACTGGTGGAGGCGGTGAGCATTCTTGCCAATCCCCAGGTCAGGAACGTGGCGACCCCGGGTGGGAATATCAGCAATGCGGCTCCGTCAGCGGATTGCGCCCCGCCGCTCCTGGTTATGGATGCGGTCTTGACCGTTGCGGGACCGGGCGGCGAGAGGAAGATCCCCATTGAAGCGTTTTTTAAGGGACCGGGCAAGACATGCATGGATTCCTCTGAGATCCTGACACGCATAACGGCCCCACAGACTGATAGAGGAACCGGGATGGCATTCCTGAAGGTGGGGCGTGTCAGCCAGGACATCGCCATAGCCAATGCTGCGGCATTGCTGGTGATGGAAGGGGAAACGTGTCGGAAATGCCGAATTGCAGCCGGCGCGGTCGCTCCGGTGCCCCTCAGATTGCGCAAGGTGGAAGCCCTGCTTGAAGGTAAAAAGGTTGATCAGGAGCTTGTGGAAGAGGCCGGTCGCGTGGCCGGCGCCGAGGTGCAGCCTATTACTGATGTGCGCTCAACCAAGGAATACCGGAGACATATTTCAGGGGTACTGGTGAAAAATGTCATACAAAAGGCCATGGAACGGGTAGGCTGAAGAAACCAGAGGACGAGAGGAAGAATGATGAAAAAAGAGATTCATTTTCAATTAAACGGATATGAGGTTTCCGCGGAAGTGGAGTCGCACAAGATGCTTCTGAATGTCCTGCGGGAGCAATTTCACCTGACCGGAACCAAGGAAGGGTGCGGCCAGGGGGAGTGTGGGGCATGCACGGTCCTGGTGGATGGACTGAATGTGGATTCATGCCTCTATCCTGCCTTTGAGGTGGAAGGGAAGTCAGTGACGACCATCGAAGGCCTCGTTGCTAAAGGGAATCTACTGCATCCCATTCAAAAGGCCTTTGTGGAGGAAGGCGGAATCCAGTGCGGGTTCTGTACACCGGGCATGATCATGTCCAGCAAGGCCCTGCTGGATGAAACACCCCATCCCAGCGAAGACGAGATCAAGAGGGGGATTTCCGGGAACCTGTGCCGTTGTACGGGATACGTCCAGATCATCGAATCCATTGAAAAAGCTGCAGAACTTATGGAAACAGAGTCAAGTAAGGCGACAGATTGACGGCTCGACGACAAGGCCGCTTGACTATTCGGAAAAGACCAGATGGGGGGAACAAATGCAAGAATTCAGTTTCATCGGCACGGACACGCCCAGGCCCGATGCGCCGGACAAGGCCGCGGGCAAGGCCGTTTATATTCATGACCTGACCCGCCCCGGGATGCTCTACGGGAAGATCAAGTTCAGCGAATATGCCCACGCGCGGATCAAGAACATTGATACGTCCAGGGCTGAAAAACTGCCCGGGGTGCGGGCGGTTATCACGGGGTACAACACGCCGGAGGTTCGGATCGGATTCATCAAGGATAATTTTGCCCTGAAAAAAGGCAAGGTTCGCCAGTTCCGCGATGAGGTTGCCGCAGTGGCGGCCATCGACCCTGAAATAGCGGAAGAGGCGGTAGACCTGATCCGCGTGGAATACGAAGAGCTGCCCGGAGTATTTACCCCGGAAGATGCCCTGCGGGAAGATGCGACCCTTGTACATGAGGTTGATGTAAAGGGCCGCCCTAAGACGGACAACCTGGTGCCCGTCCCCTGGAAATTTGTGTCCGGGGACGTAGAGAAGGCGAAAGACAAAGCAGCCTACTGGGCGGAGGACCATTTTGAGACCCCACTGATCCAGCAATCATGCATGGGCACCGCGGGTTGTATCGCGGAATTTGACCTGCAGAATAATCTCCTCATCCACACCAAGACGCAGATCCCCTTTCTGGCCCAAAACGATTTCAACCAGGCACTGGTGGCCATGGGGCTCAAGGGAAAGAATTCCAGGGTTATCGTGCCGACCCTCGGAGGCTCTTTTGGCACCGGTCTGGATACCCATGGTTATGAATATATCTCCATTCTGCTGGCCTACAAGACCGGAAGACCGGTGAAGATAGTGCTTACGAGGGAAGAGGAATTTACCGCCCTTTCTCCGAGGCAGCCTTCCAAGAGCCATATCATCCAGGGATGCGACAAGGAAGGGAAACTCCTTTTCAGAGATATCCGCATGCTCCTTGATAACGGTGCCTACACGTCCTGGGGAGCCACAACGCCGAGCGTGATGATGCTGCCCATCTCTTCGCTCTACCGGGTGCCGAACGTGTTTTACGAGACGAAGATCGTGTATACCAACAATACCTATTGCCAGGCCATGCGCGGCTACGGCAATCCCCAGGCGGCATGGCCCATGGAGAGCAATATGGATGAACTGGCCGAAAAGGCTGGCATGGACCCCTATGAATTCCGACTTAAGAATGCGAACATTCCAAATGATATCACACCCATGGGACTCCACATTACTACTTGTGGGCTGAAGGAATGCCTGGATACGGTGGCAGAGAAGCTGACGTGGAAAGAAAAGCGAGGAAAGGGGAAAGGAAAGGCCCGCGGCGTGGGCATAGCATCCCTCTTTCACGTAGGCGGTTCCGGTCGAGTGTACCGATCCGACGGGAGCGGAATTATCCTAAAGCTGGATGATTTCGGAAACGTTTCGGTGATGAGCGGGGGTATTGAGATGGGGCAGGGGTTCAATGCAGCGCTCTCTCTGGCCACGGCAGAGGCTCTCGGGGTGACCCCCGACAAGGTGACCGTCATCACCGGGGATACGGCGACCTGCCCCTGGGATGTGGGGACCCATGCGAGCAGAGGTGCATTTACCTCCTGTAATGCCGCCATTTCGGCATCGGAAAAGGCGAGGAAAAAGATCTTTGACCTGGCCTCGGAACATTTTATGCCCAGGATCAAAAGCAAGATGAAAAAGCGGAAGAGAAAGGACCCTGATTTTGAGATTCCCGACCTGGATTATGAGCGTGTCTGCGACCCTTCTGAATTTGATATGAAGGAAAATATGATTTTTCTGAAAGAGGAACCGGAAAACCCCCTTCTTCGAGTGACCCTGGGCGATATCCTGCGGGCGGCCCACTACAAGGAGCAGGGGACCATAGTCGTGACAGAGGCCTTTTACGATCCCTGCAACCAGATGATCGACGCCAAGACCTGCCGAGGGAACGTTTCGGCCACGTACATTTTTGGAGCCCAGGGAGCCGAAGTTGAGGTAGACCTGGAAACCGGAAAGGTCAAGGTACTCAATTTTGTGGCTGCCCATGACGTGGGGCAGGTCTTGAGCAGACAGGCCATCAGGGGACAGATTTATGGGGGTGTGGTGCAGGGGTTGGGGTATGCCCTCACGGAAGAATATCGGACAAACAAGGGAAAGAACTTGAATCCCAATTTTCTTGATTACAAAATACTCTCAGCCCCTGACATCGATTTTCCCATAGAGATTAAATGCGTGGAAACCCATGATATCGAAGGACCATTCGGGGCAAAAGGGGTGGGAGAGCCGGGGCTTGTGCCCACTGCCCCGGCTATCGCGAACGCGGTATATGATGCTATCGGCGTGCGCATAAAGAGCCTGCCCATTACACCGGAAAAGGTGCTGAAAGGGCTCGCAGAGAAGAAATAGAAAGAAAATGAGCAGAAGCAGAGGCCATAAACGAGAAACGATATGAGGATACCCTCCATGAGCGCCGCGGTTCCTGAGGCCATCACATCCTCCTTTCTCAAGGCCCAGGAATATGTTGAGCGCTACTTCCAGAAGAGGGAGGAGAATCCCGCCCAGGGCCTGGTGAGCTTTTCGGGTGAACGCTACATCCTGGTCCGCGCCGCCTCCATGTCAAAGGAATTCTTTGACATGGTCACTTCCCTCTACGGAGATCGAGGCATAGATGAAGCGAGGGACGTGGCCTTCGGTCTCCTCTTTGATATCGCCCATTCCATTGGGAAGGCCGATGCCAAGAGCTTTGCCGCCAAGATGGGGGTGACAGATCCCATCGAGCGGCTCTCAGCAGGACCTATCCATTTCGCCCACACAGGATGGGCATTTGTGAAAATCCTTCCGGAATCAAATCCCACGCCCGATCAGAAGTACTGCCTTATCTATGATCATCCCTTTTCTTTCGAGGCGAATGCCTGGCGTGAAAGCGGGGAAAAATCCGACTTTGCGGTCTGCATCATGAACGCGGGGTATTCATCAGGGTGGTGTGAGGAAAGTTTTGGAATCCCCTTGGTGGCTGTGGAAATGGAATGCCGGGCCAAGGGTGATGAGCACTGCCGTTTCATCATGGCCCCCCCGTCAACCATAGAATCCCAAATCACGCGCTACTATGCCCATTCCCGGATCAAGCCGGCCAATTTCGGTGCCATTGATGTTCCCGAGTTCTTCCAGAGGAAACGCATGGAAGAGGAACTGAAGCGACACCGTGCCCACTTGGAAGAACTTGTCCGGAAACGGACCGATAAACTGACCGCCACGAACATCCGGCTTGAAAAAGAAATCTCGGAACGGAAACAGGCCGAGAATGCCCTCAGAAAAAGCGAAACCATGCTCCGTGCGATTTTTGACCAGACCTTTCAGTTTATTGCGGTCCTGAAGCTGGATGGTACGGTCTTGAAGGTAAACAAGACGGCCATGGACTTTGTGGGCATAGAGGAACCCGAGATCCTGAGAAAGCCGTTTTGGGAAACACCGTGGTGGACCCATTCTGATGCGGCGCAGAAACGGTTGAAAAATGCAGTCGGTGATGCGGCCAACGGAAAGTTTATCCGTTATGAGGCAACGCATGTGGCACCTGACGGAACGGTCATGAATATTGATTTCTCCATCAAGCCGGTCCGGGGCGAAAGCGGGGCTATCGTTCTCTTGATAGCGGAAGGACGAGACATCAGCGACTTCAGGGGGGCCGTGGAAGACCTGCGGATGCGAGAAGCGCAGTTGAAGACCCAGTCTGAAAATCTGGAAGAGGCCAATATCGCCCTGAAGGTCCTGCTGAAGCAGATGGAGGAAAAGAAGAATGAAGAAAAGGAACATTTTCTCTCCAATGTGAAGCAGTTGGTAAGCCCGTATCTGGGAAGGCTGAAAAGCCGGAAATTAGCCGGCGAAGAGAGGACACTCATCAGTACCCTGGAAACGAACCTGGAAAAGATCACATCCCCCCTTGTGAGCAAGTTATCTTCCACCTTCCTGGGACTTACCCCCATGGAGATCCGGGTGGCTAATCTGGTCAAAGAAGGGCTCATGAATAAGGAAATAGCGGAATTGCTGGGCACTTCTACAAACACTATTTCCTCCCACCGGTACAAACTCAGATGCAAACTGGGTTTGAAAAATAAGGGGATTAATCTCAGGTCCTACCTATTGTCTCTTGAAGAATAGTTATTTTTCATCACCGTTTCATCATCGAATTAATAGCCTTGACCGTTCACCACGGTCCTCTGTATGAAGAGGATGAGAAATGGTGTCCTTGCCGGGAATTCCAGGGCAGTATGCCGACTGACAATGGCTTCGAAGGCCCCAAGCAATGGTTGCCGCAGGCCAGGAAGAATAACCCATAATCATTTCAGAAGGAGGGAGTTATGCAGACTAAGAAGATCGTGTTGCCGGAATCAGAAATGCCTCGCCAATGGTACAATATCCTGCCGGATCTGCCAACGCCGGTCGAACCACCATTGCATCCGGGAACCGGGCAGCCCGTGGGACCGGAAGATCTGGCCCCGATTTTCCCCATGCCCCTGATTGAGCAGGAAGTGAGCCAGGAGAGGTATATTGATATTCCCGATGAGGTGCTGGAGAAATACCTGATCTGGCGACCGACCCCTGTGTACCGGGCCTACGCCCTTGAAAAATATCTCGATACTCCCGCGAAGATCTATTTCAAGAATGAAGGGGTAAGCCCTGCGGGGAGCCATAAGCCGAACACTGCCATTGCACAGGCCTACTATAACAAGATCTCAGGGACAAAAAAACTGACCACCGAAACCGGTGCGGGGCAGTGGGGAAGCGCCCTTGCCTTCTGCTGTGCAT
>CAZJRD010000086.1:0-14066 GCA_964548365.1 uncultured Desulfobacteraceae bacterium | reverse complement strand
GGGGGCAGAACGGTCGGAGCCGGCGTGATCAGCGAGATTATCGAGTAAGAGGAGACAAGTCTGCTATGAGGGATATTGTAACCATGGCCTGTGAAGCATGTAAGAACAGGAACTACACTACGACGAAAAATAAGCGCAAAACGCCGGACAAACTGGCGTTGAAGAAGTATTGTCCTACATGCAGAACTCATACTCTGCACAAGGAGACCAAATAGTGTCCATCCATAAATGACTATTTTGCCCGATATCGTCGCTATGCTCAATCCCGCCAGAGGCGGGATTAATCCTCGAAATACTGCACTGTATTCCTGTGGTTAAAATTCTCGCATGCCTTGATCTCGGACAAACCAACTCATTCTTATGGATAGACGCCAAACAGGTAGATTTGGTTTTCTGACTGTACCTCTGACGGAATGGTTCATTGAGCAGAGAGCCACGGCGTCAGCACGGCGGATGAACGTGACAGGAAATGGATGCGAGGAATGCAGGCCAGTAGCTCTAACGGCTAGAGCACCGGACTCCAAATCCGGGTGTTGGGGGTTCGAATCCCTCCTGGCCTGCCATTTTGTGTGGAAAAGCGACCACCGTTCGTTGATTTGAGAGTATTGCGAGACTAGTACCCCGGAGTGAGATGAAGAAAAAGACGAAAAATTCCGCGAAGAGAAAAGAGAACCGGTCTTCGGCCGGAAACACCAGGGAAAAGCAAAAGACAGGGACCAAAAGGAATCCTGACGCGAAGGGTATTGCCAAGCCGACAACGGCGAGGAGTCTCCCGAAGAAGGTCACAGAAAAGAAGAGAGATAGCGGACGTTCCGTGAGGCAATACATTCAGAAGGCTGGACAGTTTCTGCGCGAGTCCAAGATGGAACTGAAAAAGGTGAAATGGCCGTCGCGGAAGGAACTGTTGGCAATGACGGCGGTGGTTATCGTGTTGACCCTTTTTTGTGCGTTGTATCTCGGCCTCGTGGACTTCGGGTTGATCAAGCTTATAAAGAATATTGTAGGATAAAGGTGCAAGCGTGGATTTGAAGTGGTACATCGTTCATACGTATTCCGGATTTGAGAACAAGGTAAAGAAAACACTCGAAGAGCGGATTAAGAATCTCGGCCAGGAGGAGTTTTTCGGAGAAACCCTTGTCCCCACCGAGCAGGTAATTGAACTGCGGCAGGGTCACAAGAGAACTTCTTCCAGGAAATTTTACCCGGGATATATCCTCGTCCAGATGCATCTGAATGATGACACGTGGCACACGGTGCGCAATACTGCTAAAGTAACCGGTTTTGTGGGGGGGGAGGTAAAGCCTACACCCATTCCTGATGAGGAAGCAGAGCGAATTATACAGCAGATGCAGGAAGGCGTCAGCAAACCGAAACCGAGATATCAATTTGAAGAAGGTGATGAGGTGAGGGTCGTTGATGGACCGTTCAGTAATTTCCAGGGTATAGTAGAGGAAGTGAAACCCGATAAGGAAAAACTGCGGGTGCTGATTACAATATTCGGGAGGCCCACCCCTGTGGAATTGGAATTCATTCAAGTAAACAAGGTTTAGCGTGACTACTCAGGTTTAGGGTTCCGGGGTTCACGGTCACGGTTAGATGGCAAAGCAGCGGAAAAGGCTAATCGTGAACTTTGAACCGTGAACCTGACAACCACAATATTTACATAAAGAGAAGAGGACTGAAATGGCGAAGAAAATAATTGGATCTGTAAAGCTACAGGTAAAGGGTGGGCAGGCAAACCCTTCCCCTCCTATTGGTCCGGCGTTGGGGCAGCACGGAGTGAATATAGCTGAATTCTGCAAGGCATTTAACGCCAGAACCCAGGATCAGCAGGGGACGATTATACCCGTTGTCATCACCATTTATGCTGACAGGTCTTTTTCGTTTATAACGAAGACTCCTCCTGCTTCTGTTTTGTTAAAACAGGCGGCAAAGGTTGCCAAGGGCTCGAGCGAGCCGAATCGGGAAAAAGTGGGAGAGGTGAGCAAAAGTCAGATAGAGGAAATAGCGAAGATCAAGTTTGAAGACCTCAATGCCCATGATATGAAAGGCGCCCTGAAAATCATAGAGGGTACGGCAAGAAGCATGGGCATTACGGTGGCAGAATCATAAACGGTGCCCATCCATAAATGGCCAGTTTGCCCGATATCGTCGTTATGCTTAAGTTTTAATCCTTGAAATACCCTAACTGTATTCCTGTGGTTAAAATTTTCACAGGCCTTGATCTCGAACAAACTATCTCATTTATGGATAGACACTAAATAGGAAGGACACTCGACGATGGGCAAAAAAGGCAAGAATTACAGAAATGTCGCTGAAAAAATCGACCGGCTGAAAAAGTATAGTTTCGAAGAAGCAGTGCAGTTGGCCATTGATTCCAAATACGTCAAGTTCGATGAAACGGTGGATATGGCGGTCCGTCTGGGCGTGGATCCGCGCCACGCCGATCAGATGGTTCGGGGAACAGTGGTGTTACCGAACGGGGTCGGCAAGGACGTCCGTGTGGCCGTTTTTGCCAAGGGTGAGAAAGAAAAAGAGGCCCTTGAAGCAGGAGCAGATGTCGTTGGATCAGATGACCTGGTGGAGAAGATCCAGAAGGGATGGCTTGAATTTGACAAAGCTATCGCTACCCCTGATATGATGGGATCTGTAGGAAAGCTGGGGCGAGTTCTTGGGCCCCGGGGAATGATGCCGAACGCCAAACTGGGGACGGTGACCTTTGATATCGCCAGGGCCGTCAAGGAAATCAAGGCTGGAAAGATTGATTTCAAGGTGGAAAAGGCGGGTATCGTCCACGTGCCTGTTGGGAAGGTCTCTTTCGGGTTCGAAAAGCTTCTGCAGAATATTGCTGCTTTCATGGAAACGATCCAGAAATTGAAACCCCCCGCAAGCAAGGGGACATATCTTAAAGGAATAGCCATTTCAGGTACCATGGGCCCGGGAATCAAGGTTGATCCGGTATACGTAAAAGATCTATTGAGCTGACATTCCTCTGGTGTCTGATAAGAAGGAAAAGACTGTAGCCAGCCTTTAGGAACATACATTTACCGCCAATTCAAATACTTGAATAGAGCGATGGGGCTATCCGCCGCCACAGTAGGTTGCCCGTGAGAAATGCGGGCTAGACGCTTTATGTATGAAATAGAGGGTAATCTGCGCCTGACGTCATATCGGGCTCGGATTTTAGTCAAAGACAGTAGGTGCCACGTTGCCTTTGGGTGTGACCCGCGGGAGACGGGCTTAAAGATGAAATTGCCTACCGAGACTGAAGAAGACATTTTGAAATTATTACCATTCAAAGGTTTCTTAGTCAGCGGTCAGGTATTTCCATCTCTCAGTCGAGCTCTATCGCCTCTGCCTTTGACATCATTAAAGTCATATGGAGAGGAGGTGAATCTTTGAAAAAAAGCGAAAAAGAACAATTTGTGGCTGATCTGAATGAGCGGTTGAAGGAGGCCAAGGGGAGCTTTCTGGTGGATTACCAGGGCCTCAACGTGGAAAATATGAATCGCTTGAGAGGTGAACTTAGAAAGGCCGAGATCGAACTGCGGGTGGTAAAGAATCGGCTCATGAGGATTGCTAGTCGGGACACTGAGACCGAGGTATTGAAAGATGAGATGATCGGTCCTTCCGCGCTGGCGATCAGTTACGATGATGTGGTTGCCCCCGCGAAAACATTTGTAGAATTTGGGAAGGATTTCAAACAACTGAAAATCAAATGCGGCCAGATTTCAGGGAAGTTCATTGATGAGAGCGGGATCAAGCTTCTGGCTGCTCTACCGAGCAGGGAGGTCCTGCTGGCGCAGGTTCTGTCCGCGATGCAGGCGGTTCCCGCTGGTTTTGTGCGGATATTGAGCGGGACCGTTTCCCAGCTTTTGAACGTCCTGCAGGCCGTTAAACAACAAAAAACAGAACAAAACTAAACAGACAAAAACAAGAAGATATGAATGGAGGTCTAGAAAAGCATGGCAGCAAATATCAGTAAAGAAGATGTCATTGAATATATTTCCAATATGACGGTACTCGAGCTCTCGGAACTCGTGAAGGAACTAGAAGAGAAGTTCGGCGTAAGCGCGGCTGTGCCGGTGGCGGTTGCTGCGGCTCCGGCTGCTCAGGCACAGGAAGCGGAGGCCGAAAAAACGGAGTTCGACGTTGTGTTGACTGGGGTCGGCGACAAGAAGATCCAGGTTATCAAGGTCGTTCGTTCCATTACGGGGCTGGGATTGAAGGAAGCGAAAGCCGTGGTTGATGGCGCACCGGGGCCAGTAAAAGAGGGTGTTCCGAAAGATGAAGCAGAAGGGATAAAGACCCAGCTGGAAGAAGTAGGGGCGACGGCAGAAATTAAGTAGCGTCCTCACTATTTCATTAGTGGAAAAAAGTGAAGGCAGCTCCATCCTGGACACGTGGATGGACCTTACAGGCGGGTGGCACCCGGAAAATCCAGTGTGCCTATCGCGCCCATTATCTCGGGTTCGACAAAGGCTCCATGTAGGGCCTGTTGTGCCTGAATTATAAAGGGTGTCCATGAAGAAATGAGTTCTGCATGGACACTGAGGAACACATGAGGAGTGGGTTATATGTCAGAAATGGACGGAAGAAGCAAACGTCTCAGGAGAAGCTTCGGCAAGATCCGTAAGGTCATCGGTATTCCAAACCTTATAGAGATGCAGAAACGCTCTTACGCTGATTTTTTGCAGAAGGATATTCCAGCGGAAGAGCGGCTTGATATAGGATTGCAGGGGGCTTTTCGAAGCGTTTTCCCTATACATGATTTCAGCGGTACCTCTTCTCTCGAATTTGTCAAGTATACCTTTGATAAAGCGAAGTACGATGAAGATGATTGCATGAATAAGGGAATGATATTTGAAGCCCCCCTGCGACTGACCGTTCGGCTCGTGGTATTCGACACCGATGTTGACACTGAGGTAAAGAGTATCAGGGACATTAAGGAG
The DNA here is from genome assembly GCA_964548365.1 of uncultured Desulfobacteraceae bacterium. Classification (GTDB taxonomy): domain Bacteria; phylum Desulfobacterota; class DSM-4660; order Desulfatiglandales; family Desulfatiglandaceae; genus B46-G9. The sequence goes on along the minus strand of CAZJRD010000086.1, from coordinate 9,114 downwards.
CAGGAGATCTACTTCGGAACGCTCCCCATGATGACCGACCGCGGGACTTTTATTGTCAACGGGACCGAAAGGGTGGTGGTAAGCCAGTTGCATCGATCACCCGGGGTTTTTTTCGACCATGATAAAGGGAAGACCCATTCCAGCGGAAAACTGCTCTATTCTGCGAGGATCATTCCCCTCAGGGGCTCCTGGCTCGATTTCGAATTTGATCCCAAGGATATCCTCTACGTCCGCATCGACCGGAGAAGAAAGTTCCCGGTGACGATCCTTCTCAAAGCTATCGGCTACACCACGAGGGAGGTATTGGGTCAGTTTTATAGCACCGAAATCATTGGTATTGGAAAAAAGGGATGCTGGAGAGAGGCCAAGATAGAGAATCTCTACCAGAAGAGGATCACCAAGGATGTCATAGATCCTGAAACCAAAGATGTTCTCGCAAAAAAAGGTGATAAATACACGAAACGATTGCATAAAATGGTGACGTCGGCAGGGATTACCAGGATTCCGGTTGATCTGGAAGACATCGAGGGCAGGATCATCGCAGATGATCTTGTGGACCCGGATACAGGAGAAGTCCTGCTGGAAGGGAATCATGTCCTCACCGGAGAAGTGCTTGAAAAAATAGGGGAGACAAATATTTCCGAGATAGAATGTCTTGTCCTGGATGCACCAGGGGTGAGTACCACTATCCGGGATACGATGCTTCTGGACAAGATAGACAAACCGGATGAGGCGGTCCTGGATATCTACAGAAAAATGCGGCCGAGCAGCCCTCCGACCCAGGAAGTGGCCAATAAATTTTTCAACAACCTCTTTTTTAACATGAATACCTATGACCTCTCAAAGGTGGGGAGACTGAAGGTGAACTATCGTCTCGGCCAGGATGTCTCCCTTGAGCAGAGGACCTTGCGGAAAGAGGATATCCTTGAGACCGTGAAGGAACTGATTCGGCTCAAGAATACGGAAGCCGTGGTTGACGATATCGATAACCTGGGCAACCGCCGTGTTCGGGGGGTTGGAGAGCTTCTCGAAAATCAATACAGAATCGGCCTGGTGAGGATGGAGCGTGCCATAAAGGAACGCATGAGCCTCCAGGAAGTTGAAACGTTGATGCCGCACGATCTCATTAATTCCAAACCGGTTTCTGCGGTTGTGAAGGAGTTTTTCGGGACAAGCCAGTTGTCCCAGTTCATGGATCAGACAAATCCCCTTTCCGAAGTGACCCACAAAAGACGTTTGAGCGCACTGGGCCCCGGAGGACTGACACGGGAACGGGCAGGTTTTGAGGTCCGGGATGTCCACCCCACCCATTATGGCAGGATTTGTCCCATTGAGACTCCGGAGGGACCCAATATCGGTCTTATTGTTTCCCTGAGCACCTATGCCAGGGTCAATGAGTTTGGTTTCATAGAAACGCCGTACCGGCATGTTGAAGATGCCCGGGCAACAAGAGAAATTGAGTATTTGTCGGCGCTTGATGAAAAAGACGATCCTATTGCCCAGGCCAATGCCCCTCTGGACGAAAAAGGGCAGTTCCTGAATGAGGAAGCTGCGGTCAGGATCATGGGTGAGGCGGCAAAGATCCCGGTGGCGGAAGTGAAGTATATGGATGTGTCGCCGGATCAGCTGGTCAGCGTATCGTCATCACTCGTCCCGTTTCTGGAGCATGATGACGCGAACCGGGCGTTGATGGGGTCGAATATGCAGCGGCAGGCCGTCCCTCTGTTGCGAGCGAAAGCTCCCCTCGTCGGCACGGGGATCGAGCAGGTAGTGGCCAGGGATTCGGGTGTTTCGGTCGTTGCACGGAGGGATGGAATCGTCGAAGATGTGGATGCCTCCCGCATCGTCATCAGTTCAACAGGCGAAGGAAAAGACGAGCCTGAAGTAGAGATTTACAAGCTGGTCAAATACAAGAGGTCAAATCAAAACACCTGTTACAACCAGAAACCCATCGTAAAAGTCGGGGAAAGCGTACGCAAGGGGCAGATCATCGCCGACGGTCCTGCCACAGAGCTTGGTGAACTTGCGCTCGGTCAGAATGTGATGGTGGCCTTCATGTCCTGGGGTGGATATAACTTTGAAGATTCAATCCTTATCAGTGAACGGGTGGTGAAAGAGGATATTTATACCTCCATACACATAGAAGAATTTGAGGTGGTGTCCAGGGACACAAAACTGGGGAAAGAAGAGATCACCAGGGATATTCCGAATGTGGGGGAAGATGCCTTGCAAAACCTGGATGACGCCGGGATTATCAATATCGGCGCCGAGGTGGAACCGGGTGACATCCTTGTGGGGAAGATTACCCCAAAGGGTGAGACACAGCTGTCCCCTGAAGAGAAACTCCTGAGGGCTATTTTCGGGGATAAGGCGGGAGACGTCAAAGATACTTCTTTGCGGGTCCCTCCCGGTGTTGAAGGAATCGTCATAGACGCAAAGGTCTTCGCGAGAAAAGGGGTCGAAAAGGACTCCAGGAGTCTCGCTATTGAAACGGCGGAACTCGCCAGACTTGAGAAGGACAAATCGGATGAAATCGAGGTGGTCGGGAGGACTGCCCGGGAGAAACTGAAAAGCCTTCTGGTGGGTCTCAAGTTGAAGACGGAGCTGCGTGATACGTCAACAGGAAAATCTCTTCACCACCCGAACAAGGTCCTCACGGATAGTGCTGTGGATAAGATACCCTTAGCCGCGTGGAGTAATGCGGATTTAAAGGCCTCTATGGATATCATTGAAGAGGTGGAGGCCATAGTGGAGAAGTACAACGACAAGGTTGAACGGATCCAGGAGCTCTTTGAGGAGAAAATCGAACGGTTGAGCCTGGGGGATGAACTGGCTCCGGGTGTCATCAAGATGGTCAAGGTTTATGTGGCGGTAAAACGGAAGCTGTCTGTGGGGGATAAGATGGCGGGACGCCATGGAAACAAGGGTGTTCTGTCGAGGATCTTGCCCGTCGAAGACATGCCTTATTTCAAGGACGGCACCCCGGTGGATATTGTTCTGAACCCGCTTGGCGTGCCATCGAGGATGAATGTGGGACAGGTCCTCGAAACACATCTCGGTTGGGCTGCCAAAGAATTGGGCTGTCAGATTGGCGAAATGGTGGACAAGATCGGGGACACAAAAGTACTCAGGAAAAAATTCAAGGAATTCCTTCCGAAGGAGGAATACAACCTCTTTGTGAAGGATGCCACCGAAGAGGGGCTTGTGGAACAGGCTAACCTCCTGCGTGATGGCATCCCCATGGCGACTCCGGTTTTTGACGGGGCCGAGGAAGAAGAAATCAAGGAATCACTCCAGCAGGCCGGGCTGCCCCTCACGGGACAGGCCACCCTGTATGACGGCCGATCGGGTGAGCCATTCGACCAGGAGGTAACCGTAGGAATCATGTATGTGATGAAACTCCATCACCTGGTTGACGACAAGCTGCACGCGCGATCTATAGGTCCCTATTCACTGGTTACGCAGCAGCCGCTCGGCGGAAAGGCACAATTTGGCGGCCAGCGGTTGGGAGAGATGGAGGTCTGGGCCATGGAGGCATACGGCGCGGCATATGCCCTCCAGGAATTCCTCACCGTCAAATCAGATGACGTGGCGGGAAGGACCCGTATGTACGAGAGGATCGTAAAAGGGAATAATATCCTGGAAGCCGGTTTGCCGGAATCTTTCAAGGTACTCATGAAAGAACTACAGAGCCTTGGCCTTGAGATTGAACTGTTTGAAGACACTCAGGCCTGATACGAGTCGTGAGTCAAGAGTCGTCAGTCGGCACTGAAGATAAAAAAACTGTGAATGTTTATGCGAAAATAAAGGAGAAAGGCATTGGAAGAATTATATAATTTCTTTACCAAGCCGAAGGACCCGTCGAGCTTTAATGCGGTCAGGATATCACTGGCTTCGCCGGAAAAGATCAGGGAATGGTCGTATGGAGAAGTAAAAAAACCTGAGACCATCAATTACAGGACATTCAAGCCGGAAAGAGACGGCCTTTTCTGTTCAAAGATCTTTGGGCCGATCAAGGACTATGAATGCAATTGTGGTAAATACAAACGGATGAAACACCGCGGAATCGTCTGTGAAAAATGCGGTGTGGAAGTGATTCAGTCGAAGGTTCGCCGTGAAAGAATGGGTCATATTGAGCTGGCTACCCCGGTTGCTCATATCTGGTTCCTGAAGTGCCTTCCTTCCAAAGTGGGGAATCTCCTGGACCTGACTTTGAAGGATCTGGAACGTGTCCTCTATTTTGAGAATTATATTGTGATGGATCCCAAGGATACGCCCTTGGTCAAGGGCAACCTCCTTACTGACGAACAGCTGTATCGGGCCAAGGAAGAATACGGAGACCGTTTTGAGGCGGGAATCGGCGCGGAAGCGATCAAGCGGATGCTTGGCGAACTAGACCTGGAAGAATTGTCAGCGACCCTCAGGGCTGAAATGATCAATACCAAGTCAGAGGCAAAGCGGAAAAAACTCACAAAACGTCTCAAGGTCATTGATGCCTTCAATGAATCCAAAAACAAGCCGGAATGGACCATCCTTGATGTGATCCCCGTGCTTCCTCCCGAACTGCGGCCCCTTGTTCCTCTGGACGGCGGACGTTTTGCTACCTCTGATCTGAATGATCTCTACCGCAGGGTGATAAATCGCAATAACAGACTCAAACGACTCCTGGAACTGAATGCCCCTGATATCATCGTGCGCAACGAGAAGAGGATGCTCCAGGAGGCCGTTGATGTCCTGTTCGATAACGGCAGGCGGGGCAAAGTGGTGACCGGCGCGAACAAACGGCCGTTCAAGTCTCTGAGTGACATGTTGAAGGGAAAGCAGGGCCGATTTCGCCAGAACCTTCTGGGAAAACGGGTGGATTACTCCGGACGGTCGGTCATAACGGTAGGCCCTGATCTTCGATTGCACCAATGTGGCCTTCCCAAGAAGATGGCCCTGGAGCTGTTTAAGCCGTTTGTTTATAACAAACTGGACGAGAAGGGTCTGGTTACCACGATAAAGAGCGCGAAAAAAATGGTGGAGCGGGAAACGGCTGAGGTTTGGGACGCTCTTGATGAAGTGGTCAAGGAGTACTGCATCCTGCTGAACAGGGCGCCGACACTGCACAGACTGGGCATCCAGGCCTTTGAACCTATCCTTATTGAGGGAAAAGCCATTCAGCTGCACCCCCTGGTTTGTACCGCGTTTAATGCGGACTTTGACGGTGACCAGATGGCGGTACACGTGCCGCTCTCTATTGAGGCACAGATCGAGGCCCGAGTCTTGATGATGTCAACCAACAATATCCTTTCGCCGGCACACGGGGAGCCTATCATTGTCCCCAGCCAGGATATTGTTCTGGGTATTTACTATATGACCCGGGAAAGACCATTTTCAAAGGGCGAGGGAAGGCTTTTTTCCGGCATTGACGAGGTGAGAATTGCCTACGATGCCGAGGAACTGGCCCTCCATGCGGCCATCAAGGTCAGGATAGATGGAGCGATTGCGGACACGACCACGGGAAGAGTCCTCCTCTACGAGGCATTGCCCAAAACGGTTCCTTTCGCGCTAATCAACAAGGCCATGACCAAGAAGGAACTGAGAGGCCTCATCAATGAATCATATCGTCATGCGGGGATTAAATCGACGGTCATTCTCGCTGACCGTCTCAAGGATGTGGGATATAAGTATGCCACTCTTTCCGGTATCTCTATTTCCATGAAAGATATGGTGGTACCTTCCAAGAAACAGGATATTCTCACACGGGCTGAAAAGGAAGTGAAGAAGATTGATGACCAATATAAGAGTGGTCTCATTACGGATGGGGAAAAGTATAACAAGGTTGTAGACATCTGGGCCCAGTCAACCGAAGATGTTGCCGGCGAGATGATGAAGGAAATGGCCGTTGAAGTGATCAAGGGGCCGGGAAAGAAGAAAAAAAAGGTTCCCAGTTTCAATCCTATCTATATGATGTCGGATTCGGGCTCCAGGGGAAGCAAGGACCAGATGAGACAGCTGGCGGGAATGCGGGGATTGATGGCCAAGCCATCGGGCGAGATTATCGAGACCCCGATCACCTCCAATTTCAGAGAGGGGTTAACGGTTCTCCAGTACTTTATTTCTACCCACGGTGCCAGAAAGGGACTGGCGGATACGGCACTGAAGACCGCAAATTCGGGTTATCTGACCCGGAGGCTGGTTGATGTTTCGCAGGATGCCATCATTACCGAAGAAGATTGCGGTACTATTGATGGTATCTGGGTGGATGCCCTTACAGAAGGCGGGGAGATAATTCAGCACGTCGGGGAAAGGATCCTGGGACGTGTTGCACTGCAGGATGTGTATGATCCCATCACCGGCGACGTACTTGTGAAGGCAAATGAAGAGATTGACGAGACAAAGGTTGAAAAGATTGAACAGGCCGGGCTGGAACGGGTCAAGATTCGTTCTGCTCTCACCTGCGAAGCCAGGCATGGCGTCTGTAAGAAGTGCTATGGTCGTGACCTGGCCCACGGCCATGAAGTCAATATCGGTGAGGCCATTGGGATCATTGCCGCGCAATCCATTGGGGAGCCGGGAACCCAGCTTACGATGAGGACCTTCCATATCGGTGGGACCGCCAGCAAGCGCGTGGAACAGACAACCATTCAAGCCAGGAATGATGGGAAGATCAAGTTCATGAACCTCAAGACCGTTCAGAATACCGAGGGCTTCCCTATTGCCATGAACCGCAATGGCGAGATGGCGGTGTTGGGCAAGGGAGGGCGTGAGATTGAGCGCTATCCCATTATTTACGGTGCTACCCTCAAGGTGAAGAATGGGCAGAAAATCAAGAGAGAAGCGGTCCTTGCCGAATGGGACCCCTTCACCATTCCAATCCTGACGGAGGTTGGTGGTGTTGTAAAATTCGGCGATATTGTTGAAGAACGGACAATGCAGGAAAAGAGGGATAAGGTCACGGGGAAAATAAGCAGGGTTATCGTGGAATCCCGTGAAGCGGATGTCCGGCCACGGGTTTCCATAAAGGATGAGAACGGAAAGACAGCTCCCATTCCGGGAAGCAGCCGCGCGAAAGCACGATACCATCTTCCGGTGGGGGCGATTATTATGGTGAACGAGGCTGAGGAAGTGGGCCAGGGGACCATCCTGGCAAAAATTCCTCGAGAAACCACCAAGACCAAGGACATTACCGGAGGTCTTCCCCGCGTTGCAGAGCTGTTTGAAGTGAGAAAACCAAAGGAGACAGCAATGATCAGCGAAATTGACGGGATTGTCTCTTTCGGGAAATATACAAAGGGCAAAAGAAAGATGACCATTACCCCCGATGTGGGTGATCCGGTGGATTATTTCATCAGTAAAGGCAAGCACGTCAGTGTGCTCGAAGGGGATTACGTGCGAGCAGGGGAGGCGCTGATGGATGGATCCGTGAACCCCCATGATATTTTGCGAATACGGGGAGTAAAAGAGCTTGCGAGATACCTGGTAGATGAGGTCCAGGAAGTCTACCGGTTGCAAGGCGTCAGGATCAACGACAAACATATCGAAGTCATCGTACGGCAGATGTTGCAGCAGGTACGGGTTACCGGGGTTGGTGATTCTCCTTTCCTGCTGGGAGAGCATGTGGAGAAATGGCGTTTTGAGGAAGAAAATCAGCAGCTCGCGGCACAGGGGGGAATGCCGGCAACGGCGGAACCCTTATTACTGGGAATTACCAAGGCATCACTGAGCACGGACAGCTTTATCTCTGCAGCTTCATTTCAGGAGACAACTAAGGTTTTGTCGGACGCCAGTGTGGCCGGAAAAATAGACCATCTCCGGGGCCTGAAGGAAAATGTCATCATGGGTCGTCTGGTACCTGCCGGGACGGGTGTTAAGGAATACAGAGACCTGGCCGTTGGAGTGGCGGAATAACGAATAGGACTTCTCAGTCCTGAGCAGTCGTAACTCAGAAATCAGGATGCTAAGAAAGATAATATTTTTTGGCTGAAGTGGGAAATTGCTTGACAAAACCTTAAAAAGGAAATAAAAAAAAGAATTTTTGCGTTTCCGGAATTTCCGTGCAGCAAGGCCGAAAAAATCCGGGTTTCAGAAGTAACAGATGAGGAGAAGAATGCATGCCGACCATTAATCAGCTCGTGAGGAAAGGTCGCTTAAAGGCAAAGAAAAAAGTGAAGACCCCTGCACTGCAGGGGGCTCCGCAAAAAAGGGGCGTGTGTGTCAGGGTGTATACCTCAACCCCGAAAAAACCGAATTCAGCATTGCGGAAAGTGGCGAGGGTCCGGTTGACCAATGGAATTGAAGTAACGTCCTATATCCCCGGTATGGGCCATAACCTCCAGGAACACTCTGTGGTGCTTATCCGAGGGGGTCGAGTGAAAGATCTTCCCGGTGTCAGGTACCATATCATCAGGGGGACCATGGATACCACCGGAGTGGACGACCGGAGACGGGGACGTTCCAAGTACGGCGCAAAGCGCCCGAAGAGTCTGTAAGAGAGCATGATGGAGAAAAAGTGTTCATTTAGTGGTTTGGAGAATTTCAATGCCTAGAAAAAGAGTTATCGCGAGACGCGACATGATGCCTGATTCGAAGTTCAACAGCCTTCTTGTGGCCAAGTTCGTCAATAATCTCATGAAAAAAGGCAAGAAGAGTGTTGCTGAATCTATTCTCTACGGGGCATTCAACATCATCGAGGAGCGAGCCAAGGAAGAGCCTTTGTCTGTTTTCAAAAAGGCTGTGGAGAATGTAAAACCAAGGGTTGAGGTGAAATCGAGGCGCGTGGGCGGTTCCACGTACCAGGTGCCGACGGAGGTGAGACCATCCCGAAGCCAGGCCCTTAGTTTTCGATGGATTATTTCGTTTGCAAAGGCGAGAAGTGAAAAAACCATGGCAGCGAAGCTTGCGGGAGAATTCATGGACGCTGCAAACAAGAGGGGTTCCGCCATTAAGAAGAGAGAAGATACCCACAGGATGGCCGAAGCGAATAAGGCCTTTGCCCATTATCGCTGGTAAGACTGCCGGGGGAGCAAGAATAAGAACAAGAAGAGAAGTAAGGGGTGAGGCTGAACTGCAAGCCGCCAAGGAGGTTAGAGATGTCGAAGAAGAAATTTGAGAGGACGAAGCCGCATGTAA
>CAZJRD010000085.1:0-14348 GCA_964548365.1 uncultured Desulfobacteraceae bacterium | reverse complement strand
GGCTGACGACCGTATGGCCGCGCCAGGGAAAGTATGCGCTCGATCCTCAAGCGATCGCCACTTATCCGCCGCCGGATCTCGCGATTGAGCGCATCGGCGATCTGATCAATTATGACTTGCCCGCCTTGCTTGGGGCCGCAAAAGCCGACGATGCACTATAGGGAGAAATCATGAGCAAGCCAACACGTGTCATTAACCCCATATACAGTCTTCTGCCTACGGAAGTCGAGGGATACGATTCATTGGCCGAGTTGGCCCTGGACATGCGCTGGTCGTGGAATCATGCCGCCGACGAAGTGTGGCGGGAGCTTGATCCCGCGCTCTGGGATCTGACTCATAACCCCTGGGGCGTTCTTCAGACGGTCTCGCACGACCAGATCGAGAGCGTCTTAGCCGATCCCGGCTTCCGAAAAAAGGTCGATGACCTCGTGGAAGTCAAGCGGCAAGGCACGGAGTCAAGGGCGGCGACCCGGTGCGGCAGGAGATGAAGCGCGTTCGCCAACCGGCGGGCTCGGCAGGCGGCTACCTTTACGGTGCGAAAGTGTCAGCGACCCGCCCGGCGACGGATTATACGGCGCGAGTCATTCCGCAGCATGATGGCGTTTCGGTTCCCCTGGAAGCCGCCCAAATCCTGTGGCAGCGATGATTTGAGGCCACTCGCAGGGTTGGCGAATGATCGCGGTGGCGAGGAGCATGCACTCATTGAGCATAAAATCAACACAGAATATTCCAGGAAGGTGACGTGATGAGGAATACAGACGACAGACAACACCGCTCGATCCTGCAAAGAATTGCCCATCGAGCCATGCTCGAAAGAGGACTTTTTCCGGATTTTCCGGTCCGGGCGCTCGCTGAACTCGACGGAATCCACGGGCCGGCGACGCGAGCTGAGGAATCGACGCGTGATCTCCGGAACCTTCTCTGGTGCTCCATCGATAACGATGATTCGCGTGATCTGGACCAGCTTACCGTTGCCGAAGCCATGCCCGATGGGGCTGTAAAGGTCCTGGTCGCCATTGCCGACGTTGACGCTGTCGTCAAAAAGCGATCGGCCCTTGACGATCATGCGCGGCAAAACACCACCTCGGTCTACACGGTTGCCGAGACGTTTCCGATGCTGCCCGAGAAACTCTCCACGAATCTTACCTCGCTCAACTATGCATCAGACCGTCTTGCCATCGTTGTAGAGATGGTTCTTGCCGGGGATGGATCGCTTCAGAGTTCGGACCTTTATGGAGCTGTGGTGCGTAATCGTGCAAAGCTTGCCTACGAAAGCGTTGCCGGCTGGCTGGAGGGTGACGGACCGATGCCGCAAGAGATCGGCACGGTCAGTGGTCTCGACGAGAACCTTCGACTCCAGGACCGCGTGGCCCAGAAACTGAAAGCGCTTCGGCACCTGCACGGCGCGCTTGATCTTGATACCATACAAGCACGTCCGGTCTTTGACGGAGATGCCCTCAAGGACTTGAAAGCCCAGGAAAGGAGCAGGGCCAAAGACATTATTGAAGACTTCATGATCGCTGCCAACGGCGTTACCGCACGATACCTCGCGTCCAAAAAGTTTCCGTCGCTGCGGCGTGTGGTTCGCACACCCAAACGCTGGGCCCGGATCATCGAGCTTGCCGCAGAGCGGGGCGCAACGTTGCCCAAGGAGCCCGACTCAAAGGCCTTGGATCAATTTCTGGTATCGGCGAAAGCTGCTGATCCTCTCCGTTTTCCGGATCTCTCTCTCAGTGTCATCAAGCTCATGGGTGCGGGCGAATACGTCGCCGAACTTCCGGGAGCCAGTGGCGCCTGGCACTTCGGTCTTGCGGTCAAGGATTATGTTCACTCCACTGCCCCGAACCGCCGATACCCCGATCTGATTACACAGCGACTGTTGAAAGCGGCAATGGCGGGAAATGCCCAGCCTTACGAGAACGACGAATTGGAAGCGCTTGCACAGCACTGCACTGAATCGGAAGACGCAGCGAAAAAAGTTGAACGGCAAATCACAAAATCCGCAGCAGCAATACTCGTGGAATCAAGGATCGGCGAGCAGTTCGATGCCATCGTCACAGGTGCATCGAACAAAGGCACGTGGGTCCGTCTTCTGCATCCACCCATTGAAGGAAGACTGGAGATCGGGTTTGAAGGCATGGATGTCGGCCATAGGCTCCGCGTGCAACTGGTCCGCACGGATGTGGAGCACGGATATATCGACTTTAAGAGAGTGGTGGAGGAGAAGCGGATTGCAGAATGAGGCAGTAATCATCCATGAAACCGGCTAATCCTCGTATCCTGACGATCAACTGCGGCTCATCGAGCGTGATTTTCTCGAAGACCGGCCGGGTCCCCGCCCGTGTCATTCATACGGACGAGGAATGGATGACCGCGACCACGGTCTACCGTGTTCTCGGCCTTGGCTGAAAAAGGGAGAATTGAACCATGAAGGCAAAAACGCTTTCTCCGGAACTGCTCCACAGGATGGACGCCTACTGGCGCACCGCAAACTATCTGTCGGTGGGCCAGCAACGACCGAAGCGTTGCGCCAGGCATGGTCATGGCCTGCTGTGGGGATGTGCCCACCCTGGAAACGCTCGCCGCCGTCTCCCTCATGCGCCGGCATCTGCCCGACCTGAAAATCCGGGTGGTCAACGTCGTCGACCTCATGAAGCTGCAGCCGCAGACCGAGCACCCGCACGGCTTGCGATATGGATTTCGACGGGTTTTTCACCAGGGACAAGCCGGTCATCTTCGCCTACCATGCCTACCCGTGGCTTGATTCATCGGCTGACCTACCGCCGTACCAACCACGACAACATCCACGTCCGCGGCTACAAGGAAGAAGGAACCATCACCACGCCCTTTGATATGACGGTGCTGAACGATCTGGACCGCTTCCACCTCGTGATGGACGCCGTCGACCGGTTGCCGCAGACCGGCGACAAGGGCATTTATCTGAAGCATCTGGGACATAAATTCTATAAGGGGGAAAAGGAAAATGAAAACTCAAGAATCAAGAAAGGCTTCTCTGGTGTTCATCACGGCTGTCTTTTTCGCGATGGGGTCACTTTCCTTCGCGGCACAAACGTCGACGAATGAGACGGGGGCGAAAGATGTCAAAGAGAAGGTGACGGAAGCTGTTCAGGCAATCGAGAAGTATTCCGTCGATCAGCGGGATGAAGCCGTTAAGAAGGGAAAGGCTGTCCTGGACGACCTGGATGCCCCATCGACAGCCTGGAATCCCAACTCAATAAGAAATGGGGCCAGATGGATCAGTCCGCTCGCAAGAAAGCAAGGGCTAGCTTGAAGGCGCTGAGAAAACAGCGCAATGAGGTCGCCGAGTGGTATGGCGGCTTGAAGCATAGCTCCAGCAATGCATGGGAAGATGTCAAAAAGGGCTTTTTGAACAGCTGCCAGGAGCTTCGAGACACCTTCCATAAAGTGCAGGGCGAATTTTAGAAAAACAGGAAGTCTCGTTAGGGAATCGGCCGAATATGACCTGAAACTGGCTCATAAATGTAATAGTTATTTTGCAGCAGGCCCTAACCTAAGTGCATGGAAGCAGGGCCGATGAATTAAAACATCCTCTGCATTGAAAACTGAGGAGCACTCTAGCGGAAAAGCTTCTGCTTTTTATTTTGGTGATCCTCGACATTATTATCCAAACGGTGCTTTTGCAGAAAGGTCGTTAGCAGGAAAGGTAAGCGTAAGACATTGAATCTATAGCCATGAATATTGAATTAATCATAGTAACCTACGGTTATCCGGCTATACTCATGGGAACATTCCTCGAGGGGGAAACGATTCTGGTGATCGGCGGCTTTGCCGCCTATCAGGGGTATCTGTCATTGGGATGGGTGATTACGGCAGCCTTTATCGGAAGCCTGATGGGGGATCAACTCTTTTTTTATCTCGGCTGCAAGCACAACCAGAAGGTGCTTGCCAGGTGGCCTTCCTGGAAATTTCGAGCAGAGAAGGTTCATAACTTGCTGGATCGTTTCAATACCCCCCTGATTCTGGCGTTTCGTTTCTTTTATGGGATGCGAACGGTCACACCCTTTGCCATGGGTATGAGTGCTGTGTCAACCAGAAAATTTGTCATTTTAAATGGTATCGGTGCACTGGTATGGGCTGTTGTCATCGGATCAGGGGGCTATCTCTTTGGCCACGTGCTTGAGTCTGTCATCGGGAAAGTGAGGCACTATGAGCTTCGGATCATGGGCCTGATCGTTGCAACTGGAATTTTGGTTTGGATTCTTCATTTTTTCTTTCGAAGGAAGAAGATACGTTCTTGCTGTAAATCTTCTTAGCTCCTCCAAGTGGGAGCATATCCGGCTGCATTGGGGGTGGTGACGGATACCCTTGAAGTGATGGAGCACTGTTGCCTGTGGAAATTGAAATGGACGTGTCGTTCGTTATGGGGGAGGAGTGTCCAGTATTTCCCTGAGCTTCTGGGAGAGCATCTTGATGTTGAAGGGTTTTTGAATGAAACCGTTGCAGCCTCGCTTCAATATTTCGGAAGCCTCGCCCCGGAGGCTGTATCCGGTGGAGAGGAGTACTTTCACGTTGGGCTCGATTTCCCGCAACTGGTCATAGGCATCGCCTCCCCCCATCCCGGGCATGATCATGTCCAGGACCACGATATCTACCTGTCCCTTGTTGGTCTTGAAGACCTCGAGGGCCTCCGGGCCGCTCCTGGCAGTCAGGACCTCGTAACCCAGCGCTTCCAGGATTTCAGCGCCCACTTCGATGATCATGTTTTCATCGTCCACCAAGAGCACTGTTTCCGGGCCCCGGAGAATGATCCCTTCCTGCCGTGCTTCTTTCTGGACCATCTTTTTGCTGGCGGGCAGATAAATGGTGAACGTGGTGCCTTCCCCCACTTTGCTTTCCACATCGATAATACCGTTGTGATTTTTGATGATGCCGTAAGCTGACGCAAGTCCCAGGCCCGTTCCACGGCCCATTTCCTTGGTGGTGAAAAATGGTTCGAAAATCCTGCGGCGGGTATTTTCGTCCATGCCGAGACCGCTGTCACTAACGCGTACCTCTACGTACGATCCGGGAGGAAGTTCGTATGGGCTTACTGCTGAAACATCCAGAACCACATTTTTTGTCTCCAATTTGAGGTCGCCGCCCCCGGGCATGGCCTGCCAGGCGTTGACGAAGAAATTGAGCAGGACCTGTTCGATCTGACCCTGATCAACCTCCACCGACCACAGGTCTTCTTCGAATTTAGTGGAAACAACCACCTCTTTCTTGGTCCTTCCGAACATGGTTGCGGTTTTTTGCACCAGTTCATTGAGATCAACGGCCTTGACATCGTACTTGCCCCCACGGGCAAAACCGAGTAATTGTTTTGTAAGTTCGGCCCCGCTTTCGATATACTGTTCAATACTCTTTAATTTCTCGTAGTGAGGGTGCTTGGAATCGATCTTGAGGAGCATGAGGGAGGTGTATCCCTGGATGCCCATGAGCAGATTGTTGAAATCGTGGGCTATACCGCCGGCGAGGGTACCCACTGCCTCCATCTTCTGGGCCTGCTGAAGCTGGACCTCGAGACGCTTACGGTGGCTGATATCCCTGACCACACCGTGCGTGCCCAGGTATACTTTGCCCGCTTCCAGGACGGCTTTGTCATACATCCCGGTCGCCTTCAGCTCTATGGTCAGGTGGCGAACCTCGCATGCGCGGAAGGCCTCATGGCCCTCTGCGGCCTTCAGGCGCAACTGAACACCGGTAGCAGCGCGATCCCCGGTCCTTCTTTCGTTGAAAACCCACTTGGCGCGTTCCAGGTCTTCATCATGAATAATGGCAGAGTAGTGCTTTCCGATGAGTTGGTCAGCGTCGTATCCCAGGAGGCGTTTGACCGCCTGGCTGGCAAAAGTAAAATTGCCGTTTTCATCCAGGGTATAAATGATATCAGGAGAATTCTGGACCAGGTACCGGTATCTCTCTTCGGAAAGGGTTAACTTCCCGTTGATGATTTCCTTCTCGTTTTTGAGCTTTTTTTGATCAAGGGCGTTTTGCACGGTCTTGAGGAGCTCTTCGAATTCGAAGGGTTTCCTCAGGTAGTCATAAGCCCCTCTCCGCAACGCCCCGATGGCAGAATCCAGTGATGCGTGCCCCGTGATGATGACGACCACGGTATCCGGGCTTGTCTCATAGATATGCTCCATGAGCTGGTGGCCGTTCATATCCGGGATAACCATGTCCAGAAGGGCAAGGTCAAATTGATATACCGAGAGGATATCTTTGGCTTCCTGTCCGGAACTGACCGTATAGACGTCGTACCCTTGCTCGTCCAACAGGAGCTTCAGGCTGTCACGAATACGGGGCTCATCATCAACGATCAATATTTTTGCGGGGAAAGACATGGGCTTCTCTCAGGGATAACTGTTTGATGATAGTGTTACGGTTCCTTGCCTTCAGCCATTGGAGCCTGGCATCTACCGGGCTTCATTGACGGGCAAGGAGATTTTGAATGTCGTGCCTGTTCCTTTTTCGCTTTCGCAGGTCAGGGTTCCTTCCAGCGCCTTGATTGTCTGAAATGCGATGGAAAGGCCCACGCCCGAATGCCCTTCCTTTTTGGAAGTGACAAACGGCTCAAATAACCGCTCTTTGATTTCATCAGCGATCCCAGGACCGTCGTCCCGGAAAATTATTTCAACATAGGAATGAACGCCATTTCGCGTTTCTGCGGCACCCTCATCGAGACCAATCGATATCCTGCGGGTGGAGAGATAAATGTTACCGCCGGCTGGCAGGGCCTCGGCGGCGTTTTTCATCAGGTTGATGAATACCTGCTTGAGGCCGTCTTTTTCGGACACCGGATTCGGGATAGAGGAATCCAGATCGGTGTGAATGGTTATTCCTGCTTTTTCAGCCAGGGAATCCTTTGTTATCTTGACCAGGTCTGTGAGCAGGGCGTTAATATCCACGTTCTCCAATTTCGGAGTTCTGCTCCTGGAAAACGCGGTAAGGGTTCGGAGTATCAGCGCAATGCGATCGATTTCTTCATTGATGATCCTGATTTCATCCTGGGCGACGTCTTCTGCCGCCAGTTTCATGCTGAGGATCTTGAGGTAGTTCTTGATGATGCTGAGGGGATTGTTTACCTCGTGTGCCACCCGGCGCGCCATGTCAGAGGAAGCGATGGCGCCCTCCGACTGGATTTTCTGCATGTTCTGGCGCCGGAGCAGGTTGGAATGGAGCGCGACAGAAGCCTGCTTGATGAAAAGATCAAGGAGTTTGCGATGTCTATGGAAATCATCCAATTCAGCACTGTCAACCCCCAGAAGAATAACACCGATGGAGTCGTCATTTGCCCGCAAAGGAAGGCACAGGATTCCCTCCTTGTCCAGGAAATGGATGATCTGTTCATCAATGAGTGCGAGGGGGGAATCAGGGGGGGCGTTCATCGAGTCCAAGGGGGCGCACTGGTGGAGGCAGGAGATAAAGAGACTCTGCTGGGCTTCCATGGGGATGAGGAGACCATCTACGAGGGATGATTTTCCTTGACCGTCAATAGATTTTCCCACCAACCCTTTTTTGTCCGGGTCCACGAGAAAAAAGAAGACATTGCTCGTGTCGAAAAGGACACGGAACCCGTGCTCAAGAGCCCGCAGGATTTCCATTTCATTATTTGCTTCCAGCAGGTCCTGGAGGGTACCGAGGAGGAGTGAAACATTTCGCACTTCGCTGATGAGGTCTCCCTCGATCTTGAGATCTTTCTCGCTGATGCCCGTTTCGGTTCCTTCCGGTGGTTCTATCTCGATGTCAAGGGATTGGGCGACTTCCACCACTTCTTCATCTGCCTGATTTTGAATGGCTTCAAGCACATTGCGGGACAACCCCAGAACTTTTTCGGCCGTTTGAATCCCGCCGTCAGGGGAGATTGCCGGGCCCTGGGAGAGCATGTTGGCCGCGAAAATGATTTTAACAAGGGAAAACGCCCCCACGATCCTTTCTACGGGCTCATGATGGTACAGGACGGCGTCTGAGACGAATGACTGAAGATTCCAGCGCTGCAGAAGCCACGCCCCCACCTCGCAATGGTTCAACCCGCGCCTTATTTCACCAGCCAGGAGGAGGTCCGGGCGATCCACGTACTCTCGAAGAAGCGCTCCGTATTCCTCCTTGAAGTTAACCCACAGGACCAGCCGGCCGATGTCGTGGAGCAATCCTGCCAGAAAGGCCTCCTCGGGGCCCGGGTATCTCAATTCCCGCGCCAGAAGTCTTGCGGTTACCGCGCATCTGAGAGAGTGCCACCAAAAGAGTTTCAGATTCATCGTGGCATTTCCGGCAGTGCGGTCGAAGGCCCTGAGAATAGAGGCACTGATGGCGGTATTCTTTGTCGTATTCGTTCCCAGATACCCCACGGCCTGTTTGATGGTCCCAATTTTTCTCGGCAGGGCATAGTACGCGGAATTGACGAGCCGGAGGATCTTGCCGCTAAGAGAGGGGTCTTTTTCAATAATGGTAGAGATTCGCTCTAGAGAAGCATTGTCGTCATTGCAGGCCCTGATGAGTTTGATCAGGATGTGGGGAAGGGTAGGGAGATTCCTGAGAGTGGAAACTTTTTCGCCTATGGATTTTTCCAGATCAGCCATGATGGCAGTATAAACAAAAAATGTTTGAAGTCAAGGGAATTACGATAAATATACGCAAGATATTCGCATGTTATCCCTTTGCCTGCAATGTCTTTTCCCCGGCGATTATCAAAAACAGCGGACTGGGTATCGCTGCCCATGCATTCCTGCTTCCGCATCCCAATGAACATCTGCAAATGTGATGCCAAAGAGGAGCTCCCTGTCCCTCCCTCTCCTCCTTTCATTGCAATATGGTGCATTAAGGCGATGTGGTGAAGGGGCACAGCAATCTTTTTGCGAACACGAGGGGGCATGACGCTGGCGGCGAAAACCGTTGCTCAGCGAGGCGGCCGAGGGCACTGTCAGTTCACCCGTCCCATCAGTGTGTATGGTAAAGGCCTTGCAATACCGCCGGCACGCCTAAGCCCCTGAGATACGCGTTTTCCCGGGAAAGAAAAGTTTTGTGTCTGCAAAAAGATCCCCGTGCCCCTTTTCTGCCTCGGACCACGATCAAGTTAAAAGAAAGGTTCGTCTTAGCACACAGGGGAGGGACAGGGGGAAGGAAGCCCCCTGGTCCTCCCCTGTTCAGTTCGGTTTCACGTTGTTCCAAAGGGGCGGAAGAGTGTTGACACGGGGGAGCAAAAGAGCGATAATAAAAAGTTCTGATAAACAGCTAAGTTGCTCACTTTACGAGGTAAATTGCTTATGCCGGGGCAGGAAGAGAGTCGGCCTCTCATCGGTATCACCATGGGGGATCCCGCAGGGATCGGCCCTGAAATAATTGTCAAAGCGCTGGCTGATAGAAAAATTTATGATATCACCCGGCCCGTGGTGCTGGGGGATCACGCAGTCCTCTCCGAGGCACTTAAACGAGCGGTCTCTCAGCAGCGGGTTCGTGTGGTGGAGCGGGTCGCCGATGCGGGCGAAGATCCCCAGGAGATAGA
Organism: uncultured Desulfobacteraceae bacterium; assembly: GCA_964548365.1. Lineage (GTDB taxonomy): Bacteria > Desulfobacterota > DSM-4660 > Desulfatiglandales > Desulfatiglandaceae > B46-G9. The sequence continues at coordinate 4,828 of CAZJRD010000085.1, read as the reverse complement.
CCTGGTTGCTGTATCGCATCTGGGAAAAGGCAGCATAGTCCCCGGGTCTCCGACCCCGGAGGGGGGCAAGGCCATGATGGAGTCCATCCTCAAGGCGGTGGAGATGGCGCGAAACAGGGAAATCCAGGCAATGGTAACCTGCCCCATCAGCAAGGCATTGATGCAGCGGGTGGGGTACGCCTATGAGGGGCACACCCAGCTTATCGCTGAGGAAACCGGGGCTGAGGACTACGTGATGATGCTCGCAGGAAAGCAGCTTCGCGTTGTACTCGTGACCATTCACTGTGGATTGAAGGAAGTGCCGGGACTGCTGGATATTGAAAAGGTGTACCGGACCATCTGGATTACGGCGCGGGCGCTCGCGCAGGATTTCGGGAAGAAGTCGCCCGCGATCGGGGTGGCAGCCCTGAATCCTCACGCAGGAGAAGAAGGCATCTTCGGCTCTGAGGAGCACGATATCATTCTGCCTGCCATTGAAAAGGCACGAAGGGAGGGAATTGACGTCGATGGTCCGCTCCCCGCTGACACGCTCTTCTGGAAGGCAGCGGGAGGCAGGTACGAGGCAGTGGTTGCCATGTACCACGACCAAGGGCTTATCCCGCTCAAGCTTCTCCATTTTGCGGATGCCGTGAACGTAACCCTCGGCCTTCCCATTGTCCGAACATCGGTGGACCACGGTACCGCCTATGATATTGCGGGCACCGGCAGGGCAGATCCGTCCAGCTTGAAGGCGGCTGTCAGGATGGCGGTGGACATGGTGAAAAACCGCCGGAGAACCACGGCAGTGCCCTCATGAGCCAACAGCGGACAACACCCAACAAACAACACACAACAAGCAAGAATCAACATACAACGAGCAACAGGCGAATAAATGGTTCTAAGCGAGTTCGGTGCAAATAAATGGGAACGAAGCACATAAAAATACGAGGGGCCAGGGTCCACAACCTGAAGAATATTTCCCTGGATATCCCCAGGAATCAGTTTGTGGTCATTACTGGACTTTCCGGCTCGGGGAAGTCTTCCCTCGCATTTGACACCATCTATGCCGAGGGCCAGCGCCGGTACGTGGAATCCCTGTCAGCGTATGCCCGCCAGTTCCTCGAACAGATGGACAAACCCGATGTGGATACCATTGAAGGACTTTCTCCGGCCATCTCCATTGAGCAGCGAAGCTCCAGCCGAAATCCGCGCTCTACAGTGGGTACCGTTACCGAGATTTACGATTATATGCGGGTCCTTTTTGCCAGGGTGGGAAGGCCCCATTGCCCGAAATGCCACATTGAGATCCATTCCCAGACCGTTCAGCAGATTGTGGATCGGGTCCTGGCTCTTCCCGAAGGCGCAAAGGTCCAGGTCCTGGCACCACTGGTAACCGGTCGCAAAGGAACTCATGTCCAACTCCTTGGCCAACTGAGGAAAGAGGGCTTTACCCGCGTCAGGATAGATGGAGAGATCCGGCTCCTGGAAGAGGATATCGTCCTGGACAAGAACAAGAAGCACGATATCCTCGTAGTGGTTGACCGTCTCGTGGTGAAAGAAGGGATTGCCAAACGTCTGACTGATTCCATGGAATTGACCCTATCTCTCAGCGATGGGCTGGCTGTCGCCGACGTGATTGATGCAGAAGAGATCTTTTTCAGCCAGAAGGCGGCTTGTCCCTCCTGCGGAATGAGCGTCCCTGAACTCACTCCCCAGATGTTCTCTTTCAATAATCCCCGGGGGGCATGCCAGGAGTGCAGCGGACTTGGGACCAAGAAATACCTTGATCCGGACCTGATTGTGCCGAATCCGGATCTCTCTCTCAGGCAGGGTGCCATCGCCCCCTGGGCCAATCGCCATTCAGTTCATTTTCAGCAGGTCTTGGATTCCCTTTGCCAGCACTATGAAATAGACATTTACTCCCCTTTCAAGGATCTTCCGGAAAACGTTCAAAAGGCATTGCTCTACGGTTCGGGGGAAGAGGAGGTAAAGTTTTATTTTGAACGGGGGCATCGGCGCTATTTTCACAGCAGACCCTATGAAGGGATTATCCCCAACATGGAGCGGCGTTACCTGGAGACGGATTCCTACCAGGTTCGGGAGGAGATCGAGCAATACATGAGTATCCGACCGTGTCCCGCATGTGGGGGTGCACGCCTGAAACCCGTAAGCCTGGCCGTCACAGTGGGAGGAAAAGGCATCCACGAGGTCACGGCCCTTCCCATCGAAAAGGCGGTGAAATTTTTTCATGATCTCCAGTTGACAGAGAAAGAAGAAGCCATTGCGCGGAGGGTGCTGAAAGAGATCAGGGAACGACTTGAATTTCTCATGAGTGTGGGTCTGAATTACCTGACCCTTGATCGCGGTTCCGCAACCCTCTCGGGTGGGGAGGAACAACGGATAAGGCTGGCCACCCAGATCAGCTCCGGTCTGGCAGGGGTCCTCTATGTCCTGGATGAACCGAGTATAGGGCTGCATCAGCGGGACAACCTCCGGCTGCTCAGAAATCTGAATCGCTTGAAAGAACTGGGAAACACGGTGCTGGTGGTAGAGCATGATGCGGAGACCATCTTGAGTGCCGATCATGTGATAGACCTGGGACCCGGAGCGGGCATACTGGGAGGGGAGGTGGTTTCCCAGGGATCACCGAAGAAGATCATGGCGGATGGGAACAGCCTGACCGGCCAATATCTCTCGGGAAAAAAGATGATTCCCGTTCCCCGGGAGCGCAGACAGGGAAATGGGCAGTCCCTTGTTATTGAAGGTGCCGGGGAGCATAACCTGAAAGATATTGTGGCCGAGATCCCCTTAGGCACCTTCACCTGCATTACCGGTGTTTCAGGATCCGGCAAGAGCAGCCTTATCAACGGAATTCTCTATCCGGCCCTGAGTAACAAGCTCTACCGTTCCAAGGCCAGGGTGGGACAGGTCAAGGGGCTCAAGGGGATCGAGTACATAGACAAGGTCATCAATATAGACCAGAGCCCTATCGGCAGGACCCCCCGCTCAAATCCCGCTACCTATACGGGTGTTTTCACCCCGATTCGTGAGCTTTTTTCCCGGTTGCCTGAATCCAGGGCAAGGGGATACAAACCGGGGAGATTCAGTTTCAATGTCAAAGGCGGGCGGTGTGAAGTGTGCCGGGGGGATGGGATCATCAAGATAGAAATGCATTTCTTGCCTGACGTCTACGTGAAGTGCGAAGCGTGTAAGGGACTGCGGTATAACCGGGACACGCTGGAAATTCGTTACCGGGGAAAGACCATCGCCGAAGTCCTGGAGATGACTGTAAATCAGGCCTTGTCTTTTTTTCAGAATATCCCTCATGTCCGGGGGAAGCTAAAGACGCTGGTGGACGTCGGTCTTGGCTACGTGAAACTCGGACAACCGGCCACGACCCTTTCCGGTGGGGAAGCCCAGCGTATTAAGCTTTCCAGGGAACTGAGCAAGAGAAATACCGGCAGGACCCTGTATCTCCTTGATGAGCCCACTACCGGCTTACACTTCGCGGATATCAGGAAACTCCTCGAGGTCCTGAATTACCTTGTGGCTCGCAAGAACACGGTTGTTGTCATTGAACATAACCTGGATGTGATCAAGACCGCGGATTACATTATCGACTTGGGCCCGGAAGGGGGAGACAAAGGGGGATACGTGGTCGGTACCGGTACCCCCGAGGAAATCGCAGAAAATGAGAGGTCCTATACGGGGCAGTTTCTGAAAAAAATGCTGGCGGCATGAGAACGATCCTTTGCAGACCTTTACATGTCGTTTGCTGCTCGTTGTTTGCAGGAGGAGTGGCACATTCTATCACTCTTTTTCAACCGACGACGGACAACGCGCTACGAGCAGGCAATAGCGCCAACCCTTTGCTTGATTTTGCTGCCTGATCAGGGTATGATTACGGAAAATTCTTGCTGCAAGCAAGCTGTAGTAAACAGTGGACGTAGGAGCGCCCTTCTGGTTGAGATCAAGTGGTGTAACAGACTGTGCATTCGCGACCAGGAGGTCACTCTTACAAAGGATGCGGCGCTATTTACCGAAACAATATATGAACGAACACCATATCGGTAATGCTCCCGGAAGAAAAAACCTATCGTGGACATGATGCTTGAAAAAGTGGCAGAGAAGAAGCCGGTTCGATATGCACCGCCCCGGCGGACAGGTCGATGCCTTGCCTGCGGAACCACCGACATGAAACGGGGGAGACGCTACTGCTCCGCGGAATGCCGCGAGCAGATGAGGTGGGTACTCTCATTATCTAAAGGTCTGCTACGGACGTTCAATGCCCGGTACGCCGCATTCTCCTTTACGACTGATTATGTGGTTCTCGACGTGTTGCCCACCTGGACAAGCGGCATCAGCCGTTTTATCGGTCAACGTACCCCGGGGCGGAAGCCGGCGGTAGATCTGAAAAGCCTTATCCTGGAATCAGGGGAAGAATGGTATGGGCTTCTGGATCGAAGAAATTCCAGGAGCGTGGCATCCCTCCACCTGCTTCACGATAACCATAAACCGCACCTTGATCCAAAAAGCATTAAGCCTGCAAGAAAAAGTCGTCCACGCCTGTCTAGACTGGAAAATGATTGTCTCAAGATCCTCAAAATCGAACGCGAAGTCCTTTCGTCCAAGAGCTGTACGTCGACAATCAAAAGTGCCTATAAGCGGCTTGCCAAGCGGCACCATCCGGACAAGGGAGGTGATGAAGAGACCTTCAAGCGGTTGAATGAAGCCCATCAACAGATGCTCATGTGGGCTGAAAATCCTCAGTACACCTGCAGAAAGGCCCTCCTGGATTCCTGGTCCTATGACGGTTCCACCAACCGGTGGACTCCTCCCCTGTAGTTTC
>CAZJRD010000084.1:0-14608 GCA_964548365.1 uncultured Desulfobacteraceae bacterium | reverse complement strand
GGATCGTTGATAAGCGAAGCCAGGACCCCGTACGCCCCTGACCCGGAAAGCGGCCGCACCAGCGCCATGGGCAGGGCTTCGGGCGGCAGGCCGATTTTTGCCGTCCACGGGCCCAGGACATGGACCATTGCCTCCATGGCGCCGCTCGCTCGAAACATGCCCACCGCAACCAGGATGGCGACAAGGTACGGGATGATCTTGACCGCCACCTGGAACCCTTCTTTTGCCCCTTCCACGAAGACCTCGTAGACATGGACACGCCTGGCGAACCCGAAAACCAGGAATCCCACCATGAGGCCGGGAATAACCCATGGAGCAACAGCCCTGCCCCACAGGACGGCAAGGGGGATACATGCGAAGAGCAATGCGATTGCCAGGAGGCTCACCCATACGGGATACGCTCCCGCAGCGTCATCCAGAGACATACCATCAGTTCCCGAACCACCTCCCGTGTGCGCGCCCTGCTTCTCTTCGGGCCGATCCTTCCTGAAGAAGCGTTTATAGACAATGGCGGCGCAGATGGCGGCCAGGGTGGAACAGACCGTCGCGAAAAGGGTGGTTGAAAGGATCCCGGCAGGGTCCCTGGACCCGGCGGCGGCACGGAGCGCGATCACGCCGGTGGGCAGGAGGGTGACACTTGAGGTATTGATGGCAAGGAAAAGGGCCATGGAATCGGTGGCGGTGCCCGGGCGTGTATTGAGCGTATCCAGTTCCTGCATGGCCCGGATCCCGAACGGGGTGGCAGCATTTCCCAGTCCCATGGCGTTGGCGGACATGTTCAGAATCATTGCTCCCATGGCAGGATGGTCGGGCGGGACGCCGGGAAAGAGGCGCACCATCAGGGGCCGAATCAGGCGGGCGAGAATGCGGAGAAGGCCCCCTGCCTCGGCCACCTTCATCAGGCCCAGGAACAGGGTCATCACCCCGATAAGACCCAGGGCCAGCTCCACCGAGTCTGCCGCGGCCGTTACCATGGACTTGCTCAAAACCCCCATTGGAGAGAGGGCGCCGGCGGTGGCTGCCCAAAAGAGCTGCCGCCATCCCGCGGCGACAAATGCGATCATGACAATAGCAAGGAATACAATATTCATGCAGACACCGCTTTCAAAGAGAATTCTTCGAGATCCAAAGTCTTGGTAATGGAGGCCGGCCTGTCATCCGGGTGATGGGTCACATAAAGAACCGTTGTGCCTGGATCCCTCGCAATCCTGTCGATAACGTTCAACACCAGCTTTCTGTTGGCCGGATCCAGCCCCTGGCAGGGTTCGTCCAGAGCCAGTATGAGCGGAGACTTGACCATGGCCCGGGCGATGAGTACCATCTTCTGCTCTCCGAAGGAAAGCCTGGTAAATATCTTATCTCTTAATTGCTCGATGCCGAGGAAGTCTATCCATTTCCGGGCGGTGTCCCTCTGCCAGGCAGCACTTTCTCTGTAGAGACCCACTGAATCGAAAAACCCCGAGAGCACCACCTCTTCAACTGATATGGCATGCCGGTATCGGAGTTGAAATTCAGATGATACTATACCTATGTTCCCTTTTATGTCCCAGATTGATTCCCCTGTCCCTCTTCTCTTCCCGAAGAGATAAATCTCATTGGCATACGCCTGGAGATTATCGCCCGTCAGGAGGAGCAGGAGCGTGGTTTTTCCTGCACCATTGGGGCCGGAAATCATCCAGTTTTCCCCACGTCTGACCGTCCAGTTCAATCCCTTGAAAACCTTATGATCAGCGTATGTTACGCTGACTGCTTTCATCCTGACCAGTTCGTCCGGCAAATCCAACTTTCCCATGGAGGACGGGCCCTTGCTTCGCTCAAAAGGGATAATGTCTCCTCTTTTCGACGCAAAGAGATCCCGGAGTATTCCCGACTCCAGTGTGTGCTTCTTTTTTCCTTTCGCGACAATCCTGGCTTCTTTCAGACAGAGGACGTGCGTTATTTCCGAAGGAATCGCGTCAAGCCGGTGAGTCACCACGGTGACCTGAATCTCTTTTCTGATCAACAGGTTAATAATCCCTTCCAGTTCGCGGCGTGACCTCGTGTCCAGACCCTCGAATGGTTCGTCGAGGATCAGGATTTTCGGCTCACGCAGAAGGGCTCTTGCTATGAGGACTTTGTGCATTTCCCCTGTTGAAAGGCGGGCAAAATCCCGGTCCAGGAGATCGGCAATTCCCATAACCCTTGCAACCCTGTCTATCTGTTGCAGGTTCCTGGAGGGAAGGTCGTTCTCATGGAACATCAGCCGAGGAGTGGTCTTCTCATCAACATTTCCGCTGAAAGAGCGAAATTGGTTCCGGACTGCTTCCCTGTCCAGGAGGCCCCGCTGGATTTCAAACGAAACAACGCCGATGTCTTTCCCGGCGTTAAAACCTTCCCTGTATGTTCTTTTCCCAAAAATAACCGGCAGATCACCGGAAATGACCCTGGCAAGCGATGTTTTCCCTGAACCGTTGGGTCCGATTATCGCCCAGTGCTCCCCTTCCCGGATTTCCCACGACGTGTCCTTCAGAATGAACTGGTCGCGGACCCGTGTGGTGATCCTGTCAAGTACGATCAGCGGATCCATTTCGCCACTAGGATGTATTTATTGACCAGGTGATGGGGATGATACGACATCTTCGCCTTTCGCAGCCCTTCTATACCCAGATCCTGCTCCCTGTTGACGTATTCCACATCGTTCCACGCGTGAAGGCAGAAGAGCTGATTGATCGCTGCATAGATTCCGGGAATCTGCTGGTTGGCCTTCTCGATATGTATAACAGCCGTGTTTTCGTTCAAGAGTTCGCCCAGCGCGAATGCCTCCATGCGTCCGTCAACAAAAATGGCACCGCCCTGGTACTCCAGCTCAAGGAAATGCGTGAGTGCCTGGTAGACCGCATAGTCCTCCATCAACAAATCAGGGTCTTTCGCACAATCCCTGATCTGACACCATTGCTCCTGCATCTCAAGAAAGCTCTTCACTAACTCCTGATCCAGAGCGTGATATTCGTAAGCAGAAGTCTTCAGAAATTTGTTCAGGTGATTCTTTTTCTTGTGGTACTTTTTCCCCCGCAAGTTGATCAAATCATCAGCCAAGTATACGTAGTCACTGTTATCCCTGTCCGGCAGCACCTCAAACTCCGAGCGATCAACAAACTGCTCTACAAAACCTTCAGGGACTCGGCAGATACCAGCTCCAGGGTGAACGCGGGACAATTCATCTGCAAGAAACCTGAGGGCCTTGACTTTATCACCCTGGCCGAGAGGAGGGAGACCGAACAAGGAGCCATCTTTCGTTTGCATGACTATGAGCAGGCAGTTCTCCCGTTCCATCCATGCCGGATGGTAGCAGTGCCGCCAGATAAAAAGATTAGTGAAGGTCAGTTCGGAGGTCACCGGCCGGTCTCCCTGGAGATATGCTGTAACCATCTCCTTATCTCCCAGCTCTAAATGTTTGAATCCGGGTAGCATGTGCATCAAAAAATGATCCTGACTCCGCCGAGGTCCTCGACCGAGAAGGCATGCTTCTGCTCCGGCGCGCCGATAAAAATATTGTTTTTCGGGATGTTGAATTCCCGGGACAGGGAATCGATCATCTCCGGGCCGAACTTTCCCTGTCTTGCAACAAATTCTATTCCCAGGGCCGGGAAAATTTCGCCCAAGGGCTTCAGGCCTTCTTCTATGATCTCCGAATCATTCTCCTCCGGTGCATTGTACAAATGAACCAAGAGCACCCTACGGCTGCTTTCATTCTTCATAATATAGTCAAATGCCTCGTGGAGCCTATGCAAGCGGCCGCCGCGCGTAAACACCATGACTCGCTGATCTGTAATTGCCGTGATATTGTCGATGATCACTGACCGCCAGACAAGGATCTTTGTCATGACATAGTTGGCAAGCGTGAGAATGGACTTGAGAAGGGGAATACGAAGGTACATCAACAAAACCAGGAGCACCGTCGGGATAAAGTAATCAAGAAAAAAGATGAAATTGCGATAATCAAGGATAATATTCCCCAGGATTCCGAGACTGGTAGCGGAAATGGCCACCAGGACGGTTAGCCACCCGGCATGGTAGGTACGCTTCAGTTCTCTTCTCCTGACCTTCAGAAGGATATTTCCCAGGCCGAACAGCGTCATGACGCAGAGGAAAGAAATGGTGTAGACGCCAGCCAGGGCAAGCAGGTTGCCGCCGGTGAAGATAAGGATAGAGGAACAGAGGAGAAAAAAGGCAATGATAATGCGGTGCCGGGTTCCTCTGCGGTTGACTTTGAGGAGAAACCTCGGGAAGCACTGGTCCAGAGACATGCGGTGCACCAAACCGGTCACCCCCACAAAACTGGTGAGCACGGCACCGGAGAGGACAAGGACGGCATCAACCACAACCATACTCTTAAAGACTGGGCCTCCTGTCCCCAAGGCGAGATGAGAAAGGAGGTGGTCCTTGTTTGCGATAATTTCATTCAGGGGGAGAAGATTCAGGGAAATGATGGAGGTCAGCGGGTTAAAGATGATAACCGCAATGAGCATGTTCCGAAGGGTCTTCCGGAATACGCCATGGTCCTGCTCCTCCACGAAATTTGCCGAGCTCTCAAAGCCACTCACTCCCAGTAACGCTGAAGAAAACCCCAGGAAAAGGGCCATCATGAGACCATTGCCGCTGGGGAGTGTCTGCAAATTCGCGTGCAGGATATGAAAATCTGACGGAAAATTCGCAAATCCTATTACACAAAAGACAATCAGGGTGAAAATATGAAAGACAAAAATACCCAGCGCCACAAACGCAGACTCTGTGATGCCGATAATGGTGAGAATCGCGAAAACGGCCAGGATCACGATGGTCGTTTTGATGACCGGGAAATAAGGGGCCAGGTGGTGGAGATATTCCACCGCGGTCTTCGCTGAGATAACGGCGGTTGCAATATAGGAAAGGATGGTCATACATGCAGCCACCGAGGCCGTGAGCTTTGACGTGCAGTTAAGCAGGCAGTTATATGCCCCGCCGTTTAAGGGCAGTGCCTCCACCACTTCCGTATAGATTTTTTTATAAAGGTAAAGAACGCCTCCCACAATGAGCAGCACGATCGGTGCCAAGACACCCGCGTAGACAGCCGCAATCGCTGCTACGTACAGACAGGAGGAGGTGATATCGTTCCCGCAAATGCCCGTGGCCAGCCACTGATTCAGCCGCTTTTTCTTGGAAGAAGAACCAAGGAGCAATTCCTTGGTGCTGGGAGAAATATTCGGGATTTCCGGTTTCATCACAACTCCTCTGGTTCACCCGCAGGAAGGGTTTTCCACGGAAAAGCAACCCCTCGATCAATCTTCTCTGTAATGTGGGCCGACTATCACCACGTTGTTGGGAAGCATCGCATGCATTTCTTCCATCAGGTCTCCGAAAAGGACCTCCTTTATCAATCCGTGTCCGTAAGCGCCTGCAACCATCAATCCATCGGGCGGAACATCATAGAGTGCCTCCTTGAAATGTCCTTTCTCTACGAAAAGCCACTCCACTCCACCGGACTTAATGCCAGATAGAACGTTATGTTCTTCCAGTATTTGCTCATAATAAGCCTTGGGCTTGTTTTCCGCATAGGTAAATAACATCATGGGGTTCCCGCTCAGGAGCTGCAAGTGTATCCCATACAGGAGTGCCTTAATCTTGTTCGCAGATCCACCAAAGAAAACAATGATCCGTCTCCATTCTTTGTAAATCGGGGTTGGTATAAGGACCGGGAACTCGGCATTTTTGATGATGGTGCGGACGTTGGGACCGATGTGCCCCAGATGCAACTTACTGGAAACGCCACTGATAACTCTGGGGCAGGTCATCACACCAAAATCAACAGGAATATCAGGCAGTATGGAAGCGGAGAATCCCTTGGGTTCAAGAAAACTGGCATCAACGCCTGCGGCACGGATGAGTTCCTTGGCATGTTCTCGCGCCGTTTCAGAAGATCTGAAAAAGGGCTTATCCAAATCGACGGTAACCACTTCGTTGGCAAAATACATTAAGAACTGTGGATGCGTTGGGACATAGACCTTCAGATGGAGACCTGTCGTCTTGCAAAAATAGATGGTCTGCAAAAATATTTCCCTCCCGAAGGGGGTATTGCGAAATATGTGGAGCAATTGATTTTTCATTCTGTTTTTCCTCCTCTTTTCATTCCGCCTCCTGGGCCACTAATTCCTTGCGATAATGATCCAGTAATGTTGCCTTGGAGATAAGTCCAAGGAATCTTCCATTTTGTACCACCGGCAGACTCCACGAGTGGGTCTCATCAAACTTGCGCAATATGTCCGGCAACTCATCCTCGGGGCTCACCGAAACCATTTGCCGGTTCATAATCTCTTCCACCAGTACGCTGTCATAGAGGCCTTGATCAAAGAGATAGGGCCGGATATCATCCAGGTGAATCATTCCCTGGAATCGTCCGTCCCGGGAGTCCTCCACCGGGAAATATTTCCGATGGGATGTTTCAACAATGTGCGCAAATTCCCTGAGACGCATATCAGGATGAACCACGTGGCAATCCCGCTCCAGCAGCTCCATCACACTCAATTCCGAGAGGACACGGGCATCGGTCCTGGGCCTAAGCAAATCCCCTCTCTCGATCAGTTCTGCATGATAAACGGAAAAGGGTTCGAAAAAATGGCTGAGCGTGGCGGACAGGACCGACACGAGGGCCACCGAAACCAGGACATCATAGCCTCCGGTTATTTCCATGATGAGGAAGATCCCCGTCATGGGGGCCTGTATGACACTGCTTGTAACGCCGGCCATGCCAAGGAGCCCGAAATAGCTCTCCCCGGCCCAGGGAATTTGCGGCAGCAGGACCGTCAGTCCTCTCTGATAAAAGAGCCCTGTCAGGCTTCCGATCACCAGGCATGGCGCGAAGATGCCTCCGATACCGCCGCTCCCAAGCGTCAAAGCCGTGGCCAGGATTTTTGCCAGAACCGACATGCCCGCCAGGATGAGACCCGGCGGATATTGGGCGCTGATAACGGACCTGATACATGGGTAGCCCTCGCCCAGGACATAGGGGACGAGCAGGCCGATTCCCCCTACCAATCCTCCTCCCAGGGCCGCCCTCAACCACCGGGGAGCCACCCACCCAGCAGATTTCGAGTTGATATAGCTCAGCAGGCGCAACAAAATGACGGAGGAAACCGCGGTCAAGAACGCAAGTCCCAGACAGGCCGTCAGATCCAGATTGGTCACGTGAAAAGCCCGGTGCTGGAAGGGGATCTGGTTCCCCTGCAGGGCCCGACTGACCTCGGTCCCCAGTATCGAGGCGATGGCGATGGGAACGACATTGATCACGGTCCATTCTCCGAGTACCGCTTCCAGTGCGAAGGCGATTCCGGTGACCGGAGCGTTGAAGATGGCCGCGATAGCGGCCGCTGCGCCGCAACCCACGATCTGAACCCTCTGGCGTTCCTTGAGATAAAGCTTGCTGGCCATGTTGGAGCCGATGCTTCCGCCGCTGATGACCACCGGCGCCTCGGGCCCCGCAGACCCCCCGCTGCCCAGGGTAAGGAGGCAGCCTATGATGTGGGAGAAGCTTGAACGTAGCCGGATCAGGCCTCCGCGCTTCGAGATGCTGTAGATCACCTCGGGGACACCGTGTCCTCCGAGATCCTTGATCAGGTTTCGCATAAAAAAGATGGAAAGCGCCGCTCCGCAGGCTGGAAAGAAAGGTGCGTACCAGTACGTTCTCAAGGGCCCCAGAACATGTTCAGCGAGGTCCAGTCCGAGATTCATGAGCACGGAGGCATACCCCGCAGCTACTCCAACAACGGCCGCAACAATGATCAGTTGCAGGCGCTCATCGAGTTTTGACAGTAGCCTTCTTGGAAGAGATGAGATGTGCAGGCTCATGGGTGCTTCAGGATCCTCCTCTTTCTCCATCAGGCTTGATCCGGTCTTGCATTTCCTTAACTTTAGGCAAAAACATCTCCGTCGTTCTGCATTCCCTGAGAAAATCGATAAATGCCCTGTCCCTCAGACAAAAACTGAGATGCGAGAGGAGTTTCAGATGGGTTTTCGTGTCGTTGCTCAACATCAGGAAGAGAATGAATACCGGCTTTCCGTCAACGGCACTAAAATCCACCTCCTGCTGCAAGAAGCAGGTGGTTATTATGCCCCCGGCCGGGATATCCTCCATGGGGTATCGGGGATGGGGGATGGCGACGCCGTGGCCGAGTCCGGTGGAAGCGAGCTGCTCTCTTTCCAGCAATTGGTCCAGCAGCGTCTCCCAATCCACCGTATTGGGAAGAGGGGTCAGCTTACTTGCGGCCTCCAGGACCTCTTCTACATCACTCCCCGGCACGGAAAGAAACACACCTCCCCGTTTCATCGATTCGTACAGGCCGACCTCCCTGATTGCGGGGACGGTATCCGCGGAAAATGGGAAATCCATGACTGTCAGATTGCGGCGGCGGGCCCATTTAGCCAGTTCGCCTCTGTCGAATACGTAGGCTCCGGAGCGTTCCCTTGCCGGAATTTTTCCCTGGCGGGCCCAGCGGCGCAATGTGGCCTCAGAGGTCCCGATCATTTTCGCGGCTTTCTTGATGTCTATTTCCATATCGTATCTATTCCGTAATCCCTTCGGTTTCCCTAAACCGGGGACCTCGGGATCTTACATATGAGTAAAAGTGAGCTTTCCGTAACTATTTTTCCTTTTCTCTTAATTTGTCAAGGGCATCATTGGGACCCAGCAGGATCAGAGTGTCACTGTCCTTGATCAAGAAATGAGCCGTGGGAATGAGGTTGAGCCGGTCGGGAATGATCTCCTTGATACCCACCACCTGAATGCCGTACCGGTTGATCAGGTCCAGATCTTTCAATTGTTTTCCAATAAACTCCCTCGGAGGTGCAACCTGGATAATGCTGTATCCTTCCAGGAATGGCAAGTAGTCCAGCATATTTGGGTTATGCAGCCGCTCAGCCAGAGAAATAGCCTGATCCTTTTCAGGAAAAAAGACTTCGGTGGCCCCCACCTTATAGAGAATACGGCCATGGGCCTCACTCACGGCCTTGGCATAGACGAATTCGACCCCCATATCCTTGAGATTAAGTGTTGTCAGGATTGAATCGCTCAGGACCGAGCCTATGCAAACCACCGCTGCATTCATGTGGCTCAACCCAAGAGCCTCCAAGGTAGCCCGGTCAGTCGCGTCCGCCACCACCGCCTGGCTCACGTGGTCCTTGATCTCCTGCACAAGTTCATGATTCTTGTCTACGGCCAGCACCTCGTGCCCTTTTTTATAGAGAAAGGACGCCAGATAATAGCCAAAGTTTCCCAGTCCTATAATCGCGAATTGTTGCATTGTTCTCACCTCATAGCTTGCAACAAAAGAGGAGTTGAAAATTTACCTTACGATCAGCCCCCTTATGATTGCATCAGTACTCTCGACCCCTGACTCCTGACTCACCCGATCATAATGCTTTCTTCCGCATAATAGTATCGGGGAGCAGACTCGCGGCTCACGGCCATGGCAATGACCAGAGGGCCCAATCTTCCGACAAACATGACCAGGGTAATAATGATCTTCCCCAGCTGGGACAAACCGGGAGTCACTCCTGTTGAAAGGCCCACGGTCCCGAAGGCGCTCACCACCTCAAAAAGCAATTCAAGAAATTTTCCCCTGCTCGCAATGTGTGGCATTTCCCCCAGTTCGGTTATGAGAAGAGCCATGGTGGCGATGACGATAAGGACACCGCCGATCATGGCGATGCTGATGGCCTTCCCGATACTGCTTTCAGAGATGGTACGCCTGAAACAGTGCGTCTTTTCTTTCCCTCGAACCCTTGAAATACCCAAGGCAATCAGGCCCGCAAAAGACGTGGTTTTTATGCCTCCCCCGCAGGACCCTGGAGAAGCACCAATGAACATGAGCAAAATCATGAGAAACAGGGTTTCGTTTGCCATGGCTCCGATTGGGAGGGTATTGAAGCCCGCGGTTCTCGCGGTAACGGACTGGAAAAATGAAGCCAGAATTCTCCCCGGCATGGAGAGTTCCTGCAACGTATTATTCCATTCCATGGAAAGGACGAGTAACGTTCCCGTGAGCAGGAGGACCCCTGTGGTGAACAGGACAATTTTAGAGTGGAGGCTCAAACGTGCCCAGGCACGAGGCTTGACCGGTCTTTTGCGTTTCAGCTCTGATAACACCAGGAACCCGAGGCCTCCGCTGACAATCAGGAAACACACCGTGAGGTTTAGAACCCAATCGCCTTGGTAATGCATAAAACTATCGGAAAAAATGGAAAACCCGGCATTGCAAAATGCGCTTATGGAGTGAAATATCCCCAGATACAGGGCATCCAGAGTCTTGCGCCCGGGAAGGAGTCGAAAAAAGAGCAGGAAAGCCCCTATTCCTTCTATAACCACGGTAAAAAGCAACACATCTTTCAGGAGAGAGGGCAGGCTCCTTTCCTTCCCGTCGGTCAGGGCGTCCTTAATCACAAGCCTCCCGACGAAGGATGTCCTTTTTCCAGCCAGGAGAAGAAACAGGGTAGAGAGGGTCATAATGCCTAGCCCCCCCACCTGGATGAGAAGGAGAATAACGCCCTGCCCAAACGCGGTGAAGTCTTTTCCCGTGTCCAGCACCACGAGACCGGTCACGCAGCTCGCCGATGTGGCGGTAAAGAGGGCATTGATCAGGCCAATTGCCTTTCCCGTGGAAGCGGCAGGGAGGGCAAGCAACACGGTTCCCACACTAATCAAAACCGCGAATGCAAGGATGGAAAACCTGGCAGGGGACCGCAGGATCCATTGCCTCAAACGAGACTGACCTTGACCTTTTTCTTTTCGAAGGAATCTATGCATTATTCAGTGCCAAGTACAGACACAATTGTGACTTCTCACGTGGTCAGGCTGAAGCTGTTTAGGCTGAAGGGTCAGAAGAACACAATTGCTTTTAGTCTATCCACCTGAGTAGTTACGTATATTTAGTACTTTGTAATGGACAACAGTGAGCTGTGTCAAGCCTCCTCTTTTTGGGTTCCTTTCCTCTTGACATCGAGCTATCAAACAAGGCAATCTGCTCTCTGATCATGCAGGGCAAAATAATTACCATCTTCCGGTGGAGGAATTCATAGGAAACCATATTTGCTGACAGGTGCTCTCGGTGTTGACAAAGATTTTTCCTTTTCTCGGTTGGTTCAAGAATTACTCTGTGGGTGCCCTCAGAATTGACGCTGTTTCCGGGCTCACGGTCGCACTTGTGCTTATTCCCCAATCCATGGCATATGCACAACTCGCTGGGCTCCCTGCCTATTACGGCCTGTATGCGTCTTTTCTCCCGCCCATGATCGCATCCCTTTTCGGTTCAAGCCGACAACTGGCCACGGGTCCCGTGGCGGTAGTATCCCTCATGACGTCCGCTTCCCTCGAGCCCCTGGCCACCGCGGGGAGCGAAGGCTATATTGTATACGCTATTCTGCTTGCCCTCATGGTGGGTCTTTTCCAGTTCGGCCTCGGCGTCCTGCGCCTGGGTCTCGTGGTCAACTTTCTTTCCCACCCCGTGGTAAACGGGTTTACCAACGCCGCCGCTCTCATCATAGCCTCTTCTCAGCTTTCAAAAATGTTCGGCGTGTATGTGGATAATGCCCACCACCATTATGAGACCATCTGGCAAGTGATTCAGGCTGCTTTCCATTACACCCACTGGCCCACCCTCTTCATGGGGGCCCTTGCGTTCGCCATCATGTACGGCCTTAAACGCATCTCCCCCAAAATCCCCAATGTCCTCGTGGCGGTCGCTGCCACCACCATTCTCTCCTGGTCAATGGGATTTGACCACAATGCCCACGTGGATCTTTCTGCGATTCAATCCCCGAATGCCAGAGAGACCGTCATGAATTTCAACAGGGTCGTCACCGCCCTTCCCCTGCTCGCAGAAGAACGCACCAGGGTCGGAAAGATGCTGGAAGAGGCAAAAAAAACCGGCTATCAGGAGCTCATACTCAAGGCTAAGCACAACCTGGACATGGTTACCATGAAAATTGAGGACCTCAAATTTGATACCAATATTTTCAAAAAAGAGATCAGGTCATTCCTCTTCAAGGGCGTCGAGCAGGCGGATGGATCCCTCAGGTTTTATCTCCCGAAAGAGAGGATCGCCGCCGCAAAAGATGACGGGAGGACCTGGCGGATCAGGGTGGGCAACAGCCCCCTCAAGACGGATTCCCTTCTCATGACCGGCGGCGGTGCCGTGGTCGGACATATTCCCAAAGGCCTTCCTTCTCTTACACTACCGCATATAGATCTCGGCATCATGCTGCACCTGTTTCCTTTTGCCGCCATCATTTCACTCCTCGGGTTTATGGAGGCCATTTCCATCGCCAAGGCCATGGCGGCCAAGACCGGTCAGCGGCTTGACCCAAACCAGGAACTCATCGGCCAGGGGCTGGCCAATATCCTTGGATCATTCGGGAAAAGCTATCCTGTCTCCGGCTCCTTTTCCCGTTCCGCGGTGAACCTCCAGGCCGGGGCCTTAAGCGGCCTTTCCAGTGTCTTTACCAGCCTGATGGTGGTCATCGTGCTCATGTTTTTCACGCCCTTGCTTTATCACCTTCCCCAATCGGTCCTGGCGGCGGTCATCATGATGGCCGTCATCGGACTGGTGAATGTCTCCGGTTTCATCCATGCCTGGAAGGCACAGTGGTATGACGGGGCCATCGCCGTCATCTCATTTGTTCTCACCCTTGCCTTTGCCCCTCATCTGGAAAAGGGCATCGAAGTAGGTGTGGTCCTCTCGCTCCTTGTTTTCCTGTACAAGAGCATGCGGCCAAAGGTAGCGACGCTTTCCAGGCGGGAAGATACGGCATTGCGTGACGCCAGCGCATCCGGCCTCAAAGAATGCGAATACATGGCCCTGGTCCGGTTTGACGGCCCGCTCTTCTTTGCCAACGCCAGCTACCTGGAAGACCGCATCACCGAACTTATACGCACAAAGACGCACCTGAAACATATCATCATCGTGTCCAATGGAATTAATGATATGGATGCCTCGGGAGAGGAAGCCCTTTCCCTGCTGGTAGACCGGGTAAGAAGCGCAGATATAGATATCTCCTTGAGCGGGATGAACGAATCCGTCATGAAGGTTCTGCGGCGAACCCGTTTTCTTGAAAAAATCGGAGAGGATCATCTGTATTCCACCATGGAAAGCGCCATCAGCGCCAACTACACCAAGACCCACGCGGAGGCACTGGAGAAAGAGTGCCCGCTCCTCACCTGTTGCCCGTTAACGCCTGAATCATAGCCGGGAGGAGTTCGTTTTGATGGAAGTAAAGATCCGGGTTCTCCCCTTATCCCTTCCTAGCATAGGCAATTCCCCATCCCAAAATCCGGTTTCCTTCGGACCATGGCATAATACTTCATTACACGTGACTACTCACGTAGTCAGGCTGAAGGCTGAAGAGGTCAAGAGGCCGCAATTGCTGATTTAATTCAAATCGAGCGTAGGGGATTCGCCTATGGTGTCTTTAAACCGGGTTTCTCACGGGCAATCTACTGTGGCGGCGGATAGCCCCATGTCTCCTGCGTTGCGCTTGAAAAATGATCTCGACGTACTGTGAAAGTACGCCTGTGCCCATTTTTCTGCACGCGCCTTCTATTCACGGAACTCTCCACCGTCTCGTAACGAAGATCGGTGAGAAACCCGGGCTAGCTAATGGATTCCAGCTTGCTTCTTCTCACCAAGAGAGGTATTTTACGAGAAAGGAAGGATTTACAGGACATTCTTTACATTCAGGAATCATGAAAGGAGGATGAATAATGGCAAAGAAAAAGATATTGATGCTTGTTGGAGATTTTGTGGAAGATTATGAAACCATGGTCCCGTTTCAGATCCTGAGCATGGTCGGCCATGAAGTCCATGCGATCTGCCCGGGGAAGAAGTCCGGCGAGACCATAAAAACCGCTATTCACGATTTTGAAGGTGATCAGACCTACAGCGAGAAACGGGGGCATAATTTTCCGGTGAATGCCAGTTTTGATGAGGTTGATCCCGCGGACTACGACGCCCTGGTTATCCCGGGCGGCAGGGCACCGGAATATCTTCGCCTTGAAGACCGCGTCCTGGAAATTGTCCGCCATTTTGCGGAAAACGACAAGCCGATTGCAGCCATTTGCCACGGGCCGCAATTGCTTTCCGCGGCCAGAGTGCTGCAGGGGAAGAAATGTTCTTCGTACCCCGCGGTCAAGACCGAGGTAGAGCTGGCAGGCGGCACCTGGATTTCAAATAACGAAACTTTTTCTAATGCCCATACTGACGGCAACCTTGTGTCAGCGCCTGCATGGCCTGCCCATCCGGAGTGGATGAAGCAATTTCTTCAGGTGCTCGGCACAAGAATTGAACCATGAATAGGGTTGCGCTAAAATCTTGATTGATGCATATTCTTGGACTTATTTTCCGGATGAATCCATAGCGCAAAAAGTTCCATGACCTTTTCACCAAAAAACCAAAAGAAAAGTGGTTCATCCGACTGAACGGTACTTTGGGGAAAGAGAAAATGTTGGATGTTACAGGCTATGCTCCTTTTTCTTCGATTCCGAGTCTCCCAGGCTGGTATTTTCAGTGACTTATCCACGTCCCGCCTATAGAGATCTATAGGCGGG
>CAZJRD010000083.1:0-14620 GCA_964548365.1 uncultured Desulfobacteraceae bacterium | reverse complement strand
CATTATCAACACCCTCAAGCCCAGGACAAACTGGTGCAGGCAATCACCGGAGAGATCTTTGATGTGGCGGTGGACATCAGGAGGGGTTCTCCCACCTATGGCCAATGGAGTTCCTCGCTGTTATCGGAAAAGAACCACCGGCAGTTGTTCGTCCCGGGCGGCTTCGCTCATGGTTTCTGCGTGCTCAGTGAAACCGCATACGTCCTTTATAAATGCAGCAACTATTACTCTCCGGAGACCGAAGGAGGCATTCTTTGGTGTGATCCTGACCTCGGCATTCAGTGGCCGGTTCAAGACCCTCTCGTTTCCCCGAAGGACACAGCCCATCCCCGGCTTCAACAGCTTTCCCAAGACAGATTACCTTCTTTCAACGACAGATGATGAACACACACACTCCTCGCGCAATGGTGCATGAAAGCCCCAGAATAGGTGTTTTTGTCTCTTTCTCCGGTACGGGGGGTGTTGAGCGAATGATCCTGAACCTCACCAGAGGGTTCGTGAACCTTGGAGCCAAGGTTGATATGATCCCGGTCAGGCAAAAAAGCATCCATCTTGGTGCCCTTCCCCCTGGCGTGAACGTGGTTGATCTCGGGTCATCCCACACCCTAAGCAGCCTTCCCGGCCTTGTCCGCTATTTGAGGGCCGAGCAGCCCGATGCGCTCCTGGCGGCAAAGGATCGGGCAAACAGCACCGCTGTCCTGGCCCGCCGCCTGGCCCGAGTCCCTATCCGTCTTGTCTTGCGAATGGGCACAACAGTGTCCGCGGCTATGGCAGAAAGCCGTCCCCTCAAGGAACGTATCTGGTACCTGCGTATGAGAATGCTGTACCCCTCTGCAGACGCGGTGGTTGCGGTCTCAAACGGGGTCGCGCAGGACTTGAAAAAAAACGCCGGGCTGTCCCCCTCTCTCTTGCGGGTAATTCCAAATCCGGTAATCACACCTGAACTCATTTCAAAGGCTCAAGAACCACTGGATCATCCGTGGTTCAAGGAAGGGGCAGAGCCGGTCCTCCTCGGAGTCGGGAGGTTGACCCGACAGAAGGATTTCCCCACACTCCTGCGGGCCTTCGCACTGGTCAGGAAAAACCGCTCTTGCCACCTCATGATTCTTGGAGAAGGACGCAATCGGGCCGCTCTTAAAACCATATCCGCGGGGCTGGGGATCCGGGATGACGTTGCCATGCCGGGATTCATGGAAAACCCTTACCCCTATATGAACAAAGCCGCCCTCTTCGTTCTTTCTTCACGGTGGGAAGGCTCCCCCAATGTGCTGACCGAGGCCCTCGCCCTCGGCACCCCCGTTGTATCCACGGATTGCCCAAGCGGCCCGAAAGAGATCCTGGATCACGGCCGTTTCGGCCCGCTCGTTCCCATGGGCGAGCCTGATGCCATGGCTCATGCCATCCTGACCACTCTGGATGCACCTCTTGAAAAATCTCTTTTAAAGAGCGCCGTGCGGGCATATACTGTAGAGGAAAGCAGCAGAAAGTATCTCAAGGTGTTGCTTGGGGAAGGTTGTTGAGAGCTACCAATGCTTTTATCGCTCCGTTACAAATTTCTCTTTGTTCATATTGCCAAGACAGGTGGCACAAGCATTCGTGCCGCTCTCCGTTCGTATAAGTGGAAAGACCCCTACCGTATTCCCCTGTTCGTGTGCAGCCGCATCAGTTCTCTTTCGAACCATCGCCTTGCATGCAAGCTTCCCCGTCATGCAAAGGCCATCGCGGCGTACGAAATGCTTCCGAGAGAACTCTTCAACGAACTCTTCAAATTCGCATTTGTCCGAAACCCTTGGGACCTGCAGGTCAGTTCCTACCATCACATTCAGCGGGAACGACCCCATCTCCTCAAAGGCATCGACAATTTTGAGGACTTTCTTCGCTGGAAGCTTGATCCTTCCCGCAGGCCGTACCAGTACATCATTGACACTTCAATCGAATTGCAATCAGACTACCTCATCGACCTGAACGGGAGCATTATAGTGGATTTTATCGGGAAATACGAACACCTCGAGGAGGACTTCCAGGAGGCATGCTCCAGGATCGGCATAAGAGAGCCCAAGCTCCCGCACAAGAGACAAGCCAGAGATCGTACCACGTACCAGAAATATTACACCGAAGAGACTGCCGAACTCATCGCGAAATATTTCAAGCGGGACATCGATATGTTCGGTTACAGCTTCTAACGAAGTCGCCTAGAGATAGATTCCAGACATGAAGCAACTAATTGATACGATATCTCACACAGAGCTCGCAGAGATCACAGAGTTTTAAGAACAAGAACCAAAATTGTTTTTCTCTAATATCTCTGTGCCTCGAGCGAACAACGTGAGCCCCGATAGCGGGATCTTCGCTTCGCTGCGACGGGCGTGAGATTATGTCTTTTTCTGTTTTCTGGAATCGATGATCCAGCGGACAGCCTCCAGCAGATCCTCGGCAACATAAGCGGGCCTGACCGACTCCCCGGGAAGGATGTACTCTCTTTCTCCCCTGCCATATCCCGTGAGGACCAGCACACCTTCAAGACCCGCTCTCCGGGCCATTTCCAGGTCCTGGCAGCGGTCTCCGATCGCATATGACCCGGTCATATCTATGTCAAGTTCATCCCTTGCCTGCTTGATAAGCCCGGTGCCGGGTTTTCTGCAGTCGCAGGAAATCGCGTATTCAGGGACGACACCCTGCAGATGGTGGGGACAAAAAAATATCCCGTCAAGCCGGGCCCCTTCCTTCGAAAGAAGGTTTTCCATGAGGTCATGCACTTCATGAACCAGTTCCATGGGAAAGTAGCCCCGGGCCACCCCGGACTGGTTGGAAACAACAATGGTTGCGAAGCCGCTCCGGTTGAGGGCCCTGATCGCTTCCGCCGCCCTGGGAAGCAGGACAAAGCGGCTTGGATGGTTGATATAGCCCATTTGCTCATTAATGGTTCCATCCCGATCAATAAATACAGCCGGTCTGCCCATTTTCTTTCCTTTCTCTGGCTACCCTATCGCCGGGTTCACCTTTTCTGCTTCTTTTCATACGCATCCTGCACCATCCGGAAAAAAGTGTCTTCCCCGTCCAGCAGCTGAAACTGGATGTCCACATAGCCCATTTCCTGGGAAATATTGCCTGCTCGCTCCACCTTCACCCAATCTTTTCCGGTCATCAGAATATAGTGCGCGCGGAAATGTTCCTTTCTCGCCACAAGGTTGCCTATTTCCTGGGAAGTGTAGATATGATGATCCATGAAAGGTTCAAAGGCCAGGATCTCCACGCCGAGTGTTTCGAGTGTCGCACGGAAGTATTCCGGGTGTGCAATGCCCGCAAAAGCGATAACAGGTTTTCCCTTCAGATCACTGACCGGTACTATCGTGTCATCACCCGTCCCAGGAAAGACTACGTGAGTTGGAACGTGATTGCTCTGAAACATGGGCGCCCAGGGAAATCCCCTTGAAAGAAGCCTTCGGGTCCCCTCATCTTTCTCTCCCGCGCCGCACCTGGTAAACACCAAAGCGTCCGCCCTTTTGAGGCTTCCAACTGGTTCCCGTAAAGGACCCCTTGGAAGTAGATAGTTGTTCCCGAAAGGGTTTGCGCCATCCAACAGGACAATATCCAGGTCCCTTTGGAGCTCCATGTGTTGAAACCCGTCATCGAGAATAAGAAAATCTGATCCCAGCTCTTCACACGCGAGGATTCCTCCCCGATATCTCTTGTTCGAAACCATGACCGGGATATGGGGAAGGCGCTTTGCCAGAAAATACGGTTCATCACCGCTGGCAATGGGGTCGGATTTAACCTCCTTGCCATCAGACACCACCAGGACTTCTCCCTTGAATTGACCTCCATACCCCCGCGAAAGGACTGCCGGCCGATATCCCTGTTTCAACGCCCAATTGGCGATCATTTCCACAGCCGGGGTCTTTCCTGTTCCCCCTGCGGTCAGGTTCCCGATGCTGATGACGAACGCGGGAAGGCGACGAGATCGGAAAATGCCCAAACCATAGGCATGAAGCCGGATCCCTACCCCCATACCATAGAGCAGGGATAAACCAGTCATGAATATCCTGAAAGGGTCTTTTCGGCTGTCGCGGTGTAACCCAGACCAGTCGTATCCTTTCACCCCCAACGGGATCCCTCCCTCTCCTGTGTCAGGAATTGACCAATTTCAGCCACGACGCGTGTCAGAGCCCCTCTGTTTCCGAGAACAAATTCTTGCGCACGTTCTCCCATCTCCTTGCAAAGGTCTTGTTCTTGTAAAAGGCGCAAAATTGCCTTCTCCAATTTCTCCTCATCCTCAATTTTCCACCCGCCTCGCGCGCGAATAATTCCCTCAGACATGCGCACAAAATTCTCCGTATGTGGCCCAAAGAGAACAGGACACCCGAAACTCGCCGGCTCAAGGAGGTTGTGGCCCCCAAAGGGTACCAGGCTCCCCCCTACAAAGCTGATTCGAGCGAGCCCGTATATACTGCCCAACTCCCCCAAGGTGTCCACAATCAGCACATCGTACTCCCCGTGATGATTCGGGATCTTCGTTTTGAGCGTGGCAACAAATCCTTTGTCTCGTGCAAGTTTTAGAATCTCATCGGCACGCTCGATCTTTCGAGGGGCAAGAAGCAGATGCAGACCGGGAAATTTTTCAAGAACCCTCTTAAATGCGCGGAGCAGGATTACCTCTTCGCCCGGATGGGTGCTCCCTGCCACAAGGACACTGCTCCCTTTTGATATTCCCAATTCTTTCATCCACCGCGCCCGTTCTGTATCCTCCATGGGGGCCCAAGGTCGGTCAAACTTGATATTTCCGGCTGTGTGTATCCTTTTTCTATCAATACCAATGGCGATAAGACGGTCCCGATCCAGATCGGTTTGCATCAGGCAGATGTCAAAGAACCCATACATCTTCCGAGCCAGGAATGAGAATTTCTTATAAGATGCATACGTCTTCGGGGATATTCGTCCGTTTACGAGGAGGCACTTTACCTTCTTTTTCCTCACGGCGGACAGAAGGCCCGGCCAGATATCTGTCTCAATCAGGACAAAAACCGCGGGATGGATATAGAGCAGCGCTCGACGAACGGACCACCAGAAATCCACCGGCATGGGGATCAATGTCTTCACCTTCGCCTCGATTTCTTCCCTGGCAAGGGCAATACCCTGGCGGGTCGTTGCTGAAAATACGATGTCATTTTCGGGGTATTTTTCCCTGAGAACATCTATCAACGGAATCGCCGACATAACTTCACCAACAGACAATGCATGCACCCAGATGGGTTGGTGAAAAGGAGCGATGCCCTTCAAGCCAAGGCCCAGTTTTTCCCTGATCTTTTTGCCCCGCATGAAAGGGAAGAAAGGAATCGCCACCAGGACAATGCACGAAAAGACGATATGGTAGAAAATCAAAAGGATAATCATTCCGGGCGCACGCATCCTCCTCTCAGGTTTCTGCTGTTTCCCCCACGGGGAGTTCAATGATAAATTTTGTCCCTTTCGGCATATTGTCTTCCACGCGAATAAAACCATTATGTTCGGAAATGATGCTGCTCACGATGGCCAAGCCCAGCCCGGTCCCCTGTTTTTTCGTTGAGAAGTACGGTTCAAAAAGACGGAGCTTGTTTGCTGCCGGGATCCCCCTGCCGTTATCGGCAACCACAATCTTCACCATTTGGAGTTCCTGTTCATACGACAGCATGATTACAATTTTCCCCGCTTTTTCAACGGCAGCAATGGCATTGTCCAAAAGATTAATCAAAACACGCTTCATCTGTTCCCTGTCCAAATGGAGCATCGGGATTCCATTTGTGTCCTGAAATTGAATACGGATCCCCTTATGTGCCTCGCTGTAGAGGCGCACGATCTCACGAATAATCTCCCGAATATCTCCGGGCAAAAGCTTTGAAGTGGGCATCCTCGCGAAGGTGGAAAACTCATTTACAAGGGCCTTTATTTCTTCCACCTGATTGATAATCATCTCCGTGCATTCCCGGAAAATCTTGCCATCCTCTTTTTCCAGCCGGGCCCCATATCTTTTGTTCAAACGCTGTGCCGACAATTGGATGGGGGTAAGGGGGTTCTTGACTTCGTGGGCAATCCGCCTGGCCACCTCTCGCCATGCCGCCATCCTCTGCGCCCTTTGGATTTCACTTAAATCTTCAAAAACAGCAACCAGGCCCAGGTAATTTCTCTGATCATCACGCAACACATTCAGGGAGACGAGAAGAGGCAAGCTTGTCCCCCCTGCCCGCAACCGGATTTCCTTCCTGAGAAATCCTTTCCTGAAAAGTTTCTTTTCCGTAACAAATTGTTCAGTGATCCGAATATACTCGCTTGACAGCACCTCCTGGTAATGTTTCCCGATAATATCCTGCGCTCGAATATTCAGCATTTGTTCTGCAGATTTATTAATGGTGAGAATCCTTCCCTCCGGATCCGCTGAGACAACGCCCGCCCCAATATTCGCGAGCACAATTTCCATGTAAAGCCTTCTCTGCTCCAGCTCAATGTTGCTCCTCACGAGTTCCCGGTGTGCCCGTTCCAACCGTTCCTTTCCGGTCTTGAGATCCAGAGTCATTTTATTAAAGGATTGGACCAGGAGCCCCATTTCATCTCTGGAAACGATGTCAATGGAGAAGTCATAATCTCCTGAAGCAATGCGGTTCGTCCCCTCAGCCAGTTCTTTTATAGGTACGGTTATCTCCTGAGAGAGGTAAAATCCAAACCATATTGATGAGAAGATAATCAGGAGCGTAACGATCGAAAGGGTGATCATGTGACTGATTTTGATAGGACGTTTGAGCATCTTCAGTTGCCGGTATTCCTGGAGACCCCTGGATATGGCCTTGAGGCGGTTGACAAACGCACCTGGAACGAACTTCGATGCGAACACAAGTCCTACAACAGCCTTGGATTCTGTTCTTGAAAATATGGGAATAATCCCGATAACCAGGTCTCCATGGGTTGAGGATTCAATGTAGGGTGTCTCATCCCCTTTCTCAACTGTCTTCCGGAGAAGGTCCACACCAGCCCCCCTGAACGTGCTCAGATCGACCGATCTGTTTTCAGAACCGCAACGAAGTTTGAGATTTCCGGAAAAAACCTTCAAGGAAGCAAGGTGATATTCCTTCCTCTTTTCGTGGATAAATTTTTCCAGGTCCCCTTGCTTTGAAACCAGCATGTAACCTTCATAAGTTATGACCCGGCTTACGTTGTTCCCTAAAGCGAAGATGTCATCGGTCATTCTCTTGTAATAATCGCGCCCAACTTCAAGAGAATTCTTCAGTGACTGTTCGATCTGGAGATGGAACCAGTATTCGATGGATGTAGATATGAATTGAACAGACACGAAAAATAATATAATGGTGGGAAGCAGTGACAGCGTAATAAAGGCCAGGACGAGTTTCGTCCTGAGCTTTGCACCCATGATTTGTTTTTTTCTCTCAAAAAAGAGTTTTACCAGGTTTCTCACAGAGAGAAAAAGGAGCAACAAAAGTAAAATAACATTTATGTTGATAAGAACGAAGATCATGATATTGCTGGAAAGGGGGAGTTCGAGCCCAAGGTCGAAAACCCGGGTGCCCGCATAGGTCAACAGGGAAACCACCGCGGCAAGGAAAACGATTAGATATCTTTCCCTGCGTTTTCTCTCCTGATCCCGCTTCTCTGCTTCTTGGTAATTCTTCATCACTTACTTTTGCGCTCTTGGGCAGGAATATTCCTGTCAATATCAATAACCGAATTCGACCGTGTACCAGTCGGTCTCAAAATTCCACAACGAGAGAAAAAACAGGACATAATGCAAGTGAAACGGTAATTCTATTCTGTCAAGCTGGGCCATCATCCGCACCCTGTATCGATTTTTCTTTTGAAGTCTTGAAAGCTTTGTGACGTCCAGACCAACAATTTCACTCATCAATTCCTTGGCCTTTTCGAAGTCTTTGACTGATATTGCTTTCCCTTTTTTTTCATTGAGGGTGACCACGTATGTCTTCTTGAGATTGTCATATCGAATAGTATGGCTGACTCTCAAGTCGGCAATTTTCTTGTCCAGGGCATAGTCCTTCTCTTCAAAAAGCTGGACAAAAAAATTGAAGGTAGTGGGGATTCCATTCTGAATAGCCTTAATCATCTGGGGTGTGAAACAATCTCTCACGTTGAAGTAGACGAGCAGGTCATCTCTCGTGTTGGTCACCACGATACCCTCCAAACGGGCATCCTGTGCCCGTGAAGAAATCTCCAATGCGGGTATCAAGATAAAGAGGATGAGCGAGATCCAAGCAAATTTTCTATTTTGGCGCCGCATCATCGTCATCTCCCTGTTGCATCCTCCTCATATTCGCTGCTCAGGACCTGATCCTAGGATTGAGCCACCCTGCCTTGGTCATACGCTCTGTAAAAGAGAAAAGCCAACCATTGCTCTGGCAGAATTATTTGACCTTGAAACAAGACTCTTCGTATCAGTGCGGCCGCTTTTTCCGACGGGCTGTTTCATAAGATTGATGCAGGTATGATAGTGAACGCTCTGCTGAATTGCAAGCGGTAACTCCCCGGAGGAACAGGAAGCCGCAACAGGGGAAAGGATGAAAAATGACGAGAAAATAAAAACGGCAGACTTCTCATTCCTTGAATGACGAAGACTGCCGTTCGGCTAATGAAAGGCAAATGAAATTCAGGCCGGCATGGCGTCAATGCTCCCGAAAGCAGGTATTTTTACCTGATTCTTCGTGCATTCGTCGGGGTTCTTGAACGTGACAACCTCCCAGCATTTTCTTTCATTCATAAGACTTCTAAACATCTGGTGATTCAAAAAATGGCCTGATCTTTTCACCACGAAATGACCGATAACGGGATATCCGATGATGGAGAGATCACCGATAAAGTCCAGGATCTTATGCCTGACAAATTCATCTTTGAACCGTAGCCCATCTTCATTCAAAATCTTGAAATCATCCAGCACAATGGCGTTGTCAAGCGACCCTCCACGGGCAAGCCCGTTGTCTTTCAACATCTGTATATCTTTCAAAAACCCGAAGGTTCTTGCTGTGCTGATTTCACGAATAAAGTCCCTGCCGGAAAACCGGAGTTCGTATTCCTGCCTTCGCAGCAGAGGATGGGGAAAATCAATAAAATAGCTTATCTTGAGTTCTTTTGAGGGCTTGATACACACAGACCTGTTTCCGTCTTTTAGCTCAAAGCGTTTCCTGATCACCAGGAATTTCTTCGGTGCCTTCTGCTGGTTGATTCCAGCACTTTTTATTAAATAGACAAAAGGGGCTGAACTCCCATCCATAATCGGCACTTCGGCGCCATCTACCTCAACGACGGCATTGTCAATACCGAGGCCGTAAAAAGCCGCCATCAGATGCTCTACTGTTCCAATTCTGCAGCCATTCAATCCAATGGTTGTCGCCAGCATCGTATCCGCAACCTGATCAAACCGCGCCTTTACTGTGGGGTGTCCTGAGATATCTGTCCGACAAAACTGAATTCCTGTATTGGGAGAGGCTGGGCGGAGAACAATCGTGCTCTTTTCCCCGGAATGGAGGCCGATGCCCGTGCATTTCACTGCTTTTTTCAACGTTCGCTGTCTATAGTCCACTGCGAGCTCCTAGATTATTTTTCACAACACCTGACTGTTAAGCAAGGAGCATGCCAAACATCCCAGGCCCATTTTCACCAACGCTATGTATATGATTTGATTATATCTTTGCTTAAAATACTCAAAATTATTTTCACATAGAACAAAACAACGCGAGGTATCGTGGCAAAATAAACACATATTTTCAGTCGCTCTTATAAAAAAAGCTCCTTTTTCCCTGTTTACTGCAGCAACTTTCTTCGGATTTGTCACTCTTGGCTTGAAAAACAATGTCAGGTATACTACGTTCACGGTGAACTGAGAATCAGATTTCTTTTGAGGAACCCCATGTCGTTTTCATTCAATTCAAGAAAAATATGCCTCCCTTCCCGCATAGCTGCTTTTGTGCGGGTTCTTACCGCCATCATTGCCTTTACTTTCCTTTCACTGCTTTTCGCATGCCATCCAACACTGACCAAAGAGGCGAGCAGGTCTGCAGAAGCCCTCAGCAAAGTTCATTTTTTCTATCCGCAGTTTGCGGACGACATGGATCTCGATTCCCTTGCTGCAGCCGTTGATCGGAACCTACTCTATCTCGATCGACTGCCGGAAGACTATCTCTTCTCCTATGGGGACGCCACGTTCACCCGCGAACAGGTTCTGGAAACCCAGGAGGCACTCATGGACCTCCTGTCCCAAGGGAAACAAGTCCATCAACTGAACCGTGAAATCAGAAAGCTTTTCTGGATCTACAGGGCGACTGGACGCGCCGGCAACAACAAAGTCCTTTTCACAGGTTATTTTGAGCCAACCTTTGAGGCCAAGCTAATTCCCGACTTGACTTTTCGGTATCCAATATACCGGAAACCAAAGGACCTTATCAAGATTAACCTCTCCCGTTTTCGGGAAAAATACAGGGGAGAGAGCATCGTGGGTCGTCTCGACGGCGATTCCATTGTGCCCTACTACACCCGGCTCCAGATTGAAGCGCAGAAGGTCCTGGGCGGGAGAAACCTGGAAATCGCATGGCTGAAGGATCCTGTCGATGTTGCGTTTCTGCAGATCCAAGGCTCCGGCCGATTGATCCTCCCCGGGAACAAAAGCATTTGCGTCGGCTACAGCAGTTCAAATGGTCACCCCTACCGGAGCATCGGGCGATACCTGCTCGACAACGGTCTCCTTGAAAAAGAACAAATATCCATGCAGTCCATCCGGAGCTTTCTTGCCGCCCACCCATCCCTTGTGCAGGACATCCTGAACTACAACCCATCGTATGTCTTCTTCAGGATCCTTGACAAAGGTCCCCTCGGAAATATCGGCGTCCCCTTGACACCTGGACGGTCCATTGCCCTTGATTCAAGATTATTTCCAAAGGGAGCCTTGGCTTTCATCTCCTGCCAGAAGCCTGCGATTGATGGAACTGGTACCATTGTGGGATGGAAAACATTTTCGCGCTTTGTTCTGAACCAGGACACTGGAGGGGCCATACGTGGTGCCGGGAGAGCTGACATATTCTGGGGGAGCGGCCACTATGCCGAGATTGCCGCCGGCCATTTGAAACACGAAGGCGAACTTTATCTCTTGATCAAGAAACCCGAACGCTAAACGTTTTCTGTTTCACCTGAATGAAGTGTACTTTCAGCAAATGTTCCAGGGATACAGGCTATGTCTTTTTTCTTCGTGACCGGCGGGAGGGCTTCGTATTTTCGTGGCTTATCTATGGGGGAAACCGCAACCAGGTCCTCAGGACGTTTTTTCCTGAGGACTGGAATGCGGAGGGGGCAAAACTCCCCCGTGGATAAGTCACTGAAAATACCAGCCTGGGAGACTCGTCATCGAAGAAAAATGGGCATAGCCTGTTCTGACTTTCACAAATCCTTCAGTTTCAAAGTACGCAAAAACCGGAATAACCAGAAATTATATGGAAAGTTTGGAAAAATCGGCGATGCTCAAGAAAAGTCCAGCCAACTCCTGGAGCAGTCCGATACGATTTTGCCGAAGGGCCGGTGAGTCCTTTGTGAGAATTTCAACCCCGTCGAAAAATTCATCTACCGGACTTTTCAGGCGCGCCAGGACGTCCATTGCCTCTGCATAACGGTTGCTGGAAATGGACGACTTCATGCCCTCACTGACCTCCTGGTATTGCCTCCAAAGCGCCCTTTCACACTCCTCCTGAAAAAGATCAGGGTCTACCTCATAGGTTCTCTTCTCTCGCTTCAGCATATTGATAATTCGCTTGAATGTGAAGGCAAGAGCTTCAACTCCGACCGATTCCAGGGCATAACCCCTGACCTGCTCGATTCGCGGTTTGACAAGGTAGATGTAATCGAATCCCGTGGATATGACTGCATCAATGTACTCGCTTTCGAACCCGTTCCGGAGCATCAATTGTTTGTATCGTTCCCTGAAAAACTGAAGCACCTTGTCTGCGGCGGGCCCCATTTCAAAGGTTAAGCTCCGCTTCAAAATAGAGAGACTCTCCATTATGAATCCAACCAGAGATAGATCCCACGCGAACGTTTCAAGAATCCTGAGGATGCCGATAGCGTGCCGCCTGAGAGCATAGGGGTCAGCCGTTCCTGAAGGTTCCATCCCAAGGACAAAATAGCCGCAGATCGTATCCATCCTGTCCGCAAGTCCTACAATCGCCCCGATCTTTGAATCCGGAAGCTTTCCGCCTGCCCTGTCCGGGAGATAATGTTCATGAATCGCCGTGCAAATCTCTTCCGGATATCCTTCCAATCTGGCGTATTCTCTCCCCATGGTGCCCTGGAGCGAAGGGAATTCGGTGACCATTTGGGTCTCAAGATCACATTTGCAAAGTTCCGCAACAGTCCTGATATCATCCAGTTGATCGGGAAGGACCCTGTTTCCAAGAAATTCTGCCAACTCGGTAAAGCGCATAACTTTCTCGTATGATGTCCCCAGTTGAGCCTGGAATATGACCCTCTTCAGATCATCGAGACGGGAGCCGAGAGGACGCTTCCTGTCCTCTTCAAAAAAGAAATCAGCATCTGAAAGCCTCGCCCTGAGAACCCGTTCGTGCCCTGTTTGCACAATCATTTCATCTCTCGCCAGGGTGTTATTAATGGCCACGAAATTTGGCATCAAACCTCCTTCGCTGCTATAAACCGCGAAATATTTCTGATGCTCCTTCATGGGTGTTATCAGGATCGGGGCCGGAAGACGGAGAAACGCTTCATCGAAACGGCCGCAGATCGCCGAAGGATACTCCACCAGATTGGCTACAGTCGACAAAAGCTCGGGGTCCTGTCCGGGTTTTCCCCCAACCTCCCGAGCTACGGCCTCGATCTTTTCCTCAATGAGTTTCTCGCGTTCTTCTTGATCAATGATGACGAAGCCTTTTTTCATCGCCTGGAGATACTCATCGGTATTGGAAACCCGGACAGCATCCGGTGCCAGAAAGCGATGCCCGAATGTCATGGTATCCGCCTTGATCCCGGCAATAGTAAAAGGGATTATTTCACCGTCAAACAATGCCAGGATCCAGTGTATTGGACGAACAAAGGAAAATCCCACGCTTCCCCACCGCATGGTCTTGGGCCAGGGAATCCGTTCCACCACCTTCGGCAAGATCTCGGCGAGGATTTGACCCGTAGATTTTCCTGCAACCTGCCGTTTGACATAAAGATATTCCCCCTTTGAAGTTGTGGTGGTGGAAAGCTCGTCAATGGAGACACCTTGCTTTTTCGCGAAACCTTCAGCGGCCTTTGTGGGATGTCCATCCTGATCATATGCCACCGACTTTGGAGGCCCGGTAATTTCCTGGCTCATATCCTCCTGTTTTTGCGGCAGACCCCTTCCTACGAGGATCATTCGACGTGGGGTGCCATAGACATGGAGTGGGGTATCCATCTCAATCCTGCTCTCCTTGAGCATTTCAAGAGTCAAGTTCAGGAAGGATTTCAGCCCGTTTGCCAGATACCCTGCTGGGATTTCCTCAGTTCCAATTTCCAGTAAAAGTTCGCCGTTCATTTCTTCTATCCTGTTTCAGTCATTCATTTGAGGTTGTTTAGGCTGTAGCCTGTTAGACTGTTAGGGGTCTACCAGCCGGTATCTGCTTTGATTTCTTCATCAAGGGGTATCCAAGTTCTTCCCTTTGCGCCAGGTAGTTCTTCGCAACCTGCCTGGCAAGGTGCCTGATCCGATCAATGTACTGTGATCTCTCGGTCACACTGATCGCACCCCTTGCATCCAGTATATTGAAGGTATGAGAGCATTTCAGGCAGTAGTCATATGCAGGAAGGACAAGGCCTTCCTCGCTCAAATGAGTGGACTCGCTCTCGTACATATCGAACAGCCCCAAGAGCATATCCACATTGGCTTTCTCGAAATGGTATACGGATAGTTCCCATTCTCCTTTCTTGTGGACATCCCCGTAGGTTATTTGTTCGTTCCACGCCAGATCGTACACATTTTCCTTTCCCTGCAAGTACATGGCGATTCTTTCAAGCCCGTAGGTAAGCTCTACCGAGATGGGATCCAAACGGACACTTCCAGCCTGCTGGAAATAGGTAAACTGGGTGATCTCCATCCCGTCAAGCCACACTTCCCAACCAAGACCCGATGCGCCAAGGGTGGGAGATTCCCAATCATCTTCGACAAAGCGGATATCATGGTCAAGAGGGTCTATCCCGAGCGCTTTCAGACTGTCCAGATAGAGATCCTGGACCTCCAGGGGTGATGGTTTTATGATGACTTGATACTGGTAGTAATGACAGAGGCGGTTTGGGTTTTCACCGTACCTGCCGTCTGTGGGTCTCCTGGACGGTTCCACGTAGGCCACTGCCCATGGCTCAGGGCCCAGAACGCGCAACAGGGTTGCCGGATTGAAGGTCCCCGCTCCCACTTCCAGGCCGTAAGGTTGCTGCACAACACACCCTTTCTCTGCCCAAAAGGCTTGCAGGGATGAAAAAAGTTCTTGAAAGGTCATCGGTGCCTCCAGCTCATCGGACTCAACAGGGCCGAAACCCGGATCTTAAATGAATTCTGATTCAGGGAATGCAGACTAACACCGCGGAGCGGCGATGTCAAGATGGCTTGGGCTTG
>CAZJRD010000082.1:3578-14956 GCA_964548365.1 uncultured Desulfobacteraceae bacterium | reverse complement strand
GTTCAAATTCCTTAATTGAATGCTTGTTATCCATCGGGAAAATCCACGCTTTCATTTCAGTTTTATTGTGAACGTGGTAAAATTAAAAATGAGGCAGGTAACGATACCTGATTGGGTTTATTCAAATATTGATATGGCAGTCATATTTACCAAGTGAGATCTTGGCCTAAGGTTCTCTGTATCATAAAATCCGGAAAAATACAAGCATTCGGCCGGGCCCCAAATCCACCGTCTAAATTTTGCGCCATGAGTTTCACCCAAGTATTTGACTTTTTTACCCCTCCCTGATAGTCAAGCAGAGAATTCTCGAAACCGTTTGCCCATATCGAGTGCAGACCCTGGTAAGGGACCAGGCAGAAATATTGCAGAACATAAGGTGTAAGAAGGAGGGGTATCGAACATGAAAAGCTACAGGAAGGAATTATGGTTCAATGTGCCGACACGAAGGGCATTTATAAACATAACCCCCCAAGTGGAAGGATGTCTAAGGGAAAGTGGGATCAAAGAGGGTTTTGTTCTCTGCAACGCGATGCATATTACTGCGTCCGTTTTTATCAACGATGATGAATCCGGCCTCCATCAGGATTATGAAAAATGGCTGGAAAAACTTGCACCCCACGAACCCGTCTCACAATACCGCCACAATGTAGGTGAGGATAATGCCGATGCCCACATGAAACGACAGATTATGGGAAGAGAGGTTGTAGCGGCCGTCACTGATGGTAAGTTAGATTTCGGAACCTGGGAGCAGATTTTTTACGGAGAATTTGACGGGCGGCGGAGAAAACGGGTCCTCATCAAGATAATCGGAGAATAATGGACGAACCCAAAGATGCCAAAACCCGAGGCTGGATCAGAAAGGTAACACCGGAAATGGTCCCGCCCAGCCTGAACGACAATACCGCGGATGTTGACCGGCTGATGAAGGGCATCAGGAAGGCCCTCCCGCAAAACGAAATCCTCTTCGATTTCCCGCTGGCCAGGGAGATCCCGACCATCCTCAGAAAATATGATTATCAGGTGGAGGCGGTGCTTTTTGAGGATCACGACCGGCTCCACCTTTCCGGCGTTCTCCCTGGAGCCGCGGATGCTCCCCTTTATGGCCTGGCCGTCGACCTCGGCAGTTCAACAGTCGTGGTTCGGCTCCTGAATCTTTCCACGCGTGAAAGGGTTGATGAAACGTCATTTCACAACCCCCAGATCGAGATCGGCTTGGATATCCTGACGAGGATCCATTATGCCGCACAGGAGGGAGGACTCCAAAAGCTCCAATCCCTGGTGCGGGATCGTCTCAACCAGGAGGTACACACCCTTTGCCGGAAACACACCATTGAAATGATGACGATCGCGGGAATGGCAGTGGCGGGAAATACCACCATGACCCACCTCTTCCTGGGCCTTGACCCCTACTGGCTCTGCCGGGAACCGTATATCCCGGCCTTAAACAGCCCGCCGATCATAAAGGCACATGAACTGGCCCTGGACATCCTCCCTGGCGCTCCCGTCCTGGTTTTCCCCAACGTGGGGAGTTATTTTGGGGGAGATCTCATCGCCGGAATTCTGGCATCCGGCATGAACCAGCAGGAGGAGGTATCCCTCCTGGTGGATGTGGGAACCAACGCTGAAGTGGTCATCGGCAATAGTGACTGGCTCATGGCCTGTGCAGGGGCGGCCGGACCCGCCCTTGAAGGCGGCGTGGCAAATATGGGTATGATGGCGGGACCGGGGGTCATTGACAAGGTCTCTATTGATCCGGATACGCACGAATTTCACACCCGGACCATTGCTGATCAGGACCCAATAGGTATCTGCGGGTCGGGACTCATAGACCTGGTTGCACACCTTTTCCTCTCAGGGATGATCGACATGCGGGGCAAGTTCGTTCGGCGCACCTGTGGAGACCTTCTCAGGGAGAAAGACGGTATCACGGAGCTTGTGGTGGTGGGGCCGGAGAAATCCGGGACCGGGAAACCGCTCACCCTTGCGCAGACCGACATTGACGGCCTTGTCCGCTCAAAGGCCGCCATGTTCACCATCCTCACTACCATCACCAATACGGTCGGCATCCCGCTGAGCAAAATCCGTCATTTCTTCATTGCCGGGACTTTCGGTTCCTATATCGATCCTCGCTCAGCCATCACCATCGGGATGATTCCCGATCTCCCCCTTGAAACGTATGTGCCGCTGGGCAATACGTCCCTGCAAGGGGCCACGCAGGGTCTCCTTTCGGCCGAGGCCAGGAAGAACATCTTCCTCATCCGGGACCAAATCACCTACCTGGAACTCAATGTGAACCAGGAATTCATGAATTTTTTCAGCGCGGCGAAGTTCATTCCCCACACCGACAAAATCATTTTTCCATCGGTCCGGTCTTAGGGCTCACTCAAAAATAACTTCACCTTTTCGCATCCCACCTTCAGGCCATCTTCATCCGATCCTCAACCCCAAAATCCGCGAAATAGTCCCGCTATTCCTGTGGCTTTGTGATTTCGGATCGAACAAAGCCGACCTAACCCGGATTTCTCATCAATAATCTGCTGTGACATCGGAGAAACCCGGGCTAAATCTGGGCGCCAATTCTGGGAACTTATTTTTGAGTGAGCCCTTATTGAAAGGTTGACAACTGAACAACCCACCCACTACAATCATCCGGTATGTTTCCGACAATGTACTGCCGACGGGGAATAGAACATCCAAGATCGAGCAATGAATGTCGAATGCCGAAGGGAGAGATTGCTTCGCTCTCTTTCCAAGTAGGAGCGACCTCCGGGTCGCGACCATGCGTTGCCTGAACTGCCTTATTTATTGAGTTGATACGGTTTATCCATAAGCTACTAATGAGAGAGGGTTCAAATGAAAAAAAGGGGAGAAAAAAAGGAAAAAAAGGGTGTTTCAAAGGTCACCACTGCGGCTGTCCTGCTCATCATCTTCCTGTTCATCGTGCTGGTCATGGCCTTCAATTCCCGGAAACCGGATCCGTTGAACCTTGGAAAGCTGGACAAGCGGGTGCCCGGGGTAGCATTCATCGCCACCAATGAACAACTGACCCGGCAAATGCTCAAGAACTGGCTGCCCAATGACCTGTTCTGGCCCACTGCGCTCCTTGACAATATGCCCAATTTTCAGCTCGGCGAACTGGAGGTTGTCCGGTATAACGTACGGGTTTTGCGGGACAATCTCTCCAGGATGCGAACCACGGACAAGCTGGACCCGTTCGCGGAAGCCGCCTTCTCCTCCCTTTCCAACGACCCGAAGAAATGGTGGTTTCCATCGTATGAAAGCAAATTGAAACAGGCGGCAAATAATCTGCAGGTCTTTTCCAACAACCTCCGCGTTGGAAAATCGTTTTTTTACCCCAGGGCAGACAACCTGGCACAACTCCTCAGGCAGTACGCCTCTCTCATGGGTGGGGTGAACACGCGCCTGATCAATGCGCCAAGAGACCTTTCTCAGGCCGTCAACGTGGAGGAAACGTCGAAACAGGGCCCAAAGACTTCGAAACTGGTGGATATTGATATCCCCTGGTACCAGATTGACGATAACTTCTATTACGCCCAGGGAGTCGCCTATGCCCTCCGCGAATCTTTCAAGGCCATCCGGATCGACTTCCTGAGAGTTCTGAAAGACAAGAATTCCGTGAAAATGGTGGACAAGATTCTGGAAAACCTCGGTCGTTGCGATTTCGAACCGCTGATCGTGTTCAACGGGGACCCCGACAGCATCTTCGCCAACCATTCTCTGAACTTATCTGGGGTATTCAACGACGCCAGGCAGAAGATCAATTCGCTGATCGTGGCGCTGATGCAGGGATAATTTTAGAGGCTTAAGGCACAGGGCTTAAAGTGAACAACCGTGAACCGTGAATCAGGCGACCGAGGTAACTGCAACAATGCATGAAATGTCCATCGCCCAGAGCCTCACGGATATTCTCCAGGAGGAAATGGTAAAAAATCACGCCAGTGGCCTCAAGTCGGTCAAGCTAAACATCGGAAAACTTTCCGCCATCGTGCCGGAGGCCCTTTCCTTCTGTTTTGAGATCATTGTATCCGGCACCAACATGGAAGGCGCAGTCCTTGACATGGAAATGATCCCCCTGAAAGGGATTTGCCTGGACTGCGACCAAGGATTTGAAATAGAGGATTACGTATTCAGTTGTCCCTATTGCGAGAGCCCCAACATACGCACTATTTCCGGGCAGGATCTTTCCATTGTTGAAATGGAAGTGGAATGATTGAGGCATGGGGCTTCAGCCCGGAAACCAACAGATATTCAGCCGCAGACGCATGCCGACGCACACCGACGACTGCAAAAACCTTTCCTCCGGACGACATGTCCGGACGAAAACTGTCATCGCTTCGCGAGGAAAGCTTTTTCCTTGCCCGAGGGGCAATGATTGTTGATCGGCGGCCAAGCCTGCCGCGTGGGTCGGAAGATCGTACGGGGATCGGCCGCGGATCAATGTCTGCGCAGGTCTGCGTGTGTCTGTGGCTAAGAGTTTTTTCGACATTTTCATTCTCATCCGGATGTTGGAATGCATCAAAATCATCTGGAGGCAGATCGAACCTGATAACCTAAGGAGTGGAGTATGAAAATTTCCGTTGTAAAAAATATTCTTGAGGCAAACGACCGTATCGCACAGCAGAACCGCAGCCTCTTTGACGAACACAACCTGACTGTCATGAACCTCATGAGTTCCCCGGGCGCGGGCAAAACCAGCCTCCTCGAGCGAACCATCCAAGCCCTCAGGAAAGACATCTCCCTGGGAGTAATTGAAGGAGACATCCAGTCCTCCCAGGATGCGGAACGGATTGCCCTGATGGAGATCCCGGTAGTCCAGATCAACACTGGAGGGGCCTGTCACTTGGACGGGAATATGATCCGGGACACATTCGGCGAGTTTGACCTGGCAGGTCTTGATCTCCTGGTGGTGGAGAACGTGGGCAATCTCGTGTGCCCGGCAGAATTCAAGGTGGGAGAAGACTTCAAGGCCATGATTCTCAGTGTCACCGAGGGGGATGACAAGCCTGCCAAGTATCCCCTCATGTTTCATGAGTCTAGTGTCCTGCTCATCAATAAAATTGACCTCCTCCCGTATGTGGATTGCACGGTGGAGAGAATCCGTGAAGAGGCGCTCAAGATAAACCCCCATATGACCATTTTCGAAATCTCGTGCAAGACGGGCGAAGGGCTGGATGCCTGGTATGAATGGCTCAAACAAGAGGTCCGGAACAGAAAGACGGCCTGACAGCGAGATGGTAAAACGGGTAAAGGGGGCCATCCAGGGCATTGTCCAGGGAGTTGGGTTCCGGCCTTTTATCTATCAACTTGCCCATCGTTTCCACCTGGCGGGATATGTGATCAATACATCCCAGGGGGTCACCCTTGAAGTGGAGGGGCCGGAGATCCGTATCACCAGCTTTTTCAACGCAATTGTAACGGAAAATCCTCCCCTTGCCCAGATATCAGCCCTGGATCAGATTGAAATCCCCGTCCTGGGGGAAGGTTCCTTTGAGATCCGTGAAAGCAAGTCTGGCCTTAGCCGCTCGGCGCTGATCTCACCGGACGTGAGCATCTGCCCCGACTGTCTCGCTGAATTGCGGGATCCCAACGACCGGCGATACCGCTATCCTTTCATCAACTGCACCAATTGCGGTCCCCGTTACACGATCATCCAGGATATCCCGTATGATCGACCCAGTACCACCATGCGAAAATTCGAGATGTGTCCCACCTGCAGGCGAGAATACGAGGACCCGTCCAACCGCCGCTTTCATGCCCAACCCAACGCCTGCTGGAAATGCGGGCCTCAAACCGCCCTGCATGACCGAAACGGCAGTCTCCTGGCCTGTGCTGATCCGGTGCAGGAGGCCATCCGGCTCCTGCAGGACGGAGCGATCCTGGCCGTTAAGGGCCTCGGCGGCTTTCACCTGGCTGTTGACGCCACCAACCACAAGGCGGTCGTCCGGCTCAGGAAACGGAAACACCGTGAAGAAAAACCGCTCGCCGTCATGGTGCCTGACCTTCAAGCAGCCCGGGATACCACCCAGGTTTCCCCGGAAGAAGCTGCCATTCTCACCAGCAGGCAGCGCCCCATCGTGATCCTCCGAAAGCGCCACTCCCACGAGCTGTCACCGCAGGTCGCGCCCAGGAACCGCTATTTCGGCATCATGCTCCCTTACACCCCGCTCCATTACCTCCTGATGGACGCCCCGTTTAAGGCGCTGGTCATGACCAGCGGAAACATGACCGAAGAGCCCATCAACATCGACAACAGCTCGGCTTTTCTCAACCTGAAAGGCATCGCGGACTGTTTCCTGGTCCACAACCGCGATATCTATCTCAGGAGTGATGACTCCATCGTCCGGGTCATCAATCGGGTGTCCAGGCAGATCAGGAGATCCCGCGGGTATGTTCCCACCCCCATCTTCCTGCCTGAAAGCTTTCCCAGCCTTCCCCCGGTCCTGGCCGTAGGCGGGGAACTCAAAAACACCGTCTGTCTTACCAAGGAAAATCGCGTCTTCCTGAGTCAGCACGTGGGAGACATGGAGAACCTTGAGACCTATGAATTTTTCACGCTTACCATCTCGCACCTCCAGAGGATTCTTGAAATCGAGCCCGCAGTCATTGCCCACGATGTGCACCCGGACTATCTCAGTTCCCGGTTCGCCCGGGAACAAAGCCACGTCACCCGCATCGCCGTCCAGCATCATCATGCCCACATCGTGGGGTGCATGGCGGAATACGGCATAGCAGGCCCGGTCATCGGACTGGCCATGGACGGGACAGGGTTGGGGACTGATGGACACATCTGGGGAGGGGACATCATCCTCGCAGACCTGGTGTCCTTTCAGAGGAAGGCCCACCTCGACTACATCCCCCTCCCCGGCGGGGACGCCGCCGCAAAATTTCCCTGGAGGATGGCCCTGGTGTATCTCCACAAATCTTACGATGACGCGCTCTTTGATCTTGACATCCCTTTTGTGCAGCACCTGGACAAAACCCAGGCTGCCATTGTGGTCCGAATGGCTCGACAGGGAGTGAATTCACCCCTCACGTCGAGCTGTGGAAGGCTCTTCGACGCGGTTTCATCGCTTATCGGGCTTAGGGACAAAAACGTCTATGAGGGCCAGGCCCCTATTGAGCTGGAAATGTGTCAGCGCCAGGGTGAAAAAAGACACTACCCGTACCGGATAGAAAAAGGCGAAAATCATCACCATCTGTTGACAGCAGATCTGATCCGGAGCATTGTAGAGGACTTGGAGAAGGGCACCTGCAAGGGCACCATAAGTGCACGCTTCCACAACACCATCATACAGATGCTCCGGGAGACGTGCCATGTTATCAGGGAGGAGACAGGCATCGAAGAGGTGGCCATGAGCGGAGGCTCTTTCCAGAATGCCACCCTTCTGAGCAGTCTGACAAAGCTGCTGGAGCAAGACGGCTTTCGGGTTTACAGCCACCGTCTTGTACCCTCCAATGACGGCGGGCTGGCTTTGGGGCAGGCCGTATGTGCAGGCCTCCGCTCCAGAAAATGGAAAGGAAGGTATAGCTATGCAGGTCGATAGACTGAAGGGAAATAGGCTGAAGGGAAAAATGAAATGAAGCACATGGATGAATATCGTGACCGGGAGGTGGCCCAGGCCCTTTCCCGAAAAATAAGGGATACCTCCCGAAAGCCTGCCCGTCTCATGGAGATCTGCGGGACCCATACCATGGCCATTTTCAGGCACGGCATCCGCAGTCTCCTGCCCGAGACGGTGGAACTGGTGTCCGGCCCGGGATGTCCCGTCTGTGTAACCGCCACCGAAGACATGGACCGGTCCATTAAGCTTGCCGGTGAACCCGGGGTGATCGTCACCACGTTTGGAGACATGTTCAGGGTCCCCGGGACCAACTCTTCCCTTCAGGCGGAAAGGGCCCATGGGGCCGATGTGCGCATGGTCTACTCCACCTTTGACGCCCTCACCATTGCCCGGAAAAACCCTGATCACCCGGTCGTCTTCCTCGGAGTTGGTTTCGAGACCACGGCTCCCACTGTGGCTGCGGCGGTGAAAACGGCCCATGAGACCAATCTCAATAATTTTTTTGTGCTTTCAGCCCACAAGCTCCTGCCCCCGGCCATGGACGCTCTGCTCTCAGGCGGCACCCTTGACATAACCGGTTTTATCTGCCCGGGCCACGTCACCACCATTATCGGAACCTCCAGTTACCAGTCAGTGGTGGATCAGTACAGGGTCCCCTGCGTGGTGGTGGGTTTTGAACCGCTGGATATTCTGCAGGGGATTCTGATGCTCGTGCGGCAGATTGAAGCAGACGAGGCACGGGTGGAAATCCAGTACGTGCGCGGAGCTTCGCCCGAGGGGAATCCCAGCGCCCTCGGGCTCATGGATGAGGTTTTTGAACCTTGCGATACCCCGTGGAGAGGACTCGGTGTCATTCCCATGAGCGGCCTGGCCCTTCGCGAGAAATACGCGGCCTATGATGCCGCCAGACGCTTTGACCTGGAGGTCCCGGCTGCCAAAGAGCCGGCCGGCTGCCTGTGTGCCGAGGTCCTCCGTGGAGTTGCCAGGCCGTTCGAGTGCAAGCTTTTCCGCAAGGTGTGCACGCCGCGCACCCCGGTGGGCCCATGCATGGTTTCCAGCGAGGGCACCTGCGCCGCCTATTTCAAGTACCATGACAAACCGTAAACTATGAACCGTGAACCCGTAACCGCGACGGCATATGTTTGAATCTATCACTCTTCAGGGGCTTCCCGGGAAGCAGAAGGCAATCCTGCGGCCCGCGGCGGCCACCAGGCCGGCACTGCGGGTCATTGAGGAGGACGGTGTTCGCGCTGTAGTCAAGGACTTCAGCACCAACCGATTCCTTTTCAGGAACTTGGCTGGCCGGTTTCTCGTGTGGCGTGAGAGCAGGGCCTATTGGCAGGTGGCGGGGCTCGAGGGCGTCCCCAGGGTTTACCGGGTGATTAAAGGTCTGGCCATCGTGCTGGAGCAAATCCCGGGCACCAGTCTCAACGATGTGGAAAAACCTTCGGACCTTCCGGAAGGGTTTTTCGAGGCATGCGAGAGCCTGGTCTCCCGGGTTCACGCAAAGGGCGTGGCCCATTGCGACCTGAAGAGGGAACCAAACATCCTCGTGGGCAGTGACGGACGCCCGTATTTTGTTGACTGGGCCGCGGCAATCCTGCGGCGCGAGTGCAGATTTTT
This sequence comes from uncultured Desulfobacteraceae bacterium, assembly GCA_964548365.1. Taxonomy (GTDB): domain Bacteria; phylum Desulfobacterota; class DSM-4660; order Desulfatiglandales; family Desulfatiglandaceae; genus B46-G9. Next base: position 5,750 of record CAZJRD010000082.1, on the reverse strand, counting down.
CCCCTTCAACCGGATTTATGAGCGATTCCTCCTGGATGATGAACTGGCCATCATCAAGCTTAAACTCAAGCATTGTCCCGGCGCGGTTTCCAGGGAAGAAAACGAGCGCCTTCAATACCGGAGCGGGCCGGAAAAAACAATCCGAGGCATCAGGGACCGGTTGCGTACGCTCCTCAAACGAATCGCCTAACCCGGCTACTCTTCCTTGCAGATAGCATCGGCCGGCGCGGTGTTCAGGGCAACGAGAATTTTCTGGGCCATGCCACGTCCCATGGCCAGCCTCGAACAATCATGCCCCAGGATGAGCCGTCCGTGCCCGTCATTGCTGATCACTTCTACTTTGTCCCCGATCCGCAATCCCATAGATGCGAGTCGCGATTTCCCCCCAACACCGGTTATTATCTCTTTTACCTCCACCCGCTCCCCGGGTTTGGCAATGGCCAGGGGCATCAACGGGGCACGCTGGGCGAGGCACTCATCGCACAGGCCATATATCTCCATACGGTGCTGCAACATTTGAAACCCATGGGACGTGGCGATCTGTACCTGGAGGCGTTCCATCTCATCATTGGAAAATTCGACGATCTTCCCGCATTTGGTGCAGATGAGATGATCGTGATGCCGGCCTAGATGCCGGTGCTCATAGCGTATGGGCTGATCTTCAAACTTCTTCCGTTGGGCAAATCCGAGTTCTACCATCCGATTCATGCATTGCCGTACGAATCCAGGTTCGTAATCGTAGCCTTTATTCTTGAGCAGCCGAAACAGCTCCTCAAGCGTAACATGCTCTTCCGTGTCGAGAAACGTATCCACTATATTCAGCCGGTCCTGCACGCTATCCACCTGATCGGTTTCAAGAAGCGCCCGCAAGTTAGCCTTCTCGAGAACATTCCAGTCTTTCATATTTCTTCCTCACAAAAGCTCATTTTTCATGCGTCTCCTGCCTGGCTTCACGGAAATAACCCAGAAAACCCCGTACTGCATTGGCGATGAAGTTCTTTTCCCTTTCCCTGGTCCCTGGATCCATATCCGCAAATGCCGCAAGATTCGGATCCTTTACAAGAAGCGCATCCACACAGCGGTTTTCAAGATCCTCTTCTCCTGAGGAAAATTCTTCGTTGATCCAGTCCTTCCACGACAGGATCTGGTCTCGAAACCGCTTCAGCATGCGGTGGGAACTTTCAGCCCTGCCGAAATGCGCGTAGTAGATCGGTTGATCATCCAGTCTAAGCATGCGATCCACGCTTTCCAAAAACACGTGCAGAAAAAACCTCGGCGGCGTTGCCGGCCGAAGATATTCCTTTCCTTTCACCACTGAAAAAGTACCTGCTGCTTCACCCGCGAACAGACGTCCCTCGTAGGCAAAACTCAAGTGGTGTGGGGCATGCCCGGGGGTTTCTATCACCCGCAGACCGTTTATCGGGCACGAAGTATGAGGAACAAGCCGATCTTCCGGAACAGCTTTGGGCTCCCCGAAGAATTCCGCAGTTTCTCCCAGCACACTCAAACTGCCCGCCCAGAGTCTGGAGGGATCGACCAGATTCGGAATGCCTTTTTCATGACAGACCACCCGGGCCATGGCGTATCGCGCCAGCACATCCGCAAGCGCGCCGGCATGATCTATGTGAATGTGCGTCAATAAGATATAATCAATTTCTTCCACGTCAAGCTGTGCCAGGCTTTCCAGCAAACGGTCCGCTGTGTTGGCCGGGCCGACATCCACCAGAAAGGCCAAGCCGTTCCGGCAAAACCAGGACCCGATAAAATGATCAAATCCCGGGCTATCCTGCTTGATTTCAATGAGTGTTTCTTCCATTTTTTTACACAATCTCCTATCTAGATAAAAAAATCCTTTTTCCCTCAGGCATCTTACAGCCTATTCCTGATGCCATATGCCTGTATCAACTCAATAAAAGGGGGCATTTCCTTTGAATTCAACATCTCGGTTTTGGCCACCGTTTTACCGTCGCAACGTGGACGTTGCTCCTACAGCACATTTCACCATTGCTCCCTGGAGAAGCGACTTCCAGGTCGCGATCATGCGCTGTCTGCATTTCCCTATTTATTGAGCTATTATCTAAGCCACTTATTTTGCCTCAGCGGCCGAATAGTAACACTTTTTCATTTTTTTACTCAATAATTTTCCGCTTTTTCCGATAATCTCTTTAGGCC
>CAZJRD010000082.1:0-3478 GCA_964548365.1 uncultured Desulfobacteraceae bacterium | reverse complement strand
AGGACAGGAGAAAAAATCATCTGACATGGCAAATTCAGGTATCAATAGAGTCTTGATCGTTGACGACGAAGAAATGATCCGCACCACCGCCCACTCTTTTCTCGAAAAATTCGGGATGACCTGTCACGAAGCGAAAGATGCCGAGCAGGCAATGAAAATGTTCCAAAACGAGCAGTACGATCTGGTCCTTTCAGATATCTCCATGCCGGGGATGGATGGAATTCAGATGATGAAAAAAATCAAGGAGTCCTCCCCCGACCTGGCCTTCATAATCATGACCGGCTATACAGCAAGCTACACGTACGCCGATATCATTTCGGCAGGCGCTGCCGATTACATCAGCAAGCCCTTTGACATGAAGGAGCTCAAAGCCAAAATTGATAGAATCGACCGGGAAAAACGGATCCGAGCGGAACTGCAGGAAACGAATGATCAGCTGGAAACAGCCATCGAGCGGGCAAACCAGATGGCGGTCCAGGCCGAACTGGCATCCCTGGCGAAAAGTGAATTCCTGGCAAACATGAGCCACGAGATCCGGACGCCCTTGAACGGGGTGATCGGGTTCACCGACATGCTGCTCGAAACCCAGTTGACCGATGAACAAATCGATTATGCCAGCACGATCAAGAGAAGCGGAGAATCCCTTCTGTCCCTCATTAACGACATCCTGGACTTCTCCAAAATCGAGGCAGGCCAGATGGACCTGGAGGAGATAGACTTCGACCCGGAGATCCTGTGTCATGATGTCTGTGACCTCATCCGTCCCAAGATTCAAGACAAGCCCATAGAAATCCTCTGCAGGATCGGCAACGATGTTCCGGCTCAGATAAATGGAGATCCCCATCGTTTCAGGCAGGTCCTGGTGAATCTCATGGGGAACGCGAGCAAGTTTACCGATTCAGGGGAAATAGAGCTTGCCCTGGACATGACCGAGGGAGACGGAGAGGGCATATCCTTCCACGCCACCGTCCGTGATACCGGTATCGGTATCACTGAAGCAAAACTCGCGAACATCTTTGAACCCTTTCAACAGGCTGATGGATCGACCACCAGGAAATACGGCGGGACAGGCCTGGGGCTCACCATCTGCAAGAAGATATCGGAAATCATGGAAGGTGATGTCTGGGCGGAAAGTAAGCCCGGCGAGGGAACCTGCTTTCATTTTATCGGGAAGGCGAAAAAAGCGCCCGAAAAGAAGGCGAAAAGGCTGGTGCCGACTATCCTCAACGGGAAGAGGGCCCTCATCGTGGACGACAATCGGACAAACCTGGATATCCTCCGCCACCTGCTGGAGTCCACCGGTATAAGGGTCCATGCCCTTTCAATGGGCAAAGAGGTACTCCCCGCCGTGAAAGAGGCTATGGAGGCGAATGATCCATTTGACCTCTGCATTCTGGATATCCAGATGCCCGATATGAACGGCTATGACATAGCCCGAGCGGTCCGCGAGGGTCCTTCCCCTGCATTAGACCTTCCTTTACTGGCATTCTCGTCCTCCGTGGTCCGGGCGGCAAAAAGATGCCAGGATGCCGGGTTTGACGGGTTTCTGCCGAAACCGATTCGGCGCCAGAAACTCTTCAATATCATTGAAAAGCTTCTGAGCACCAAAACCGCCGGAAATCATCTGGCAGACTCTGAAAGCAGACAGATTGTCACCCAATACTCCGTGCGGGAGGAAATGAAGCGAGCCTCGTCTCTTCTCCTGGCTGAAGACAATCCTGTCAACCAGAAGCTCGCCGGAATGATGCTCAAGAAGGCTGGATATCAGGTGGAAATAGCCAACAACGGGAAGGAGGCCCTGGAAAAATTTTCAAATGATCCTGAGGCCTATCACTTGATATTCATGGACGTCCAGATGCCTGAAATGGACGGGTTGGAAGCCACGCGGGCGATCCGGGAAGTGGAAGCGAAAAGGGAAAACGGCAATGGGACTGCGTCCCGGATTCCCATCATCGCCATGACTGCCAATGCCATGGCGGGAGACAGGGAAAAATGCCTTACCGCGGGCATGGATGATTACGTTCCCAAACCCATTAAACGGGAACTGGTATTCCAGATGATTGACAGGTATGTTCTGAAAAAGGAGCTGGTATCATGAATATCAACGAATTGGCGGGTAACTTGGGACTGGAGCCCGATGAATACATGGAAATCCTGGAACTGCTTGTGGATTCCGGCAAAGCCGACATCGCTTCCCTGGAACAGGCAATAGCCGCAAACAACGCAGAAGGTGTGGTCAAGGCTGCCCACTCTATTAAAGGAGCATCAGCCAACATGGGTCTCATGGATCTTTCCGATACGGCCAGGGAAATTGAGTTCAAGGGCAGGGAACAGGATCTTGCTGGTATGGGTGAAAAGGTCCAGGCCCTGAAGACGAAGTTCGCCCCTGTGGTCGAGCTTTTTCACACATAGCCACCCCATTGGAGCAGTCCATTGAAGAGCGATTTTCCTATTCTTATTGCCGAAGATAACCCGGTCTCCCGCAAACTCCTTGAAAAGACCCTCACAAAGGCCGGTTATGAGGTGGTTTCGGCCAAAGACGGCCGTGAGGCCCTTGAACTCTTTGCCCAACGTTTCTTTCCCATTGTCCTTACGGACTGGATGATGCCAGAAATGACCGGCCCCGAACTCTGCCGGGAGCTGAGGGAACAGTCGGAAAACGGGTACATCTTCATGATCCTCCTTACGGCGAAAGATTCCAAGGACGACATTGTTGCAGGTCTCGAAGCAGGGGCGGACGATTACCTGACAAAGCCTTTCAATCGTGCGGAACTAATGGCCCGCCTCAAGACGGGCACCCGGATCCTGGATCTTGAACGGTCCCTCAAGAATGCGACTGAAGAGATCAGGATCCTTTCAATAAAAGACACGTTAACCGGATGCTACAACAGGGGATTCCTCACCGAGCATTTACCAAAAGAGATCAAGAGGGCCAGGCGATATGGGCATGACCTTTCGATCGTTCTGTGTGATATCGATCACTTCAAAAAGGTGAACGACACTTATGGGCACCAGGCCGGAGACGCGGTGCTCAAGGCCTTTGCGAAGATTCTCATGGACTCCATTCGGAACGGGGTTGACTGGGTTTCCCGGTATGGCGGCGAGGAATTCCTGGTAGTGCTCCCGGAAACTCCCTTTCAGGGTGCTGTCCTGGTAGCCGAGCGCCTCCGTATCAGCGTAGCCGAGGCAACCATGGATACCCCTGAAGGAGGCCTCAACATCACTGCCAGCTTCGGGGTAACCGGGTTCTCCCACGACACCCCGGATTCAGGAGTTTCCCCGGATACAATGGTCAAGATGGCCGACGACAAGCTCTACCAGGCCAAGAATGAGGGCCGAAACGCCGTCCGCAGCCAACCCCTCTAACCCCTGTAGGAGCAAGCTCCCGCTTGCGATAAAACCACGCGCCACCTCTGTAGGAGCAGCTCCCGCCTGCGAACATCGCGACCGGGAGGTCGCTCCTACAATGGGAAATGGG
>CAZJRD010000081.1:5234-15196 GCA_964548365.1 uncultured Desulfobacteraceae bacterium | reverse complement strand
CCTGCGAACATCGCGACCGGGAGGTCGCTCCTACAATGGGAAATGGGGTCGCTGTTTCACCTCAAAAATCTCCATTTCCTCGGAGATATTCTTGAGTCTGGATTTGCCGAGGGAAACGATCCTAAACTCGTCACCTGCCCTTTCCGCTGTTGCCCTGTTGGTGAGGATGGCCCCTCCCGTTGCCTTCGTGCAGATCCTCGCGGCCATGTTCACCAGCATACCGTGTGCCGTGTAAGTCCAGCGGGACCCGGTGGTGCTGCTGTACCTGGAAGCCCCCAGATAGGCCCGGCCCGAAGTAATGCCTATATTGATTGCGAGCGGTTGTGAAACCACCGTGCTCTCTTTGTTGATAACGGCCGTTTTCTCCCTGATGGTCGCCGCCGCCCGGACCGCATCCAGAGCATGGGCCGTCCTGTCTTCCGCGAGAAAGAGGATCATGAGCCCGTCACCGGCAGTCTCCATCACATCACCATTATTGGTATATATGGCATCCATGAAGACCGAGAAATACTTCTCCACGAGACTGTTTGTTTCGGTGCCGCCCACTTCCTCGGTGATCTTGGTATAGCCCTCGATGTCCAGGAACATGACCGTCAGGTCGCGCTCCCTGGCTTCGAGGCTCTCGGACGTTGGTGATCTTTCGATCATCCTTGTCACCGTGGCAGGGACGAACTTGCACAGGTTCGCCTTGATGCTCTCGAGTATCTCCACCTTCCGCATGGCCGCCTGCAGTTCATGAAGCGCCTTTTCAAGTTCTTCGTTCTTGACTTGCAGCTCCTCGTTGAGCGCGTTGATCTCTTCAAAAGAGAGGGCATTCTTGAGGGCAACCACCAGGTTGTTGACCAGGGTGCCCAGGAGTTCCTTGTCGTGCTTTTCAAAAGGTTCTTCGGTGAGCTTCGGTCCGAGGCCAAGGATGCCAATCTGATCGGTGTCAATCCTGAAGGGAAAAATGAGGGAGACGTCAGGAGGGAAAGGGGTGGACCCCAATTTTTCAAGTCCGGCGCTTTCCACCATGCAGGTGGAGTTCCCTTCGAGAAACCTGCAGCTGAACTGCTGCAGCCGGGACTGTTCATCTTCGTCAAAACCGACGGAAACAATGTGGCGGACCTGGTCAGCGGAATCATTGCATGTGAGAATAAAACACCGAAATACCCCGAAATTGCCCATGGTCATGAGCATGAAGTTTCGCAGGATGGCCTCGAAGTTTACCGTCCCGAACAGCTCCTTGCTCACGTCATACAGGGTTCGAAGGTAGTAGGCACGCCGGTCAAGTTCCGTCTGTATAACTTCCAGCCCCGTGGAAGTATCGGATTCTCCCGGCTCCGTATTCATCTTTTCTGTTTCTTTGGGCATTTCCCTCTTTTGCCTTAACCCTCAAGTTGGGCGATGCCCAACGGTCCTAACGCCCTACCCTATCACCGCCCTTATTCTTTCCTTTCGCCTTTATCCTTTCGACCGCCGTAAGCACCAGAGCCCCTGTAATCATCCCTCTCCGGCAAAACTCTCCAGGTCTTTGATGGCCTGATCCTCATCATCGTAAATCTTTGCGAACTTGGTAATGCCCACCATCCCGAAGATCTTTTTGAAATGTTCTGACAGGCCGGTTACCGCGATCTTCTGGGCCCTTTTCCTGGCATCCGCCAAAATCAGGATGAGGACCTTCAGCCCCTCGCTGTTGAAATAGGTGGCCTTTTCAAATTTCAAGAGGATCCCCTTGATCTTTTCGGAATCCAATCGCTCGTAGCTGCTTCTCAAGATGATTTCAGATTGACTGGTGATGTCCCCATGGATATCAATAACAGCCACCGACCCTTGCAGATCGATCTTGACCTCATTTACCTTTTTCATCGGCATGCTCTCCTTCAGGATTTTTCAACCCCGCTACTGGGAAAAACGACCTTGAACACCGTTCCTCCGGAATCAGCGCAATCATTTCCGTTGGTGCAGTGTGCGCACTGGTCCACACTCCCCGGGCACACATCATTCTCCCCGGGGATATGCCTGCAGCGCTCCGAGTCCATTTGCAGCCGGAAATTGAATCGCTCCGAGAAAATCTTCATCCGGAGAAGATCGGCTCCCTTTCCTCCTGCGTTGAAATCAAAGGGATGCCCGGAACGATAGGCGTCCGTCTCCTGGGTCGGAAAAAACCCTTCAAATATCCGTCTCTGATGTTCCTTTGTTATGCCCACCCCGTAGTCCCGGACAACCAGATGGATCTCCTCTCCAACCTCCTTCACTGTCACGTCAATCATCCCGCCGTCAGGGGTGTTTTCAACCGCGTTTCTCACGAGGCCATTGACCATTTTTTTCAATGCATCCGGGGGAATGATGACGGGCCGGGCACGGTCAAAGTCACTCTGAATCCTCACTTTTCGATGCGAAAACAGCGGGATCAACGCTTCCAGCCGCTCCGCCACAAATCGATCCAGCGAAATCTTTTCCGGAGTCTGGTCCTTGGGGCCGAAGAGTTCTTCAATCCTCTCCCTGATCCGCTCTATGATGCTGTCCTCTCCCACCTCGTCCGCCGCCAGAAGAGCGATTTGATCGGCACACTGGTCCAGCAGCAGATTGAGCATGCGGTAGGTCGTTACATCCTTTCCCCGCATAATGTCATCCACTTCTTCCTGCATGGCGCTGAGGCGATCAACATTTTTTTGTGCCCGCAGGAGCGTTCTTTCCCACCTTTCCCGCGGGTAATCGCCAAGCTTTCTGTCCAGGAGTGTCAATGCCGCCTTGAGCAACGAGATCGGCGTCTTGAGTTCATGGGACAGGTGATTGATCACCTTGTCCTTTGCCCGGTTCAGGCTGGAAACTTCTTCGTATGCCTTCTTGAGAGCCTCTGCATACCGCGCATTTTTCAGCGCAATAACCAGGCTGTTCACCAGGGTCAGAAGGAGGTCCTCGTCTTCGCTCGAATAAGGCTCCCCCACGAGCTTGCGCCCTATCCCAAGTGCCCCCGCACAGGTTCCATCCACCTGGAAAGGAACCAGGAGCGCAAACAACCCATGAAATGCCACATCCTTTGGAAAATGATCAGCGTCCATTATTAAACCATGCTCCTGCCCGATCCGCAACATATCAGCGGCATGTGTTTTCAGAAGCGTTTTACTGTCTTCAGCAATGCCCACAGACGCAAAGTGCTCTATTTCCCTGGACGAGGGCTCCACCAGAACGAGGAATCCTTCAATAACCCCGAAATTTCCGGTTGTCATCAGCAGGAAATGCTTGAGGATCCTGCCGACTTCCATGATCCCGAAAAGCTCACAGCTCATGTCGTAGAGCGTCTTGAGATAAAAAAGACGCCTGTCCAGCTCCTCTTGAATGGATCCCCTAATTGTTGCCGGCTCCGCCATTTTAAGAAACCGCCGTAATAATCACGTTAAAGGATGGGTTACGCCCGAAAAGATCGAAGAAGCGTTTTGAAATGAATCTTTAATTCCTGCCTGCTCTCTTTCAACCGTGAAAGAAGATAAGTTGCAAGGTTCGTCATGATTATTAATCCTACCTCGTCATGTTCGGACATATACTCCTGCAGGGCACGTCTCTCAATAACCAGGATGTTTCCCGCGGACTGACACCTGGCGGTGAGGGTATGCAGGTGCGGTTCAATCAGCGCCGAAGAACCAAACATTTCGCCGGGATTCCGAATGATGGATACCGGCAATTCAATATGATTATTTACACTGGTAACCAATTCCACGGCACCACTGGAGAGCATATAGATCGCCTCGGCCTCTTCCCTCTCACGATAAATGACCTCACCCGAGTCTACCTCGATGTTCTTTGTGCCCGCGGTAAGCCCCTCCAGCTGGCGGTCATTCAGGCCTCTGAAAAGGTATCCCGATCTCAAATCCATTTCCTTCACCCCATCGCCTTCAAGGCTTCATCCATGGAGGCATAGATATCCGCAAAGCGGGTAATCCCCACCATGTGAAAGATTTTTTTGAAATGATCCGACAGGCCGGTGATGCCCACCTTCTGGGCCTTTCGCTTCGTTTCCGCCAGCAACTGGATGAGGACAGCGATTCCCCCGCTGTTGATGTAGGCCCCTTCATCAAACTTGAGCAGGATCTTGCCGACGCCATCCACATCCGGATGTTTGTATGCCTGCGCAAAAAAAGGTTCAGACGCGCTCGTAATGTCACCTGTAATGTCGAGAATGGAAAGCTCGCCCCTGTTTTCAATGCTGATCTGATTTTGATCCACCATTTCCCAGCCTTCCTCCTTTTCTTGCTCCCTCTTTCCGCTGAAATGTGTTTCTCAGAAAAAGCCGCCCACCTCACGACATGGGTTCAGGATTTTGAAGCCTGATGGTCATCCGGACGGTATGCCCCTGTTCCGTGATCCTGTTCAGTTCCACCTGGTCCATGAGGTTCCGGATCAGGAACAGCCCGAGTCCCCTTGCAGGCTCCAGTTTCTGGATTTTTCTCTGGATATCGGGATCGGCCGGGATCTCAGGAATACCATTTCCCTCGTCCTTTACCTGGACGACAATGGCCCCATTCTCCAGGTCCAGGGTTACCACCACCCTGGCCTCCGGTCGGCCCTTGTTCCCGTGCTCCATGGCATTCAGGCAGGCCTCCGCAACCGCGGTCTTCAGATCCTCGATGCGTTCATCCACCGTACCCCAGTATCTTGCGAAGGACGCGGAGCAATCCATGGCAATCCGCTCGTAGCCGATCTTTGTCGGCAGGATAATCTCTATGGAGCGATCATCTGCTTCTCTAACCATGCTTTCCTCCATTGATTCTGTCTTTCACATTGCCTTTTCATCAGATTTGAAAAATCAAAGTGTCCTTTTTTCCGTTGCTTTTGGTTCGGGCCACATTTCCCTGATATAATTTCTGATTCTTGACATCTCCAGCTGCCTAAAAAAGGCAATGCCAAGCATCATCAAGCGAAATCCCTTTCTTGCATGCAACATCGCCCTCACCGCCCCCAAGGGAGAATAAATCGTTGCATAACATTCGCAGATCTCCTCCTGGAGTTCTCTCGGCGACATATGTTTTGGCATAAAGACCACCTTGTCTCCGTATTCTCCCCAGCGCTTGTGCAAAATACGGCCTTCCTTCCGGAGCCTGTCAAATAACCGGGTCCCCGGGTAAGGTGTCAGCGGCTGGATAAGCAAACCCGCCAGCCTATGCCTTCTCGCAAAGGCCGCGATCTGCCGTCCGTCCCCCTTTTTGAACTCGTCATCTCCGAAGATGAAGAGTCCGTGGACACTGATACCATAATACCGCAGTCGCTTTATGGCGTAAACCATGTTTTCAGGAGAGAGTCCCTTGTTGAAATTTTCAAGGCTCTTGCGATTCAGGCTTTCGATTCCAAGGGACACAAATCCCACATTTGCTTCCTTCATGAGGCTCAAAATCTCATCGTCTTCGGCGATGTCCGCGTGGGCCTGGATGTTGAATTGGAATTTCGTCTTACACCTTACCAAGGCCTTCAGGATATCTATTGCCCATTCCCTGTCAGAAAAAAAATTGTCATCCGTGATCCATATCACTCTTGGCAGAAGACCCGAAAGAAACGGCCGGCGTCTGATCTGGTTTTTCAGGTCTTGGATGACGATCTCTATATCCTTCTTTTCAAAACCAGCGGACACCTCTTTTATCGAGCAAAAAGAGCAGTTCCGGATGCAGCCCCTTGACGCATTCAAGAGAATCGGCATCCTCAACAAGGCCCTCAGGCCGGGCTTGTAATAGCCTCTAACAAGACTGAAATCGGGGACCACATTTACGGCATTGGTTTCCCGTTTGTTGAAAATCGTCTCGCCATTGGACCTGTAAACAAGATTTGGAATCCGTCGCACGGCATCATCAGGACCGTTTTCCAGGTAATCTGCCAGCAAGACGACAGGGTGCCCATCTCCGCGTATGACAAAGTCACCATGGCCCAGGCATTCCTCGGGAACGAGAGATGCATGAAAGCCCCCGAAGACAATGGGGACACGCACATTTTCCGCAATCTCAAAGCCCCGGGGAGCATTATACGTGGTGATGGATACGCCTACAAGGTCCGCCCTGTTGATTTCAGCCATGTCCCCCTTGGAAATGTTTGTGACATATTCGCTGATAACTTCCACCCGGTGCCCATACTGCTTCAAAAGTGTCCCGATAATGACCGGTCCCAGGTTTGGATTCAGGCTCTTGAGATTGTATCTCCTGTCAAAGCTGCAGGGTTCTATGATTTTGATATCCATGTCTTCCTGTAAAGGCCCGTGCCGGCCTTTTTCCCGCGTGAGAATGCAAGTACAAGCAAAAGAACAGACAGAAGCACATTTGCCGATACGAAAAGATCTCCATACCTTGTGTAAAAAGTCCTTTTCTCAGTAAGAGGTACATCTCCCGTTAGATAACCTTCGACGAACGTCTCTTTATGGTTTTTTTGAACTCTTCCTGTAATCCTGCCGACCGGATCTATAAAACAGGATATGCCCGTATTCGCAGCCCTGCCAAACGATACCCTGTTTTCAACCGCGCGGAACACCGTTACTGCCAGCAATTGATAGGGGGCGGCCGTGTCACCAAACCATGCTTCATTGGTGATATTCAACATAAAGTTTGCCCCCCGCTTAACAAATTCACGAATCAGATCCGGAAAGACAATTTCCCAGCAGATGACTACCCCGAATTTTGTTCCTTTTATGTCGAACAGTGCAAACTCTTTCCCAGGGATCTCAAGACTCTTTTTTTCTTTCGGAACGATAAAACGAGGCCAGGGAATAACTCCGTTGAAGGGGACTTCTTCACCAAAGGGAACCAAATGAATTTTCAGATATTGTCCCAGGACCTTGCCCTCCGGAGAAAATAAAAGAGCGGTATTTCCACTCTCATGAGGATTAAAAGAACGCCCTTTCATGAATTTCGGATATTCAGAACTCCCAATGAGAAAATAGACCTTCACTTCCCTGATTAAAGACACTACTTGTCTGTAAAGTCCCATATTTTTCAGGACAAATCCCGGCGTGGCGGCCTCCGGCCAGACGATGAGGTCCGGCTCCTGTCTTGAGGCCATTAAGGTAAGGTCCGTGTACCTCTTTAAAATGGCCGCAGCGTATTTCTTGGGATGCCGCTTCTTTTCCCGGTCGATATTGCCCTGAAGAACCGCAACCCTCAGCGTCTTGCCGATGACTGCCTGCGACACAGTTCGATGTCCGTAATATAACACGAGGGCAACTAGAACAAGGTTCGCCAGGAGCATATAACCGGCCGTCCTCCTGCCGGTTGCGACGTTTTGGCGGGATTCCGATCGGTCTTTCCGGCTCAAAGCAAATGAAAAAAGGGCTGCGGTCATCCCGGCGTTGAAGGATACGATCAGGAAACTCACGCCATAGGCCCCTGTAAAGGCCGAGAACTGTATGAGATCCGTATTCCTGTATTGGGAGTGTCCTATAAAGGCCCAGGGAAGAGAAAGAAATGAGAGGTGCGCCCTGAGATATTCGAGAGAAATCCATATGAACGGCCCTGCGAGGAACGCGGAAGTCAAACCCCGTCTTTGTGAGATGAAGCAGAATAACAGCCCGAAAAACCCGAAATAGAGCCCCATATAAGGGATCAGGATAGCATGATGAAGCAATCTGTACCCGGGGATCTCGAACACCCAGTTGAAAAGACCCGCAAAGAAAATCAGGCCGCAGATGAAAGCTGACAGGAAACCAACTGCAGGCCTTTCGTCGCTAATAGCGAGAAACAACGGGATCAATGCTATCCACGCAACCCACTCTATGTCAGGTTTTGGAAAGCACAAAACCAGAAGAGTTCCGGATAGGGCCGGCAAGCCGATGATTCTTAAAAACCTGGTGACTTTGTTCACCGAATCCTTCCTGATTTCGTGCAGCACCATCGGAATCTAACAACGCCCATTTTATCGTTTTTAAAAGCCTGTGCCGGAAGCAGGAGAAGCGGGGACCGTTACCTGTCGGCACACACCACGATGACGGTCAGATCATCATGCTGAGCGGTGCTTCCGACAAAATCATTCACTTTATCCAGAATCGTCTTCAGGAGTTCAGCAGCCGACAGAGCCGAACCCGACTTCACTACCTCCAGGAGCCGCTCAAACCCGAAGATTTCCCGCGCCGCATTCATTGCTTCCACGATTCCATCGGTATAAAAAACCACCGCATCTCCCGGAGCCAGTTCAAGCAGGGTTTCTTCATATTCCGCTTCTTCCAATATCCCTAAGGGGAAGGTGTCTCCCTCCGTTTCCACCAGTTGTGCCTTGCCCGTCCCGGCATCCAGGTGGATCGGCTGGGTCTGTCCGGCACTGGAGAGATGCACCGTCCTTTTCCTGCCGTCTACGACTGCATAGAGGAGGGCCACAAACATCCCGCTCTTGATGTCCTTTTTTGTCCTGCGGTTGGCGAAGTTCATAATTTCACCGATGGACAGGGCCTGCTCAGAGAGCATGCGGAAAATGCTCCTCGAAGCCGCCATGACCAGGGCGCCCGAAACGCTCTTCCCGGTCACATCGCCGACCACTATCCCCACTTTGCTCCCGCCCATCTCTATAAAATCGTAAAAATCTCCCCCCACCTCTCTCGCAGGAACGGAAAAGGCGGCGATATCGAGTCCCGCCACTTCCGGACAAGTGGCAGGCAGCATGCTCATCTGGAGATCACGGGCAATGTTCAATTCCTCTTCCATGCGCTGTTTTTCCAGGTTTTCCTGGAAGAGCCTGGCATTTTCAATGGCCACTGCCCCCTGGTTGGCCAGGGTATGGAGGAGATCCACGTCTTCACGGTTGAAAGATTTTCCCGATTTTTTGTCCCCCAGGCTTATAATCCCGATCACCTTGTCCTGAAATACCATCGGCACCATCAAACTCGCCCGCGCCATCTCAAAATCAAACGTGCACGCTCCGCAGACTTCCTTGTATTTCGGATCTTCCAGCACGTCATATTTTGTCAATTCCCGCTTTTCTTTTTCCAGTATTCGCACCAGGGGATCGTCCCTGCTGAACATGGTTTTTTGCACTTCTCTTTCCTGTTCCCCTGCAGCCAGGTGTACCCGGTACTGGCCCCCGGCTGAATCCAGCAGCATGATGGAGCTGGTGGAAATAAACATGTCCTTCACAAACGTCTGGACCAAGTGATTGAGAATTTCCTTTAAATCCAGAATGGACGTGATAGCCCCGCTGATCTTGTCGATAATTCCTCCGTAGTCATAGTCCTTGCGGAAAAAGATGCGATCCACCAATGCCTGGATCCGGTTTCGCAGCGGGTTGAAAATAAAGATGACGCCCAGTGTGAAGAGGATAGGGAAGACCTTGGACTCGGCAACCTGGTATTTGCCTGCAACGACATTGAGCAAAAGGCTTATGACCGCGTAGGCGCCTATGACCAGGGTTGTTACAATTGCATAGCCAACCGTGCGCTTGATAATGGCGTCGGCGTCAAAGAGATTGTGCCTGACGATCGAATAGGCGATTGAGGCCGGGAAAAAGATAATGAAGAAGACGAGAAAGTTCCATGGGAAATAGAACTTTAAGAAAAAGGAAAGGAGCGTCAGGATAAGTGGAGGCAAAAAGGCAATGGTGACCCCGAAGAGGATCATCCTGGCGCGCTGCCGGGCCGCAACGGTGGATGCCCTGAAATAGGAGTGACATACACAAACAATCAGGCTTACAACGGAAAAGAGCATGAAGACTCGAGCAACAGACCCGAGCAACTTGTAACTGGGCACCCATGTGGGCGCACCTGAACTTATCATCCCGGTGAAGCAAGAAAAAAATATCTGATAGCCGATTACCAAGATGATACCAGGTACATAAATCAGGTATTCCAGCGCAGGAAAACGGATTAAGATCTTCCTCCTGTCCGGAAAGGTGAGCGCGAGGTGGAAAAAAGTGATGGGAAAGATTGACAGTACTGAGTAGTGGAATCTCACAAATGTATAGGTCGAGAGAATTTCAAACGAGGTGATCATGTAACTGCCCAGGGTAAAGCACATGGCGAAAAA
>CAZJRD010000081.1:0-5134 GCA_964548365.1 uncultured Desulfobacteraceae bacterium | reverse complement strand
TGAGAACTCGATCCATGAGTTTAAGGCCCGCCTCTTCGCCTGGCCAGCCTTTAACGCTTATGGAACCAACATAGGGAGGATGGTATATCAGGAAGCCCGGGAAAGGTTTATTCACCCACGAGAGTGCCTGGACAAAGCAACACACCGAAATGATTAGAGTAACGAGCGTAATGCCATACAAGATGAGATGTGAGACCCGGAAGTTCCTTTTCATGCTCGCTCTCCACTAAATCGTGAAAAATGACCTGAACCCCACCGGTATTAACCCTTCCTCTGACTGTATATCATAAAGCAAAGGAAACTGGAAATGCTCGGTTTTGCTTGAGCCAGGGGTTCTCGGTTTTTCTAAAGTGGAAAGGGGCAAAGGAAAACATTTCAGATGTGGTAGTTGTTATTCTGACTATCTCTCCGGATTGCAGCGAAATACCAAAAATCATGGCTACCGGGCCAATATTATTGACAATAAATTTTTCCTGAGAACCAATTCCATTATTCAAAAATCCATTATACAGCGCGCGTTTCAGCCAAGAGCCGTAGTATGGACCTGGCCAATATGCTCGCAAAACACACGATGACCTCTCCAGCCACCAATCGGCTATTTATGCAAGCACGGAACTTGAACATCCAGCACTAGACTTCTCATCGCACTGGCTCGAAATTGAACAGTCCCTTACCAACGGATCGTATGTGATCGGGTCTATTGCGTCGGCACACATTCTGTGCCTTGGTAAGTGTTTGGTACGACGAACTGAATCTGGGCATCGAACGAGGCAATCGATCCCTCATTTTTGAAATTCTTCACCTTTGTGATGATCGCCTCACAAGGCAGCCCGAAGACGCTTCCTTGTAAAAGCCTCACATTGATCACATCTGCCTCGCTAGCGGGACAAGCTGTTATACTACCTACTGATTGAGCATCCGTATCCACATTACACCCATCGATCTTCTTCACCCTCAGGGTTGCTGCGTTGGTACTGTCACACTCCACCACTCCTACCGCCCACATTGTCGGTCCGATGATCTTCTCCGCGTCGCTCGGCGGTGCAGGTTCCCCCGCAAAAACAAAGGCGCCAGGGATTGCCGTAATCAGCGCCACCATTAACCCGCCAATAAGAAATGCTTTTTTGAGACCCATGTTCGTTCCTCCTTTCATGTATTCCTTCCATTATCTCTATGGTTATACGCAAAAACCCGATTCCCGTTAATAAATTCCACCCCTTATCTATGTGGAACACAAAGCAAGAATTCAATACTACCGATTTAGTGAAACACAGCATCCTTGGGATAATTTACCACGGTCTTCATGCCAACGATGACATCCTTGGCAATGAAGATGCCCTTCAGCACGCACCCTTCTTCAATCAAAAGCGTGCCGTTTTTCGCATAGATGATGGCCTTCACCGTTGTCCCCTCTCCGATATGGGCCGCCTTTGGCTTGTCATTCAGCCCACCCTTCTTTCCATTTTCGCCGTTGATGAATATTTTGACCTGGTCAGCTCTCAAGCCTAAGCCTGCCTCCGGCCCTATGTATGATTTCGTGCCCGGGTAGAGGCGTTCCGCAATCCGGATTGTCGTCTCCCCTTCGCACACGAGACGCGAGTCGGAGCCCATAGTAAGGTTCAGGAAGTCATAAGTTCCTCCTTTCAGCAGGCGCAGGGTTGAATTAGAAGAAAGCGTCACGTCGGTATATGAACCGGGACTTAAATTCATTTCTTCAGAGGAACTCACCGTCACTGCCGGATCCTGCTTTTTGGCGGAGAATGTTTCACTATAAAAAATGGCTTCAACACCTTCCCACACAGGAGTTTCAAGAGGAGAATGCACCCCATCATCCAAACGCACTGTCCCGCGTATGTCCGTACCCGACTGATTACAGAAGACTTCGTAGACTGAAGCTGAGGAGCGTATCTCTACTGTGTCCGCTTTAATGGCACTGCCATCCGCGATCCACGCGTTCTCCGCTATAGAGACTTCAAATTCAGGGACGAGCCAGGGGCCGGGTGAACTCCCCTGCGCGCCCACATCGCCGCTTTCTATACGGGCCTTGTTGCGCACCCAGACGCTGTTCAGGCCGAAGATAGAGAACTGATGGGGCGGTTCCCCGAACAGGATATATCTTGTCAAGAGCCCGCCGCATTCCGCCTGCCAGCCCGCTGCCCCATTTTCGAAATACGCCTCCTTGTATTCACCCTTGTATTCAGCAATGGCCACGTAGCCGTCTTCCGGCTCGGGTTCGGCGAGGCAGGCCCCACCGGCAGGAAGCGTCACCCACCCTCCCTGACCGGTGTTTCCCCTCGTTATGGGATCCAGGGTTTTCCACGCGTCTGCCAGGCTCTCCTTCTGAAGGACGTCGCTCCTCTTGAAGACTCTGACTTCAACATTATTCCTGGCTGTCTGCTCCGGTGTGCTCAGGTCCTCCACCCTTATCTTCATCCGGCCGCCACGAGCAGGAGCCACGAATATCCGCAGCTTCTTGGATTTGAGGGTCCCGTGCCACGCCTTGTTGTCAAGAACACCAAGAAGGCGCTCAGAACCGCCCTCCCTGACGGTCCAGCCGTAGCGGGAAACCGGTAGTTCCGCCTCAATGGTGTACCAGCCCGAGAGCCGCTTCATGACGGGGAAAAGCTCCCTGAGGTCCGCGACCATCACCGACCTCTGCCAGCCGGTAGGCAACACTTCGGCAGGGACGGTTTCCCACTGTCCCCACCTGGACGGCGGCGGCATGTCAGGCGCCTGAGTCTCTTGAAACGGCGGGGTATGCCTTTTGCCTTGGGGGCCCCTGGCGATAAGATACCGCTCGATCTCCGATTGACCAAAGCCAAGGTCCACATTCAGGGGCCATTTTGTCTCGTTTTTCATGACCCCGATGATGGGAATCGGCTGGTCCGCCGGGAACTTGTGGCCTTCCTGCAGGGTGTAGAGGTTCAAACTGAGGCCCGAGGCGCCCCATGTGGGGGCGGCCAAGAGCACACTCAGCCCCAGGAATAGGACTGCAATGAACCAAAGACCTTCCGCCCTCTTCTTCTCCAATCTTGGTTTCATGGATATGCTCCCCATCTATCGTACGATGTTGTGGATTCTCAAGAGAGATTTGTAATAATCACTCAGGTGATCCTGCCTGCCCCAGTTGTTGGAGTACCGGTACATCAGGTCGTCAGGAAAATTCGTATGGGACGGCCCGGCAAGTGCGTGGGCCATCTCGTGGGTTATGGTATGCAGCAACACATGGCCGAGATCGTACTGGTAGTCGGAGTCAATTGCACCTGGATCAATTGCCAGAGGCAGTTCAACCCACCCATTGTTATCGATGTCAAAGGGGTTCAGGGAACCAGTCCCCCAATTATCCGATGATGCCAGCCGGTAGTCCCCGTCCCAGGATCCATTAGGTCCGTCACCCAGGGCGCCGTCGATGGGATCAAGCTGGTCTGTCTGGTCTTCAACCATGCTGAGGGGATCCAGTTTTTCATCACCCCCACCCCAGCTGCTTCCCCAGGTTGTTCCATCAACATAGGGCGTATCGTGGAAGTAGTGGTAAAGGGGCGTTTTCAGGGCCACCGCAAGGCCGTACATGCTGGCCTGGTTCGCGGTAGTCTGGCACCACGCGTAGCCTTTTGTGGCCCATCGCCAGTACCTGGTCCCCAGTGGGTTCTGCTGGCTCGGCGGGCTTGCTGAGACGAACTGGATATGGCCGTCAGTTGAGCCGAAGAGCCCATCCTGATCAAGCCGTATGACCAGCACGTTGATATGAGGCACGGGTTTCCGGATGCTGTAGTCGCCTGGGGTGCCGCCGCTGTATGCAAAGTCCAGATAGAGCCCATGATCACTGCTCCAGCCGCCGATAGGCGTCCAGTTTTCATCACTGTCGCCATTCAGCTTGAACTCCCACTCGTGTTTCGGCCAGGATGTTGACCACTGAGTTCCCGTGCCTGTAACCTGATTCCCACTGATGGTGGAAATCGTCCCGGTCCTGTTGTAGACAAAGAACGATCCATCCTCGGTGGCGTCGTGGCCCCAGGTTGTGGTATCGTGCACGTCAATACCGGCGTTTCCAAAGGCCGCTCCGTACCCAAACGGATATTCAGCAATGAAGCCCTCGCCCCGGACAAAGAGATCCTTGCGGAAGGGATTGAGCCTCATGTGCTCTCGCGGAGCGCCCACAGTCGGCCTAAAGACTATTCCCCTGTATTCCTCAAAGTTCGTGAAGCCGTCACCCGAAGGCGCCGAGTAGGACCCGGGGTTGTCGAAAAGAATGGCATCGGTGTCGGCATTGGGATCCAAGGTGGTTGGGTCTCCGGGGATATTCCATGCGCTCCCTATCCCGTTCTTGTCCGAACCTGCGGGGACCCACACCTGTCCGAGGTAGTTCCCGGAGACCGGGTCGGTCACCAGCACCTTAGTCCTTCCGCCGTAATCCCAGGAGTGGAGGTAGCAAATGTATTTGTCATCCGCGCCACGACCCACAGTCACGGTACCCTGGTTGAAGCAGTCCACACTGTTACACTCATCCAGTGAAGCCAAGGGATTGACTGTGAGACCGAAATCGGGCCCGTGATAATCGTACCAGGCCGGGTAATTGCCCCCGCCCGTCATGTCGGCGGGATCGGGGTCGTTCTCCGCCCTGCCCGGGTAATTGGATGTCATCCTCAGGCTGAAGACCGCCTGTGAAGGAGCCGGATCCGGTCCTGTCCAGGTGGCCTTGACCTCGTAAGACTTCCCAAATGCGGGCAGCCCGTCACCATTCCCCATATCCGTCACCTCAAGCGTGAACGCTATGGTCTGCGCCACGGTGGGGTTGGTGCCGCTCTCATACTCTTGAACATTCGTCAGTCCATCCGAATCGTCATCGGCCTCTGCCACACCGTCCGTCGGGGATCCGGCGAAGTACTCCTCCTCCCACCAGTTGGGGAGTCCGTCGCCGTCCATGTCGGGGTTCAGGCAGTCGGGCCAGAGATATCCATACTTCTCATGCCCGGCGGGATACGCTGTATTGGTACCATAGTTCGGGGGTTTTGCCGGCAGGCCGCTTGCGCAGGGTCCGCTGGTATCGTCTCCGCACAGAGGGTCGCTCCCGCAGGCGATTTCATCGTCGTTGAGGTAGTGGTCCCCGTCCACATCCAGCGGGTCATCCGCGCTC
>CAZJRD010000080.1:0-15259 GCA_964548365.1 uncultured Desulfobacteraceae bacterium | reverse complement strand
CCCGGCACGAGCGTGGTGGTGAGAGATCTCTTTTACAACCTGCCTGTGAGAAGGAAATTCCTGAGAAGCCCACGGACTGAGATGACGCATATTATTGATACCGTTACCCGGTGGGCACTTCCTTTTTCCGACAGAGAATTCAGACTTGACGTTGAGCAGAAGAGGGTGGTCTATTTTCCTGCCACCGGCGACCAGGTAGTCCGCCTTTCCAACCTCTTCGGGAAAGAAGTCGCCGCAGCTCTGCTTGAGGCACGGGAGAACAGTCCTGGATTGACCATCACTGCGTACCTTGCTCCTCCGGAATATTCCCGGAACCGGGGAGATCGTCTCTATGTCTATGTAAACAAAAGAAACATCCGGGACCGTTTCGTCACCAGGGCGGTCCTGGAAGGCTATGGGCGGCGTCTCATGAAGGGACAGTATCCCCAGGCAGTCATATTCATAGACATAGACCCGATGCAGGTGGATGTAAATGTCCACCCGACAAAACAGGAGATCAGGTTTCGCGATGGGCGGTTGGTGTTCCGGAAAATCGTTACCGCCATCGAGAGGACACTGTCAAGGGAATTTCAGGCATTTGTGGAAACAGAATTTTCCGTACGAGAATCGTCTCCACCGTTGTTCGCGCATGAACCCAGCCAGATGGAGTTTATTCCGGCATCCCATGCCACCATACAGAACGCCGAACCTCCGATGCCCACGCCAAGAGATGAACCGCTTATCATAGGGAATTTGGGAAATACCTACATCCTCTGCCAGGCAAGAGAAGGACTGTTGATGGTTGATCAGCACGCGGCCCATGAGCGGGTGGTTTATGAAAAAATGAGAAGGGATTTTGGACAGGGAAAGGTGCAAACCCAGATCCTCTTGGTCCCTTTGAAACTCGAGTTTTCCGTGAAAGAGGCAAAGATACTCGCCGAAAAGGGGAGGCTGCTTTCCCGGTTCGGCATTGAGCTGGAACATTTCGGCGGCAACACATTTCTACTGCGGGAGGTGCCCGCTCTGCTTTCCCGGGTGAAGTGGGAAGACTTCCTTTCGGAGCTTATTCCTGATCTGGAAAAGGGCATGTTGCAAGACCAGCTCGCAGTTGATGAAATGTTTATGCTCATGGCATGTCACAGCGCGATCCGGGCAAGGCATTCGCTTGCCCATGAAGAGATGTCCTATTTGCTCCGGCAGTTGCTGGAGATGGATTTGCCCTCCAACTGCCCGCATGGGAGACCCATATTCCGCTATCTCACGTATCCCGAAATCGAAAAAATGTTCAAACGGGTTGTGTAGGTTTTTATGATGGGGAAAAAATCGGGGGAACTGCCCAAACTTATTATCATTGCCGGACCCACCGCAAGCGGAAAGACAGGCGTCTCTGTAGAGCTTGCGCGCCTCTTTGATGCGGAAATCATCAACGCGGACTCCGTGCAGGTATACCGGGGGATGGATATCGGGACGGCCAAGCCTTCCCTTGAAGAGAGGAAGGGGATTCCCCACCACCTCTTGGACGTAGTGGATCCCGATGAGAAGTACAATGCCGCCATCTATCGGGATATGGCCTCTGCTGCCGCGCTGGATATTATTCGACGGGGAAAGCGGCCTATAGTGGTGGGCGGAACGGGGCTTTACATAAAGAGCCTGCTGGGAGGGCTTTTTCAGTGCCCGCCGTCAGCTCCGGAGATCCGGGAGTCCCTGGAAAGAGAATGGGAAACAGGAGGGCCTCGCATCCTTTACGAGAGACTGGAGCAGTTAGACCCACAACGTGCACGGAAAATTCACCCCAACGACCGGATGCGGGTTATCCGGGCGCTTGAAGTCATTTCCCTGACAAACCGGCTTCCCTCCGCGTTACGTCGGCAGCATGGGTTTTCTGATCGCTCATTCAGTGCCTTGAAGTTATGTCTCAAGAGGGAACGGGAAGAGCTCTATCATCGAATCAACACACGGGCCATTGCAATGATAGATGGAGGGCTTCTTATCGAGACGGAAGACCTGCTGGGGAGAGGATACAGCCCCCGACTGAAGCCCCTGCAGGCTATTGGGTACAAACAGGCAGTGGAATACCTGGAAGAGGGGCACCTTTCGCTGGAAAAAACAATAGAGAAGATCCAGCGGGAGACGAGACGGTATGCCAAGAGACAATGCACCTGGTTTCGAGCGGATTCCGATTATACCTGGGTAGATCCCGGGCAGATGGGCATATTGGTACGGAAAATTGAAACGTTCCTTGATGTCTCACACGGAACTACTCAAAGGAGGAGCGATCGAAGGCAACGCAGCAGATGATGCCTTGATGGTGGATCAGGGTGCGAAGTCGCACCTTGTCATTCCCGCAAGACAATGGTAAAAGGCGATGTAGGGGCAACGTTTCCGTTGCGAAAGAAAAGGAATCGCGACCAGGAGGTCGATCCTGCAGAATGATGGTGAAATATATTAAACCCATCCTCGGCATGGGCACCCGGAAAGGGAGACAGATGAAAGGCGGGCGTCGCTGGGCAGCACTGATGGTTTTTGTGGGCCTCGTGCTCTATCCCTCTTTTTCAGGGGCAGGGGTCTATGTGGAAAAGCTGGCGGAGGGCAGGATAGACTGGTCCAACGGTGTTGTGGAAGCAACCGGCGTTGGTGTTTTTCCCCGGAAAATCGCAAACCTGGCACAGGCACGCGCCCTGGCCACACAACAGGCCAGGCTGCTCGCGGTGAAAAATTTTCTCAAGACGCTCAAGCTGCTTCGTATTGACAGCGATCACCTGGCAAAGGACATGGTGCTGAAACATGGCTCTCTTGACGATCAATTGAAAAGCCTTGTGTACCATGCAGCAGAGATGGAAGCTTTTTTTCTACCGCGGAACAGGGTGAAAACGGTTATTACGGTGGTAACCAGGGGAAAATTGGCAGATATCCTTCTGCCGGAAAGTATCCGGGAAATCGAGCGTATCAAGGGCGGAATACCTGACAAAAAGGCGGATGCACCGGAGCCGCCTGAAAAGAAGGCCTTCACCGGACTGGTGGTTGACTGTCGGGGATTAAAGGTTATACCTGCCCTGGTACCCCGCATCCTGGATGAAGAGGGAAATGAAGTCTATGGCCCGGCCATCGTAAACAGGAGAGACGCGGTCAGGAAAGGAGTTGCGGGGTATGAGAAGAAGATTGGTGATGCCCTGCGTGATCCGAGAATCGGCACAAATCCTCTGAAGATGAAAGCGGTGCGGGCA
This sequence comes from uncultured Desulfobacteraceae bacterium, assembly GCA_964548365.1. GTDB lineage: Bacteria > Desulfobacterota > DSM-4660 > Desulfatiglandales > Desulfatiglandaceae > B46-G9. Next base: position 12,056 of record CAZJRD010000080.1, on the reverse strand, counting down.
AGCGGCAGGAAACCGTGTGATATTGTTCTTTCGAATGCAGATGCCGAACGGGTTATTGAGGCACCGGCAAATCTTGGTTTTTTGCGTTCGGCGGGCGTCATATTCGTTTTGGACTGAGGGCTCGGATTGGTCTTCCAGGAAGAGAGATGGTTCCTTCAAATAGTGGGGAGATGGTTATGACTACACCGAGAAACCGGTTGTATCCCGGTCTATTGTTCCTTGTAAGTGTTTTCCTCCTGACAGGGTGTGGTGGACAGCATTCGACGCTGCAGAGTTTTCTCGACACACCAAGGCATCACGCGTCAAACGGGTTCAACTTCCTGAACCGGGGTCAAGTAAGCGATGCCGAGCGCGAATTTCAATCCGCTCTCCGGTTGGACCATTCTTTCTCCCAGGCCCATTGCGGCCTCGGCCTTATCGCCGGAATCAGAGAAGATTATCCCTTGGCCTTTCAATCCATGGCCTTGGCCAGGAGGTATGCCAAGACCGACGAAGACCGGGCCATGTTCGCCGTGGGGGAAATGCGTCTGTATACCATGAAGAAGGGGAAGGGATGGCTGGATCATGTGGAGGTTTTTTTTCAGGACGCAACGAAAAGCGTAGCGGAATCGCCGGAGGCTTATTATTACCTGGGTGTTGCATACAAAGAGGCATACCGGTTCCAGGATGCGGAAAAGGCCTTCAAGAAGGTACTGGCACTCAACTCTCGGCTGTTTTGGCAGGCCAAGAGGGAATCAAGAGTAATAAGAAAAGTTATTAAAGCCATGCCTGAATCTCCTGTGGGCAAGCGTATTGCATTAAGAAATGCAATAACGAGAGCTGATGTTGCGGCACTGGTTGTTGAAGAATTGAAGCTGGACAGGCTCTACAGGGAATTGGCTCGTCATGAAAAGGGCTTTCGCCTGCCCCGAGGGTTGCATGCGCAAAGTGAACTCCCGGCGCTCCCCGCCGATGTGAGGACCCATCCCTCGCGGGCGGATATCGAGATTGCCCTCCAATTGGGCGTGCATGGCCTCGGATGCTTTCCCGACGGCTCCTTTCGACCGGAACAGCCGGTTACCCGGGCGGAATATGCGGAAATCATGGGAAGTATTCTCACGATCATCCGCCGGGACCCCACATTGAGTAAGCGTTTCAGCGGAAAGACATCGCCGTTTTCAGATATAAGAAACAGTGATCCTTTCTATAATGCGGTGATGCTTTGTACGGTGGAGACGGCCATTATGGAGCCGAGGGAAGGGGTTTTCAACCCCTGGGGAAACATTTCCGGGGCAGATGCGGTTCTGTCTCTTCGAGAACTTAAAAAAGCACTGGATATCCATTGAGTCTTGAAAAACCTGGTCCGCAAGGGCTGTTGAGGGTGAAACCATTGAGAAGATCAAGAAGACTTATCCTTTTTATGCTGTGTAGCATTGGGCTCGTTTATTCATTTGGGTTTTTCACTCGCGCAGCTCTCGGGAAAGAAAAAATCAGTGACGAGATGCTGGCCATGGGATTGGCGAAAATTGTCCAGGGGAACATGGCGGCAGCGAAGTCAGAGGCCCTTTCCAGCGCTATGGGAAAGGCCATGGAAGAGTATCTGATCCTTCGCCTTGGTGAGGCCGGGGTGACTAACAATTTTGAGCGCGTGGTCAGGGAGGTACTGCCATCTCTGACTGAAGGCATAGAAAACTTCCATATTCTGGCTGAAAACACAGGCGGCGGTACATATCAGGTGCTGGTGAAAGTGAAGGTCAATAAGAAGGTAATCGATGAAAAATTGCGATTCAGTGGGATTGCTCTTGAGCAAGCCTCCCGGAGCAAAATTCTTTTCATGGTTTCGGAAGTCAAGGGGAAGAGGGTGCAGTATTGGTGGAAAGGTCCTGATTTCTTTTCCTTCTTGAATCAGGCAGAGGTTCTTCTCTATAACGTTTTTCAGGAACGTGGCTTTATGCCCATAAACCACACGTTTGGTATTGCGGAAGAATCCTTGTCTCCGGCAATGCGAAGGGAAGAACTCGACAATAAAGGGGCGCTGGAATGGGGAAAGATGCTCTCGGCTGATTTTGTCATCATCGGAAAGAGTATTATTGAAGATAACAACAGTTTCGCTCTTCAACTGAGAGCCCTTTCTGTAAGAGATGGCCTGCTCCTGGCAGAGGGATCCGAAACAGGCCACGAAGGGAGCAGTGAACTCCTTGGACAAGTAGTGCGCAAGCTTTCTGACCGGTTGATCCCGTCTATGCTCTCCCTGGGAAGTGGAACTTCTGCCGGGGTTCAGCATATCCAGATCACGTTGAAAGGGATGCGGAATCACCAGGAGTTCAAGAACTTGCAGCAGTTCCTGAAGGAAGACCTCCCCGGTGTACAATCGGTTCGGCAGAGTCGTATGAGCCAGGGTTTGCTGAGCATTGAAGTTGATTTTACCGGAAGCAGGGAGCGGTTGCTCAGCCAGCTCCTGAATCAGGAAAAACTGCCCTTACGACTGGTCCTCGAAAGCGCGACGGATACGCAAATCATCTTACAGGTTGCTCAATAGATATTTAAAATGACGTTACCAAATTTGATTACGAGCCTGCGGATCATCCTTGCTCCCATTTTTATCATCTATCTCATTCGAGAGGATTTTCCGGCCGCGCTCGTTATATTTATTATAGCCGGGTTGAGTGACGGCGCTGATGGACTGATTGCTCGCGTGTTCAACCAGAAGAGCAGGTTGGGTTCCTACCTGGATCCCCTGGCCGACAAGATCCTCCTTATAGCTGCTTTCGTGGTGCTCTCAGTGCGCCATTTTATTCCACCATGGTTGACGGTGATGGCCATCAGCCGGGACATCCTTATCCTTCTCGGCGTCCTTATTCTTTTCCTCAATCAGATGGACATCATTATCCGCCCTTCCATCGTGAGCAAGATAACCACGTGCCTCCAACTGGGAACAGTATTCATGGTGCTCTCGAGAGACTACCTCCCGCAACTCTATCGTTTCAACACCGCTTTATTCTGGCTGACAGGCCTGTTTACCATCATCTCGGGGCTCCACTACATGTACTACTGGTTCAAGGTCATGGGGGAATCCGTATCAGAAGAGCAATAGGCATGCTTTTGCGGAGCAAAGATGAGAGGAGAGGGCATGGAATAGCGCTTGACAAGCGAAGCGCGTGTTGATAATAGTTTCACTCCGTGAAGGCACGTAGCTCAGGGGGAGAGCGCTACCCTGACACGGTAGAAGTCGCGGGTTCAAATCCCGCCGTGCCTACCACCAAAATGAATCGAAGGGGTTACGGGATGGGCCGTGACCCCTTCGTATATGGATAGCCGGTTTTTTCGCTTGCATTTCATTATGTTATTGTTTATAAAGCAGACACTTTCACTCCCATTCAATGTCTATCACGTGCAAGCTTGAAAAAATGAACGTAGCTTTTCGAGTTTGCAGTGCAGGAAACAGTGGGTGGAAGGACTTGAAAATCTTGTCTGCACGAAAAGGCGGAGTTTAGATCTGGAGCGCGGATTCGTTGGAATTTTGAATGGTTGTGTGATCCATCAATGAGGCATCTGGGTAAAGGACCTATTTACTTCGGATGCCTTGTTTTCTTTTGATTGAACAAATGAGTATCAATATATGATTACAGTTCGCCAATCAGGATTGGAACCGGAAACCATTGATGCACAAGAGCTGAGCGCCCGGGAGGTGCTTGAACAGGCAAAAGTGAAGTCCTTGGACCGGGTCGTTGCGGCAAAGATCAACGGGGCAGCGAGGGATCTTTTTGCGAACGTACCGAGTGGTGCTGAAGTTGAGCCCATATACCTTGAATCCGAAGAAGGGCTGGAGATATTGCGCCACAGCGCATCCCACGTGATGGCCATGGCAGTGCAGGAACTCTTTCCGGGAGTAAAGGTGACCATCGGGCCGGCCATCGAGGACGGCTTCTACTATGATTTCGATTACGAGCGCCCTTTCAAGGAAGAAGACCTTCCGGCCATAGAGAAAAAGATGCAGGAGATTATCAAATCGAACCTGCCGTTCGACCGGAAGGAGATTTCATCGGAAGAGGCCATTCGCCACTTTGAGGGGCAAGAAGAAAATTACAAGGTCGAATTGATTCGCGACCTGGGTGAAGAGATGGTGTCACTGTATACCCAGGGGAGCTTTACGGACCTCTGCAGAGGTCCTCACGTTCCGAGCACGGGAAAGATTAGGGCGTTTCACCTCACGAAAACTGCTGGAGCTTACTGGAGGGGCGACGAAAAAAGGCCTATGCTGAGCCGCATATATGGCGTCGCCTTTGCCGACCGGAAAACACTGAAAGTACACCTCCAGAGGCTGGAGGAGGCAAAAAAGAGAAATCACGCCAAACTGGGACCGCAATTGGGCCTTTTCAGTACCCACGAAGAGATTGGTGCCGGCATGATCGTGTGGCATCCTAAAGGGATGATGCTCCGGTATTTGCTTGAAGACTTTGAAATCAAAGAGCATTTGAGTCGGGGATATGAGTTGGTGAGGGGACCAGAACTTCTCAAGACTGACCTCTGGAAAAAATCCGGGCACTTTGAGAATTACCGGGAAAACATGTACTTTACCACGATTGATGAGCAGTCCTATGGCATCAAACCCATGAACTGCCTGTCTCACATGCTCATTTACGGGTCGAAGATCAGGAGCTACAGGGACCTTCCCAAGCGATATTTCGAATTGGGGACCGTGCACCGTCATGAACGTTCAGGGGTCCTGCACGGTTTGCTCCGGGTGCGGGAATTTACGCAGGATGATGCCCATCTTATCTGTGCACCGGATCAATTGAATGGCGAAATAAAGGCACTTCTCGATTTTGTCCATGATATGATGGAGGTGTTTCACTTTGACTACGAACTGGAGGTAAGCACCCGTCCTGAGAAGTCCATCGGGTCTGATGAAGACTGGGAAATGGCCACAAAAGCCCTTATCGAGGCCATGAATGAAACCCGGCTTCCTTACGAGATAAACGAGGGCGACGGTGCTTTCTACGGGCCGAAGATCGATGTGAAACTCAACGACGCTCTCGGGCGTAAATGGCAGTGCGGAACCATCCAGTGTGATTTTACCCTACCGGAACGCTTTGATCTCGTGTATATTGGCAAGGATGGTCAAAAGCACCGGCCCGCCATGCTTCACCGGACCATCCTGGGAGCCATTGAGCGATTTATCGGTATTTTGATCGAACACTATGCGGGGGCATTCCCGGTTTGGCTTGCACCGGTCCAGGCAGTTATCTTGACCGTAACAGACCGCAACATACCCTTTGCGGAAAAACTGCTTGGCTCCCTAGAGAACGAATGCATCAGGGTGAAGGCCGACCTGAGAAATGAAAAACTTGGCCTGAAGGTGCGTGAGGCCCAGTTGGAAAAAATTCCCTACATGCTCATCGTGGGGGACAGGGAGAGCGAAAGGGAAGGAACGACTCCTCGCTTAAGAACAGGGGAAAATCTCCCTTTCATGACCGCGGAGGAATTTACGCGGAGAATTGGCGAAGACGTGAAAAAAAGGAGGTAGGACCATAGGCAGCAAATTTGATCGCGTGAATGTCAACGAGGATATTCGAGCACGGTTGGTAAGGCTTATCTCTGTTGACGGAAAGCAACTCGGCATCTTGCCCGTGCAACAGGCACTCCGCGTGGCAAGAGAGGAAGGATTTGATCTTGTAGAAGTGGCCCCTGATTCTGATCCACCCGTCTGCCGGATTATGGATTATGGAAAGTTCAAATACGAGACGAGCAAACGAGATCAGGAGGCCCGTAAAAAAGGACGGGTTTTTCAGATAAAGGAAATCAAGCTCCGCCCGCACACGGGCGAGCATGACCTGGGCTTCAAGATCAAGAACCTCAGAAAATTTTTGGAAAAGAAAAACCGGGTAAAGGTGTCAGTTTATTTCAGGGGGCGGGAGCTTGCTCACACGGAAATGGGGTACGAGCTCCTTCAGAATATAGCTGAAGAAATCCAGGACGAGGCAACCGTTGAACAACCGCCGAAAAAGGAAGGCAGAAACAGCATCAGCATGGTGGTCGTACCGAAGTAGCCCGGTTAAAAGAGAGTTATCCGGATGAGGAAGGGAGGAATTTTTCGTGCCAAAAATGAAGACAAATCGCGGAGCCGCCAAACGATTCAAGATATCGGGCTCCGGTAAGGTTGTACGGAACAAGGCATACTCGAGTCATATCCTGACGAAGAAGAGTACCAAGAGGAAACGAAACCTGAGAAAATCAGGGCTGGTTCATGGTACCAACCTCAAGCAGGTTTCGAAACTACTGCCGTATCATTAAAGAAATATACGTAGTGAGGCTTAAGGCGCAAGGCGTAAGGCACAAGGAAATAAAAAAGATCGCGATCTATAAATGCCTTACGCCTTACGCCCTGGGCCTTAAACTTTAGATGAGTATCACTTTGAAATATTTAGTTGATACAAAAACATGTTATCTTTGATTTGGAGAAAAACGACATGCCGAGAGTGAAAAGAGGCTTTAAAGCCAGGAGAAGGCGAAATAAAATTTTGAAGGCCGCGAAAGGGTACCAGGGCGGCCATAGCAAGGTTTTCAGGACCGCTGCTATTTCGGTGGACAGGGCTGGAATGTTTGCCTACCGGGATCGAAGAAACAGGAAGAGGGATTTCCGCCGGTTGTGGATAGTCCGCATTAATGCTGCGGCACGGGAGAACGGGCTTTCTTACAGCAGGCTGATGGGTGGGCTTCGGAAAGCCGGCGTCGACCTTGACCGCAAGGTCCTTGCTGACCTCGCAGTGAAAGATCCCTCTGCTTTTTCCGAACTCGCCAGTATCGTTCAATCCTGAATACCCCCTCCTCATATTCCCCGGACAGCGCGGACGGCCATGGGAAGGGTTGCAGGATCACCATGAGAGAAAAACTCCTCGAAACAGAAAAGAAGGCAAGTGCTAAGCTTGACAAGATTCAGGATCAGCAATTGCTTGAGCAGTTCAGGGTATCCTACCTGGGGAAAAAGGGTATCCTGACTACCATCATGAAGGGGTTTGGCAAGCTTGATCCGGCAGAGAGACCTGCCATAGGGAAACTGGCTAATGAGATCAAGCAGCGGCTTACCGACCAGTACCAGAATGCCCTGGAGAAGATGAAAGCCGGCGGCCCCGGGGAAGCGATCTCATTTGACGTTACCCTGCCGGGGAGACAGCCGGGGTACGGCCACCTCCATCCTGTCACCCAAACGATCAGGGAAGTCTGCCATATTTTCGAGAAAATGGGGTTTCGGGTCGTGAAAGGGCCCAACGTGGAGTTGGATTACTATAACTTCGAGGCACTGAACATCCCGAAAAATCATCCTGCCCGGGACATGCAGGACACCTTTTACATTTCAGAGAACGTGGTACTCAGGACCCACACCTCACCCATGCAGGTCCGTGTCATGGAATCCCAGAAGCCCCCGGTCAGCGTCATCGCTCCCGGGAAGGTCTATCGGCGGGATTCGGACGTATCCCACACCCCCATGTTTCACCAGGTGGAAGGACTTCTGGTTGACCGTAACGTGACCTTCGGCCAGTTAAAAGGAACATTGACCGCCTTTGTCCAGGAAATGTTTGGAAAAGGGACGGCTTTGCGCTTTAGACCCAGCTTTTTCCCTTTCACGGAACCGAGTGCAGAGGTGGATATCGCGTGCGTTATCTGTGGAGGAAAAGGGTGCCGGACGTGCGGGCAGACAGGGTGGATTGAGATCCTTGGTTCGGGGATGGTCGATCCTGAAGTTTATGGTTTCGTGGACTATGATCCTGAGGTATATTCAGGATTCGCGTTCGGGATGGGAATGGAAAGGATTGCCATGCTCAAGTACGGGATTGATGATATCCAGCTTTTTTTCAAAAATGATATGCGGTTTCTCAGGCAGTTTTAGCAATAGTGAGAAAAGTCGATGAAAGTTAGCCTGAACTGGATAAAAGAGTATGTGGACATAAACATGTCTCCCTTGGCCTTGTGCGACGCGTTGACCATGGTTGGTCTGGAGGTCGAGGGGCTTGAAGCAGTAGGAGACGGACTGCAGGGAGTCGTTGCTGCAAGAATCGTCCAGGTCGATCCGCATCCTGACGCCGACCGTCTGTCACTCTGCATGGTGGACACCGGCTCTCAAACCTCACAGGTGGTGTGCGGCGCCCCGAACCTGCACGAAGGGACCATGGCGCCGCTGGCGCTGCCCGGCGCACGCCTCCCCATCGGGACGACCGTCGAGGAGAGCGAGATCCGGGGACAAACCTCCTACGGGATGCTCCTTGCCGAAGATGAAATGGGGCTCACTGATGACCATACGGGAATCATGCTCTTGGCAGAAGACATCTCTCCCGGAACTGACATAGGCGCTGTGCTGTCTCTTCCGGACTGGATCATTGATATCGGGATTACTCCCAACCGCGGTGATTGCGCGTGCGTGATCGGAATTGCAAGGGAAATCGCGGCAATTACCGGGTCTCAACTCAAACTTCCCGCTATCGAGCTTAATGAAAAGGGGCCGGCCATAGAAACGCTTTCAAGTGTGACCATTGAGGATCCTGTGGGCTGTCCCCGGTACGCTGCAGGGATTGTACAGGGCATAGAGCTTGGCCCCTCCCCATTCTGGATGCGATATCGGCTGTTCCAGTCGGGAGTCAGGAGCATCAGTAATATCGTTGATATCACCAACTATGTGATGATGGAGCTGGGTCAACCCCTCCATGCATTTGATTATAACCGTCTTCAGGAAAACCGTATCGTGGTCAAGCGGGCGTCGGATGGTGACGCGTTCACGACACTCGACGGGCAGACCCGGGAGCTCAATTCCGAGATCCTCATGATCTGTGATGCCGGGAGATTCGTTGCAGTGGCCGGAATTATGGGAGGTCTGAATTCAGAAATATTTGCCGGCACAAAAAATGTGCTGGTGGAAAGCGCCTTTTTTGACCCGGTTACCGTCCGGCGAAGCGCCAAACGTCTGGGGCTTTCCACGGAGGCTTCCTACCGGTTTGAACGGTGCATCGATATTGAAGGAGTCACCCGGGCGCTCAGGAGGAGCCTCGATCTCATGAAGCAATTTGGGGGCGGAGAAGTTTCATTGGGCATCCTGGATAATTACCCGCGCCCCCATGTCCCACCCAAGATTTCCTTCAGACCTGAAAAAGGGAATCACTTTCTCGGGACTGACCTCCCCGGTGAAACAATGGCGCAGTATTTTCGCTCGCTGGATATGGAAGTAGAGGAAAAAAGCGACGGGAGCATCGAAATTATTCCCCCCTCCTTTCGCGTTGACATCCAGCGCGAAGTTGATTTGATTGAGGAAGTGGCACGGTTGTATGGATTTGACAATATCCCTATTTCATCTCCCTCGGTACGGCTGAGCGAAGAAAAAGAAGCGCTTGACCTGGCAGTGCGTGACCAGGTGAGAACCGTCGCAAGCGCCTTTGGATTTATGGAAATTATCACTTACAGCTTTGTCTCTCCGGAGTTACTTCAGTTCGCCGGATCCCCTGGAGGGTACCACGAAGATCAACTCGTCAGTATCATGAATCCGCTCTCAACGGATCAATCGGTCCTGCGCACTTCTCTTGTCCCCGGGCTTCTGACCACCTTGCGAACGAATATGGCCCATGGAGAGCGGGCACTGAAGATCTTTGAGTGGGGAAAGATTTTCCTCCAGCGAAATGCCGGGCCTCAACCCGATGAAAAAACCTGGGTTGCTGGAGTTATGAGTGGGCCTTACGAATCCAAGACATGGTACTGCGATGAACGTGAGGTGGACTATTACGACGCAAAGGGTGCTGTTGAAGGGCTCCTGGGAAATCTTGGCATTCGAGAGCTTTCTTTTCAGAGAGGTGCACAGTTTCCTCCCTATGATCAGGGATTCTCATCCCGGGTCCTTGCATCCGGAGTCCTCCTTGGCAATGTTGGGCAGGTAGCAAAGGAGGTTATGAAAGCCTTCGACCTGGAAAATGAGCAGGCGTACCTGTTTGATCTCAACATGGAGGCGGTGCTGGATGTTTTGCCACAGGAGAAGAGGTTCCAGCCCTTTGCCAGGTATCCGGCCGTATACCGTGATATCTCGATGGTGGTCAGCAGAAGCGTGGAGAGTGCCAGGATCCTTGGTTTGATCAAAGAGGAAGGGAAAGGACTGGTTGAATCGGTCTGGATTTTTGATTACTATAAAGGGAAAAAGATGGGTCCGAACGAAAAGGCCTTGGGATTCAGGGTTTGCTACCGATCCGTTGAGGGGACGCTGGACGGGACAAAGGTAAACGAATTGCACGAAAGAATTATCGAGCGAATTCGTCGTGACACGGGAGGAAAACTCCGGGAGGGTTAGGCCGTGAACTGGATACCTGAGGACAAACGTTTTTTTCGCATTGGCGAGGTGAGCCGGATCATCGGAGTTGAACCCTATGTATTACGGTACTGGGAGTCGGAATTCTCCCAAATAAGACCCCGCCGGGCTGACTCCAACCAGCGCACCTACCAGCGGAAAGACCTTGAGATAATCATGGAAATCAAGCGGCTCCTGTATGAAGAAAAAATGACTATCGAGGGTGCAAAGAAGAGGCTGAGGCAGAAGGATGTCCTGGCCGCCCGGTCCCCGGAATCCGTCCTCTCCGACGTAGAATACGAACTCAAGGAAATCCTCCACATTCTCACTTAACCGCAATGCCACGCACATTTGGCCTTCCTCAAGCCTTCTCGTGAGGACTCATGACAAGGACTTTCGGAGGGAGACGGGTAATCTTCCGGTGACCATTTTCCGTGACAAGAACGACATCCCTGGAACGCAGGGAATACTGATCTCGAACGTGTGTCTCTGAAAAAAGCGTGAGGACCATGCCCTGTTTGAGGATCTGCTGGTTCCCCTCGGTAATGATGGGAGGCTCAACCAGCTCCAGGCCGATCCCGTTGCCGAGTATCTTTTTCCCTGCCATCCCACGGCCTGGAGCATTCCGATCCAGGCCCAGGACCCGGGCCTTTTCCAGGGCAAGGTGAAACAGCAGGTCCGCGGGTATCCCCGCTTTGACCTCCGCAAGGGTTTCTCCCTGGAGGTGCAGGACAAGCTCAACCAGGTCATTCATTGACCGGTCCAAGGGACCAATAGAAGAGATCCCTGATTCTTGGATATGGTAGCCATTCACGAAAAACCTGGACTCCAGCGTGATGGGCTCCCCCCGATTCAGCCTGCCTTTCGGCTCAATGTCCAGGCAATTTCCCTCCCGGACGGAGGGGAGGGCGTGCACCCAGTTTGTGCCCATTCGGGATTTGGCAAGGAGGGAGAGGGGAAACCCACTCTTTTGATAGTCCCTGATGCGCAGGGCCGCCCCGTGACCGATGGACCTTGCAAAGGATTCTGCCCGAGTGGATATCTCGATATCCATGTCTCCCGGTTTCATGTGCTCGGTGATGTAGTCGAACAGTTGCAGGGATTTTTCCGCGGCAATTTCCATCTGGGCCAGCTCCCATTTGGATTTTATTGAGCGGACGGCGTGTATCGCGGGAGACCCGTCCACGCATTCGGCGTCAGCAAACAACTTCTTGTAGAATTGAAACTCCCGCATGGGCATGACATCCCACTCGAAACCAAGCCTGGGAGGGAGCTTTTCCTGATGATTGATGATGATTCCAGGGATGTCTCTAAAGGATTGAACGCCAAAAATATTATTGAGAGGTGATTCTTCAAGGGCCCTCGGGAGGAACTTTTTCACGAGGAGGAGCGGTTCTCCTTCAGCCGGGATGAAAACGGATGCATTCTGGGCGGTCCCGGAAAAGTAGAGGACATCTATCCGTTGAACAACGAAAAGGGCGTCCATATTCCGGGTGCGCATTTCGTGTTGCACCCGCTTTATGCGCCACTGGATTTCCTCTCCCGGTACCCTGAATACATTGAGGTTTGAATTGTCTTCCATCATCTCCGCGCATGGTGTATCATAATTATTGAAAGTGCAAAAGGTACTGTCCAAAACGCCGTACCATATGTCAAAGGAATAGTCACCCTCTTTTGTCACTTGCTTTTGTCGGTGAATTGTTGGTTTGAAACTAGGGGCAGGGGAATCTTTTCTCCCTGACGAGCCTCCCGGGCTGGT
>CAZJRD010000079.1:0-15367 GCA_964548365.1 uncultured Desulfobacteraceae bacterium | reverse complement strand
ATACTTGCAGTACGTCGAGGTCATTTTTCAAGCGCAACGCAGTAGGCATGGGGCTATCCGCCATCGTAGTCCCGCGCTTCGCGGGATTGGTGAGAAATCCGGGTTAGGGACCAAGCGCGTCCCAGAGATTCCAGAAGGTGGGGAAAGATTTGTTCACACACGCCTTGTCGGTGATGACAAGGCCGGGCACCTTGAGTCCGATCACCGCCAGGCTCATGGCAATACGGTGATCCTCGTGTGGATCCACGATTATTCCCTTCAGCGGGTGGTTTCCCTTAATAATCAGGCCGTCTGACCGTTCCTCGACCTGCCCACCTAACCGCTTCCACTCTACGGCCACCACCTTGAGCCGGTCGCTCTCTTTGAGCCGAAGATGGGCCACGTTCCTGATGGTTGTCTTTCCCTCTGCGAAAAGGGCCACCGCGGCCAGGGTGGGGACTGCGTCCGGCATTGCTCGCATATCAACATCAAGCCCCTTTAGCGCCCCACCCTGTAGGGTGACCTTCCCCGGCTCCCGCTTCACCCGGCAGCCCATTTGCTCCAAGATATCCAGGAAACCGATGTCCCCCTGGCGAGTTGAGAGGGATTCCACATTTGTGGTTGTCACGCTCCCTTGGGTTATGGCGGCGCCGGCCCAGAAGTAGCCCGCAGCAGATACATCCGCCTCGATGGCAAGGGTTCGAGGCTGGTAATGGCCCCCGGTTTTCACCCGGAAGAATTCATATTCCTGCCGAGATACCCGGACACCGAAAGACTCCATGACCTGCACGGTCATATCCACATAGGGCCGGGATGCGAGGCGCCCCGTGACCCTGATTTCCGTATCTTTTTCAGCATAAGGAGCTGCAAGGAGGAGGGAAGAAAGGTACTGGCTGCTCTCCTCCCCGGGGATCTCCGCGGATCCGCCCGGAAGTCCCCGGGCCTCAACCAGCACCGGGGGAAAACCCGCTTCGCCGAGAAAGGAGATATGGGCCCCCAGGTCGTTCAGGGCCTTCACCAGCGCACCTACGGGCCGTTGCCGCAACCGGGGGGAGCCGTCCAGTATGAACGCACCTCGACCAAGGCTCACTACTGAAAGGAGGAGCCGCATGCTGGTCCCTGAGTTCCCCAGGAAAATCGTCTTCCCGGCCGGGTTTTCCCTCAGCCTCCCGCCGTTTCCCCGCACCAGCAGATCATCGTCTCTGCGAGTCATGTCCGCCCCGAGTTCCTCGAGTGCCTTTCTCGTATAATCCGTGTCTTGGCAAAAAAGCACTCCCTGGAGAAGACTTTCTCCATTCGCTAAGGCTGCGGCTATTATGGTCCGGTGGGATATGCTCTTGGAGCCTGGAATACGGACGGAACCGTTCATCTCAAGACCTCCATGACCGCGGCTTCCATTGCCTCCATGGGAGCTTCCAGACCGGTCCACAGGCGGAATTGTTGAGCGCCCTGGTGAATAAACATGCGCACGCCGGGGATCATCCGGCAGCCGAGGGCTCTGGCCTTTTTCAAGAGGAGAGTCTCCAGCGGGTTGTACACGATGTCCATGACCGTCTCCACCTCGATGGTTGAAAGATCAACAGGTGATTGCTCCTCTGCAGGATGCATTCCCACGGGCGTCGCGTTGATGAGGATGTCCATCCGCATCCCGCTGATTTCCTCAATGGGCAAATGCGCGCAATCTAGGCTCCGCGCGAGTTCCTCACCTTGTTTCCTCGACCGGCTGGCAATAGAGAGATCGCATCCCTGTTCTTTCAGGATGTATGCGATTGCCTTTGCGGCGCCTCCCGCCCCCAGGATCACGGTGTGTTTTCCCTCCGGATTTATAACCTCCCGAATGGCCTCCAGGGCCCCCGGGGCATCGGTATTGTACCCCACGAGAGAACCTTCCTCATTTACCACCGTATTAACCGCGCCGATCTTTTCTGCAAGGGAGTCAATGCGGTCGAGCAAAGGGATGATATCAGACTTGTAGGGAATGGTGATGCTCAGCCCTTTCACGCCCATGGCCCGAGCTCCTTGGACAGTGCCTGCAAGGTTCGTGGACTCAAAGGTCCTGAAGACGGCGTTCAGCCCGCACGCCTCGAAAGCAACAGTGTGCATCACGGGACTCAGGGAATGGCGAAGGGGGATCCCTACCACCCCGTAAAGATCGGTATTTTTATCAACGTTCATGGCCAAAGAGCCTGCTCAATATCTCTTTCATTTCGCGGGCAGGGACCTGTCCTTCCGCGGATTCTTCTCCTTCTTCGAGGGAAGCGAAGGTGAGAAATCCGCCCAACAGGGGCGAAAGAATGCGACTGACGCGCCCCCGGGAGCCAAGGCAAAAGGTGATAAGCGGGATGCCGAGACGTCGGGCCAGGGGGAGCAACTCCAAGACCCTCCGGTTATCCTCAAGCTCTCTGGCCCGGCTTACTATCTTGACAATATCCGCTCCAGTGGCCGCCATCTTTCCCAGGAGGTTCGTGAGGGCCTGCCGGGAGGGAGTCCCGTTGAGGATATGCCGGGACACAATAACCCTCGTTCTCTTTCTGTTTCTGAAAAGAGGTTCGCGGTAAATCAGGGGCATACTGAACTCCACGTCCACGAAATCCGCGCCCTTCTCAATGGCCTCTCTCAGGAGTCCTATACGAGTTGCATAATGGGCTCTCCCGTTGCCCCCTTCCTTCTTTGAACGGTAGGTGACAATGACCGGTTTTGCCGCACTCCCCAAAATCTGGTGCAGGTCAAATTTCTCCATCCCGTCAAGCCGGATCTCCAGCACCTGGGCGAGTGCGGCACCGCGCTGCATTTTTTCCAGGGCTTCTGCAGTATCCCCTGCGCATATGGGGATCGCGATCTGTACGTCTTGTGCCATCTATCCGGTTCCCTGCCGCCCCGGGCCGCCGGTGGCCTTCCACCGTAACAGGTGATCCCCAAGCACAATGGCCACCATGGCCTCCAGCACCGGAATAATGCGGGGTATGGCGCAGATGTCATACCGCCCGGCCAGTTCCAGCACCGCCGGCCTCCCTTTCCGGTCTATGGTTTCCTGCTTCCGGTGAATGGAAGGGATAGGCTTCACCGCCGCCCGGAGGATAATTTCATCCCCATTTGATATACCCCCCAGGATCCCGCCCGCGTTGTTTGACTTGAATCCTCCCGGCACCATGGGATCGTTATTCTCCGATCCCCGTAGTTGCGCGGCTCCAAACCCTCGGCCGACTTCAATCCCCTTGACCGCGCCCACGGACATCACGGCCTTCGCAAGATCCGCGTCCAGCTTGTCAAAGACCGGTTCTCCGAGGCCAATGGGACATCCCTTCACCCGGATCTCAACAACCCCACCCACGGAATCACCCGCCTCTCCTGCAGCCTCAATCGCCTGCACCATCTGCTCTACCACCGCGGGGTCAGGGCAGGAAAACGGGTTTAATGGAACCTTTGTCACATCGATATTCAGTGCCCGAATTCCCCCGAGCTCCAAGGTGAAGCCCATGAGTCCAATCCCCTGCGGTTCCAGGATCTTCTTTGCCACCACGCCGGCCGCAACCCGCGCGGCCGTCTCCCGTGCTGATGAGCGACCCCCACCACGATGATCGATGTGGCCGTACTTCTTTTCGTAGGTAAAATCAGCGTGCCCCGGCCGGTACAGGCTTCGAAGTATCTCGTAAGGCCTGCTTTCCACATCCCGGTTCATGATCAGGAGAGTTATCGGGGCCCCGGTCGTCTTCCCCTCAAACACGCCCGA
Source organism: uncultured Desulfobacteraceae bacterium (assembly GCA_964548365.1). Lineage (GTDB taxonomy): Bacteria > Desulfobacterota > DSM-4660 > Desulfatiglandales > Desulfatiglandaceae > B46-G9. Next base: position 11,658 of record CAZJRD010000079.1, on the reverse strand, counting down.
GAGGACTTCCACCCGGTCCGTTTCCTTCCTCGGAGTATCAAAGGTCCTTATTCCCGGCCGGCGTCGCTCCATCTCCCCGGTGAAATCAGCCTCGGAAAGCAATATACCGGAAGGGCATCCGTCAATCACCGTTCCCACCGCCCCGCCGTGGGACTCTCCAAACGTCGTCACACGGAACAGTTTTCCAATGGTGTTTCCTGCCATGGGCTCACACTCCTCGGCTCTTCTCAAATGCGTTTCCGATCTCTTCTGCCACCTCTTCCGGGGACAGCGGCTCAGTATCAACGACAAAATCAGCTGCTTCCGCGTAGGAAGGGGCCCTCTCCTCAAGGACTCTGCTGATCTCGTCCACGGGGTCCGCCCCGCTCAGGGAGGGTCTGGTCGAGCCGTTTTTCTGTGCCTTCCTCATGCGCTTTTCCAGGACCCGGGGTCCCGTCTTGAGCCATGCGAACCAGCCGTTTGCCTTGAGGCTTTTTATATTTTCACTGTTCAGGATCACCCCGCCGCCTGTCGCGATCACCCGATCATCCATCCGGGCCAGGCATTCAACCACCACTTTTTCCTCGTCACGGAAATGGTCCCATCCATATTCCGATACCAGGGTTTTTATGTTCTTTCCCGTCCGGTCTTCAACCAGGGCATCCGTGTCACAGTACACCATGCCCAGCCGGGCCGCCAGGATTCTCCCCACGCTCGATTTTCCGCTGCACCGGTATCCGGTCAACACCAGGTTCATGCCGCCAACCAAAAAAAAGCCGCGGGCTTTTCCACCCTCGGCCTGAAATAGTGAAACAAGACACCCATCAGACTACAGGTGGGCGGCTCTCCAAGCCGGAGAGCCGCCCATGCCACCCTGTCTGAACGCGTCCTGCCATAATTTCCTCATGATTCATTGCGCATATTTTACGCCCTGTTTAGAAGACTTCACCTGCAAAGTCAATCAATAATTCAATATCCCTTTCTGTTCGTGGTATACATATTGCAAATTACGGATTGTCGCATTCATTACGCAAACCCGCATTTCTCATCCCGCGATACGCGGGACTGTGGCGGCGGATGGCCCCATGTCTCCTGCGTTGCGCTAGAAAAATGACTTTGACGTACTAATAGTACGCCTTCATCCATTTTTCTTCGCGCGCCTTATATCCACGGGCCTTTCCACCGCCTCGCTACGAAGGCCTGTGAGAAAAGCGGGTTAAGAATTTATGTACTGGAGGATACGATGAATAACAGTTTTGTGGACACCCGTTCCACGTCTTTTGACCGGGAAACCTACATCAGGATTCTGATCGCCATTGCCAAGGCGGACAGGGAGAACGGTCCCCGGGAATTCGATTATGTCCGCAAAAAGGCACGAAAACTGGGTGTCGACTACGACCGGGTCCTGGAATCAACGGAAAAGGGCTTTGACATCAAAAAACAGAACGTGTCCCGTGCTACCGCCCTGGCCGCTCTTCGGGACGCCATCATGCTTGCCTCAATGGATCACAATTTTTCTCTGCCTGAGCGGGAAAGGATATACACCTTTGCCGCGAGGATGGACATTTCCCGCCGGGACCTGGAGCGCCTTGAAGAATGGTTCGAGGAATACAGGGACCTCCGCACAAGATGGAACGGGCTCGTGGCCGGGGCTTTTTAGGAATGGAAAACACCTGTGGAAAAAGCCTTCCTTGATACCGCTCACTTGAAAAGCATTATATCCCAATCCATTTCTGTCTTGAGGCATGAGGCAGGGTATCTCGACCGGGTCGATCCCTGGTTTTCCTTCGGCCTTTTTCTGGTCATGTCGGCCCTGATGATCTGGCGCCTCGGGGCCATGGAGAGAAAGGGCCTGGAAGGAACGGTCCTCGGCACGCTCATTATGCCGTACGCCTCGGGATTCTCAAACCTCATGTTTGCCTTTGTTCTCGGGAGATCCGGAGGACCGGGTTCTCTTGTCCTGGAAAACTGCCTGGTCAATAATGTCACCAATTTGACGTTGATCATCGGGTTTTCGACGTTGTTCTGGTCCCTTGCGCTTGCATCTTCGCCTTCAAGAAAGGCCAGGAAAAGGGCTTCCAGGGAAACTCGTATCAACTATCTTTCATTGCTCCTCACCTTGACCGCCATGTTTTTCTTCACCGGCGCCCTCTGGGCACTGGCCAGAGACGGGGAGGTTGATTTTTCAGACGGCCTGGTACTCGTGGGGATCTTCCTTTTCTGGCAGCTATTCCACATCTTTGATGTCCTGAAACACAATGTCCTGCAGAGACGTACCATCCCCAAATCCATCGCCTTTGATATTTTTCTGGTCATTCTCGCCGGCTTGACGATTTACTACAGCATCGACCGCCTGGTAGCCTGGATTCCCCACGGAACCGGTGGGATCATTTCTTTCAAGAACCTGGGATGGCTCAGCGGCCTCCTCATGGTCTTTCCGAACGCCCTCGTGGCCCTCTACTATGCCTGGGCCCGGCGTGCCGACATTGTCTTGAGCTCACAGATCGGAGACGGACACATCTGCATCCCCATGTGCGTGGGCATCTTTGCCCTGTTCAGGCCGATTCAAATCCCGCCTTCCTTCAATATGGGCATCTCCGTCATCCTCGGCTCCGGTTTCTTTCTTTTTCTTTTCCTGGCGTTTTTCCGTCGAATTCCCAGGTTGGCCGGCCTCCTTCTTATTGTTGCCTACGCCTTCTTTCTCTCCCGCGGGATCATCCAGTAAATCTCCTCCCCCGGAGAGGGAGGCTTCATGAATCCACCCCCGAGGGAGGCTGAGGGAGAAAGCCTTTTTTCAAGTGACCGGTGAGAGGGCGCCGTCCTTTTCGCGACCTATCTCTGGGGGAAACCGCAGCCAGCACGAAGGGCGGCTCATCAACCTTGAGGTTGCGACTGGAAAGGAGTATGATAGGCAAAAATGAACGCGAGGTGCTGCCATGTTTGATTATTTGTTGACTGAAGAAGAAATCAGGCTCCGGGACGAAGCCCGGGAATTCGTCAAGTGGGTTCCGCGCCAGATGATCCTGGACATGGACCAGGACAAGATCAAGTTTCCCAAGGAATTCCTCCGGGAGGCGGCCCGCCGCAACCTGCTCGGGAGTCGGCAGCCGAAGAAATGGGGAGGGCGGGGCATGAACTGGGTCGCCGACTGCATGCTCATGGAGGAGATCGGAACCATCGGGTACGAATTCGCCTGTGTCTTCGGGGTGGGAGCGGACCTTGTCTGTGACGCCATCGTACAGCACGGGACCGACACGCAGAAGGAAAAATACGTGCAGCCATTGCTGAAAGGCGAGATCTTCGCCGCCGAATGCCTTACCGAACCGCGGGGCGGATCTGACTTTTTCGGCGCCACGACAAAGGCCGAGGACAAGGGGGACTATCTGCTCTTAAACGGCCAGAAACGCTTTATCGTCGGTGCGGAAGGGGCGGACTACTTTCTCGTCTACGCCCGGACCAACTTTGATTCAAAGGCTGATCCCCGCAAGGCTTTGAGCTGTTTGATCGTCGATCGTGGTCCCGGGGTCGAGGTGGGCTATCTTTACGGGCTCCTGGGGTGCAGGGGCGGCGGGACGGGAAGGCTCGTCTTCAAAGATGTGAAGGTGCCGAAGGAAAACGTGGTGGGAGAAATCAACGGGGCCTACCCTGTCTTCAACACCATGATGATCCCGGAGCGCCTCAGCACTGCAGCCATGACCATCGGAGCAGCCAGGCCCGCCCTCGACATCGCCACCGGCTACACATCCCGGAGGAAGGCCTTCGGGCAGACCATTGACCGCTTCCAGGGGGTAAACTTTCAGATAGCGGAGGCCGCCATAAAACTTGACGCCTGCCGTGCTATGGCTTATACCACAGCCCGCGCGGTTGATGAAGGCGTTCCCATGCGCCGGGTCCGCCGCCTGGTTTCGGAGGCCAAAAAATTCATTACGGAAAACTGCCAGGATGTAGTCCATAAGTCCATGCAGGTTATGGGGGGCCTTGGTTACACCAGCGTCCTGCCCACTGAGCGCATCTACCGGGACATCCGCCTGGCCTCCATCTGGACCGGCACGAGCGAGGTCATGGCCATGATCGTGGCCCACGAGTGGTACCGGGAATACCACGCAAGAAAAAAGGAGGGGCTGGAAAGAAATTTCGAAGCGGATGCAATGGACGCGGACGCGGTGGATGAAAAAATCTACGAATAGCCCTTCCCCGAAGCCGCCCCAGGGCACCGCTCAGTGAGCATGGAAAAACAGAAACTGCTCACGTGGCCGCCTGTGGTCATTTTCCTGGCTTTTGGTTGTGCCTTGCTATGGGGAAGCGCCTTCCCCATGGTGAAGATCGGTTTCAAAATGCTGCAGATAGAGCAAAGCACCGGCGGCAAGCTCTATTTTGCCGCGTATCGCTTCTTGCTCGCAGGCCTGATGATCTTCGGCGTCCTCCTCGCCAGCGGTTCATCCGTCCTTCTGCCAGTGGGAAAGGACTATGCCTTACTCCTGCTCCTGGGTCTTCTCCAAACCACCCTTCAATACACCTTTTTCTATATCGGGCTTTCCAATACCACGGGGATGAAAGCCTCCATCATCAACGGTGCGGGATCCTTTTTTCTTGCGCTCTCTTCCCACTGGTGGATCAAGGACGACGTCCTCACCACCCGGAAGAATATGGGTCTGATCCTGGGTTTCCTCGGGATCGTACTGGTCAACCTGAGGCAGGGTCAATTCGATTTTGAATTTCACCTGACCGGTGAGGGATTTCTCCTCTTCACGGCATTGGCTTCCACGTGCGGGATGTTACTGGTAAAGAAAAACTCCCTGCGGATCCGTCCGCCACTCCTCTCGGCCTATCAACTCACCCTTGGAGCCCTTGTTTTGCTGATCATTGCGCGGACCCTGGAACCGCCGGGGATAGTCCGTTTCTCTCCCTCCACTCTTTTGCTGCTCCTTTATCTGAGTTTCGTATCGGCTGCTGCCTTCTCTCTCTGGTATGTCCTGATAAAATATAATCAGCTCACCAGTATTGCTGTGTACCGTTTTCTTATCCCGGTAAGCGGCACGTTCCTCTCTGCGGCAATTCTCGAGGAGGAACACCTTACCTGGATTGCCCTTCTATCCCTTGCACTGGTATCCTTAGGGATGATACTTACTTCCCGGAGATGACATAGTGTAATTCATTGCCATTAAATGATAATCGTTTTACATATATTCGCCGCCACTTCATTGGAGTTCGTATCCCCTCGTTTCCGGAAAATCATATAACCTGTTAATAAAATAGCATATTATTTTATCATCCAAGGGCTTTCCCTTTCGGCACAACCTTTGCTGAAGAAAAGAGGCAGTTCAAATAACAAGCAATTACTCTCATGGCAAGGAGGTCTTAGAAAACTACATGGCGCAGCTCGCAAACATTGCAACAATCACCCCCGTTGACAGATCCCGGCAGGTACCCCCTCCCACCCATCTTGAGTATTTGATCGAAAAACGCGTGATTACCCGGGATGAACTGAGACGCGCCACGGCCGAAGCTCACCAGGGAAAGGGCTCCGTGGAATCCGTCCTGCAAAAGGAAATGAGCATCAGCAAGGAGAATCTGGGGAGGGCAATTGCAGAATACTATCGCGATGACTATGTCCCCTTTGACCCCCACTTTCCGGCACCGGGAGAGCTCCTCTCCAAGCTGAACCCGAACTATCTCAAGAAAAACCGGTGGGTGCCCCTTTGCAAGGAAAATGGAGTCCTCAGGGTGCTTATCGACGACCCCAGAGCATTTTCCAGGATACAGGATATCAAATCCTTGATTCCCGCAAAACAGTACACATTCGCCGTGGGACTCGAAGAAGATATCTACAACTTTATTGACTTGTTTTACGGGCTTTTCCAGGGAGAGAGAAACGCATCCATTGCCGACCTTCTGGGGAAACTTGAAACACCGGACCTTGACGAATCAGAACGCAGCACGCTCTCGGTCTACCCGGAAAACAACATCGTCATATCCCTCGTGAACAAGATTATTGTCGATGCCTACGGAATGGGGTGCTCCGATATTCATGTGGAACCCTACCCGGGCAGGTCGGGGGTTGGGATCAGGGTGCGGGTTGACGGGCACTGTCATGAATACATTACAATCCCCTATAATTATAAAAGGGCTTTTATTTCCCGCATAAAAATTATGGCTGATCTGGACATCTCGGAGAGAAGGAAACCGCAGGACGGCAAGATCAAGTTCAGGACATTTTACCCGCTGGACATTGAATTGCGGGTGGCCACCATGCCCACAGCCGGTGGTGAAGAAGATATTGTCATGCGGATTCTCACGGCCGGTGAGCCCATTCCGCTCACTACCATGGGAATGACACAAAGGGATTACGACCTCCTGCTTAATATGAGCAGGAAACCCTACGGCATGCTCCTCGTTGTCGGTCCAACGGGAAGCGGAAAGACCACCACCCTCCATTCCGTTTTGAGCACCATTAACAAGCCCGATACCAAAATCTGGACGGCGGAAGACCCTGTGGAGATTACCCAGCGCGGCCTGCGCCAGGTCCAGGTGCAGCCGAAGATCGGGTTTGATTTTGCCGCCGCCATGCGGTCTCTCCTGAGGGCTGATCCGGACGTAATCATGGTGGGGGAAATGCGTGACCGGGAAACGGCATCAATAGCCTGCGAGGCATCCCTCACCGGGCACCTGGTCATGAGTACCCTCCACACTAACAGCGCACCTGAAACCATTACCAGGCTGCTCGACATGGACATGGACGCGTTCAACCTCGCTGACGCCATCCTGGGAATCCTCGCACAGCGGTTGGTCAGGACCCTCTGCGTGCATTGCAAAGAAGCATACCACCCCACGCGCGATGAATACAATGCGCTGGCCCGGAGGTACGGGAACGGGTTTGACAACCTCCAGATTCCCTACCGGCGGGACCTGCTTCTCTATCGGGCCGCCGGGTGTCCGGAATGCCACAATACCGGGTACAAGGGCAGAACAGCCATCATGGAATTCCTCGAGGCCACTCCGGAAATCAAGGCCCTCATTCTGAGTAATCCCCACGTGGAAAAAATCAGGCAGCAGGCCGTCAAGGACGGGATGACCACCCTGATGCAGGATGGGATTCGGAAGGTTTTTCTGGGCCTCACCGACCTGAACCAGGTCAGGAAGGTGTGCATATAGCCTGCTTGTCCCGTTACCGAAGATACGAATCCTTGCAGATTGGGCGTGCTCAGTGTTCGCGTTTCGTGAAAGGCTAAAGGCGTAAGGTGTATTCCATGAAATACCGGTAGAAGGCCACTACCACCAGGGAATGGGTGATCACTCCGTCGCGAATCAGCCCGGGTATCTCCGAAAGTGGTCTGACCAGGATCTCGATATCTTCCCCTCCATCCTGGTCCTGCTCCCCCACCTGCATGGCGTTTTTCGCGAAAAAGGTGAAACACTTGTTATTCTGTATGGCAGGGTTGGGATACACGAAGCCCAGCGGGATCATCTCTTCCGCGCCACACCCCGTCTCTTCCGAAAGTTCACGCCACGCCGCCTGCTCAGGCGTGTCGCCGTCATCCACCAGACCTCCGGGTATCTCCAGTGTCACATCTCGAATGCCATGCCGGTATTGTCTCACCAGGACAACCTGGTTGTCTTCTGTCACCGGGATCACATTGACCCATGGATTGGATTCCAGCACGAAAAAATCGTATTCGTTTCCCGTCCTGGGCGAAACGGCCCGGTCTTTTCGCAGGCCGAAGACCCTGTAAGACCCGTCGGTATTGGTTGAGACAATTTTCCAGGGCTTTGGTGCCATCTCGTTTCTCCTTCCTCGTTCATATGCCCGGCCCCCCTGATATACCAAAAACCAACGCTCCTCTGCACGAAGAGGCTCAAGCCTGTATCCGTCGTGTACCGCCAATCACGGTTCCGCGTCAATAGGAAACAGAAAGGATATCGGGATTTCCTATATGATCTACCTGTTTTATCGCATTTTCCCGTTTGACATCGGACCATTTCGGTATCATTTTAAAATATTTGTGACTACTCACGTAGTCAGGCTGAAGCTGTTCAGGCTGAAGGCTGAAGGGGTCAGAAGAGCACGATTGCGCCGCGAGCGCCTGCGCTGCGCGTCAGTCTATCCACCTGAGTTGGTACCGTTATTTTGGGATCGGCTCAATGTGGAGAATCAGAAAGACCAGGCCGCGGCGAAAAAGGAGAGGTAAAGAGAATGGAAAAGACAATTGACGCAAGGGGAAAGGCGTGTCCTCAACCCGTCCTGATGACAAAGGATGCCATCGAATCCATGGAGGAAGGCGTTGTTACCGTACTCATTGACAGCGAGATCTCAAAAGACAATGTGGTACGGTTCGCAGCGAGCCAGAAATGCACTGCAGAGGTTGAAACAAAAGACGAGATTTTTCAGGTAAAGGTGACCAAGGGGAAGACACCGGAAAAAGAGGAAGACGAGGAGAAGTCCCCCGAGACGGAGAAAGCATCCAACATCGTCATCTATGTGCACACCAATACCATGGGAAGGGGAGACGATGACCTCGGGGCCATCTTGATGAAGGGGTTCATCAAAACCTTGAAGGATGTGGACCCCAAACCCGCAAGGATCATCTTTGTAAACAAGGGCGTCTTTCTGACCACCTCGGGATCTGAGCTGATCAATGACCTTAGGACACTGGAGGAGATGGGCATCGAGGTCCTGTCATGCGGGACCTGCCTTGACTTTTTTCACCTGAAGGAATCATTGGAAGTGGGACTTGCGTCAAACATGTATGATATCACTTCCGCCCTTATGCAGGCGGATAAAGTGGTCATGCCGTGACGCGCCTCCCTCGCAAAACCATCTACCTTGACCATGCCGCCACCTCGTTTCCCAAGCCGGAGAAGGTAAAACAGGCGGTTATGGATCACCTTGAAAAATACAGCGCGAGTCCCGGGAGGTCCGGTCATTCGCTGTCCCTGGCGGCAAGCCGCTCCCTGTTTGAGGCCAGGGAAACCATCGCAGCATTCTTCCACGTGGATGATTCCCGGAAGGTGATCTTCACCCGCAATGTCACCGAATCCTTGAACCTTGCCATCTATGGCATGGTACGGGAAGGAGACCACGTGGTCACCACCTCAATGGAACATAACTCCGTCATGCGCCCCTTGCGCAACCTGGAGGCAAAGGGGATGATTCAATTGACGGTAGTCCTCTCCTCCCCGGAAGGCCTTCCCGACATCGAGGGGCTAGCCCTGGCGGTACAATCAAAAAACCCGAGGCTTCTGATCGTCAATCATGCATCTAATGTAACAGGGACCCTTGTAGACCTCGAGCGAATCACAGAGATAAAGGGTTCCGCTTGCCTCCTTGTTGACGGGGCGCAGACCGCCGGATCCATTCCCATTCACCTGGATTCCCTGGATGTGGACCTATTTGCCTTTACGGGCCACAAGGCGCTTCAGGGGCCCCAGGGAACAGGCGGATTAATCTTGAAGACCGGACAAGAACCTCTTCATCCCCTGATGCAGGGGGGAACAGGAAGCCATTCCGAGTTTGAGCAACAGCCGGATTTCCTCCCGGACCGGTTTGAAAGCGGGACGCCCAACGGCTGCGGCTTTGCCGGGTTGGCCGCCGGGATCAGTGCGGTGGAGGAACGGGGTGTCACGGCTATCCGCGAACATGAAATAAAACTGACGCAAAAGCTCCTGGAAGGGGTGCTTCCATTGGACCGGATTCAGGTTTTTGGCCCTAAAGATCCGCACAAGCAAACCGCCGTTATTTCCATCCAGGTGGACGGGATGAGCCCGTCGGAGGTCGGGTTCCAGCTCGATCGGGAATTCGGCATCTGTGTACGCACCGGGCTCCACTGTGCCCCGGCCGCCCACAGGACCATAGGAACCTTTCCCCAGGGCACTGTCCGGATCTCCCTTGGGATAACCAACAGCATGGAGGACGTGGAGGCGGCAATAGGGGCATTGCAATGGATCATATCCCGCTAGAAAAGCGAGAGAAGGCGTTTGTTTTCGTGCTTTACTCTATCCACAATGTCATGAAGGCGGAACAGGTGTTAAGATCAAAAGAGGTTTTATTCGATACCATCCCCGTCCCAAAGGAGATAAGCGCTGACTGCGGCATGGCCATTCTCGTGGCCGCTGAAGACCGGCAAAGGGTCCAAACCATCCTGGGGAAAAATGGGATCGACAGCAAGGGAATCTATCTGAGAACATACGGACGATACGAGAAAGAAAATGACTGATGACAAAAAGCATCTCAGGCTGACACAGACCGTTACCGGTTCGGGGTGAGCTTCCAAACTGCCTCCAGGGGACCTGGAGAAGGCGCTCTGCGGACTTTCCTTTCCCGCCGATGAACATGTCCTGATCGGGCTTGATTCACCGGATGATGCCGGGGTATACCAGATCACCGACGATATTGCCCTGATCCAGACGGTGGATTTCTTTACGCCCATTGTGGATGATCCGTACTGGTTCGGGCAGATCGCGGTGGCCAATGCCCTGAGCGATGTCTACGCCATGGGGGGAACTCCCGTTACTGCCATGAACCTGGTGGCATTTCCCCTGAAAGACATGGAACTCTCCGTGCTTCGGCAGATTCTCCAGGGAGGCATGGACAAACTGACTGAGGCGGGCGTGTCCCTCGTAGGCGGACACAGCGTGGAGGACAAGGAATTAAAATACGGCCTTTCCGTCACCGGCATCATCCATCCCGACAAGATCCTTTCCAAGAAAGGCTTCCGCCCGGGGGATAAACTTATCCTGACAAAGCCCTTGGGTACGGGGATTATCAATACCGCTATCAAGGGAGGGCTGGCGTCAGATCAGATCATCGAGAAAGTGACCGGGATGATGGCCCGTTTGAACCGAGCTCCCGCAGAGGTGATGCAAGGCTTCGAGGTTCACGCCTGCACCGACGTGACCGGGTTCGGTCTCCTGGGACATCTCTGTGAGATGGTGGTGGAAAGTGGCTATGGGGTTGCCCTCAGCAACGCGGATATCCCCGTCTATCCCGAAGCAAGAGAATATGGAGCAATGGGCCTGGTCCCCGCCGGAACCTGCAATAACAGAAAATTCCGCGAGGAATTTGTCACATTTGACGACACCATTGACCCTGTGACGCAGGATATCCTCTTTGACGCCCAGACATCCGGGGGCCTCCTGATCATGGTGGCTCCAGCGGAGGCGCTAGCCCTAGTGGAGGAACTGCACGCCCAAGGGGTGGAAGACGCCGCCATCATCGGTGAGGTCGTCGATTCCCCCAAGGAAAGAATCCTCGTCTCTCAGAAACAGGAGCAATAGAGCTATGCCAGAGGCGATGCATGGACATGATACTCTTATCACCCCGGATATGATTCTGCTGGACATCATTTCCCGGCACCGGAAAACGGAAGCGGTTTTCAGAAAATATGATGAGCAGGCGGGCGTCTGCCTCTGCTGCCAGGCCCTTTTTGATCCGCTGGAAACGGTTGCTGAACGATACGGGCTGGATTTGCAGGAACTTGTCGCTGCCCTTGAGTCCGTTGTTGCACCCGTTCGCCGCCCATAAAAATCCCCTCCCCACCTTCTCTCTTCTACCTTGAGCCTCACACCTTACACCTTATGCCACCTCCCTCACACTCACCATCATACAAGGTAAGCGGCAATCACGCCGGCGAGAATGCTGACGCTCACATAGCTGTTCACCGTGAAAAAGGCCAGTTCGATCCG
>CAZJRD010000078.1:9006-15415 GCA_964548365.1 uncultured Desulfobacteraceae bacterium | reverse complement strand
ACTTTTACGATGAAGCTATTCGCGAAAAAGTGACGGCTGGAAAATCAGGGGAAACTGCTCTGTATTCATACCCTGAAAGATCTTATTGATTTTTGTGTCTTGCTTATGGGCTGGCTTGTCCCATTCCTGGCCGGTATGATCATTGGAGGATTTTGGTTAGGTTTTGCCGCATGGATAGGCTTAGCTGCATTAGTCTTTGGTTATGTCGAGGCCCTTGTACTTTGTCGCCATTGTCCTCATTATGCCGAAAAAGGGTTTTTGCTATCGAGCTCATTACGTCGGTCTTTTTTCAGGCACGGCAGAGGAGATAACAAAGAATTCATTCAATCCTCATCGCCGCCTAACATTACAACGCTAGCCTGCCCTTAATCCATCCCATAAAGAAGATTATCTGGAGAGCATTCTGTTGATCCAGAGAGAAAAAGGCGGGCTAATCTTGTGCCCATTCAAAAATAGATTTTGGACCTGAGTGAGGTTCTAATCCGGAAAGGTGCCGGAGAACCCCTTCTCCAGAAGTGCCAGTGCGGCTCCCATTGAAACAAGGTCATTACGGCAATCGTGTGAAAAAACCTTGAGCAGATCAAGAACGTGGTCGCCGCTCGTGGAAAGGTCACTTGCTGGGCTTGAGGTGTATGATGGACTTATTGCAGTCATTTTGATTCCTCCTTCCCATTTGCATTTGGAGATGAAAAACCGTTCCAGGCAAGGATGATGAGATCCGTTTATAAGGGCATGATTAATATGGTATTGAGTTTCTGTGATCCCTTTTCACTTTCCCATTGAACCAACCCACCGGGGTGTATGTTCTCTGTCCCTTGCAGAAATCTCACAAACCCCTCATGAAAATTGAACAAGCAAGGGTGACACTACTGGAGACAGATAAAAAATGGAGAAAAATACTCTGCACATCATTGCCTGTTGAGGACAACGAATGAAAAAGATTGTGATCATGAGCAGAGACGATGGGCCGGATCAGATGCTTTTACAGTTTGTGCAGATCGTTTTTCCTGAATATGAGGTCTGTGTTGTTTTTCCGGAGCAGGACGCATCCGACGTTTGCGAGAGAAAACAGGAAGTCATGAGGAGATTCTGATAATCCTGTGTGGCAGGAATAACCCCTCCAGCAGCCGGGTCGTTTCGGCGCGATGGTGTCTGGATGGAATAAAGAAAGGAAAATTATGGAACTGGAAGAAAAAAGAGAAATTGAAACAGGTGTCCTTGTTTTTCACTTACAGGCCGGCAAGGCTATTGGATTGCGCGACCAGATAATGACTCGCGTTATGGTTGTGTATGACAACCGGAAAGACCAAAAGAAATTTGTTATCTTTAATAAGGAGCTGAAGGAAGAGGTCCATGGAAAAATCTCCCTGTGGCTGGACGCAAACATGTGTTTTCGTGACATCGTCCACCGAATAGGCCCGGAGGGGGTTGACGTAGAAGAATGGAGGGCGTGAGCCACAAGACTGAAGACAGAAGGGAACGGAGGAAGAAATATGCAGCATTTGAATCTTCATCATCTTTTCATAATCTCCTAATACAGTCCTAATAATTCATCCTTACTATTACAGCACAATTGAAATGAACACGATGGCATTCCTGATTTTTTTGAGGGGAGGTGATGATTCGAAACTTCTAACAAAACCCTAATATATTCTTAACACAAATCTAACAATCAAACATTACCGTATTAAAGTTATGGAGGCAAAAAATGATCAAATCAGCTCTGAAGATATTGGCAATCATTATGGGAATAACCATTTTATTCACGGTGCCACCGGCGGAAGCGACAGAAGTGAAAGCCATATCGGGCGCGGGGGCCACCTTTCCCTATCCGGTCTATTCCAAATGGGCCGACGCCTACAACAAGGAAACGGGTGTCAAGGTCAATTACCAGTCCATTGGTTCAGGTGGGGGGATCAAGCAGATCAAGGCAAAGACCGTCGATTTCGGCGCGTCGGATGCCCCGTTGAAACCCGGGGATCTTGATAAATCGGGCCTGTTACAGTTCCCCATGATCATGGGTGGTGTGGTGCCGGTGGTGAATCTCGCGGATATGAAATCCGGAGACCTGAAGATGAGCAATGCATTGCTGGCTGATATTTATCTTGGCAAGATAAGAAAATGGAATGACAGCCGTATCAAGGCGGAAAACCCCGACCTTTCATTACCTTCCAAGAACATTATGGTGGTGCACCGGTCAGATGGTTCCGGTACCACCTGGATCTATACGAACTACCTTTCCAAGGTCAGCGCAGAGTGGAAGAGTAAGGTGGGCAACGGCAAGGCTGTGGCCTGGCCGGTAGGAATCGGCGGCAAGGGAAATGAAGGCGTAGCCTCGTACGTCAAGCGCATAAAAGGGTCCATCGGCTACGTGGAGTATGCCTATGCCTTGCAGAATCATCTTACCTACGCAAAATTAAAAAACCGTGACGGGGGGTTTGTTGAACCTTCGAGTGAGACATTTCAGGCTGCCGCAGCAAACGCAGACTGGGCACACGCCAAGGGTTTTTACATGGTTCTCACCAACCAGCCCGGCAAGAACAGCTGGCCGATTACGGGTGCCAGTTTTATCCTGGTGTATAAGAAACAAGCAAAGCCTGATACTGCCAGGGCCGTGTTAACGTTTTTTGACTGGGCTTACCGCAATGGCGCGAAGATGGCTGAGGATCTTGACTATATTCCCATTCCCGCGAAGGTCGTCAAGCTGGTGGAATCGACCTGGCAGCGGGAGATCAAAGATCCTGAGGCCCGGCCGATCTGGAAATAAAGTCGAGATAGGATATCGTCGTGTTTCCCGTGATGTGGATTTTGAAACCCGGTGCGTGGAACGCTTGAGCAGGGGTGGGAGGCTTGTCTCTTTCACCCCTGTTCCGTACCGGTATGAAGGCAGGGCATATGATCTGGATTTACCAATGAAAACAAAAGCGACACTTGAGGGTGCCATGAATACCCGCATTCAGCGGGGCATGATTATTGACAGACTGTTTTTTCACTCCACACGCATCTTCGCGTGGGCTGTTCTGACTGTGATCATCGCCATTGTTGTTTCGCTGTTTATTGGCGCGGCGCCATCCATCAGGAAATTCGGATTGGGTTTCCTGGTAAGTACCGCCTGGAATCCGGTTACCGAGAATTTTGGCGCCCTTGTCTCCATTTACGGCACACTGGTAACATCGGCTATTGCCATGCTCATCGGAATTCCGGTAAGCTTTGGGATCGCCCTGTTTATTACCGAGCTTTGCCCTCCGTTCCTGAAACGTCCCATTGGAACAGCCATTGAATTGCTGGCCGCCATTCCAAGCATCATTTACGGCATGTGGGGGCTGTTTGTGTTTGCCCCGCTGTTCGGTGATTATATCCAGCCCTGGGTGACCGATCACCTGGGCGCCATGCCCGTGGTCGGGGCCCTGTTCAGCGGGCCGCCACTGGGAATCGGTATCCTGACGGCAGGGATTATCCTGGCCATCATGGTTATCCCATTCATGAGCGCGGTGATGCGGGATATGTTTGAGGTCGTCCCGGCCGTGCTGAAAGAATCGGCCTACGGCATCGGCGCAACCACCTGGGAGGTGGTTCGTCACGTGGTTCTGCCGTACACCAAGATCGGGGTTGTGGGTGGCATCATGCTGGGGTTGGGCCGGGCCCTGGGAGAAACCATGGCGGTTACCTTTGTGATCGGGAACGCGAATCGTATCCACACCTCCTTGTTCATGCCCGGAAACACCATCTCCTCAAGCCTGGCCAATGAGTTTACAGAAGCTGTGGGCGAAATGTACACTTCGTCCCTGATTGAGCTGGGCCTGATCCTCTTTCTCATTACGTTTGTGGTATTGGCAGTGGCAAAGTTCCTGCTTTTTCGTATTGCCGGCCGGGAAGGGAGGAGAGGCTGATGCAAGCATTGACTGATGCGGGCCTGTATCGCCGCCGCCGGTTTGCCAATGTTTCGATCCTCATTATTTCGGTATTGACAACGGCTTTCGGGTTGTTCTGGCTGGTATGGCTTTTGTGGACGCTGCTAAGTCAGGGGCTCCAGTATCTCGATCTGTCCATATTTTTTCAGGCGACACCGCCGCCGGGCAGTAATGGTGGCCTTGGCAACGCCATTCTGGGAAGCATTGTCCTGACGGTGGTCGGCGTGCTGATCGGCGCGCCTGCCGGGGTTTTTGCAGGTACCTATCTCTCCGAATTCGCCCGGGATTCGAAGGCCGCATCGGTGATCCGTTTTGTGAACGACATCCTGCTGAGCGCGCCCTCGATCATTCTTGGAGTGTTCGTTTACGAGGTGGTTGTAGTCCGAATGGGACATTTTTCAGGATGGGCCGGATCGCTGGCGCTGGCCCTCATCGCGTTACCCATCGTGGTTCGCACCACCGAAGATATGCTGCGTCTGGTACCGAATTCCGTGCGCGAAGCGGCGGCCGCGCTGGGAGCGCCCCAATGGAAGGTCACCGTGGCTATTGTGTTTCGTGCTGCCAGGAGCGGCATTCTCACCGGTATCCTGCTCGCTGTGGCGCGTATCAGCGGGGAAACAGCACCCCTCCTTTTCACCGCGCTGAACAACCAGTTCTGGAGCCATTCCCTGAATGAACCCATCGCCAACCTGCCGGTGGTGATTTTTCAGTTTGCCATGAGTCCATATGACGACTGGCAGCACCTGGCATGGGCAGGGGCCGTTTTGATCACTTTGACTATTTTGCTCATCAACATTTTGGTGCGGGTGTTCCTGAAAACACCAAAGTCGAGGTATTAACACCATGAACATGAAGAATCATTCCCTTGCACCGGGAACATCACTCCCTGAAGATGAGCCGAATGCAGGGACTGTTCCGGGAATTCGGCAAACAGTCACTCCGAGGGGGGTGACCGAAGAAATGGGCGAGATTAAATTGTCAGTACGCAACCTTGATTTTTTCTATGACAAATCGCAGGCGCTATTCTCCATCTCCCTGGATATTCCGGCGAATCGCGTCACCGCGTTTATCGGTCCCTCGGGGTGCGGAAAGTCCACCCTGCTGCGGTGCTTCAACCGCATATACGAGATGTACCCCAAGCAGCGCGCCGCGGGGGAAATTTTGCTTGACGGGCGCAACATCATCAGTCAGGGTGAAAATCTCAACCTGCTGCGGGCCAAGGTCGGTATGGTGTTTCAGAAGCCGACCCCTTTCCCCATGTCCATCTACGATAATATCGCCTTTGGGGTACGATTGTATGAGCGGCCTTCCCGCGTGGAAATGGATGAACGGGTGGAATGGGCGCTCAGAAAAGCGGCCATTTGGGATGAGGTCAAGGACAAGCTGAACCATATCGGCACGGATATCTCGGGAGGACAGCAGCAGCGCCTCTGTATAGCCCGGGCCATTGCCATCAAACCTGAAATTGTGCTGCTCGACGAGCCTGCTTCAGCCCTGGATCCCATATCGACCCTGAAGATCGAGGAATTGATTGACGAATTGAAACAGGACTACACCATTGTGATCGTCACCCACAATATGCAGCAGGCAGCCCGGGTGTCTGATTACACGGGATTTCTGTACCTGGGAAAACTTATTGAGTATGATGAGACATCGAAAATATTTACCAGGCCCGGGAAAAAACAGACGCAGGACTATATTACGGGGAGATTCGGGTAATGAAAAGACACTTGCAGGTTGAGCTGGAAAAACTCAAGAAACGGATCCTGCTGATGGCGGGGATGGCTGAAGAAAGTGTGCAAAACGCGGTCAAGGCCCTCAAGTCCCGGGATCTGGAACTTGCGGAAAGAACCATAGAAGGGGACCAGGCCATGAACGACCTGGAGGTAGAGATTGAGGAAGAATGCTTGAAGATCCTGGCGCTTCATCAGCCTGTTGCCGTGGATCTTCGCTTCATAGCCGCGGTCATCAAGATCAATAACGACCTGGAGCGGGTAGGTGATATGGCGGTCAATATTGCCGAGCGTGTCCTGATCGTGGCCAAAACACCGCCTGTGTCTCTTGCCTTTGACTTTGATGCGATGGCCGCAAAGGTAGAGGGCATGCTGAAGATGAGCCTTGATTCCCTGGTGAACGGGGATGTGGATATGGCCTATAAGGTGGGGTTCATGGATGATGCGGTGGACACCATGAATCACCGCTGTTATGACTTGGTCAAGGAGGCGGTTGAAAGGGAACCTGACCGGGCAAACTGCCTCATCAATCTCCTGCTCGTCTCCCGTCACCTGGAACGTATCGCGGACCATGCCACCAATATCGCGGAAGAGGTCATCTACATGATAGAAGGGGAAATTCACCGGCACAAATTTGAAGTGTTTGAGTGAAAGTTCCATCTCCTGCCAGTAGGGCGCTTCTGTTGGGAAATTCCTTGGCTATGCGTGCCAGGGGTGGTATCCTGTGCCTCAATTGCGCTATCAGAAATAACGCCAAGGTGGGGG
>CAZJRD010000078.1:0-8906 GCA_964548365.1 uncultured Desulfobacteraceae bacterium | reverse complement strand
AGGGGTGGTATCCTGTGCCTCAATTGCGCTATCAGAAATAACGCCAAGGTGGGGGGATTGAGAATGGAACAGACGTATGAAGACATAGTCACCTTTCACGGGCATAGCTGCCCCGGGTTGGCCATAGGCTACCGAATGGCAAAGGCGGCTCTGGATTCCCTGTCGGGAGCAAAGGCTGCTGATGAGGAACTGGTTGCCATTGTTGAAAACAATGCATGCGGGGTGGACGCCTTGCAATGCGTCACGGGGTGTACCTTTGGAAAAGGGAACCTCATTTTCAAGGATTACGGCAAGCATGTCTATACCCTCTACAATCGAAAGTCCGGAAGAGGGATGAGGGTTGTCTCGAATCACCGGAATGTTCCCGAGCAGGTGAAAAAGGACAGGGTACAGTACATCAAATGGCTGCTCACAGCGCCGCAGGAGCAGCTGGTCACCCTGCAGGAGGTCAAGATCGAAGAACCGGAGCCCGCACGGATTATGAAATCCGTGGAGTGTGCGTTCTGTGGCGAGAGTGTTATGGAAACGAGGGTGCGGGACATCAACGGTCAGGTCGCGTGCATTCCGTGTTGGGAGAAGCACTCGGAAGACCGGGCTGAATAGGAACCGCGCTTTCTACTTCTTGCCGGCAGGACCGACCAGAAGCTTCTGCCCGGGATAAATGACACTCTTTGACGTTAGACTATTGAGACGATAAAGGTCACGCAACGATATGCCGTATTTTTTTGCAATCTTGTAGAGGCTTTCTCCCTTTTGGACAACGTGGGAGTGGCGCCGGGTTTGACTCGCGGCTTTCTTGGGCACAAGTACTGTCTTTTTTGCCTGTTTGGTCACTCCGGTTGTTCTTTTGTTCAGCTGCTCGACCTGCCTGCTGACTTTGCGCAAGTCTCCCCTGAGAGAGTTCAAAGAGCCCTCCAGTTTGGCAATGGACTTTTCCAGTGCTTCCTGCTGGCCTTGAAATTTGCCCACCGTTTCTTCCAGTCCTTTGATTCGCGTTTGGATGGGTGAAACGGGCTGATTTCCTGATTTGTCGCCGGAAATGAAAATAATCACGATGATCAAGATTACCACGCAGAGCATGGCACCGCCGAACACCAGGAACTTTTTCCCCTTTTCCGGGTCAGAGGGTTTCTTTTCGGACCTGCCGCTCCTGCTGCTGCGGCCACGGTTCAGATCTGAAAAATCCATTTTCATCATGTCTTGATCTTCTTGATAAGTATCTTCTGCCATGATTCCTCTCCTCTGCGGTTTCTTTCTCTTTACAGGAAACGTACTGGTTTTTCAACCAAACAATGCACCTCTCCTCTGCCTCCCTCTCATAACGAGAAAAACGCGTAAGTGGTCTCGGCTGAGGCTTAAGTTTTGCTCCCCTGAGATTCTATTGTTTGACACAACAAGGTCTTTATTTTATAGTCTCTCCCGAAAAAACGTTCCGTCACCATCCGCTCAGGGGCCCGGCGCAAATAGGAGGAAATATATGAATATGGATCGAAACCGAATCTATCTCGAAGATATCGGCGAAATCGTCATGTCGCGGAGCGGCAAAGACATCTGGCTCGTGAAGGGAATATCTCAGCACGAAGCGTTTCGGGGCAGAAGCCTTCCCGATAAGATTTACGTGGTAGATTTTCCAGGCCGAGGGCTTGGTGAGGAATTCCTGCTCAGCCGCCAGGCGTGCGGGGCCGAAAAATTCTTGATGATCAAGAATATCGGGCACGACATGATGCGCCTTTTCGAACGAATGTTTGATGGGAAACTGGCGCAGTTTGTCATCCTCTGGGGCGGTCGCCCGTTGGACCTGTTGGATGCCAATCCTCCCCTGCACCGGGGCCGCCAGCCCGATACGACCTATATTAAGCTGACCCGTGTGGAAGATAACGCCGTTTCACGTGGCTGGAACATTGTTGAAAGCTCGTTTGTGGGCGAGTGGTGGCAGGACGAAACCTGGATTATCATGGAAGAATGCATCGCTTCAGGTTCAACCTTGGGCTATTTCGTGGAAGAGGCCTTAGAGCATCACCGGCCAAAAAAAATATTCCTTTTTCCGGTGTGTGCCAGCCTGGAGGGACTGGAGGGAATCTGCACTGTGTGCAACGACCATGGGGTAGAGCTTATTCCTGTTTATAACGGGGCCCTCGTTCAGGTCGCTGAGAAAGGAGTGACGATGCCATTTACCGATCTGGGCCTGCAGCCGCAGACCATTGTCACGCAACATCTATTCAACGATCTAAGCGAGCGCTACCAGGGTACACCACTATGCTGGGTGGGCGATATCGGTGATTCGATCTACAAGCCGGAAGATTATCTTCTGGAAACACTCAGCGACATGTTGACGGTGGGAATGGATTTTGAACGGGAAGACTTTTCGCTTTGGAGCCCCATCGTGCGGTCGGAAAGGTTTCTTACCCGCCTGGAGAGTTCTCATGGAGAGGTATTCAAAACAGTAGGGAAGTACTTGAGACCGTAGTGTTTCATAGCACAATTACATGAACCTCTTGAGGCCATGTAAGCAGGAAACCGGCATATTCCCTCTGCTACGTTCGCTTCGCCGTCCGTGGCTCCGCTCACTGCGGATGTCGGCCTTTCCGCTGTCCTGCTTCAAGGTCGACATGACGCCGCTCCGGGAACATCCCGTTCCCCTGCTTTCTAGAAAATACGTGTCTTACACCGTGCTGAAACTTGGTAATATATTGTTGAATCAACATTGAGTTCGCAATAGATGCATAGGCTAGATCTTGCCGTTAAACCTGAAATCCACGTCAAAGGCCCTATCCGTCAACTCGACCCGGCTGACGACCGGGGGGGTTTGTGCAATGATGGTGCCGTGGCGAATCACGAAAAGCCGGGCCGGTTTCAATCGCAGAGCTTCATGTGGATTGGAGGCCTGGAGCACAACCATATCCGCATGGCACCCCGGCTCAAGCCCGTATCGTTCCAGCCCTAAGGCCTTGGCCCCGTTGGTCGTAACAGCGGCGAACATCTGTTGCATTTGATCAACCCCGGTCATCTGTGCCACATGGAGCGCCATGTGGGCAACCTCAAGCATGTCGTGGGAGCCGAAACTGTACCAGGGGTCCATGAGGGCATCATGACCGAGCGCGACATTGATGCCTGCTTCCATGAGTTCCTTGACCCGGGTCATTCCACGCCGTTTGGGGTAGGTGTCATGGCGTCCCTGGAGGGTGATGTTGATTAATGGGTTGGCCACGACGTGCATCTGTGCCTCTGCCATCAGGGGAATGAGCTTGCTCACATAATAGTTATCCATAGAGTGCATGGAGGCCAGGTGGGAACCGGTGACCCGGCCGTGAAGGCCAAGGCGCTGGGTATGAAAGGTTAATGTCTCGATATGCCGTGATGAGGGGTCGTCGCTTTCGTCACAGTGCATGTCCACCCGAAGGTGCCGCTCGGCAGCAAGTTCGCACAAGGCCTTGATGGAAGCTGCGCCTTCACCGGCGGTTCTTTCAAAGTGAGGGATTCCACCAACCACGTCCACGCCCATGTCGAGAGCCCGCTCCAGGTTGGCAGCATTCGGGCCATATCTGAAATATCCATCCTGGGGAAAGGCCACCAGCTGCAAATCAATATAGGACTTGATTTCTTCCCTGAGTTCCAGGAGCGCCTGAACGGCCAGGAGCCTCTCGTCACTGACATCCACATGACTGCGGATGGCCAGAGTGCCCCGGGCAATGGCCCAGCGGCAAAGCTCCCATGCGCGCGCTTTGATGTTTTCAACCGTAAGCTGGGTTTTCAGCTCCCTCCACACCTCGATGCCCTCCAGCAAGGTGCCGCTTTCATTGACCCGGGGTCGGCCATAGCTCAGGGTTGAATCCAGGTGAAAGTGGCTTTCCACAAAGGGCGGAGTGACCAGGCAGCCTTCGGCATCGATGTCCCGGATCGCCTCCATGGGGAGCCGGGGACCGACTTCGACAATGCGGCCGTTTTTGACCGCAATGTCGATACCTTTGCGGCCGTCGGGAAGGTTGGCGTTTCGTATGATAAGATCCAGCATGGGTTATCCTCCCTTTTCTTCCCTGCGATACGGTTTCAACAAACCAGCCGGTATTGACGCCTTTCTGGAGACACTGATCAGGGCCACAATGGTCAGTAAGTAGGGGATCATCAGAAATATATGAAAAGAAACGGCAATACCCAACCCCTGAAGTCTTAGCTGGAGTCCGTCGAGGAACCCGAAGATAAGCGCGCCGAAAGCACCCTTGAGGGGGTCCCAGTTCCCGAAGATGACCATGGCAATAGCCACCCATCCCCTGCCACTAACGACATCTATCAGGAACATGTTCTGGTGGGCCAGAGTAAGAAAGGCGCCACCGACGCCCATGAGGGCCCCACCCACCACGAGACAAAGGGTACGGGTCAGCAACACATTAACACCGACGGTGTCTGCAACCACGGGGTTTTCACCCACTGTTCTGATCTTCAATCCGATGTTCGTCTTGTAGAGCAGTATGGAGAGGGCCGGGATAAGGAGCCAGGCGTAGTACGTCAGCGAATATTGGGTGAACAGACCCGGACCAATTAGCGGGATACTGGAGAGCAGCGGCAGGGAAATCTGGTGGAACGGATGGATGATCGGGGGCACAGTGGGAGAACCGAAATGCAGCCGGTAAATGAACATGGCTAAGCCTGTGGCAAAAAGCGTGATCCCCAGGCCTGATACATGCTGGCTTAAACCCAGATGTACCGCCAGAAACGCCATCAAGAGACCCAGAAGCATTCCCACTGCCGCAGCGGCCAGCACTCCCAGCCAAAGGGATCCGGACGAAAAGGTGACAAGGAATCCGGTCATGGCGCCCATGAGCATGGTACCTTCAATGCCCAGATTCAGGACGCCGGCTCTTTCGACAAGAATCTCACCGAGGGTGGCGAATATAATTGGTGTTGCCATCCTCATGGTCGCGCCGATGAGACCGGATAGAAAAGCAATGTCGAGGAGTTGACTCATCATTTCTTCATCACCTTTAACCTGTATTCCATAAAGAGCAGGAAAATGAGCATCACCATCAGTGCCATTCCCTGGATAACTTCGGCGATATAGGTCGGCACACCGGTCATCCGGCTCATTGTCTGGGCACCGACGATAATGACGCTAAAAAAAATGGCGGAAAAGAGCACCCCCACAGGGTGGAGATTTCCCAGCATGGCAATCACGATGCCGGTATACCCGTATCCGGGAGATATATCCATTATAAGGCGATATTGAATCGCGCACAGTTCTCCGACGCCGGCCAGACCTGCCAGGCCGCCGGAAACAAGCGCTGTCCATACGATAACAGAGGTGGTATTGATGCCGCCGAACTGGGCCGCCCGGATGTTGACTCCCACGGCTTTGGAGCGATACCCGAAGGTTGTTTTGTTGTTAATAAACCAGATGACGAAGACGGCGAAAAAGGCGATGAGGATTCCCATATGAAAACGCGAACGCGGCAAAAGAATGGGATAGCGGGCGGCGTTTACAATAGCCGCTGATCGGGGCCAACTGGAGCCGGGCTGCTGCAGCGGCCCGAAAAGCAGTGCACCCATGATATGCCACATAACGTAATTCAACAAAAGGGTGGAAACCACATCATCCACTTTCAGTTTGGTTTTGAGAATGCCGGGGATAGCGGCCCAGATGCCGCCGGCGAGAAAACCCGCGACAATGATGAGCGGCAAAACAATCGGCCGGGGCAGGTTGCCCATGTGGACTCCCAACACGGTGGCTATCAGCGCGCCGGCAAGAAGCTGGCCTTCGGCGCCGATATTCCAAAATTTGGCCCGAAAGGCAAAGGCGACGGCCAGACCGGTCAATAAGAGCGGGCTCGCCTTTACAAAGGTTTCGAGAAGATTGAACCGCGTTCCCAGGGCACCGTAAAACAGATAGAAATAAGATTTCCACAAATCCCCGCCGGCCAACAGGATCGGAATGGCGGAAAGAATCAGTGTGGCCACAATAGCTGCAATCGGAATGACGATTTTGGCCCAAGCCGGCAGGGGTTTGCGTTTGATGATCCTGATTCTGATCATTTCTTTACCCCGGCCATCCAAAGGCCGATCTGTTCCCGGGAAGCGGTTTTTGCAACGACTTCTCCCATGATTTTTCCTTCATAAATCACCGCAATCCGGTCACTCAAAGAAAAAATCTCGTCCAGATCCTCTGAGATCAACAGGATGCCGACACCTCGTTCCCTTTCCTGGAGGAGTCTCTGGTGAATATACTCCATAGCCCCTACATCAAGGCCTCGTGTGGGCTGGGCTGCAATGACAACCGCCGGGTTCCCTGCCAGTTCTCTGGCCAGCATCACTTTTTGAAGGTTTCCGCCCGACAATCTCTTGGTGATGGCATCCCGACCGGCGGTCGCAATACTGTAATCTCCTATCAATTTATCGGCGTATTGGTGGATTCTTTTCGATTTCATTACACCATAAGCCTGAAACTCGGCAGACGCATGGTCTTCAAGAATTATGTTTTCCTCGACGGAAAGATCCATCAAGAGACCCGTATCCATGCGATCCTCGGGTATTCTTGCCATGTTCAATTTGATGGCCGATGATGGGTTTCCGAATTTGAGAGGAGTGTTGTTTATTTTGATGGCCCCCCGGGCGGGGTTTCGCATTCCGAAGAGCACTTCGGACAGTTCCCGTTGGCCATTTCCGGAAATTCCAGCCATGCCTAAAATTTCGTTTTGTCTGACCACAAGGTTGAGATTTTTGATGGCGGGCAGTTTCATGTCGTTGAGGACGTCAAGTTGTTTGATTTCGAGCACCGGCCGGCCGGGTTCCAGTTGATTTTTTGTGGTGTCCTCAAGCAGGTCCCTTCCCACCATAAGATTGGCCAGTTCTCTGGTGCTGGTTTCCGCGGTATGTCTTTCGGCCACGACCCGGCCGCCCCGCAAGACCACGATACGATCTGAAATATCCATCACCTCATGTAACTTGTGGGAAATAAATACAACGGATCGTCCCTCACTCACGAGGGTCTTCAAGGTGCTGAAGAGGTCGTCGGTTTCAGCCGGAGCCAAAACGGCCGTCGGTTCATCCATGATGAGGATATCCACGTTCCGGTAAAGGGCCTTAAGAATCTCCACTTTCTGTTGTTCACCCACCGACAGGGTCCACACGTGGGCGTCGGGATCGATTTCAAGCCCGAACCGTTGTTCAAGCTCAAGCAACTTTCGACGGGCCGTTTTCAGATCAAGAAAAATGGTCTTGCCGGAGTCCGTCCCGATAATGATATTTTCAAGCACGGTTTGAATGGGGACCAGCGCAAAGTGCTGATGAATCATCCCTACACCGCGGGCGATTGCATCTTTGGGTGATGAAAGATCAGCTCTTTCCCCCTTAATGAAAATTTCACCCTCATCGCAGGCGTAATACCCGAAAAGGACATTCATCAACGTGGTTTTCCCTGCACCGTTTTCGCCCAGCAACGAACAGATTTCCCCGGGATAGAGACTGAAATCAACCTTGTCATTTGCTGTAACATCAAGAAAATACTTGGTGATCGACGACATTCGGACCATTGGCTGTCGGGCCTCAATCATTGGACGCCTCAATTGAGTTCTGAACTCAATTTATCTTTGATCCGCGCTATGCCTCTCATGCGAAGCGGGCGAGGGGTGGGAGATAAAAATGGGATCTTTCCTGTTTTTCAATCGGATAGCATGGGCGGCCACTGTGCCCGCCGAAGGAGGTGGTCACAGTGGCCGTTCGAGTGCGTGGAATAAGCATTCTCTCTCCGGACAGCGGATAAGGAACTACGGACATTGAGCATTGCTCAATTGCTATTTTAGTCCGAAACGGGCTTGTTCTCATCCACCGGGACATGGTAGGTCCCGTTTATAATTTTTTGTTGCAGATCCCGTACCATTTTCTGGACATCCGCAGGCAGGGTTTTTTCAAAAGAATGAAAGGGAGCAAGCCGAGCACCGCCTTTGGCCATCATGGACCATTCCCTGAGATCCATGGCCACCCAGGCTTTTTTCTTTACCATCTCAACGGCGAACTTAATAGTGGGATACATATCCCATACAGGCGAGGTAATCACTACCGAGGGCGCAAGAGAATTTTGGTCGGACATATTGCCAAAGGCAAGAATACCTTTTTCTTTCGCAGCTTCAAAGACGCCGAACCGTTCAGCATATATCAGGTCTGCGCCCGCTTCAATCTGGGCGATGGCGGCTTCTTTGGCTTTGGGGGGGTCAAACCAGCCGCCGATATAGGATATTTTGACCTTGACTTTAGGATTAACTTTGAGAGCACCTGCCTTGAACGCGTTTACCAGGCGGTTGACCTCCCCGATAGGGATCGCCGCAACCACACCGAGTGTATTGGTTTTGGTCATCTTGCCGGCAATAATGCCGCAGAGATACGCAGGTTCTTGAATCCAGTTGTCAAAGACGGAAAAATTGGGAGCCACCGGACCGAATTCCGAGCCAAAGGCGAAAGCGGTCTTCGGATAATCTTTGGCCACCCTCCGGGCCGGATCTTCACCCGCCAGAAAGGCATCGCCTACGATCAGGTCAAATCCTCTTTCAGCGTATTCCCGCAGGACTTTCTCGAAATCAGCAGCTCCGACTTTTTCAGTGAACTCATAATGGATACCCTTCATTTGCTTCTTGGCTTTCAGGCAGGCCTGATGGATGGCACCATCCCATGGTTCCTCGATGGCGGTTTGAAAAATAGCGGCGATTTTAAATGTCTTGGCATGACTGGTAGAAACGCCAAATGAGATGAAGAGAAAAACGATCATGCTAACCAATGCGAATTTTTTCATACGACGGCCTCCTTTGGTGGTAAGAGAAGAAGTGAAATGAAGGCAACAGGACTTGCTCTTTCGAGGAAAGACTTTAGGAAAACTTCCCTTCTCTGTCAAGCAAAATGGAAACACATAATGTGCGGTTTCAGGC
>CAZJRD010000077.1:0-15541 GCA_964548365.1 uncultured Desulfobacteraceae bacterium | reverse complement strand
ATCTCTATAGGCGGGACGTGGATAAGTCACTGAAAATACCAGCCCGGGAGACTCGTGAAGAAAGGAAGACCTTCCGTCCCCGCCAATAAACTGACATATCGAAAATCCAGGAGCTCTTGCTATGCAGTTCTGTGATCTTCATTGCCGCTTTGCCTCATGGCCGGAAAAGGACTCCCTGGACAGCTCAGGGAGCTGCAGGACATTCCAGGCCGTTTATTGCAAGAAAAAAAGGAGACCGGTTTACAAAAACATGCCGTGTCCTGACAAGGAAGCCAGGACGGATCCCTCCGGGAAAAATTAAGGCTTCACTGTCTCCAGATATTGGGTAATGGCTCCATCATATTCGTGCGTCAGGCGAAAAACCTTTGCCGCCAGGCGAAAGCGGGTTTCCAGGGTCGTCTCCCCACGGTTTTCCTCCATCTCTTTGAGCACGATCGCGTAATCCGCCGGGTCCACGATGACCGTCACATCCCTGAAATTTTTCGCGGAGGATCGGAGCATTGCAGGCCCCCCGATATCGATATTTTCGATTGCTTCCTCGAGGGTGACCCCTTCTTTCGCCACGGTCTTTTCAAACTGATAGAGGTTAACCACTACCAGGTCAATGGGCTTGATCCCATATTTTTCCATCATTTCCCGGTGGGCCGGGTTGTCCCGCAAGCCAAGGAGCCCCCCGTGGACCTTCGGGTGCAATGTTTTCACCCGTCCATCCATCATTTCCGGAAACCCGGTATAGTCGGAGATGTCCGTCACGGGGACACCTCCCTCTCGGACTGCCCTGGCGGTTCCCCCGGTTGAAAGGATCTCTACCCCCAATCCTTGAAGAGTCTTTGCGAATGGAACGATCCCGTCCTTGTCCGTCACACTGATGAGTGCCAGTTCGATCTTTGCCACGATATGGTCCTCCTTCTGGTTCTCGGATTCACGGTTTACAACTCTCCCACTTGCACGGAGATGCTGCTTGATCTATAGTCCAAAAAGGGATATTAATCAACCTCCAGATCGGGAAAGAAAGGAGAGTGCATTTTCATGCCATCTGCGAAGATCGGATTCAAGAACAAACGACTCATCGTCCCCGAAAACCCTGTTATCCCGTTTATTGAGGGGGACGGCATCGGCCCCGACATCTGGCGGGCGGCCTCACGGGTCATTAACCATGCCGTGAGCCTCTGCTGGGGGGAAAAACGCCGAATCCAATGGAAGGAGGTCCTTGCGGGCGAAAAGGCTTACAGACAAACCGAAGAATGGCTGCCGGAAGACACACTGGAGGCATTCCGAACCTTTCGAGTGGGGATCAAGGGCCCGCTGACCACCCCCGTGGGTGGGGGCATCCGAAGCCTGAACGTGACCTTGCGGCAGCAATTGGATCTCTACGCCTGCGTGCGGCCCGTACGTTATTTTCCCGGTGTTCCCAGCCCGGTCAGAGAACCGCAGAAGGTAAACATGGTGGTTTTCCGGGAGAACACTGAGGATGTTTACGCGGGGTTCGAATTGGAACCGGCCCGGGAAGATGCTCGGGCGCTCATCGAATACCTGGCGGAAAGCAAGGGATGGCACATTCGTCCCGATTCGGGCATCGGGATCAAGCCCATCAGCAAATTCGCGAGCCTGCGCCTTTTGAGGTCCGCCATCGAATACGCGCTGGAGCATGGGCGAAAGAGTATCACCATGGTGCACAAGGGGAATATCCAGAAGTTTACGGAAGGCGCTTTCAGAAACTGGGGATACGAACTTATCCGAAATGAATATTCTGATTCCGTTGTTTCCTGGGAAGAGTGCAACGGCAATCCGCCGGATGGCACGATTTTGATGAAGGATGCCATTGCCGACATCTTCTTTCAGCAGGCCCTCACGAGGCCCGCAGAGTTTGATGTCATTGCCACCACAAACCTGAATGGAGACTATATCTCGGATGCACTGGCCGCCCAGGTCGGCGGGGTGGGAATGGCACCGGGAGCGAACATCAACTACCAGGAAGGGTGTGCTGTTTTCGAGGCAACCCACGGGACAGCACCCAAGTACGCGGGGATGGACAAAGTGAACCCGACATCCCTTATCCTGAGCGGGGCCATGATGCTGGAGCACATGGGGTGGACAGAGGCATCCCGAAGGATAGAATCCGGGCTCGGAAAGGCCCTTGCCTCGGGACAGGTGACCTATGACCTTGCCCGGCTGATGCCGGAAGCAAAGGAAGTTTCCTGTTCCGACTTCGCCGCCCTGGTATGCGAATTAATGACTTGAGGCATCCCCATGACCCGAGTATTCGTCATCTATCATTCCCAGGCGGGACATACCGAAGCCATGGCCAAACGTGTGGCCCATGGTGCCGGTTCCATTCCGGGAGTCGAGGTCATACTGAAAAAGGCCGGGGAGGCCACCCTCCAGGACCTTCTCGAGTGTGACGGGCTTGCCATCGGCTCCCCGGAATACTTTGGATATATGGCAGGAATGATAAAGGACTTCTTTGATCGCACGTATGAATTGGCCAGAACAGACAGGCGCATATTCAAGAAGCCATACGTCATCTTCATCAGCGCGGGAAACGATGGAAGCGGCGCCCTGAATCAGATAGAGCGCATCTGCCGGGGATACCCGCTCAAAAAGGTCTATGAAACGCTTGTGGCAAAGGGTGAGCTTGACGAGAATATCCTGAAAAAATGTGAGGATCTGGGGAAGACCATTGCGGCAGGGTGTGAGGCGGAAATCTACTAATTTTTTTTCTCAGGATCGCCCTTCGGAAGGGGAAGCTTGAAAAAATCAACCCCTTCTTCCTTCAGCAGCTTTTCCTCTTTCTCCGTCGCAGCCCCCCTTATATTGCGCCTTTCAACTACACCGTAATGCATTTTCAAGGCCTCGGAAGTAAACTGGGGGCCCACGTCCTCAAAATTGTGGTGAACGTATTCAACCACCTCTCTTGCAAGACGCTTGTAATCAATATGACCCTCCGGGAGGTCCTGCCGGGCAGGGACTGCTTTTTTCACGGCTACCGGAGAAAGGATTCTCTTTACCTGTGCATCCTCACAGAACGGGCAAATGATCAAACCCCTGGCACGCTGGTCTTCGTAGGCTTCCAGGTTCTCAAACCAACCTTCAAAAACATGGCCCTGACTGCACTCAAGATCAAAGACTATCATCCGTTCCTCACCTCTCCGCATACAATACAGCAAGGATCCTGGTGGCTTCCTTCCCGTAACACTTGACCAAGTGGGGAACCGTAGAGTCATAATAGATGGCATCTCCCGGATAGAGCAGGTGCCTCTCTTTCCCCAAACGAACTTCCATGGTTCCCTCCATCACGTAGATAAATTCCTGGCCGTCATGGGCAGAACGTTCTTCCTCGGTTTCCGCCGGTTCCAGTGTAACCATGAAAGGCTCCATGTGGCGGTCTTTCTTGTGAGGGGCCAGGGATTCATACTGGTAACCGTACTGTTCCCCCTTTTTTGAATCATAGCGCGAGATCACCTTCCTGTCGTCGTGCCTCACGATAGTAAAAGGACGCGTTTCTTCCCCGGAAATGAAATAGCCCATTTTCATCTTCAGGGCCTTGGCCAGCTTAATGACCGTCCCCAGGGGAGGATCCACGTTTCCCTTCTCGATCCCCTCCAACACTGATTCGGATATCCCCGTGCGCTGAGAAATATCGGTAAGACTCAACCCTCTTTTTTCCCGAACGTCCCGGACCCTCTCCCCCACAAGTGCAGGGCTGCCTTCGTCAACAGGCCCCCGGCCGATATTTTCCATGAAGTCCTTTTCTTCGTCCTTGATGGCAAATTGGTCACTGATATCACTCAAAAAATCCGAGTAAGGGTCTCGTTCTTTCCCTCTGTGATCGCTCTTTTCATCCATACCGTGTTTTCCTCTGATTGTTGAATAATCCTGATTTTAGTTTACCACCCGGCAGCTCCACCGATCAAGTGCAGGCTTTCACAAACGCATCGCTTGACCACTCTCCCAGGAAAATGCCGAGATATGCGAAACCCTGAAAAATTCAAGACGGCGCTAATCAGGTCTCAAGGACGAAAATGACTTCTAACCTGACCCTGTATTCAATGATTTTTCCGTCTTCTACCGCCACCCTTTGTTCCAATACGCGCAAACCTGTGATACCTCGCAAGGTTCGATTCGCGCGCTCAAATCCCGCCTTTATCGCTTCTTCAAAGCTAATAGGGGAGGCCGCGATAATCTCAGAAATCCTCGCCACACGCTCCATAGTCATTTCCTCCTGGTACACAAATATCCTCTCTGACAAACAATCTACCCCTCAAGGGGTACCCCGGCCTCCCTATTTCTTGACAGGGAGACCGGACATGGTATAACTCAAAAGATTGAATGATACCTCTTTCGCAATTAAATAACAAGGCCCTAAAAATAAATGATTATTTGCTCTTGGGTCTGCTCGCGATGCTGCAGGGCCAGGAAAGGAGTGAACATGTCCGAAGAACAGTACCTCGTTGATGACCTGACGCTAAAAGATTCATGGCGTATGTTCCGCATCATGGCGGAATTTGTCGAAGGATTTGAAGTTATGCCCGAAGTCTCCCCCGCCGTAACCATCTTTGGATCGGCCAGGACAAAATCAGATAGTGATGATTATCTGAAAACCGTCCAGATCGCAAGACTCCTTGTTGAACATGGTTTTAATGTCATATCGGGTGGCGGTCCGGGAATCATGGAGGCGGCAAATAAGGGTGCCGCGGAAGCTGGAGGGAAATCTGTCGGGCTCCACATCCATCTTCCCAATGAACAGGAAGCCAATCCCTACGCGAATATCCGCCTGGATTTCAAATACTTCTTCATCAGAAAAGTGATGTTTGTCAAATATGCCGTGGCCTACATCATCATGCCCGGTGGATTCGGGACCATGGATGAACTTTTCGAGGCCGTGACACTCATCCAGACCAAGCGGATCAGGTCCTTTCCCGTCATTCTGGTGGACTCCGGGTTCTGGAAAGGACTCGTGGACTGGGCAAAGAAGACCCTCGTGGGACAGGGGACCATATCAAAAGAGGATCTTGAACTCCTCCATATCGTAGATACGCCCGATGAAGCGGTAAACATCATCAAGCAAATGGTGGTGGTCTAGTTGACATCAAATTCCTTTGATGATCTTTTCGCATGGGCAGAGTCACTTGGAATAACCCTTTCCCACGCGCAACAGGAAAATCTTGCGCTCTTTGTTCGGGAAGTATGGGCCTGGCAGAAAAAAATGAACCTCGTAGGGGTCACCACAAAGGACCGCGTAATCCGTGAACTCCTGCTGGATTCCCTCGTTCCCCTCCCCCATATCCCGCAAACAGGCAGTTTACTGGACCTGGGATCAGGGGCGGGCTTTCCCGCAATCCCCCTGAAGATATGCCTCCCTGATGTCCATTTTCAGCTCCTTGAACCAACGAACAGGAAAGCCGTATTTCTGCGGCAAATTATCCGGCTTCTCGATCTGGGTCGTATCGAGGTAATCACTGCAAGAATTGAAGACAGCGGGGAAGCCCTCGCCTCCCATGAATACGGGACAATTACCGCCCGCGCGGTGGCCTCTCTCCCGCGGGCCCTCCAATGGTGTGGCCCGTACCTTGCGAGAAAAGGCTTGTTGATCAGTTTTCAGGGGAGTTCCTGGAAAGAAGTCCTGGAAGAGAGCGCTGAAATCATGAGAGAGCAAAAACTGGTTCTCTCCCGCACACTCCCTTACCGGCTACCGGGAAAAACTGGGGAAAGGGTCATTCTATTCTTCACAAGAAAAGACACGTCACAAGATCTCGCGACCCCTGAATCAGGCCTCCCCTGACCATACACCGTCAGGAAAACGGATCACTTCTTTAAGCCGTCCATGATGGTTATGAGTTGCAGGTCAATGTACTTGTCAAGGGTCAGCCGCTTCTTGAAATGCCAGCCTTTCAATATCCACATGTGGGCCATCATGATGATGTTGTACGCCATGAGATCCACATCCACTTTCTTGAAGACCTCCTGCTCTATTCCCTCCCTGATGATCTCACCAAAGATATTGCTCACATCCACTTCCAGTTGCATCACTCGTGATTTGGACGCCTTTTCCAGGGAATTGGATTTCTGGTAGATCAACAGCGCTTTTTCCTTCTGCTGATCCACCACGCGGAAATAAAGCACCACTGCAATCCCCAGTTTTTCCAATGGATCATGAATACCCTCAATCTGTTCCGTGAGGCTGTTTTGGAACATGCTCAGGACATCTTCCATAATCATCCGCATGATTTCCGATTTCTTCTTTACATAATGGTAGGTCACCGGCAACGATACACCGGCTTTCTCGGAAATCTCCTGGATAGAAGTGGCGGTAAATCCTTTTTTTGCATAAAGGGCACTGGCCACGTCAATGATCTTTCTCCGCACCTTATCAGAGGCAGTAATTTGATCAAGGACGGTCAGTTTTTTCCTTGGATGACCCATCTTCATCTCCCTTCCCAGGAATAGCCTTCACCGCCGCAAGCAATACTTTCCGCCGGCAAAGGCGCATAAGAAAACGAAGGGCGTTAGCCAGGAGGTCTTCGGTCCTGGCTTACTTCTGATACTTGAAGGAGACATTGAGTCTCGCCCTGTAGGAGGTAACCTTGCCGTTTTCAACGGTCGCATCCAGTTTCGTGACTTCAGCGATCCTCAAATCCTTCACACTTGAAGCGGCTGTTTCCAGGGCAGTCTTTGTAGCCTCTTCCCATGATTGGTCGCTTGTTCCCACCAGTTCAATAATTTTGTATGTACTTCCAGCCATTTTCACCCTCCTTCTTTTGTGTTGCGGGTTAGCGGCAAAAGATATTCCCTAATAAAATCTCACCTCCTTTCCATTAAAGATATTATTCACAAGACGCATTCACCAGCGGTTTGAGAAAACATCTTATATTTCATGTAATTATATTCCTGTAGAATTTCAAGTCAAGTCATAACTGTCATTCCCCAGCGCAAAACCCCAGGCAGTCAGCTGTTTCAACATCCTGTTCCGGTGACTTCCCGGCCACAAATAACGGCCGCAAGACCGGCAGACCTTTATTTTTCCCCGGCTCTGGTAAAAGACGTATTCCGGGACTTTCTCCATCGCCTCTTCGTCGGCTACCGTTTCCAATATGACATTGCAGCGCAAGCACCGGGTAAACCAGCCCGAAAATTCGGGCTGCAACTCCAGTTTTGCCAAAAGCTCTTTCAATTGTTCACCCACCTGCTCAGAATGGAGACAAACGGTCTTCCGGCATTGCTCCCACCGGGTACTGCGCCGTGTCGCAAGCCAACGATTTTGCCGCATCAGCCCCACTATTTCCTCATCGAGATAATACGATTGATAGTGAGTATCATATCCGAGGACACGAAGCCAGGTGGCCAACCTTCCCAGCATGGAGTCCACGACAAATTTCATCGACAACACCCTTTCTGTATTGTTGACGCTCCAGTATAAATAGTATAGTAACCATTAGGTGAATAGGCTGAAGACTGAAGACTGTTAGTTCTCGCGCTTTGGCAGGCCAACCTGGTAATGGAATCCTTTCACGAACCGAATGCGGTTTCAAGAAAGCGGAGATATGCTGCCTGAGCTTTGGGGATCACGCATCGTTCCCTTTGCGGTATTACAGCCCAAATGCCTACAGTCTATCTACCTATGTAGTTACCTATTATAACTGAAAAACGCGTGGGAATGGAATTTTTTTCCCGGTGTGCGGGAGAAACTGTTATGGACAA
The DNA here is from genome assembly GCA_964548365.1 of uncultured Desulfobacteraceae bacterium. Lineage (GTDB taxonomy): Bacteria > Desulfobacterota > DSM-4660 > Desulfatiglandales > Desulfatiglandaceae > B46-G9. The sequence continues at coordinate 7,843 of CAZJRD010000077.1, read as the reverse complement.
GATAGTGATAGAGGGCGGGCATCCCCTGAAAGGGAAGGTTACTGTGAGTGGTGCCAAAAACGCCGCCCTCCCCATTATTACAGCGTGCCTGCTCACCGGTGGATGGCATCGGCTTGAAAACGTTCCCCGTCTTCGTGATATCCAGACAATCATTCGCATCCTTTCAAAGCTTGGTGTGGCTTTCCAATTCGAGCAGAATACCCTGAAAGTCAACTCCGACCAGTTACGTGGACATGAGGCCCCTTACGAACTGGTGAAAACCATGCGGGCCTCCATTCTTATCCTGGGCCCTTTGCTTGCCCGATACGGACGCGCGAAAATCTCCCTCCCCGGAGGCTGTGCCATCGGGGCGAGACCGATTGACCTCCATCTGAAGGCCCTCACTGCCATGGGCGTTGATATGTTTCTGGATCAGGGGTACATCAATGCCACGGTTGACCGGCTGAAAGGTGCTGAGATATTTTTCGACACGCCCACTGTCACAGGGACTGAAAATATCATGATGGCCGCGGTCCTGGCAGAGGGTGAGACAACCTTGCGGAACGCGGCCCGCGAACCAGAGATCCAGGACCTTGCCTCAATGCTCAGGGATATGGGTGCTGATATCGAGGGCGACGGCACCCATACCATCACCATCCTCGGCGTCAAGCAGCTCAAGCCCGTCGAGCACACGGTCATCCCTGACAGGATCGAGGCCGGCACCTTCATGATAGCCGCCGCCATGACCCACGGCGAGGTTCAGGTCTTGGGATGCAGGACTGATCACCTCGGAGCTGTTATTGAAAAACTGGAAGGTGCAGGCACGGAAATTCAAGTGATAGAAGGGGGTGTCACCGTAAAAGGGCCGGAAATCATCAACAGCGTGGACGTGAGAACCATGCCTTTTCCCGGATTTCCCACGGACCTTCAGGCCCAGTTCATGGCGGCCATGTGTATTGCCGAGGGCTGGAGCATGATCCGGGAGACCGTTTTTGAAAATCGCTTTATCCACGTCAGCGAACTGGAGAGGATGGGCGCGGATATCGAGATCAACGGCGGACAGGCCCTTGTGCGCGGCTGCCATCACCTCCTGGCAGCTCCCGTCATGGCGACCGACCTCAGGGCCAGCGCCTCTCTCATCCTTGCAGGCCTCACCGCAGAGGGTGGAAAGACGGAAGTTCACCGGATATATCATCTTGACCGGGGATACGAGGCCCTGGAGAAGAAATTCACCGGCCTCGGAGCGAAGATCTGGCGCCAGAGCGAATGAGGGATGTCAAGCCGGCCACTCATACCACTCCTGCTCACATTCATGGCCGGTATCTTTACCGGCCATGCTATCCAAGAGGCTAGAGGGGCTTTTTTTCTTCCCATGACCGGCGCCATCATCGCGCTCCTTTTTCTCTATTTCTTTCTCAACCCCAAGCTTAAAACCGCTTGCATCCTCATTCTTTTCTTCCTGTGCGGCATCCTTCTCCAGCTTCACTCTCAAAGACCTTCCAAAATTCTCCCTCTCGCGCAGCAACATCAAAAGGTCATCGTGGAAGGGGTCCTGCTGGAACCAGCGCAGGTTCACGGAAAAACCACCACGCTAAGGGTCATGACGCGAACGGTCTTTTTTCACGGGAAATCCATACCTGCCAGGGAAAAGCTGCTCATCACCGTGTACCGGAACGCACCGGAAAACTTCCTGCCCGGGAAAAATATACGATTCCCGGCCAGGCTCCGGGCTTTCAAAAATTTCAAAAATCCCGGCCGTTATGACTATGAAATGGCTATGAAAATAAGGGGCTTTTCCTGCGCAGGCGCGGTTTCCGACGGTCGTTTCATCGTGCCCAGGGGAAAAGGCACCCTGCCTTTTCCCTATGGATATCTTGAAATCCTCAGGCAACCTCTCAGGGAGTTCTTTCACCGAAACCTTGATCCTGAAAACGAAAACCTGTTCAGGGCACTGATCCTCGGGGAACGTCGGGCCATCGGGCCGGACCTGCGGAAACCTTTCAACCGAACCGGTCTCGGCCACGTACTGGCCGTTTCGGGCCTTCACATCGGGCTGGTGTCATGGGTGGCCTTCTTTTTCTTCAAGTGGCTCCTCACAAGGTCTTATCTCCTCACGTTGGCAATCAATGTTCGAAAGGCAGCCGCCCTCTTGACATGCTTTCCGGTTGTGATGTATGCCTCCCTGGCCGGCCTGCAGGTCTCCTGCCAGAGGGCTATGATTATGGCACTTGTTTTTTTTGGTTCCATCCTGCTGGACAGAGAAAAGGACATATGGTCCACCCTCGCACTGGCTGCGCTCATCATCCTTGCCATGGAACCTATGGCCCTTTTTAGCATTGGTTTTCAGCTTTCATTCACTGCGGTCATGGGCATTCTATGGCTTGCCGTACCCTTCCTTTCGAGAAAGCGTGCTCCCTCGGAAAACCAAGCCGGGCTGAAACGCCTTCTGTTTCGGCTGAAGCGCGGCATCACTGGCCTTATTGTCATAAGCCTTGCTGCCCAGATTATCCTTCTGCCTTTGATCGTCCAGTATTTTCACCGGGTATCTCCAGTAGCCCTCCTCGCCAATATCGCCACTATCCCTCTACTCGGATTCTGGATCATCCCGGCTGGTCTCCTTGCCGCCCTGCTGCTCCCCTTGAGTACCTCTCTTGCCGCCTTCATTCTGCACATTGGAGCAACAGGCCTTCACACCATGATGGCTATCATCAGGTTCTGGTCGCAGCTCCCTTTTGCCAGCTTCTGGATGGTCACGCCCAATGGTTTGGAAACAGGGCTTTTCTATGGACTGCTTTTCTGCATTTTTTTCTGGAAGAAATGGCGTTGGACAAGAGCCGCCCTTGTGCTCGTCTGTGCGGCAGTCTTCCTGGATACGGCTTCCTGGATCTACGCAACCACTTTTCACCACCAGCTCCGTGTTACCTTTCTGGACGTGGGTCAAGGCAATGCCGCTCTGGTGGAATTTCCCGGATCCAAGCGAATGGTCATAGACGGCGGGGGATTTCCCGGATCTAATTTTGATGTTGGTCGGAATGTTGTTGCGCCGTTTCTCTGGCAGAAGAAGATCTTGCGTGTGGACTATCTGGTTCTGAGCCATCCCCAGGCGGATCACATGAAAGGCCTGGTCTTCCTGTCAAAGGAATTCCACCCAAAGGAGTTCTGGTACAATGGCGACTATTCCCGGGATGCTGCTTTTTCCGAACTCATGCACGTCATCTCTTCCGGAAACATCGATATCGTGCTTCCCGCTTCCCTGTCCCATGGCCGGAAAATTTCCGGGGTGCATATCGAGACACTCCACCCCCCTCCCCATCATAGCCTCCGCCCGCAATCTCCCAGGAAACACTGGTCTCTGAATGACCACTCCCTGGTGTTAAGGCTCTCTTACCAAGGTCGATCATTTCTTTTTCCCGGTGACATTGAACGACAGGGGGAGGAGATATTGCTGGAAACCGCGCAGGGGAACGTGAGGAGCAACGTATTGCTCTCCCCGCACCACGGGAGCAACACCTCAAATTCTCATGAATTTCTGGCCGCTGTTGCACCCCAAATATGTGTCATATCCTGCGGTGAGAAAAACCGCTTCGGCTTTCCGCATCCTTCTACTTTGCAAGAACTCAGGCAGAAAAAATGCCGAATTCTCAGGACAGACCTGGAGGGTGCGATTCAGATCAGTGTGCTCGGAGCAAGCAAGGAGAGTCAGATCAGAACATTTCGGAATCACTGGGATAACACGCCCGTCCGCCTGCGGCCATAAACAGAAAGGGATGGTGTAAAAACACCATCCCTTTCTGAGGACCCAGAGGCCAATTCCCCTGGGAGGGCTCACCGCTCCTGCAGCGCTACCATTCAGTGATCCTGATTTCCTGCTATTGCGCGGTCACCCCCTGGGGAGGCGAGGGGGGCGTTCTATCTAACGCAAGCCAGGAGATCTCATTGGAATCTCCACTCTCCCCCGCCCCATTATACGCTCTCACAACGAAGTAATACGTCCTGCTTTCCTCCAGCGACAAACCGCTCAGGGGATATTCAGTAACGTTCCCAACGCTCTGGCTATTCGGATGACTGCCCTGGGACAGGCCGTAGTAAACACGATACCCGGTCACATCACCACTGCTCGCGTCCCACACCAGTCGCGGATCGGCGAAAACCGCACCCGGCGTCAGCCAGGCGAGGATAACAAGGGCCAGGATAATGGCGATGATTTTTCGATTCATGGAGCACCTCCCGTTATCAAGTGCACCGTTTTCGTCATCCGGGCACTCCTTCTGAGCTTCTTATGCTAGCACATTCCATGCCAAAATGTGCTCGTCCTATTTTTACTGCCATTTTGTGCATTTCAGATCACAACCACGCATCCAACAGCCCCATTCAGTATAGAAAAACTGACACCGTCACCATTTAGATACGTATTTTCCTGCCTGACCCCTATCCTATGCACTCTGTCCATAACCCTCCAGACTGTGTCTCCCTGGCCACACCTTCTGTAGAAAAAGTCTGCTACCTCTTCTCCATAGGACACATTTTCCCCTCTTGAGGTCTTCTCCTCCCGCCCTTTTCGTAGGAGCGACCTCTGGTCGCGATTTCCATAAGCTACCAGTTATCTTGCCTCCCCGCTTCCCAGCCGCCCAGCTTCTTTACCCCTTTTTGTGTAATTAGTGAAGAACGTCCCCCCAAGTTCTCTTTTAGGAATCAATAGGCGCCGTTCGGCCGGATGACCCGCCAGGCTGTCTTGGCGATAATCTTCAGGTCCATCCAGGGCGACAAATGCTGGATGTACCAGATATCGGCTTTAACGCGCTCACCATAATCCACTATATCATTCCGTTTGCCCACCTGCCATAGACCGGTGATTCCGGGCTTTATGGAACAATAGAGGCCAGCTTCTTCATGGTAATAGTCGTAAAGCTCCTTCGAGACCACGGGACGCGCCCCCACTATACTCATATCTCCTTTCAAGACATTGAAGAATTGCGGCAACTCATCAAGGCTGGCTTTTCTCAGGAATCTACCTATCTTCGTGATCCTTTGATCATCCTTCAACTTGAATCCCTTCTGCCATTCCCCTGAAGCTTCTGGGTCGGAATCGAGAATTTTCTGGAGTCTTTTTTCTGCATCCGGGACCATGGTGCGGAACTTCCAGCACCTGAATTCTTTGCCACCAGCGGTCACGCGCCTGTGACTGTAAAATATGGGGCCGCCGTCCTGGATTTTGACGAGCAGACCGATGACAAGGAAGAAAGGCAGGGCAAGGAGGAGAATGCAGAGGGAAAACACCATATCGAAATGACGCTTCCACTTGAAATCGGGATTGAAGCTGACGAGAGGGATATCTCCCAGGGACACCAATTCGGCGCTGAGAATCTGGAAGGAAAAAATATCCGGAACGAGAAGAAGCTTCGCACCTGAAGCTCTTGCTTCCCCCAGGATGCGCAGGATCTTTTCCTGGGCCTTCAATGGGAGGGCAATATAGACATAATCGATGCTGTGACGTTTGAGAAACTCGGGGAGTTCAAGGACACTCCCGAGAACGGGCAGACCGGTTTCGACGGGTGTATCCTTTGGAAGGCGATCATCGAAAAATCCTTCAATCCTTATTCCCGCCCAAGGCAGGTCCTGCAGGTAACGGGTAAACTGACGTCCAATAGAGTTCGCTCCGACGACAACACCGGATCTGAGGTTGAAGCCCCTTTCCCGCATTTTCCCAAGCACAAGTCTTGCCATCATGTGCACGAAGAAGATCAGAAACGGTGTGGCCAAGAACCACGTGATGACCAGCCTTCGTGAAAAACGGTAGGATGTCTTTGTCGCGAAGAGAACCAGCAAGATAATACCGATACAGACAACCCATGTCTTCACGATAGGGGCAAATTCCCGGTAAAGGTGTAATCCTCGCCAGGGCCGGTAAAGACGCACCGAATGGAAGACCACAAAGGAGAGCACACAGCTTATCCCCGCCAACTCGCTCAGGAGCGGTGACCAGGGAAGTCCGTATAGTTCGTTCAGTGTCCACAGTGAGAATGGGACACACATCGCGTCAAACATTTGAAGGACCCTGATAAGGATCTTGCAATGTTCCCGCAAATCGATTCGATAGGTCATTCAATCCTCCTATATCCCGTTTTCATCTATGGATAACCGATTATTGCCGTCATCAGTCTGTCTATCCCGAAATTGGCCCGGACAAAGTCATGGACCTTTTGCTGTCTCGACTGGTGAGAGCTTCTACCGGATGCCTCGATGAAATGATCCAGTTCAGAGGTCAGCTGTTCAACGTTCCACGAAGAGGCGCAATGTCCGATTCCGGACTGCCGAATGATTTCCGCAAGGTCGGTATCCGGTTCACAGATGCCGAACACCGGGGCCCCGGCCTTGATGATATTCGGCAACTTCGAAGGTATCGCGCCGCCACCGACATCCTGTGCCTGCGGAATCACCTGGACATCGGAGCGCAGGTACAGCTCATACAGATTTTCTTCGGGAACCAGGTCATGAAACAAAACACGACCGGCATTTTTTCGAACTTTTCCCTGCAAATCATCGAAGACCGGTCCTCTTGAGAAGATGTGGCACAAAACGTCCTCTCGCTTTTCTACGATTGTCTCAAACAATTCCAGCAACAAGTATGGCGCCTGTTTTTCGCCAAGGGCTCCCGAATACACGATGTGCCGGTAACCGGAAGGGAATAAGTGCCCCAATGCGTCAGCCCCGTGGTTCTTTTCGAGGGTGGAGAAGGGATAGCACACCACAATTTTGTTTAGGTCAAGGCCATACTCCTTTATGGCCCTCTTAGCCATGCCCTTGGAAAGGAAGATGAGCTTGTCGCAAAGCCGAAAAACCCGTTTCTCAAGGACGCGAATGATCCGGGTCACGATTTTTCTCGGCAGACTGTGGGTAATGCCCGCCATAACGCCCAACACGTCATGAACGATTCCGATCTTCCTCGTCCCGCTGGAAACGAAAAGGTATACAAAAAAGAAAAAAAGGATGGGTGGAAAAACAGGAATCAGTATGTCTTTTTTCCTGATCTGCGGCAGGCAGTTGAGTGAGTGGAGCAAAAACGTAAGCTCTAACTGTATCCGACGCAGCACTTGTGACCCGACGTAGGATATCGCCCCTCCTCCCCGATGAATCTTCACACCCTTTATTGCGGCATTGGTTCTCTTCGGCCGCCAATCCGGATAAGTCGGGTGAAGAGCCACTACCTCGACCGAACAACCGCTGCGCACGAGTTCTTTGGCCAAATAGGTATTGTATTTCCCTGTAGATATGGGCTCAGGATAAAAGAAAGGAGATAAGAGGCTTATTGAAAAGTTATTTTCTGTCATTTCTACAGGTTTATCTCGCCCTTCGCAACAACGACGATCGGGCGTCCCCCGTGCCCAATACGATTACCAAGCCGTAACATCATTTTCCTTTTGCCACAGTAGGTGTTGATTCAAGGGTTAGGCCCGTTATTGCAGCACGCTCTCCGCGATACTGCACGCTAACTCAAAGGCTTCGTCCAGGCTAAACCAAAGGAAGCCCGAGGGGCGGAGAACCGGCTTTAGCTGAGACAGTCGAGCATTCAAGATTGATGTGGCGCGGTTATCCTTCGTGAGTCATTGAGTTGCAAATGGATTGCCCCAAGTACCAAACCTTTATACCACCAAGCCTCTCTTTGCGATATACCCAGGTTTTATAGGGTCTTGAAACCCGCCGGACAGGATAATAGGGCGGGACAGTAACGGCACACATATCGTGGCCTTTTCAGAAAGCCGTTCAGCCATTTCCCCGGTATATGTACCGTGTCGGCCAGTTCAGGGGTATAGTTGAGACCATGAATGAGCATTCGGCATATATGTACGCAAAACAATGGAGAAGG
>CAZJRD010000076.1:0-15637 GCA_964548365.1 uncultured Desulfobacteraceae bacterium | reverse complement strand
GAGGGGTATGATTGACCATGGATTTCGTTCATCTTAATGTGCATTCCCATTATTCCAAAGGATGGGGCATTGGTACTGTCGAGGAACTGTGTGCAGTCGCAGGCCGCATGGGGGTAAAGAAGCTCGCCCTCACAGACACCAACAACCTCTACGGCCTCATCTTTTTTCTCCAGGCCGCAGCGGAAAATGGGATCCAACCCATCGTGGGGAGTGAAATCATCCACGGCCATCATCGCGCCGTGCTTCTGGTCAAGGACCGTACCGGCTATGCCAATCTCTGCCAAATCATCTCCGACCGCCACTGCGATCAGGGCTTTGACCTGATCCAACGCCTGCATGAAAAGCGGGAAGGACTCATCATCCTTTCAGACGACTTCAACATCCTGAAGACCTTGAAAAAACAATCGGTTGCAGATCTTTACGTGGAGCTCTCCTCCGGGTATTGCATGGGCCGCTGCTATGCCTTTTCCCGGGAGACCCATATCCCCCCCGTGGCAACCAACCGGATCTATCTTGTCACAAAAGAGCAGTTCCCGCTCCATCGCATCCTCAGAGCGGTTTCCCTGAATACCAAGCTCTCCAGGCTTGACCTGGGGGACACCTGCCTGCCCCAGAACTTTCTGAATCCCGGCCCCCATATGGCGTTCCGGTTTCCCCACGCGCCGGCGGCCATTGCCAATGCCGGAAAAATCGCGGATTCCTGCCGGACGGAATGGCATTTCGGCCGGATCATATTTCCCAATTTCGGAGAAATGACGGACGAAGAGGCTTTTCAGCGTTTGTACCGGGCTACCCTTGAAGGATGCAAACAGCGCTACGGAGCCATTACTCCGGAAGTGCGAACACGTGTTGCCCACGAGATGGACATCATCAAACAGAAAAACTTCGCCCACTATTTTCTCGTGGTGGCCCAGATCACCCGCCAGGCACCCAGGTCATGCGGGAGGGGAAGCGCCGCCGCTTCCATTGTCTCCTATGCCCTGGGGATTACCCACGTGGATCCCATCAAATACAACCTGTTCTTTGAGCGGTTTCTGAACCCCGCGCGCATGGACCCGCCTGATATCGACGTGGACTTCCCGTGGGATGAACGGGAGCGGATCATTGATCTTCTCTTCACGACCCACGGGACACGCCGCACCGCCATGGTCTCCAACCACAACACCTTCGCGGCCCGCTCGGCCATCCGGGAGGTGGCCAAGGTCTTCGGTTTGACGGACCGGGAGATCGGCCAGGTCACCAAACAAATCGGTTTCGGCTGGCGGCTCTATGATTCCTGGAAAGACCTTGCCCGCCATCCCAAAATGCGGGGCGTGAAACTCCAGAAACCCTGGGACGAAATCCTGCGGGCCGCTTCCCGTCTTGAAAAACATTTTCAGCATCTTTCCACCCATTGCGGCGGGGTGGTGGTCGTTCCCGACGATATTCGTCAATACTGCCCGGTGGAGATTTCCGCTGGGGGGCTACAGATCCTCCAGTGGGAAAAGGATTCCGTGGAAGAAAGCGGTCTGGTGAAAATCGATATCCTCGGGAACCGGAGCCTTGCCGTCATCCGGGATGCCCTGGAGATGGTATACAAAAATTATGGCCGCCGTATTGAATACGCACAGCTCAACCCCCTGCATGACCCCGAAACCGTGCGTATTTTTCACCAGGGAAACACATTCGGGGTTTTCTACTTCGAGAGCCCCGCTACCCGGCAGGTCCTCACCAAGGTGGGAAAAGGCTTCACCTTCCATGATTACTTCCACATTGACCATTTCCAGCTCAACGTGGTGGTGACCTCCATCATCCGCCCCGCCTCCAACCAGAGCATCCGGACATGGCTTGCCCGACTCAGAGGGGAGCCCTGGGAGCCTCCCCACCCTGCTTTACGGCCGGTGCTGGAAGAGACCCTCGGGGTCATGGTCTTCCAGGAGCAGATGAGCCAGGCGGCCATCCACCTGGCGGGATTCGACCCGGCCGAAGCCGATACCCTCCGGAAGGTGGTGAGTAAAAAGGACAAGGAAAAGAAACTTCGTGACCTTTATTGCCGTTTCGTCCAGGGGGCCCAGGAACGGAATGTGCCGCGGAATATCATCGACGAGGTATGGGACATGATGATGGGGTTCGATGGCTACAGCTTCTGCAAACCTCACTCGGCAAGTTATACCCTGGTTGCCTATAAATCCGCCTTTCTCAGGGCCCACTACCCGGCTGAATTCATGGCGTCCGTCATTTCCAACGGGGGCGGCTACTATTCACCTTTTGGATACATCTCAGAGGCAAAACGCATGGGGCTCCGGGTGCTCCCGCCCCACATCAACAAAAGTCACATCAAGTATACGGGAAAGGGGAAGGAACTCCGGGTGGGATTCATGCAGATCAAGGACCTCTCCCGTGAGGCGAGAGAAGTCATCGTCCGGGAACGGGAAAGAAACGGTCCGTTTTCATCCCTCCAGGATTTTCTTCTCCGCACACGCCCCCACCTCCGCCTCCAGGATGTTCGCGTGTTGATCAAGGCGGGCTGCTTTGACGACCCTGGAGAAAAGGGAAAAGAGGGTTCCCGGACGGACTTCCTGTGGCAGGCGCTCCGGTTTTTCGCCCAAAGAGAATCTGTCCCCACCCTTTTCCCGGTTCCCGCGGCTTTGCACAGGAAGGCACACAACACCTTGCCCCGGCGGGTCCTCCTGGAACAGGAAAGGGAGACCCTGGGGTTCCTGATTTCAGTTCATCCCCTGGAGTTTTGCGCGAGTGCTCTGAAAAAAATGAATCATGTCCGCGCCAAGGATCTGCCGTTTTTGGTGGGAAAGAGCGTAACCATCGAGGGGTGGCTGATTACCGGCAAAACAGTCCGTACAAAAGAAGGAAACCCCATGAAATTCATCACCTTTGAAGATCCAACAGGCATCTATGAGACAGTCTTTTTCCCGAAGGTGTACCATCAATACTGTCATCTCCTCAACGCTGAAAGGACATATATCATCAAAGGAAGGGTGGAAGAAGACTTCGGAGCCGTCACCGTGACAGTCCACTGGGTAGGGCTTCTCACTTGCGGGGGTTTATCCGGTTATCAGGGAAACAGGGTGCAGAGGAACGTATAAGCTTTTCAGGGCACGCACAGAAAATTTCACGGGACATGCATCAGGGAGGGGAGTTCCCCTCCCTGATGCATGTTTCAATCATCAATACGGATGCCACATCCTGAAATGATAAGACGATGTTTCTGCTTTCGATGGACTTGCACGGTATTCCTTAATATAAAAGACGCCGGTGAACTGGTTCACGAACGGGAAACCCGCCTGTGCCCAGCCGACCACGCCGCCGACATTTTTCTGGCCGTCCTTGGTGGTGCTGCTAACGCAGTAGACATTCTTGTACCCATATTTGTACAAGAAACCGGAGACATATTTTGCCCGGTGGCTCGTGCGGCACCAGATGTAGATTTCCGCGTTCGGATCTTTAATCTTCTTGGTAAGGACATACATATGGCCGGCCTGCATATGATCGGTCCCTTCGATATGGAAGGCATCAAACTCAGAGTCTGTCCGAACATCAATGAGATAGACTTTTTTCCGATACGCCGGATCGGCCATGGCCTTTTTCCAGACCTCATGCAGCTTGAACACATTGGTCATATGGTCGGCCGGAATCTCAGCAACGAAGCTCTGGTGAACCTTTTTCTCATTGATCTGCATCTGAGTCTTAGCGGCAAAGGCCAACCCGGCAGTCACCACAAACGCTACTGCAACCATCAACGCAAATACCTTTTTCATTACGCAACCTCCTTTTATAGTAGTAATTGAGACTATTACACGCCTTTTGGGCGTTTCTTTGGAAAACCACCACCTCCTTTCCAGATCCTGGTGATTTAGAGACCAAAAGTATTAGAGAATATACTGCCTTGTCCGATCCAGGTCAAGGGGAAAACATCTTCCTTAGCATTTCCTTCTCTATTTTTCCCATAGCATTCCTGGGAAGGGATTTGAGAAAAAAGATCTTTTTTGGACACTTATATCCGGTTAGATACTTCCTCGAGAATACCATGAGCTCTTCGTGGTCCAGGCGAGGAATTCCATGCTTGAGAACAACAGCGGCAGATACCATTTCTCCGAAATCCTCATCAGGCAGCCCGAATACCGCTGTCTCGTCCACTGCCCCATGCCGTTCCAGCACAGATTCCACCTCCTTGGGATACACGTTATACCCCCCTGAGATGATAAGTTCCTTACACCGACCCACCAGATAAAGCCGAAAGCCATCATCCGGATCCTGGTACCCCAGGTCCCCGGACTGGAGCCACCCTTCCTTAAAACTCTCAGCTGACTTCTCCGGCATGTTCCAGTATCCCTTGAACACATTATCGCCTTTCACCCAAACCTCTCCGACCTCCCCGGCTACCACGGCTTTACCTTCCGTGGACAGGATCTTCAGGAAAACCCCGGGTAAGGGATAGCCCACGCTCCCGGGTGCCCGCTGACCCGGGTTCAGCGGGTTGGATGTAATCATCTGCGCCTCGGTCATTCCATAGCGTTCCAGTATCCGAAGCCCGGTGGTTTCCTCGAATTTTCTGAAAAGATCCTCTGAAAGCGGGCCGGACCCGCTGATGAAGACCCGCATTCCCCTGAGATCAGGCTTCACTGTTTCCCAATGATGCAGGAGGCGATGGTAGATGGTGGGAACCGCCATGAACACGGTGATTTTTTCCTGTTCCAGGGCCTTCAATGTCCCGACAGGATCGAATTTTTCGTGCATGACCACCGTGGAACCGGCATGAAGCGCTCCGTGCATTGCCACCACCAGTCCATGCACATGAAACATCGGCAGCACATGAAGCAACCGGTCCGCGTCCGTCCAGCACCAGGTCTCCTGGAGCGCTTTCATGTTGGAGATCAGATTCCGGTGGGTAATCACGGCTCCCTTGGACCTGCCGGTGGTCCCGGAGGTATAACAGATCATGGCGCCGTCATCACCCCCGGCGGGATAGTTCCGGGGATCTCTCCCTTCGATTTTCCCTGCGCTTGAAAGGAGAGGAGGAGAACCGTCCTGGCCCCCTCCACTTGTGATAATAGTCTGCAGGTTTTTCATTTTTCGGACGGGGATTTCAATCTTCGCGAATAACTCCCGTTCAGTGACCAGTAGTGCAGCCCCGGAATCGGCAAGAAAATAGGCGACTTCTTCAGCGGTGTACGCAGGATTCAACGGGACAGTCATGGCGCCGAGGGCAAGGGTTGCCAGGTGAACAAACAGGAATTCCATGCCCTTGGGAAGCAGGATCGCAACACGATCGCCTTTCCCTATCTCTCTCTGTTTGAGCAGGCCGGCATACTGTGCCACACTGCGGTCTATATCCAGAAATGAACAGGTGCGACCGCCGAATACAACGGCTGCCTTTTCGCCGAATACAACGGCTGATTCAGACAAAATTCTCGCAAGATTCACGAAGATCCCCTTTTTGTGCCGGGGCCTTGCCTCTTTCGAAGCCATCTTTTCAAGAGCAGGGAACCAAGTGCAAGCCCCATCAACGCCACAACTGCAATGTTGTAATGGACAAGGATACTTGACATCTTTCCCCGTACTATCTCCCAGTTGGTTCCCAGGGAATAGCCCAACCAGATCCAGATAAGATTCCAGACGCTGCAACTGATGAATGCCAGGAACGCCACCTTCACCACGCCGAGCTTCGATATGCCTCCTGCCACAGCGATGGCCGAACGAATGCCCGGGAAAAAGCGGTTCAGCAGAATGAGCAAATACCCGTATTTCTGGAACCAGTTTTCGGCCTTCAGGATATCTTTCGCCTTGAAAAAGCGGTAATCGCGCTCCAGGAAAAAGGCCCTCCCGAGGTATGTCCCAACCCAGAAGAGGAAGAGAAACCCGATAATGCTTCCCATTGTGGTTGTCGTGTAGACCCACACGAAACTGAGGCGATGGGTGCCCACGAGGAAGGCACCAAAGGCGGTAATGGTATCACCTGGAATGGGAGGAAACACATTCTCCACAAATGCACTCACTCCCAGCGCGACGTACAGTAACGCCGCGGGGAGTGCATTCATCCACTCCAGGAACCTGTCAACGTAGAGCATGCTGGAATCTCCAAAGAAAATTGGATGGATTATCCAGCTTTCGTCATAAAAATACAACTCATGATTTTATCTTGACGGGCTCCGTCGCTATCTGCTATCACAAACCCAACCCGATCACGGGAAAACTCAGCAGGGAAAAGATATGGCAAAAAAGAAAATCAGCCGAAAGCAACTCCTCAAAGAACCGGATGAATTCCTGACATTGTCCGGAAAGGCCTTCAATTACGCGAGGACCCATGTAAAACAACTTCAATATCTCGGCGTTGCCCTTTGCGCACTTGTGCTCCTTTTGTTTGGCGGGTACTCGTACTACAAATATATCAACAAGAAGGGACAGGAAACCTATAATAAGGCGTATGAAGTTTTCAAAAATAGCTTCAAGCCGGATATGAAGCTCGCGGATCTCAAGAAATCAGCCGAGCTGTTCAAAAAAGTGGCGGAAAAATACCATCTTTCAAGAGCTGCCCGCCTTGCCCTCCCGGAAGAGGCCTACGTGAAATTTCTCAATAAGGACTATGACGGCGCCATTTCCCTTTACCGGGATTTCCTGGACCAGGTCTCCGGAAACTACCGTTACGAGGCCCTCGCACGACTGGCCCTGGCGGCATGCTATGAGCAAAAGGGCCAACTCCAGACAGCAATTGTCACCCTGAAACCAATACTTGCGGAAATGGGCAATCCCTTCGGAGAACTTGCTCTTTTTCACATTGCCCGTCTTTATCGCCTCAACCACCAGGAGAATGAGGAAAAGAAGGCGGTCAAAGAATTCATGGAAACATACAAGAATTCTCCATTTCTTCCCATGATTAAGGCATATTTGTAACGCAGTCGTCCTCAGCCAATTCATCCTGACAAAAAGCGGCTCTTTCAGGCGAGCATTATTTTTTGACTCCGTGCCGAAATCCTGATATCCTGTCTCTATGAAAATCTGGAATTGCCTGCATACGAAGCGTATCTTCCTCGACGTACCGCTCCCCGACAAGGATGCAGTGCTCCAGTTCGTTGCCGAGGCATTTGCCAACCGCGGAATCGTAAAGGATGCGGATCTCCTGTACGATGGATTGAGGGCACGGGAAGAGACCATGAGCACGGGAATAGGCGGAGGCATAGGGCTTCCCCACGCCATGAGCAATGACACAAACGACGCCGCCGTACTCCTGGTCAGATGTTCAGAACCGGTGGATTTTGAAAGTCTCGATGCTGTCCCCGTAAAAGTAATTGTCGCCCTCGTGGCACCGGAGGGCAAACCCGACCTTCATCTACAGCTCCTCGCGAGCCTTGCCAGGCTTTGTCAATACCCAGGGTTTCTGAAAACAGTGCAGGACGCCAAAGATCCCAAGGCCCTGTTCGATTCGATCAAGCAACTGGAAGAAACCATTTCCTTCCATTGACACCTGTTCTTCCTCCCCGAAACATTTGCAGGAGGGGCCGATACGTGTACCTGCTCATCGCTGTGATCAATAACCAAGAAATCCTTGACGAACTCATGACAGGATGGCTTGACATCGGCATTACCGAAGCCACGGTGGTTGAAACTACCGATCTTGTGCAACTGATCAGCACCCATATCCCCATCTTTGCAGGCTTTCGGAGCCTCACCACCGGGGGCATGCCGCATAACAGGACCGTATTCACCGCCGTCGAAAAGCAAGAGGTCCTTGATCAGGCTGTTCGTTTCCTCGAGGTCCTCTGTGAAAAAACGGAAAAATCCCGCCAGGGGACCTACTTCGTGGTTCCCCTGCTTCATTACGGCCGGCTGGGCCGATAGGCCCCATAAGAAAAAAGCCTTTCCCCGGATATTTCCCGCTTACGGCCCCTCTTTCCCCGCCTTTGCCTCTCCAACGAGTTCCAGGACCGCCTTGAAGGTTATGGGTCCTATGAGCTGGTTCAGGGTAATGACCGCCAGCACGATGGTATTCAGGTACGTTCCAATTCCCTGGAACTGACGTTCTGCAAGCTGGGCCAGACCGATGGCTACGCCTGCCTGCGTGAGATAGGCCATCCACGCCATCCGGTTGTGCTCTGGCGGATCTCTCATAATGGTTCCGGCAAGCCAGGTGGCCAGAAAGATTCCTGCGCACCTGGCAATGGCAATGGAAGACGCAATGGGCCAGGTCATCTTGAGGGCCTCCAAATCTAACGAGGCACCTGCCAGTGAAAAGAAAAGGACGAAGATGGGCAGCGAAACACGCTCGAGACTCCCGAGAAATCGAAGACCTTCCGGACCGAAATTACGGACGGTGAAGCCAGCGCTCATGCATACCAGCAACGGTTCCAGGTGAAGAGAAACGGCAAACTGTGATTGCATGACCTGGTCCAGCCAGAAAGACCCCTTGACAATACCGAAGGCAATGAGGAGGAGAAAGAGGGGAAGGTCATGCCCCACCTTTTTGATATAAAAAGCGATACCTTTCCCGAAAAGCGTGCCGAGTGCGAGGGAAACGATCATCTCACCCGCGACTGCACCGAGGGCATGCGCATGAAGACCGGAACCGGACACCAGCATGAGGTTGGTCAATGCAAGCACCATGGTAAAGAGCATGATGATCAAGACATCCATGGCAACCGTGACCCCTAAGACTGTCTCCGTAAACACGCCGGAAGCACGGCTTTCACTGATGACCGCGATGGCCGATGAAGGAGACCGGGCCACCGCAATAACGCCGAGAAATGATGCGAGGGTCATAACCTCGGCACCGGACATAAGCCGGGTAACCTGAAAAAATGATGCCCCAACCAGGACGAAGCCGAAGACAAGACCGAAGACAAAGATGGACAGAAAAGACATGTTTAACGCAATTGCCTTGGCACGGCTTCGCAGAAAATTCAAGTGTAGAGATGCTCCGGCCGTCAGTGCGATAAAGCTGAGGGCGAGATCATCGACCACGCGCAGTTTTAAAACCGCTTCGGCCGTGAGCAGTCCGGCCACATGAGGTCCGACAATCATACCGGCGAAAATATACCCACTTATCAAGGGAATCCTGGCCCTGCGGAGCATTGTTGCTGTTCCATAGGCCAGCAGCAGTAGGAACCCCAGGGAAAAAGCCCCCAGAGCGCCCCGCTGCCATTCCGACTCGATCCGGGCGGTCCTGATCCACAGAGCCAGCAGGACAAGGATGGAAAGGAAAGAAACCGATTCAATCCATCTCTTTCGCGTTTTCTCACCTACATTCACGATAGCGCATTCCTCAAAAGCCGCTCAGCAAAAAACAGTCCCATGACGTCGTTCAGGAGGACTCCGATCAAGACCATGCTCACGACCCAGAATGCTCCACCGCCCGGAAAACCCTGCTGAAAATCCAGAACCATGGCCAATGAAAGTCCCCCCTGGTGGAGAAGTCCGAGCCCCGAAAGGCCGGGCAAACGTTCTCTTTCAATACCGGCTATACGACTTGCTACCACCCCGGCTCCTACCTTTGCCATTCCCCTGTATACGCAATAGACTACGGCAAGCATCGGGACCCAGACGGAAATCAACCGCCAGTTGGCTCCAAGCAAAACCAGGAGCAGGACGTAAGCGGGCTTTTCCACGGATATCAATATCTGATAGAACCGTTCTTTTTCCCGGCACATATTCACAAGCAAAATGCCCAGCAGAAAAGTGAAGAAGAGCGGGCTCATGCCGAGTACCGAAGACAGGCCGCCTCCCATTGTCACCGTTGAGAGGAGGAGAAGGATCAATTCACTTTCCTGTCTCGGTTCCCTGAGAAAAAGGAAAATAAGGAGGAGGACACCCAGGCATGACGCAAGCAGAATAATAAGCCCGTTTCCAATTCCACTCAACCAGGAATTCGCCGATACATTCCCAAAAGAAAAAAACAGCCCGAAGCCAACTAGGGGAATCAACGGACCGATGCTGGAAACACATCTCAGAAACAGCACCAGCTTCCCAAACTTGGGACCATGTTCGGAAGCCACCAATGCAACCCCGGTTTGCGCCGTGCATGCTCCAACCGCCCCGAGTACCAGGGCATCGACCACACGGACAACATGACCTGCTCCCGGCAAGGACAACGCTGTCAACTGGATTGCCGCATAAATAAGGACAAAGGACACTGCCCCCTCAGTGATGGCGGCCAATACAAACCCCCGGGGAAACCGGCGAAGCTTTCCCATCTCAAATTGAAAACCGAAAATCAGGCCGATCCATCCGAGCAGGAATGCGTGCAGGAAAAAAAGATCTTTTTGTGCCTCCCTGTCCAGAACATTAAGAAACAAAGGGCCCAGCAGGAGCCCCAGAAAAAGGAATTCAGAACCGGTGACATAGAAGGGTCGGGCAAGAAACGGCAGCCTGAACCGCCGAAACGTCAGGTGATATCCGCTGAAGGCCAGGAAAAGAATGAGCAGGAATGCAAAGGCTAGCTTCATAGGCAATACCTACCGTATTGCGGCGGCAAGAATCAAGAGGAATCCATGGCGGACGTTATTGATGGCTTCATCATCGCCCTTTTCTGCATCTGTACCCTGCTTGCAATCTCTTTCAAGTCCTTCACCCAACCCTCTATTGTCATGATTGCCATCCCTTTTGGCTTGGTGGGCGCGGTAGCAGGGCATCTCTTGATGGACTTCAACCTGAGCTTTATCAGTCTCTTCGGGATGGTGGGATTGGCCGGCGTGGTGGTCAATGACTCCCTTGTGCTCATCGACGCGACCAACCGGTTGCGAAGAGAGGGGGCGACTCCTCATCAGGCCATAGTAAACGCCGGGGGTCTGGTGAACAGGATGTTCCTGAAGCGGCGTCATTTCGACCCAGGAATCCCGCCACAGGCGGGAGAAGGGCCGAAATCCGCAGCGACCGGAGTCATGGACGACAAAGGGAGCGTAGTTTCAGGAATAAGCCGTTTGCCTGCTCACCGGTTCATGGCAAACATCGCGAGTGCAGATGGAGAACTTTGCCAGCGTGAGCTATCTCAAAGGATCTGGCTCAGGAAGAGTTTGGTCCTGTCATGGATAGGGTTATTGAAAAAGTGCTCGGCGGTCCCCTCTTCCACGATCTGACCGCCATCCATGAAAATCACTCTGTCAGATACTTCCCGGGCAAATCCCATCTCATGGGTAACGGCAAGCATGGTCATTCCTTCCCGGGCCAACGTCTTCATGACTTCCAGGACCTCGCCGATCATCTCGGGATCCAGGGCTGACGTGGCCTCATCGAACATCATGATCTTGGGCTGCATGGCCAGTGCCCGGGCGATTGCCACCCGCTGTTGCTGCCCTCCTGAAAGCTGAGAAGGATAGTTACTCTCTTTATCCGCGATTCCCACCTTTTCGAGCAGATCCCGCGCAATCTTCATTGCCTTTTCTTTCTGCCTCTTGCGGACGATCAGTTGTGCAAGGGTGACGTTTTCGATGACCGTCTTATGGGGAAAAAGGTTGAAATGCTGAAATACCATACCGAGCTCTTCCCTTACCTTGTTGATGTCCGCCTTTTTTTCCAGGATGCTCTGGCCGTCGATGATAATCTCGCCGCTGTCCACTTCCTCCAGGCGGTTGAGGCACCTTAAAAAGGTACTCTTCCCGGAACCGCTGGGGCCGATAATCACCACAACCTCACCTTTCTGAATGTGAGCCGAAAAATCCACCAAGGCCTTCACTTCCTTGCGGTTTGGGGTCTTGAATGTCTTGTAAAGATGATTTACCTTAATCACTGATGGCAAGCCTCCTTTCAATGTATTGGGTGGCCATGGAAAGGACGGAAGTCATAACCAGATAAAGAGCGGCCACGGTAAAATAGATTTCGAAGGCACTGTATGTCCTTGCGACCGCCTGCTGTCCCTGGAACATGAGGTCTGCCAGTGCAATAACGGAAACAAGGGACGAATCCTTTACCAGAGAAATGAACTGACCGGCTAGGGGCGGAATAATACGCTTGAAGGCCTGGGGAAGGACAATGTGACGCATGGCCTTCCCATAGGACATGCCCAGGGACCGTGCGGCCTCCATCTGTCCCTTATGGATGGACTGAATTCCTGCCCGTACAATCTCCCCCACATAGGCCCCTTCAAAGATGGCCAGGGCGGCAGTCCCGGCGGCGAATGCGGAAAGTCTGAGCATGGACCCGACAAAAAAGTAGATGATATATATCTGTACGAGGAGCGGGGTATTCCGGATGAGCTCGACAAAGGTGATGGAAATGGCACGGGTGATGGGTTCACTTGAAAGCCTGGCGATCCCCACGATCGTTCCCAGTATGATGGCGAAGACGATGGCCACAGCAGAAATCTTCAGGGTCAGGATGAAACCGATCATCAGGACCCCCAGATGCAGGCTTGGCGTTGTTTCAGCCGCAGTTCTTGTCCCATGGTAGAACAGCAGTTGGGGGATCTGTTCCCAATGCCATATGTAAGTAATGCCTCTGGCCGTAAGGAAATAATAGACCCAGCCAATGATCACGGCAAGGACGGCCAGGGTTATTATGGATCGTTTTCCGAAGACCAAAATGAACCTCCTCTGATAAAAGGAGGGGGGCGAGCAACGCCCCCCTCCGTATCATCACTGTTTCTTCGCCATTTCCTTTACATAGTCCACAAACCACTTCTTTTTCATCTTGTCCCAACGTCCATCGCCACGGACCTGGCGCAGGAAGTTGTTGAGGAAGTTGAGAAAGTCCGGGTCTCCTTTCCGGATAGCCCATGCCAGGGGCTCATAGGTGAGGGGTTTGAATATCCCGAACGTGGTCTTCTTGTACTTGGCCGCGAATACGCGGACCTGGGGTTCGTCATACACAAAGGCATCTGCGAGGCCGTTCGCCACCTGCATTGCACCGTCTGTCTCGGTCTTGAAAAACCGGTGTGTCGCTTTGGGCATCAGATCTTCAGTGGTGAATTGTCCGGTGACACCCAGCTTGCTCGTGACGATCATCCCTTTCTTGTTCAGGTCCTTGTAGCTCTTGATTTTTCCCTTGTTCTTCTTGTTGATCAGCAGGCACTGGCCGATGTAGTAGTAAGGATCGCAGAAATTGACTTTCAGGTTTCTGCTCTGGAGGGCGGTCATGCCCGACATGATGATGTCAAACTTCTTGGTCATCAAAGAAGGAATAATGCCCTCCCAGGCGGTGTTGACCAGCTTGACCTTCTTCTCTCCGCCCTTTCCGAAAATGGCCTTCCCCATTTCATAGGCCATGTCCACGTCAAAACCGACAATATTGCCCTTTGCGTCCTGCATCTCAAAGGGTTGGTACCCGGCTTCCAAGCCGACCAGGAGCTGTCCTCTCTTTTGGATTTCCTCAAGGGTTGATGTCTTGGCAATGTCTTCTGCCGTTAATGCCATTGCAGTTCCCACGGAAAAGGTCACTGCAAGTACCATGGTAAGAAGCAAAAAAATGAGTTTTTTCACTGTTCACGAACCTCCTTTTTTAGGATATTGTTGGCATATCAGGCCGTATCTCGGCCCACCGGTTTCCTCGTCTTCGTCATCACCTCCTTTGCAGTCGTTCCTGTAGGTAAGCGTATTCCTTCCAACAAGAGATCCTCGGAAGAAACCAAAAAGCAGGGGAACAAGGCTTTTTTCGATTCCACTGTTTGAAAGACTCCATCATCCCTCTTGGTTTTCATCAAAGCTTGTTCATCCGGCACCGATTAAGACGTGAGAAAAGAAAAAGAATGAAATGCATCAAGAAGCCAATATTCTATCTAAAATGACTATAGTTGAACCTGAAACAGTTTTCAAGGCAAAATAATGCATCACTGCTCTGAATGTCTACAGCCCGGTTCACGTGCTCGTTACGTTATTCAGATAACACCGGTTCTATCCTTTCAAGAGCCCAGTCAATGTCCTGCTTTGTGATAACAAGCGGTGGCGCGAAGCGGATGATGTGCTCATGGGTTTCTTTGCAGAGAAGCCCCTTTGTCATGAGTTTCTCACAATACTGGCGGGCTCCCCCGGCATCAGGAAAAAGTTCTACCCCGATGAGAAGCCCTTTTCCCCGCACTTCCTTGATCTTTGAACTCTCGATCCTTTTCAATTCATTCAGAAAATACTCTCCCATCACCGCCGCATTCTCGATCATCTTCTCTTCCATCAAGACCTTGAGCGCCATCCTCGCCACCGCACAGGCCAAGGGATTTCCCCCGAACGTGCTGCCGTGTTCTCCAGGTCGCAGAACGCCCAGGACCTCGCTGTTAGATAGAACCGCCGATACCGGGTAAAATCCCCCTGAAAGGGCCTTTCCTATGAGGGTCAGGTCTGCTTCGATCCCCTCATGCTCTTCCGCGAGAAGCTTCCCGGTCCTGCCCAGGCCCGTTTGGATCTCGTCGAGTATCAATACCACGTTGTTCCGCTGGCAGAGTTCTTTGACCGTACGCAAATATCCATCAGGGGGAATGATAACCCCGCCCTCCCCCTGGATGGGTTCTACCAGGAATCCTACGGTATTCGGCGTTATGGCCTCTTCAAAGGCCTTTGCATCACCAAAGGGGATCACTTTGAACCCCGGCGTAAACGGACCGAAACCCTCGCGGGCAGTCGGGTCGGTGCTGAAACCCACTATGGTAATAGTCCGGCCGTGAAAGTTGTTTTGACACACAATGATTTCGGCTTCTTCCTCCGGCACCCCTTTCACCTTATAGCCCCATTTGCGCACCGCTTTTATCACGGTCTCAACCGATTCTGCCCCACTGTTCATGGGAAGGACCTTATGGGAGCGGGTAATCTCACACAGTTCCTTGTAAAACAGCCCAAGTTGATCGTTCCTGAAGGCACGGGATGTCAGTGTCAGTTGCTTGGCCTGCTCCGTCATGGCAGCTATGATCTTCGGGTGGCAGTGCCCTTGGTTTACGGCGGAGTAAGCGGAAAGACAATCCATGTATTTGTTCCCCTGCACGTCCCAGACCCATATCCCCTGTCCCCGGTTCAATACCACGTCCAGTGGCTTATAGTTGTGGGCTCCATACAATTCCTCAAGTTCGATGAATGCTCTTGGTTCCATATCTATTCCTCCCCTTTATTCTACTGTTGCGCAAATAGTAGTCAATGAATACTATGAATTCAATAGGAAACTTCACCTGAAGAAACAAGAGGCCACAGAAAGAGGAAACAAGATGAAAATAAAGATATTTACTGTCGGAGGCACCATAGACAAAGTCTATTTTGACCAGAAGAGCGAATACCAGGTAGGAGAGCCGGGCGTCACCCAAATTCTGCGGGAGGCAAACATCACGGTGGACTACGAGTGGGAATCCATCATGCGGAAAGACAGCCTCGACCTCACGGACGATGATCGACAAATCATCACTGACAAAATCCGATCAGACAGCAACAAGCATGTCCTGGTGACCCATGGAACAGACACCATGATTGAAACTGCCAAGAGCCTCCAGCAGATACCCGGCAAGGTTGTCGTGCTCACGGGGGCAATGTCTCCGGCCAGGTTCAAAGAAAGTGACGCAAACTTCAACATAGGCTTTGCCATGGCCGGGGTTCAACTGCTTCCCCCGGGTGTTTATATCGCCATGAACGGCCGCATCTTCAACCCCGACAAGGTGGTCAAGAACAGGGATCTCAATCGTTTCGAAGAAATTTAGCCCGGGTTTCTCACCGATCTTCGTCGCGAGACGGTGGAGAGTCCCATGAAT
>CAZJRD010000075.1:0-15904 GCA_964548365.1 uncultured Desulfobacteraceae bacterium | reverse complement strand
AATCCCGCCAGAGCGGGACTACCGGGGAATGAACACTCTATTTATTCAAATCTAGCAGGAACCAAAATATTGGTCAATGAAATTCTTCTCCTTTCTCTCAGATCTTGCATCAAGAACCTCAGCACTTGACGGCCGAGTCCCTCCGTTCATCCGGTCCTCGGTTTTTTGTTGAAAGGAATTGCATTGCCTTCTATGATGAATAGTATATCTTTAGAATACAGGGCTTTTCGGAGGTGTACAAAAACGGTGCAGCAGCGCGGAGCAGTTGAGGAAAGCGGTTTATGAAACAGATTATTCTGGGAACGGCGGGTCACATTGATCATGGGAAAACATCCGTTATCAAGGCACTCACAGGTATCGATACAGATCGTCTGAAAGAGGAAAAGGAACGAGGTATTACCATTGAATTGGGTTTCGCGCACCTGGAACTGCCGGGGGGAAAACTCCTCGGCATCGTTGACGTCCCGGGTCATGAGAAATTCGTCAAGAATATGGTGGCCGGTGCGACCGGCATTGATCTGGTGGCCCTGGTGATCGCTGCGGACGAAGGGGTTATGCCGCAGACCAGAGAGCACTTGGAGATTTGCCAGTTGCTGGATATTCACCACGGTCTCGTGGTCCTTACCAAGATTGATATGGTGGACGAGGAATGGCTTGAGCTTGTAAAGGAAGATGTTCATGAATATCTCTCCGACACTTTCCTTGCCGATGCCCCCATCGTTGAGGTGTCATCCGCCACCGGAGAGGGTATTGACAAGCTGATCTCGACCCTGGATGTGCTTGCACAGGGTATTCCTGAGAAGGAAGTGGGCCACGTGTTCCGGCTTCCCATCGACCGGGTGTTTTCCATGAAAGGATTCGGCACGGTCATCACCGGGACGGCTGTGTCCGGGCGAATCAGGACAGGAGAAGAGGTCACCATTTACCCCCAGGAGATCCAGTCGCGGATACGGGGGATACAGGTGCATAACAAGGAGGTGGAGGAGGTCAGTGCAGGTCTTCGCACCGCGGTGAATTTGCAGGGGATTGAAAAAGCGGTCATTCATCGCGGCCATGTCCTTGCTACAAGGGATTCCATGAAACCCACATTCATGGTTGACGTCATCCTTGACCTTCTCGCCAGCGCCCCGAGGAAACTCAAGAATCGGGCCAAGGCGCGGTTCCACACCGGCACTTCCGAGATTATCTCAACCGTCGTCCTCCTGGACAGGGATGCACTGGAGCCGGGGCAGACCTGTTTTGCACAGATCCGGTTGGATGAGCCGACCGCTGTGCTCAGAAGGGACCGATATGTGTTGCGCAGTTATTCTCCCGTGCGGACTATCGGCGGCGGTGAAATTCTCAATGCGCTCCCCCGAAAAAAGAAACGGTTTTCAGATATTTCTCTCACTGAAATGAAAGCCCTTCACCAGGGGGATCCGGCCGCGATCGTTGAACTCTTCGTGGGCCAGGGACGTTTCATGGGGATGGAACAGGAACAACTGCCTTTTCTCACCAATACGAGCAGAAAACGGCTTGAAGATATCCTGAAGGGCCTCATGGCAAAAAACCGGGTGGTCCGGTTTGACAAGGAGAACAAGGTCCTGATCCATGCGGATTTCCTGGAAAAGGCCCGAAATGAATTACTGGATACCATTTCAGAATATCACCGGAAATTTCCCCTGAAAGTGGGACTGCCAAAAGAAGAACTCCGGTCAAGGACAACCGGCTCAAGAAATCCTAAGCTTTTCAATTTCCTCATCAGTCAGCTTACCAAAGAGGGGCTGATTGTGTTGGAAAAAGACCTCGTGCGTATGGAAGACCACCGGGTTACCCTGGCCGCCGATCAGCAAAAAGCCCGGAAAGAAATCGAGGAAATATATGTCAAGAGCGGGCTTCAGCCCCCTTATTTTAAGGAGATAAAGGACAAGTTTCCTGGCAATACGGCCTTTGAAGTCCTTGAATTGATGCACAAAGAAGGATCGCTGGTCAAGGTCAAGGAAGATCTCTATTTCCATAAACAGGCCGTCGAAAAGCTGGAAAAGGACCTGATAGGGTTTTTCAAGGAAAACAAAGAGATCACAACACCCCAGTTCAAAGATATGACCGGGGCCTCGCGCAAATACACTATTCCCCTCATTGAATATTTTGATCGATCCCAGGTCACCGTGCGGGTTGGGGACAGCCGAGTCCTGAGAAGGAAATGAGTTTTTGGTATGAAAGTCACCCCTGGTAACCTGAGCTCAGCCCTGGGACTGGGAGCAAGGGATCATATCGCGATTGTTGGCGGCGGGGGGAAAAGTACGCTCCTCTTCGCCCTGGCAAGGGAGTTGCGTCAGCAAGGCCTGAAGATCGTCACCACAACCACCACGAAGATCCGGCTGTGGGAAGGGAACCAGGCCCCGAAGACCATGTATCTTCCCAGCGGAGGCCCCTGGGAAAACTCGCTTAAGGAGGCAGTGGCGAAACACGGCCACGTATTCGTGAGCCGGGAGGACCTCTCATCAGGGAAGGCGGCCGGTATCCCAAAGGCTGCTGCCGATGCCCTTTTCCAAGCATTCTGGGTGGACCATCTGCTCGTGGAGGCGGACGGCGCTGCTGGGCGATCGGTCAAAGTGCCGGGACATCATGAACCGGTTATTCCTGATTCAGCGACCGTGGTGATTGCCGTCATGGGACTGGACGCGCTTGGGTCTCCGTGTACCGAAGAAAACGTGTTCCGGATTGATGAGTTTGGAAAAATTACCGGGCTCAAACCGCAAAGCGAGATCACCCCTGAAGCCCTCGTGAAGATATTTACCCACCGGAAAGGCCTATTCAAGGGATCGCCGGGGAAAGCCCGGCGTGTGGCCTTTCTGAACAAGATGGATCTCCTGGAGGATCGGGATGGGGCCCGGCGTTTGATGCGGTATATCCTTCAATCGCCCGGGCAAATGGTGAATAGAGTGGTTTTGGGGTCTCTCCATAAAGAGGAATACATGGTTTATTTGGGAGAAGAACGGTGAAAGAAATCTATGAGAGAGCGGTTGAAGAATTGCGAAAGGGGAATGTCTCCGTCCTGGCAACGATTATCAAGCAGGCAGGGCCATCCCCGCGCGGCATCGGCGCGAAATGCCTGCTTACAAGAGATGGCACTCTTATTGGAACGATCGGTGGCGGTCGCCTGGAGGCGGAAGTCCTCGACAAGGCTCCCGAAGTGTTGAAGTCCAGGGTGCCGGAGTTGATGAGTTTTCATCTCAAAGGAACCGATGTTGAGGATACGGATATGCTCTGCGGCGGTGATGTGGAAGTCTTTCTGGCCCCCATGAGCCCGGAAGACACCTCGCTTCTTTCCCTTTTCGAAGCGGTCCTGAAAGTCCACCGGCGCGGCGGTGCGGGATTGATGGCGACAATCGTAGAGCCTGAAACATGGCAGGGAGAGAAGGTCCCCATACTCTTTCTCACTGCGGAAGGTGAGCAAGCGGGA
This sequence comes from uncultured Desulfobacteraceae bacterium, assembly GCA_964548365.1. Taxonomy (GTDB): domain Bacteria; phylum Desulfobacterota; class DSM-4660; order Desulfatiglandales; family Desulfatiglandaceae; genus B46-G9. The sequence goes on along the minus strand of CAZJRD010000075.1, from coordinate 12,459 downwards.
AGCATTCCGGAATATCAGGACATTGAAACGGAATTGAAGAACAGTGCAGAGACACTGGTACGGCAGAGGCTTCCAAAGATCCAGCGATTTTTCGTGAGCGGACGATCCCTCGGCGTCTTTGTTGATCCCATCATATCGAACCCGGTTCTGTTCATTTTCGGCGGAGGGCATGTGTCGCAGCAGATTGTGCCCCTGGCGGCCCGGGTCGGATTTAACGTGACCGTGATCGATGACCGGGAGGAATTTGCAGATCCGGGTCTCTTTCCAGACGCACAGGAAGTTGTCAAACACGGGTTTGAGGATGTTATGGATGGACTACCCCTGGATAGTTCGTCCTTCCTGGTGATTGTCACCCGGGGGCACAGTTTTGACAAAGAAGTGCTGGACCAGGCACTGCGGACGAACGCCCGGTATGTGGGAATGATCGGGAGTAAACGCAAGCGGGGGATTATTTATCAAAAACTCCTGGAAGAAGGATTTACCCGGGATGATCTTGCCCGGGTCCATGCTCCCATCGGGCTCAGCATCGGGGCGGAAACTCCTTCGGAGATTGCGGTCAGCATCGTGGCAGAACTCATTCAAGAGAGGGCGGAAGGGTAAAAAAGGATACCGGGACGATGCTCACTTGTTACGCTGTTATGGAGAATAAGGAGGAAAAGAGCATGAGTTACAAAGTAGATGATTCATACCAGGGATGGCTGTGGGAAAAACTGGGGGAGAAATGTGTCGAAAACCTCAAGAAGCACGGATTTGACGCCCACCTGGTAGATTCTGTTGATGAAGCCGGAGAGCTGATCCTGAAGATGATAGGGGACTTCGAAACATTTGGCTTCGGAGGATCTGATACGACTCGCGCGCTCGGGGTGATGGAAGAACTGAAAAGCCGGGGCAAAACCATCTATGACCACTGGCAGGAGGGGTTGAGCAGGGAAGAAGACCTGGAGATCCGGCTCCAGCAGGGCCGTTGCGACTGCTTCCTGTGCAGTGCCAACGCGGTGGCCGCGACGGGCGAGGTGGTCAACGTGGATGGCATCGGGAACCGCACCAACGGCATGACCTTCGGGCCGAAGAAGGTGGTGATCGTTGCCGGCATGAACAAGGTGACCCAGGACCTGGACGGTGCCCTGCAGCGTATCCGGGAAGTGGCTGCACCCATGCGTGCAAAGAGCCTCGGCATGCAGACACCCTGCGCGGAGACGGGCTTCTGCACCGACTGTAACGCACCGCAGCGCATCTGCCGCGTTACCACCATCCTTCACCGAAAGCCCATGCGCACGGATGTGACAGTGGTGCTTATAAATAAAGCGATCGGGTTCTGAAAATGGGAAAACACAGCCATTCGTTCATAGATGAATATGACGGCTTCGTGGGTTTCGGGTTCAGCCGGGAAGTGGATGAACACACCCTGACGTACTATCTCCAGAAGTTTTCAGACGACGAATTCATAGCACTTCTGAGGACCAGGATGTCCCAGGAAGACATGGAGGCCCTGTTTGACCATCTCACTACCATCATGAAGCGCTACCTGAAAGATGAGGAATACCATCGTTATTTCCTGAAGGAAGAGGGACACGGTTAGAGCCGCAGACGGGACAATATTCCTGCACCGCTGTATAAATCATTCCTGGCTGCCCAGAATACGCCCGAAGGTCTCCTGGTATGTGTCCAAGGCACGTTTCCCGAAACAGACGAAGATAACGTTGTGGAGGGTTTGATCACCTTCCAGAAACTTCTTGGTTTCGCTCACCGCAATTTCAGTGGCCCGCTCCAGGGGGAACCCGTACGCGCCCGTGCTGATGGAGGGAAACGCCACGGTCTTCGCCCCCAGATCAACGGCCGCCTTAAGGCTGTTCCGGTAGCACGAGGCGAGGAGCTCTTCCTCGTTTCTGTTCCCACCCCGCCAAATAGGGCCCGCCGTGTGGATCACCCATTTGGCGGGAAGCTTGTATCCCTTGCTGACGCGTGCCGCTCCGGTGGGACACCCGCCGATCTGACGTGTTTCCGCCAGGAGATCGGGCCCCGCCGCCCGGTGGATGGCACCGTCAACTCCGCCGCCGCCCAGGAGGGAATTGTTGGCCGCGTTGACAATGGCGTCCACTTCCTGCTTCGTGATATCCCCTTCGACAATGCTGATCCTTTCTTTCATGTCGATCACCTCCTGCTGGTATTGTCTCTTCTCTTTTTGCAATGGACATGTTGATCACATTTTGTATCTCGGGCAAAAGCCCGCTCCTCCAAGCTTTTGGATTCTTGTTGCGTGGTGGCAAAAGTTCATCCCCATTTTCTTCAGCGGGTATATTTTACTCCCGTTCCATAAGATCAATCCAGAAAAAAGGGAAAGAAAAGGTCGTGTTGGATTATACGACTTATATGTTGCAAATTACGACAGTGAGTTATTCATTTGATATTGCTTATAAATCATGACCATAGTCCCTCCAGGAAGCGCAATAACAACTCCGCCCTGTCTTGAAATACCTCACAAAATAGCAGGTATTTCTTATGACCGCAAAACCTGGAAAGGAGATTAATATATAATATCAATAGGTTATGTCATTGCATTCCTTTTTGGCACCCATCTTGCTCTATAATCTGTCAATCATTCATTCTTGAAAAAAGGAGCGAGGGAAATGGCAAAAGAGAGGAAAGAAACTGTGCGGGATCGAATCGGATATGGCTCTTCCTACAGGAAGGGTGCGTCTCACGATTTGAACGGAAAAGAGGAAATCGGAGCTGTTCTGGGCGGCCAGGTCTGGATGGTAACGCCGGATAAAAAAGGACAGAGCGCCAATCCCTGTATCTGGATGCAGGCCGGAGTGGTGGACTTCAAGAATTGTAACAATTTTTATGACTGCACCACCTGTAAGTATGATCTGGGGATGCGGAAGAAGGCAGCACAGGGGAAGCAGATGACCTGGCAGGATGCCATGAGGAGACACTCGGGCCTGGAGAGGACGTGCCGCCACAGCCTTACTAATAGAATCGCGAAACGGCAGTGCGCCTATGACTATGAATGCTCCCATTGTGATTTTGACCAGTTTTTTGAGGATGTCTGGACGACCAAGACCAGAAACTTTCCGACCGAGGTGCACAGGGTCAAAGGCTTTGAGGTTCCTATGGGTTACTACTTCCACAACGGGCATGCATGGGCCCGTATCGAAAGCGGCGGTTATCTCCGGGTAGGGATGGATGATTTTGCCCTGAAACTGCTTGGAAAAGCAGATGCACTGGATCTCCCTCTGATGGGAAAAGAACTGGATCAGGACGAGCCTGGTTGGGGGTTGCGACGGGGCAACAACGCGGCCGATGTACTTTCGCCGGTCGGGGGCGTCATCGTCGAGGTGAATTCCAGTGTGCGAGAGGATTCGGGCTTGACCAACCGAGAGCCTTATGGTGAGGGGTGGCTCTTTGTGCTCCGCAATCCTGATCTCAAGAAGACCATGAAAAACCTGATGGACGACACAACCGGTCTCGAGTGGATAGGCAGAGAAGTGTCCAAACTGGAAGGTATGATCGAAGATGTGGCGGGTCCCCTGGCTGCCGACGGTGGTCATCTTGCCAACGATATTTTCGGCAACCTGCCGGATCTGGGCTGGGGAAACCTGACGAAGACCTTTCTCAAAACCTGATTCATCGGATAAAGAAAGCAGGCTGAAGCCTTGAATCTGAGAACCTGAGGAATGTGACCCATGGAGAAGCGGAAGATGTCTCGAAGAGCAACGGAAAAACAGACTGCAGGGGAAGAAGACCGCTGCATCTGGATGCAGGCGGGAGTAGTCCGAAAAAAATATTGTCACCGGAACTATGAATGCGCCGACTGCGTTTTCGATCAGGCATTGCGACGCGCTGTCCGTAAAAAACCAAGCAACATCGCCTCTTGGAAGGACAGACTGAGGGAACGGCCCCAGTGGCAGAGACCGTGCATTCACCACCTGAAGGGCGCTATCGAATACCGGTCTTGTACCAATGACTACCATTGCGGACACTGCGACTTCGACCAGTATCTCCAGGACCAGTACACCGTTCATGCCGTAGTGAGTCCAGTGGATTCTTTTGAGGTTGGCGGATTCAAGATACCGCAGGGCTACTATTTTCATAAAGGACACACCTGGGCCAAACTGGAAGAGGGCCCTTCGGTAAGAATCGGTATTGACGATTTTGCCCTCAGGGTGCTGGGGCCGTTTGACCACATTGAATGCCCTCTTTTGGGCAAAGAAGTGCAACAGGGAAAACAGGCCATTTCCATCATTCGCGGTGATAAACGGGCCCAGATGCTCTCACCTGTTACGGGTGTTGTGACTTCCATGAACCCCGGGGTGCGCGAACAGGGTACGCTGGCTCATGAAGACCCGTATGCCAACGGGTGGGTCATGACGGTTCATTCCCCTCATCTCAGAAAAGAGCTGAAGAATCTCACCATTAACCAGGAGTCAAGGGATTTTATTGGAGAAGAAGTGGATCGACTTTTCCGGGTCATCGAAGAAGTGGAAGGACCGCTCGCAACCGATGGAGGCACACTGGGCAGTGATCTTCTCGGCATCATGCCGAAACTTGGCTGGGAAAGACTTACCCGCCTTTTCCTCCGCACCTAACCTGAAGCCTTTTCCTCGCAAGGCTGGTGGGCTAACCGCTCATCAGCCTTTCTTTTTCATCTTTGAGCAGGGTACCGCAGTATCTGCAGAGGTGATTGGACTTCCGATCCACATCCGCCACCGAGTGACAGTAATGCATGATACATCCGGGATCCTTACAGTGACGAAGATTGAATGTATGCCCCAGCTCATGGACAGCCTCTTTTACCACCCGCCCATGATACTCCTTGCCATGGTGTCCAGAGCCCATCCCTTCCGTGAGTCGATATGTGGAAATGATGGATGCTCTTCCCCCCAACTGGGCTTCACCATAGACATGAGTCAGGATGGGGATAAAGAGATCTTCCCTTGTGACGGCCAATATTTTCAAGGCATCCGGTGGACCTTTCCGGTCCAGGGCATCCAGGATGAGCGTGGAATGATATTGTCGCCGTTGCCGGTCAAAAGCAAAGGCCAGGTCGTCTATGAGCGGCATGATTTCAACGGGAAAGCCGAATACCGTAATCAGCCGGCCGATTATCCGGCCCAGAAGTGCCGTATCCAGGGCTTCAATGGGGGAAAGAATGATGGTATGTGCCGGTTGGGTATTCAATCTGGCCTGCGAATTCCATATCGCTTGATCTTGCTGTACAGGGTGGAACGGTCGATCTGCAAAACGGCAGCACTTTTCTTGATATTCCAGTCATTTTCTTCCAGGATGGCCAAGATATGTGCTTTTTCAATCTCCTGCAGTGATTTGTCAGCGGCCATGGTCCGATGTTCCGGAGCAAAAATGGGGAGATCCTCAGGTTGTACGGTCCGTCCCTTGCCGACAACAACGGCTCGCTCTATGGCATTCTCCAGTTCACGGACATTCCCCGGCCATTCGTAAAGCATCATTTCGTCCATGGCTTCCCTGCTGATTCTGTCCATGTTCTTATTGCTTTCCTGAGAAAAGCGTTGCAGGAAATGCTCCGCGAGAATAGGAATATCTTCCTTCCTGTCTCGCAGGGGCGGCATGACAAATGAGATCACATTGAGCCGGTAAAAAAGGTCCTGCCTGAACGTCCTGTCACGGATAGCCTGAGCCAGATCTTTGTTGGTAGCCGCGATAACTCTGAAGTCGGCTTCAAGGGGCTGTGTTCCCCCGACCCTGTAAAACACCCGGTCTTCCATGACTCGCAGGAGATCGATCTGCATCCTCATGCTGATCTCGCCTATTTCATCAAGGAAAAGGGTCCCGCCGTGTGCCATTTCCAGCCGCCCCTTCTTGCTGGCCTTGGCATCGGTAAAAGCACCTTTCTGGTGGCCGAAGAGTTCACTTTCAAGGAGGTGTTCGGGAAAAGCCCCGCAATTCACCGCCACAAAAGGACCATTGCACCGCGGGCTTTTACTGTGAATTGCCTTTGCCGCCAGTCCTTTGCCGGTGCCCGTTTCCCCGGTGATCAACACGGTGGAGCCGGTGGTTGCCACATCCTCTATCAAGCGGAATACTTCCTGCATCGCCCTGGATTGCCCAAGCATGCTCTCAAACCTGGTCCGCTCCCGGTACTCTTCTTTCAGGAAAAGGGTTTCCCGGTCCCGGGCCTGCCGGTCGATGATCTTTTCGATCAGAAGTCCCAGTTCATTGGGATCAAAGGGCTTCATCAAGTAGTCAAAAGCCCCGTTTTTCATGGCCTCGATGGCCGTGGAAACAGAGCCATAGGCCGTGATCATGACAACGGCAACATCCGGGTCATTTTCATGCACCCGTTTCAGGACGTCCAGTCCGCTCATGCCATCCATCTTGATATCCAGAAGGAGGATATCATACCGGGTCTTTTCCAGCATCTCCAGTGCCTCTTCACCGCTGGAGGCCTTGTCTACCTGGTGGCCATCCCTTTCCAACCATCCGGCGAGGGATTCCCTCATAATCAACTCGTCATCAACAATGAGAATTTTAGCGGTCCCCATGAAGGCCTCCATTCCCGGCAGATACAGGAAGAAGCACACGAAACGTCGTGCCCTTCCCCAGGGCCGATTCTACCTGGATAGCCCCTCCGTGTTCCTGTATTATTCCGTACGCCACGGAGAGCCCCAGGCCAACCCCCTTGCCTTTTTTCTTGGTGGTGAAAAAAGGTTCAAACAATCTCGGGATGTTCTCTTCCGGTATCCCGGTCCCCGTATCAGCAAAGGACACCATGACCTTGCTGTCTTCCAAGAGATGCCTGGTTTCAATGGTGAGAATCCCTCCGTCATTGCTATCCATTGCCTCAGCAGCATTTGAAACCAGATTCATCAAGACCTGTTGGAGCTGATCCTCCGACCCCACCATCTCCGGCAGTTCCGGATCAAGAAATTTTTCAACCTTTACGCGGTTAATCTTCAACAGGTTCCCATTGAGAAGCAGAGTTTTTTCTATCAGACGATTTATGTCAACAGCTTTCAATTCCAGCTTTGACTGCCGCGAAAACGCGAGAAGGTTAGAGGCTATTCGACTGACCCGGCGCGTTTCGGTCTCCATCAGTCCCAGGTACTGTGCGAATTGGTCGGCTCTCCGGCTGTCAAGGTCTTTTTCCTCGATGATCCGTTTCATGAGCAGGATAAAATTGAGGATTCCGGCAACGGGATTGTTTATCTCATGCACGACAGAGGCTGCCAGCTTGCCAAGGGATGCCATCTTGTCTTGATGGAGGAGCTTTTCATGGGTTTCCTTGAGCTCTCTGGTGCGCTCTTCAACCATTCTTTCGAGGCGCTGCCGTATTTGCTCCTCCTGCTTTTTCCTGTCCGTAATGTCCCTGCTGATCTCGATGAACTTGGAAATCTTTCCCCTGTTTGCCCAGATTGGGAACATGGTGACTTCAATATACCGGAGTCTTCCTTTGTGGTCCATGCGGGTGAGGATCTGCTGGTCCGCCCGCCTGTTTTTTATGACTTCATCGAGGGGGCAGACAAAATCACCCTTCTTGCAGGGTTCAGAAAAGTTTTGAAAAATCTCATGGCACTTTCGGCCAATGACTTCCCCGCGGGCGTAACCCATTGCATTCAAAAAGGCCTCGTTGACCTCAACGATTTCCCGCTCGGGGGTAATCACGACAATAAAATCCTGGATGGCATTAAAAATGGTCTCGAATTCTTCCGTTCGGTTTCTGAGTTTTTTTTCTTCAACGTTGGTAGCCCGCCAGAACATGTCAAAAACATGGTACGCGAGGAGTCTGATATGGTTGGGTTTTGATCCGAGGATATCTTCGAAAACCTCCTTCTCCGGCGTCAGCACCATGATCAGGTGTAGCTGGAACTCAGGAAGGAAAAAGTCACGATAATCCTCCGTGACCTTCAGGCCGAGTTCCCTGGCCTTTGTGACGCCGGGACTTGAGAGGTCACTATCTGCAACGGCAATAATCTTGGCGCGCACATCCTTTTTGCGGTAATCGGAATAGATCTTTTCCAGGACGTCCTTGGCCAGCAGGCCACCGCCTACGATGCCGATATTGATAATTTCTTCCGTCTTTACATTCATATGATTGAACTTTACCATGACACCATTACCCTTTCAAGAAGATATTCAATCTATTGCGGAAACGGGTTCCATTTCTTGGAAATATTGAATGCAGCGGCGGCTCGGGAGACAGGTTGAGAAACATCCTGGACAGGTCATTTTTTCGGTTTTTGGTTGACAATTTTGTCCAATGCGAAATATATAAAAGGGCTTTTCTTTGCGATTCAGTTAAAAACTTTCACCTATAAAGGAGCATGTCATGCCTGACAAACCCGTGGGATCTGTCATGGTGGTCGGCGGAGGGATTGCCGGAATGCAGGCATCCCTTGATCTTGCCGATTCCGGATACCTGGTTCATCTCGTCGAGAAATCCTCTGCAATCGGCGGGGTTATGAGCGAACTGGACAAGACCTTCCCCACCAATGACTGCGCCATGTGAATTATCTCGCCGAAACTGGTCGAGGTCGGCCGGCATCTGAATATCAATCTCATCACCTGCGCGGAAGTTGAAAAGATCGAGGGGACCGAAGGAAATTTCACGGTTACCCTCAACAAAACCCCTCGGTACATCGATGAATCCCGGTGCACTGCTTGCGGCGACTGTGCCGAAGTATGCCCCGTGGTCCTGCCCAGCGGATACGATCAGGGCCTGGTGACCAGAAAGGCCACCTTTAAGAAATATGCCCAGGCCATACCGGGAGCTTTCGCTATCCAGAAAGCAGACAAGGCCCCTTGCCGCCTGGCATGCCCTGCCGGTTTGAATGTCCAAGGGTATGTCCAGATGGTCAAAGAGGGCAAGTATAAAGAATCACTGGAAATCATTATGGATGACCTTCCTTTGCCGGGGGTCCTGGGCAGAATCTGCCCCCACGGATGCGAGGATGCCTGTCGTCGTGCGCAGGTGGATGACCCGGTGGCCATCCGTGACCTGAAACGACTGGCAGCGGATCAGTTTGACCCGCGCGATATTGAAATAGAATGCGCACCCAGGAGAGATGAAAAGGTCGCCATAATCGGGGCAGGACCGGCCGGCCTTTCAGCAGCATACCACCTGGCACGCAAGGGAATACAATCCGTTATCTACGAGGCTTTGCCGGAGCCGGGGGGTATGCTTCGGGTCGGCATCCCCGAGCATCGACTCCCAAGAAAGGTCCTCGACAGGGAAATCGAATTGATTCAGAACCTGGGGGTGGAAATCAAAACAAATGCCCCCCTTGGCCCTGATATGACGATAGATGGCCTTTTCGACAATGGTTACAAGGCGGTCTATCTGGGCATCGGAGCCCACAAAGGAATCGAGCTGGGAGTCCCCGGAGAAAAGGCAAGAGGTGTGCGCCAGGGTGTAGATTTCCTGCGGGAACTCAATCTTCAGGGGAACGTGGAGGTCGGGAAAAAGGTGGCTATCATCGGCGGTGGAAACGTGGCCATTGATGTGGCACGGTCGGCCGTGCGGATGGGCGCTGAGGATGTCAATATTATCTATCGTCGCACACGGGCGGAAATGCCTGCGTGGGAAGAGGAAATCAGTGCCGCGGAAAAAGAGGGAGTCCATATTACTTATCTCTCCGCCCCCCAGGAGATCCTTACCAGGGACGGCGCAGCGGTGGGCGTGCGATGTATCCGCATGGAACTGGGGGAACCCGATTCTTCAGGCAGAAGACGGCCGGTCCCCATCCCAGGAAGTGAATACGAAATAGAGATCGACCAGTTGATTCCGGCCGTCGGTCAGCGGGCGGACCTCTCAGCCATTGAGGATATTGTCGGCCTTGATTTCACCCGCTGGGGGACCATTGATGTGGACGCAACCACCTATGCAACGGGTCGGGAAGGGGTCTTTGCGGGCGGTGATGCCCAGACGGGACCCTGGGTGGCGATCGGCGCCATCGCAGCCGGTCGGGAGGCCGCTGAATCCATTGAACGGTACCTCGATGGCAGAAACCTGGCTGAAGGACGGGAACCCATCAATAAAGATAATCCCCTCTATCGCCCCGTCCCTCCGGACATTTCTTCCAAGGCGAGGGCCCGGATGCCCGAATTGCCCCCGGAAAAGAGAAAAGGAAATTTTACTGAAGTGGAATTGGGGTATGACGAGGAAACAGGCCGTGAGGAAGCAGACCGTTGCCTCAACTGTGGCTATTGCTGCGAATGCTTTCAGTGTGTGAATGTGTGTGGGGCTGAGGCCGTTACACTCATCACCCACGCCGGGCAACCGGAAACCGTTGACCTGCAGGTGGGCTCGATTATTCTTGCCCCGGGATTTGAACCATTTGATCCTTCACAATTTGATACGTATAACTATGCCAATCATCCCAATGTGATGACCTCCATGGAATTCGAGAGGATCCTTTCGGCATCCGGACCCACCATGGGGCACCTCGTTCGGATGTCAGACCACAAGGAAGCGAGAAAAATAGCGTGGTTACAGTGTGTGGGTTCCCGGGATATGAATCGCTGCGACAACGCCTACTGCTCCTCGGTTTGCTGCATGTACGCCGTAAAAGAGGCGGTCATTGCCAAGGAACACGGCGGTGAAGATCTCGACTGCACCATATTCTACATGGATATGCGGACCCATGGAAAGGACTTCGAGCGGTATTACGATGATGCCCGGGAAAAACACGGGGTTCGATTCATCCGGTCGCGTGTCCACTCCGTTTCCCGGAACCCGGGAACGGACGATCTGATCATCAAGTACGCGGATGAAAATGGGAATTTCAGGGAAGAACTTTTTGATATGGTCGTGCTTTCCATTGGGCTGGAGACTCCACCCGAGACGAGAGAACTGGCTGAAAAATTTAATATCGATCTGACGGAAGGCAGCTTTTGCCACACTGAATCTTTTAATCCCGTTGCCACGTCCAGGGACGGCATATACGTCTGTGGGGCCTTTCAGGGCCCCAAGGATATCCCACAGTCCGTGGTTGAAGCCAGTTCGGCCGCGGCGGAAGCAGGGGCCCTTCTGAGCGTCAGCCGAAATACCCTGACCCGAACCAAAGAACTTCCGGAAGAGCGAAACATTGCGGGCGAGCGGCCCAGGATAGGTGTCTTTGTGTGCCATTGCGGGATCAATATTGGGGGCGTCGTGGATGTCCCGGCCGTCCGGGATTACACGGCGAACCTGCCTTACGTGGTATACGTTACCGATAATCTCTACACTTGCTCCCAGGACACCCAAGACACCATTGCCAAGGTCATAAAAGAGGAGGGCCTGAACCGGATTGTGGTCGCGGCGTGTACGCCAAAAACCCATGAACCCCTCTTCCAGGAGACCATGGTCAGTGCGGGTCTCAACAAATATCTCTTTGAGATGACAAACATCCGGAACCAGGATTCCTGGGTGCATAAGGATAATCCGACGGCTGCAACGGAAAAAGCAAAGGACCTGGTACGTATGGCAGTGGCCAAGGTGGCCTTGATGGAGCCTCTACAAGAAACGGAGCTTGGAATTAACCAGAAAGCACTTGTGGTGGGCGGGGGCATCTCCGGCATGATCACTGCGAGGACCCTGAGTAAACAGGGATACCAGGTTGCACTGGTGGAAAGAAATGGAGCCCTGGGCGGCCAGGCCCTGAGCCTTTTCAGGACCTGGAAAGGCGAGGATGTCCAGAAAAATCTCTCGGCACTCGTGAAGGAAGTGGAAAAGGATGACAACATTGAAGTCCATCTCGATACGGTCTTGAGCCATGTGGACGGCTTTGTCGGCAATTTCAAAACGACCCTCAAGTCGGGTAACGCAGAAGAGGAGATTGAACACGGCATCGCAGTGATTGCCACCGGCGCAGAGGAATACAAACCGGACGAATACTTCTACGGCAAAGACCAAAGGGTCATGACCCACCTGGAACTGGACCGAAAATTCATAGATGATCCTTCCTTCATGAAGGAGATAAACACGGCTGTTTTTATCCAGTGTGTGGGTTCCAGGGAACCGGAAAGACCTTACTGTTCGCGGGTCTGCTGTACCCATTCCATGGAAAGCGCCCTCCAATTGAAGAAACTGAATCCGGATATGGATGTCTACATCCTGTACCGGGATATCAGGACCTACGGGGAGCGGGAGACGCTCTACAGAAAGGCCCGTGAAGCCGGTGTTATTTTTATCCGCTACAGTCTTGATCGAAAACCACAGGTTAAAAGCAGCAAACAGGGTCTGGAAATCCAGGTGATTGATCCGATCCTTCAGCGCCCGCTCATCATACGGGCGGACCTGCTTGGACTTGCGTCCGCCATCGTTCCGTACAGGGATGAGGAGCTCGCCCAGCATTTCAAAATCACCTTGAATGATGACGGCTTTTTTGTGGAGGCGCACCCAAAGCTGGCCCCGTCCGAGTTCGCAACGGACGGTGTTTTCCTCTGCGGAATGGCGCATTATCCCAAGCCTATTGACGAGTCAGTAGCGCAGGCCCAGGCCGC
>CAZJRD010000074.1:0-15979 GCA_964548365.1 uncultured Desulfobacteraceae bacterium | reverse complement strand
TCGGCAGCGGCATCGAGGGCGCCTGGAAGCCGAACCCGACCAAATGGGACATGGGCTATCTGAACACGCTGTTCAAATACGAGTGGGAGCTGGTCAAGAGCCCGGCCGGCGCGAATCAGTGGCTGGCCAAGGACGTGGCCGAAGAGGACATGGTGGTTGACGCGCACGACCCGTCGAAAAAGCACCGGCCGATGATGACTACGGCGGATCTTTCCCTTCGCTTCGACCCGATCTACGAGCCGATCGCGCGGCGCTACCAACAGAACCCCGAGGAATTCGCGGATGCCTTCGCCAGGGCGTGGTTCAAACTGACCCACCGCGATATGGGTCCCCGCTCGCGCTATCTTGGCCCGGAGGTCCCGGCCGAGAAACTGATCTGGCAAGACCCGGTGCCCGCAGTCGATCACGAGCTGATCGACGCGCAGGACATCGCGGACCTCAAGGGCAAGATCCTTGCCTCGGGCCTGTTGATCTCGCAACTGGTCTCGACCGCCTGGGCGTCGGCATCCACGTTCCGTGGCTCCGACAAGCGCGGCGGTGCGAACGGGGCGCGCATTCGTCTTGCGCCGCAAAAGGATTGGGAAGTCAACCAGCCGCCCCAACTGAAGACAGTGCTGCAGACCCTTGAGGGGATCCAAAAGGCGTTCAACAGCGCGCAGGCAGGCGGAAAGAGGGTTTCGCTGGCCGACGTGATTGTTTTGGGCGGATGCGCAGGCGTCGAGCAAGCTGCGAAAAATGCAGGCCACAATGTGATCGTTCCCTTCACGCCGGGACGCACGGATGCGTCAAAAGAGCAAACCGATGTGGCGTCATTCTCCGTACTCAAACCGGTTGCAGACGGGTTCCGCAACTACCTCAAAACCAAATACACCGTTTCGGCGGAGGAACTGCTGGTTGATAAGGCGCAACTACTGACGCTGACCGCTCCTGAGATGACGGTTCTCGTTGGCGGTATGCGCGTCTTGAACGCCAACTTCGGTCAGTCCCAACACGGCGTCTTCACCAAGCGGCCGGAGACGCTCACCAATGACTTTTTTGTGAATCTTCTCGACATGAGCACGACGTGGAAGGCAACCTCGGAAGATGAAGACCTGTTCGAGGGTCGTGATCGCGCAACGGGCGAACTCAAGTGGACCGGCACCCGTGTCGATCTCATCTTCGGTTCGAACTCTCAACTCCGGGCCTTGGCGGAAGTCTATGCTAGTGAGGACTCCCAAGAGAAGTTCCTGTACGACTTTGTATCGGTGTGGAACAAGGTAATGAACCTTGACCGCTTCGACCTCGCCTGATCGCAGCATAAACGTTTTTGAAGGCTTCTGAAGAGTATTCTGAACTTCAAATCGGATGATCAGGAAGCGATAACCACCACGAACTGACGGATGTTTTGAACGCTCAGCTATCAGCAACATATGAGCGCGGCGTTTCGATACAATATGAAACGCCGCGCTTTCTTTAGGCCCTTACAGTCTGCTGGTCACAGAATCGGAGCCAAAACCATAGCCTCAAGGGTGACACCTTCCGCGTTGCTCAAGGCGCACCTCAGGCGAGCGTTCAAGGATTATCCTATTCGTGAATTGCGATCAGCTTTCACCTATCAGACTTATCAGAAGGAATCGTTGGCGATACTCAACATATTGAATACGCCGGGCCCCGGCCAAGATATGCGATCACTGCTATGGATCTCAACCTCACCCGAACCTGTGATAAGAGAATATCAAGGATCCCAATGGGTGGTACTGCTGCTGTGACTTCCTGCATAATTCCTTTGTCCCAGAAACCATGCCTTTGGTAGCCATAGAACCCAAAGTCAAGCTTTGAGGGCAGCGGAAAATTCAACAATCCCATTTGGGGAGCAAAAGACCTTCTGTGGGATGGGGATATCCGCCCGGATGGAGCCGCGGCGCAATTGCAATTCAAATTGAAGCCCGCCGAAATTTTTATCACACCCGCCTGCTTTATCCTCGACGAATACAAGATTGACAAGGATGATCCGGCCATGTGGCTGATCCAGGTGGGTGCCAAGATCGACATGGCGAAGGCCATGTACCTCAAGGTTGCCGGTACCTATTATGATTTTGCCAACGTGACTGGAAACTCATTCGATCATAGTGCTGGGACGAACAGCGTGGATGCTGCAGGAAACCTTACCCAGGATTATGATTCCCTGGCGGCGGATGCCGAACTGGGGGTCACTCTCTCCGGGCCGGTTCCCATGGTGGTGGCATTCGGTCAGTATGTGAAATCAGACGCGGACGACGAAAGCAAAGGCTGGCTGGTGGGAGTCAAATTCGGCCATAAGAAAGCAAATGATCTGGGACAGTGGCAGATCAAGTATAACTATCGAAAACTGGATAAGGACGCCTGGCCTGATTTCCTGCCGGATAGTGACTTCTACGGGGGCGCCACGAATGTGAAGGGCAGCGAAGTAGAATTCACACTCGGACTGGCCAAGCATGTGGCATTCGGGATTGACTATTACTTTGATGTCAAACCCATCAATGGCGATACGGACAGAAAGCAGAAAGTGCTGCAGGCAGACCTCGTCCTCAAGTGGTAGATAGTTGGTGAATGAAGAGGGGCAACCGCGTGGCATGAGATTTTTTTGCCACGCCTGTCCCTTACCCATCAATTCATCCTTGACATATCGGGAAAATATGCAAACATTGGTAACGGGCAATTCCACTCATTTCCATCGCTTTGCCGCGTGCTCGCCCGTGTTCCCACCATTCCATTTTGGGGAGGCCAATGGGTATCACCATCGATTTTTCCAAGTCCTCAAGCTACCGGGCACGCTATCCTGATGTTCCTTTCGGACTGACCCTGATCACGGGCTGTACCAACCATCTGAATCCCCCTGGGTTCGATCAATACAAAAGAAAATACCTCCGAAAGATGAGGAAACGTGAAACGCTCTCGGAAATCAAGGACCGCATAGGCATCTATGACCGGTTTTTCGCGGCCTTCGGCCAGGAATGCCCACTTCCGGCGCACCTGAAGAGGACAGTCAACAGCGGCTTCCCCCGGTATGACCTCATGGTTGACGCACATTTCATGGCGGAAATGTGCGCCGGAATCCTGGTGGCCGTGACCGACTATCGCCGGTTCGACGGGAGCCTGAAACTGGATCTGGCAAGGGACAACGAACTCTGCCGGGGCATGGGCGGCCGGGAAATGCGAACCGTGGAAGGGGAAATTGTTTTCAGGGATGAAAAGGAGATCGTGTGCGTGCTCTGCCAGGGCGCGGATGAAAAGACAAGGGTGACGGAAACCACCCAAGACGTCCTCTTTTATGCCTACGGTGTTCCCGGCATCCAGGGCCGCTTTCTGGAAAAGGGATTGACCATAGCCGCTGAAACCATGACTGAATTTGGAGGCGGAACCTTGCAGGCTTTGGAGATTTTTTGAAAAAAATGCTCACAGTGAGCAAAAAAGAAGGAGATTGCACCATGAAAAAGTGGATACTGATCGGAGCAGGAGTAGTCGTCGCTGTCATCATTGTGGCAGTAATCATCATCGCGACGAACATTGGACCCATGATAAAAAAGGCAGTGAATACGTATGGTCCCGGCATCACCAAAACAGATGTGCGTCTGGGAGATGTGGATATTTCCCTCTTTTCCGCGAAAGCGAAACTGAAAGATCTTTTCCTAGGAAACCCGAAGGGCTTCAAATCTCCGTATGCGATGAAAGTTGGTTCCATTAGAGTCGATATTGACAAAAAATCAATTACCGGGGATACCATTGTCATAGACCGGATAGAAGTTTTATCCCCTGACATCAGTTATGAAAAAATCAAGGGCGGTGACAACTTTCAGGCCATTATGAAAAACGTGCAATCATCTGTCGGATCAGAAGAGCAGGCCCCCAAGAAGCAAGAGGGGAAAAAGGAGGCGGGAAAGAAGCTCCTCATCAGGGACTTTGTCGTAAAGGGAGGGAAAGTCAACCTTACCATGTCCCTTCTGGGCGGGAAGTCAATCAGCGCTACCCTTCCTGATATTCACCTGAAGGATATAGGCAAGAAAAAAGGCGGTGCCTCTCCCGCCGAAGCATTCAAAGAAATATTTCAATCCCTTTACGCAAAAATCACATCCCCTGCTGTAACCGACACCTTGAACAAAGGGCTCAAGTCCCTGGGCGCCAACCTGAATGCCCTGGGCTCCGGCTCAACTGAGCAACTGAAATCGACCCAGGAAAGCGCCAAGAAAGCAGCAGAAGGATTGAAAGGAAAATTAAAGGGCCTGCTGGGCCAGTAAAGAAATAGGGACGTTCTTCACTTTTTACACTAATTCTCAACTTTCACCTTGACACCCCGGTTTGTGTAATTAGTGAAGAACGTCCCCTAAATGGATGGTAAAGGTGCTGCCTTTTCCGGGAGTGCTTTCAACCGAGACTTCCCCACCGTGGGCCTGGGCGATGTGTTTCACGATGGCAAGGCCGAGACCGGTTCCGCCCGCAGCCCTGCTCCTGCCCCTGTCCACCCGGTAGAACCGCTCAAAGATTCTCTTGATATGGTCAGATGCAATACCGCATCCCTGATCAATAACACTTATTCTCGTTTCCCTCTCTTCCTCCAACGCGCGAACGAGGATGCCGCTTTCTTTGGGGCTATACTCAATTGCGTTGTCCAGGAGATTCACGACCGCCTGCTCCATCAGTTGGGCATTTCCCCTTATCAGAAGCATCTCAGGACAGTCCAGGGAAACCGTAACCCCTTTGGCCTCTGCCTTTGCCTTGCAAAGCTGGATCGCGGAATGCAGGACAGTTCTCAAATTGAATTCTTCGAAAGCCGTTCTGGCAAGCTCTCCTTCCTGCTCAATCCTCGACAGGCTGAGCAGGTCTTCCACCATGGCCTCTAGTCTCCTGGTGTGCTTCTCGATGATGCCTAAGAAACGCCGAGCATCGCCGGGACTTTCCAGAGC
This sequence comes from uncultured Desulfobacteraceae bacterium, assembly GCA_964548365.1. GTDB lineage: Bacteria > Desulfobacterota > DSM-4660 > Desulfatiglandales > Desulfatiglandaceae > B46-G9. Next base: position 11,060 of record CAZJRD010000074.1, on the reverse strand, counting down.
GCCGTCGAGAAGGGTTTCAACAAAACCTTTTACAGCCGTTATTGGTGTCTTGATCTCGTGGGACACGTTCGCCACGAAGTCCCGGCGCATGTTTTCCAGTTCCCTGACGCGGGTAACATCAGCAATGACCAGAAGCGTTCCAATACGTTCCCCTTTAGAGTCCAGTAATGAGGTAGAGCGAAGGTTGACAATTCGATCCCCGCCTCCCACCCGTATGGACATATCCTCCTCAAAGGTATCATGCTCGCGCAATGCACGCCCGACAAAACCCGCGAGACGGGGGTTTCTGGAAAGTTCCTCGACGGTCATCCCCGCAGCCTTCGCCGGATCAATATTGAAAAGGCGACCAGCCCTCCCATTGATGTTCAGGATCCTCCCCCCAAGGTCAACGGCTATCACCCCCTCAATCATACTGCCCAGGATCGTATTCAGCTCGTTTCGCTGTCGGGTGATCATCCCGATCCTCTCTTGTATCCCCTCCACCATCTCTTTCATGGCCCCTGCTATTTCATCCAGTTCACGCACATTGAAAGAGGGAAGCCTGGCTCCAAAATCCCCCTTGGAATAGGCTTTCGCCGCCCGGAGGATTTCCTCGAGAGGCCTGCTCATGCGGCGGGCAATAAAAAGGCTCAAGGCAGCCGAAATGAGCGCAATAAAAAGCCCGGCCACTGCAATCCTACCCTGGATGGTGTGCAACACGGCGTCCACCCTGTCCACCGGAATAGAGGTCCGAACCACCACAGCAACCGCTCCATCTTTATGCACACCAATTCCCCTGTACATTAGTTTCCGGTGCAGGGTCCTGCTGAATCGAATGGACCTACCTGTTCCCTCCTGCAAGGCCGTCCTGACCTCGGGCCGGGAACCGTGGTTGTCCATGGTCAAGGGATCATGATGAGAATCACCATACACTCTGCCGTCAGAACCGATTACCGTGATACGGGTTTCAGCCCTCTTTCCCATACTCTTGCATATCTCATCGATTCTTTTCTCGTTCAGGGGTTCCAGGAGGGGGAGAATGCGGTCCTCCACCAGACGGGCCCGTGCTTCCAGATCGCGGGACGTTTGGTCCAGATCGAACTTCTTCAGGGTACTCCCCGCATACCAGGTCACGGAAACAATAGACAGGAGTGCGATAAACAGGAAGGCAGGATAGAGCTGCCAGAGCAAACGCCTTTTTTTCATCATCAATTACCCCTTGAACCGGTATCCCACACCGCGGACCGTCTCCACATACTTTCCGTATGGACCAAGTTTCCTGCGTAGCCCCGCTATCTGTACATCCACTGAACGTTCCGTAACATTGTATTCCTCCCCATGAACGGCGTCCACAATCTGGTACCGGGTAAATACCCATCCCGGCCGCTGGGCCAGACACTGCAAAATAGCAAATTCGGTGAAGGTGAGAGGAAGGGGTTTTCCTCCAACAAGAACCTCGTGACGACCGGGATGGATTTCCAGCTCATGGATCTTCAATGGAGATTCCTTCTTAAGGGAAGCTACCCCAATTTTCCTGCGCAAGACCGTCTTTACCCGGGCCGTCAGCACGCGAGGGCTGAAGGGCTTGGTGATATAATCGTCAGCGCCCAATTCCAGCCCGGTAACAACATCCGCCTCCTCACCCTTGGCCGTCAGCATGATGATGGGGATATCCTCCGTAGAGGGATCTCTCTTGAGTCTCTTTGCCGCCTCCAGGCCATCCATCCCCGGCAGCATAAGATCCAGGATAATGAGGTGGGGGGTCTTCTTTCTCACCGACTCAAGGGCCTCTTCCGCGGAAGACGCACATTGGACCACATACCCTTCCCTGGTGAGATTGAAGGTAACCAGCTCCCGGATGTCTTCCTCGTCATCCACTACCAGGATTTCTTTTTTTCCCATTCTTGCCTCCCGGAATGTACACTTGAACATCTAACCCGCCGGAGGCGGGCAAACTTAAAAGGTGCTCATTATTTATTCCCTCATGTTTATCTTTTGTGAGATTTTCGTGAGATTTCTGTTAGCGAAATGCAAAGGCCTTGTATAAATTTACAGGCTAAAGCAGGAGGCCAAAGCCGTCAAGAAAATTGAACATACAGGCAACCGCACAACGGAACGGTCTCGCTTTTTTGATTGACAAGTCAATCAAGCCCTGTTCTATTACGAGGCATGGCAAGCCAGCGGGAAACCACAAGGAAAGTCAAGGAAGAGGCCATCTTCAGCGCCGCCCTGAAATCCATCAAGGAAAAGGGGTTTCACAGGGCCAGAATGTCCGATATTGCCGCGCGTGCAGGTATTTCCTACGGCCTGGTCTATCATTATTTCGCGAGCAAGGAAGACCTGTTTGATGCCCTCCTCAATCGCTGGTGGGAAGGTCTCTTTGGGCTGCTGTCCCGCGTCCGGGAAAACCGCCAACCCATCAAGGAAAAACTGGGCAGGATCATCTACTATTTCCTGGATACGTATCAGAGGGAACCCGAACTGGTGAACATTTTCATTACGGAAATATCTCGTTCCACCACCAATCTGACCCCTGAGCGGTTGGAACATTTCAAGGCATTTATGTCCATCACGGAAAAGGTCATGCAGGAAGGACAGGATCAGGGAGCACTCCGGGCGGATTTCAAGGCCCGGTATCTCACGTATATTTTTCTCGGAGCGCTTGAAACCTTTGTTTCCACCATGGTGCTGGCCAATCAGCACATCAAAGGAAACGCCCAGAAGCAGAGGATTGCCGAGAGCATCCTGGAGGTTTTTCTGAACGGAGCCAAAAAATAAGTAGTCGACAGGATTACAGGATGGACACATGCCAATCATGTTACTCCTGTTAAGAGATAGCTGAAATTTCACAATAGAGGAGCCATTTTTAAAAGGAGGTGTTTTGAAACTGGCTCAGGGGAGCGTATGGAATTTTCATTCACCCCGGAACAACTGATGTTCAAAGAGCAGTTGATCCGATTCGCAAAGAAAGAGATCGTGCCCAGGGTTTCAGAGCATGACCTTCAGAGCAAATTCGATTTTGATTCTTTCCGGAAGCTCGGGGAATTCGGGGTGCTTGGTCTCCATTTCCCTGAAGAGCTGGGCGGTAGCGGAGCGGATGTGGTGACCACGGTGCTGGCCGGTGAGGCCCTTGGTGAGGCAGGCGTGGACGGAGGATTGACCCTCGCGTACGGAGCGCACACCTTTCTCTGCGCTGACACCATCCTTTGCCACGGATCGGAAGAACAGAAAAAGAGATACATCCCCAAGCTTGCCTCCGGCGAATGGATCGGATGCATGGGGTTGACCGAGCCGGGCGCCGGGTCGGATGTCGCGTCCCTGAGTACCAGGGCCAAAAAAGCGGGCAATACATACATCCTGAACGGGAGCAAGATGTTCATCACCAACGGCTCTATCGCGGATGTGGCTGTTATCTATGCCAAGACGGACAAAGGGCAAAAACATGCCGGCATTTCGGCATTTATTGTTGAAAAAGGGACTCCGGGCTTTTCAGCCGGGAGGGACCTGATCAAGATGGGAGTGCGAACCTCCCACACATCTGAGCTGGTTTTTGAAGACTGTGAAATCCCCGCAAAGAATCTTATCGGCCAGGAAGGAGCCGGATTCCTTATGGCCATGCAGACCGTGGAGTGGGATCGAAGCGCGCTCCTGGCGCCCTTTATCGGCGGCATGACCTACGTGCTCCAGAAATGTGCACGATACGCAAAAGAAAGGCATCAATTCGGAAGGCCTATCGCCTATTTCCAGGCCACAAAGCACAAGCTCGCGGATATCAAAATATTTATCGAAGCGGCCCGGTCCCTCTGCTATCGCATTGCCTGGTGCAAGGACCAGGGAAGGCCCCTGAACCACCTGGAGGCCGCAGTGGCCAAACTCTTTGTGGGTGATTGGAGCCTGAAACCGGCAAACGATGCTATGCTGCTGCACGGCGGCTACGGGTACTGTCACGAATATGAAGTGGAGCGGTATTTCAGAGACAGCCGCCTTGCCCCCATCGGCGGCGGCACTTCCGATATCCAGAAAAAGATCATCTCCAAGTTGATGTAAGGGTGGTTGAGCCCGTTGGCCCGTTAACCGTATGAGGAATACATGAATTTTGATTTTGATGAAAAGGAATTGGATCTGGCGACCAGGCTGAAAAAAGCCATTGACCAGGATGCGGAAAAAAGGGTGAAAAGCCTCAGGACAGGCGATCCCCTTGAATGCCTCAATCTTTTTATGGACTACCTTGGCCGGCTTGCGGATATCGGCTACCTTGGTCTGGGTGTAAAAGACGGGAACCACTCCAGTGCGCTTGTAGCAGCCCAGGAGGCCCTGGCCACCCTATCCCCTTCCCTGTTTCTCGCTGTTGAATCCAGCACCCGTCTCTTTGGGAGGTTGGTGGCCTTGTACGGGACATCTCACCAAAAAGAGGAGATCCTTCCCCTCTTGGAGCAGGGACGCTACGTGGGATGCGTAGCCCTTACCGAGAGTGGAATGAGCGTGGAGAACCAACCATTCGAGACGACTGCATCCTCATCGGGTAAAGATTTTACAGTCACGGGGACCAAGGATCACGTGATCAACGGTCCCATGGCGGACCGGATAGCCGTGATCACCCAGGCCGATGAAAAGCTTCTCATCGCCCTGGTAAGAATCGAATCACCAGGTGTCATTGTGGGAGAACGTTATGCATTCATCGGATACGAGGGAACCCCGGTCGCACCGGTGCAACTTGACCGTGTAACCGTCTCTGCAAAAGAGGTGATGGGGCCCTTTGATCCCCCGGATATTCTCGGCAACCTCCGACGCTGGGAAGACCAGGTGCTCACCTCTGCGAGCCTAGGGCTTATGAACCGGTCATTTCAAACCGCCCTGGACCATGCAAGAATGCACAGGAGCGGGGGAAAGCCCGTCATTGCCTACCAGGAAGTAGCTTTCAAACTGGCTGAAATGCTGACCCTCCGGCAAACGGCACAGCTGCTCGCCTACCGAGCCGCCTGGATGGATGAATCAGGTGACCGGGAACGGGACATCCTGGTCAATTGTGCAAAGACCTTCTGCGCTGAATCAGCGGAACAGGTGGCAAGCCAGGCGCTCCAGGTCCTTGGTGCGAACGGCCTCCCAAAGGGAAACCCGGCAGAAGAGAGTTATGGTTCCGCAAAGTATCTCCAGGTTGCGGGTACCTCTTCCGAGATATCAAGAATCAAGATTGGCGACCGCATACTCGAAAGGGCCTGATCATGGAAGTCATTGAGTCCCGGATCGACACCGGCAGCGAAGAATTTCAGAAAAATGCAAAGCATATGAAGGCGCTGGTAGCTGATCTTCGGCAGGAACTGGAAAGGGCCCGGACCGAACGATCTGAGAAGGCCGAGGCCCGCTTGAAAGAGCAAAATAAGCTTTCAGTCCGTCAAAGGATAGACCGACTCCTCGACAGGAACACACCATTCCTGGAGATCGCTCCGCTTGCGGCCCGCGGGCTGTATGACAAAAAGGTCCACGGGGCCGGGATCGTCAGCGGCATCGGGGTCGTTGAAGGACACGAGGTCATTATCCACGCCAATGATTCCATGATCAAGGGCGGCACCATCTATCCCATGGGAGTCAAGAAGGGTCTCAGGACCCAGACCATTGCCATGGAAAACCATCTCCCCATGATTTACCTGGTGGATTCGGGCGGGGCCTACCTCCCACTCCAGTCTGAAATATTCCCTGATGCGGACGATGGTGGACGTATATTCTACAACCAGGCTGTTCTGTCCAAGATGGGAATTCCCCAGATCTGCGGCGTTATGGGCCTGTGCACCGCAGGTGCCGCTTATATCCCCGCCATGAGCGATGAAGTGGTCCACGTAAAGGGGACCGGCGCTATATTTCTCGGCGGTCCTCCCTTGGTGCGCGCGGCCACGGGTGAAGAAGTAACCGCGGATGAACTTGGTGGAGCAGACGTGCACTGCCGGCAATCCGGCGTTTCTGATTATTTTGCCGAAGACGACGAGCATTGCATTGAGATTATCCGGCAGATCGTCAAGGCGCTTCCCACCACCACAAAGGCAGAGATTCCTAGGCGGGAAGCAAGAGCGCCCCTCTATGACCAGAACCAAATCTACGGGATTGTGCCCGGGAACTTGAGCACCCCCTATGACGTCCGTGAGGTGATCGCCAGGATGGTGGACGGCAGCGAATTCCTGGAGTTCAAGGCCCGGTACGGGCCCACCCTTATCTGCGGGTGGGCATATATTCACGGGTATGAGGTAGGCATCCTCGGAAACAACGGGATCCTGTTTTCCGACAGTTCTCTCAAGGCAACCCAGTTTATCCAGCTCTGTGACAAACGCGGCATCCCGCTCATTTTTCTCCAGAACATCAACGGTTACATTATCGGCAAAGACTACGAGCGCGAGGGCATCACGAAAGACGGCCACAAGATGGTCAACGCAGTCGCCACGGCCACTGTTCCCAAGTTTACGGTCATCATCGGGGCCTCTTTCGGCGCAGGAAACTATGGCATGTGCGGCCGCGGGTATTCGCCCCGGTTTCTCTGGATGTGGCCCAACGCCCAGATAGGGGTGATGGGCGGTGAACAGGCTGCACAGGTGATGATTACCGTCAAGAACGATCAACTCGCGAGGCAGGGAAGCCCTCCCCTCCCGGATGAAATGATGAAACAGATCAAGGGACCCATCATTGCCTCGGCGGAGCGGGAAGGAAGTGCCTATTATTCAACGGCTCAGATGTGGGATGACGGCATCCTGGATCCAGCCAGGACCAGGGATGTGCTGGGGCTTGCCATCTCCGCGGCTCTGAACGCGCCGCTCCGAGATGATACTTACGGGTATGGCACTTTCAGGATGTGATGACGCTTCCGTAAAGGCCTCATCTACCGCGTTGCGCTGCCTCTTGATAGGGGAAAGACGAAAGCGAGAATTTCCTCCCACTGACCGGGAGGCATGAGGTGGTTCTGTGAGGCTGCTCGTGAGGGAAGCCATTTCTTTCGTTCCGAGGCTCCGGGCTGGTCTTTTCAGAGACTTATCAGCGTGGGATAGCTACCCCCTCCGCATTCTCGACTTCGTCGAGCTGCGGGTTCCCCCCCTGATAAGTCACGAAAAGACGGCGCCCTCTCACCGGTCACTTCAGAAAAGGCTTCCCTCACGAGCATCGCGCTTTTCTGGACCACTGATCGGGAAAGATTATCAGGGTCCGGCTCAAGAGGTCATGGGCTTAGTCAAAACCGGTGGGAAAGTATAAAGGCAGGTCATTGTGTTTAAGAAGATATTGATTGCAAACAGGGGTGAGATAGCAGTCCGGATCATGCGTACGTGCAGGGAGATGGGGATCCGCACGGTGGCGGTGTATTCCGACGCCGACACCACCGCTCTCCACGTGCTTGAGGCGGATGAGGCAATCCATATCGGCCCCTCTGAACCGTCTGCGAGCTACCTGAACATGGAACAAATTATTCATGCTGCTCAGGAATCGGGTGCTGAGGCAATTCATCCCGGCTATGGCTTCCTCGCAGAGAATCCCGCCTTCGCAGCCCTTGTTGAATCTACAGGCCTCAGCTTCATTGGACCACCTTCCCCTGTCATCAGGGACTTGGGCGACAAGACGAAAGCCCGGAAAATCATGCAGGCGGCAGGCGTCCCCGTTATTCCCGGAACCATGCAGGCTACCACGGATACAGATGCCATCTGCGGTGAAGCGGATCACATGGAATTTCCGCTCCTGATCAAGGCAGCGGCAGGCGGAGGCGGAAAAGGGATGCGCACGGTAAAAGGCCCAAAGGACATGCGGGAGGCCTGCGTTTCCGCCATAAGCGAAGCAGACAAGGCCTTTGGAAACGGCGCCGTGTACCTGGAAAAGTTTCTCCAGAATCCCAGGCACATAGAGTTTCAGATCCTTGCCGACCAACAGGGACACGTAGTGCATCTTTTCGAAAGGGAATGCTCCATCCAGCGTCGTCACCAGAAAATCATCGAAGAAACCCCCTCGCCTGTTCTGACGCCCGCACTTCGAGAGAGAATGGCGCAATCGGCAATATCGGCGGCAACGGCCGCCCGGTATGTCAATGCCGGTACCGTGGAATTCCTTTTCGAACCACCTGACCGGTTCTACTTCCTCGAGGTAAACACCCGGTTACAGGTGGAGCACCCCATCACGGAAATGATAACAGGGCTTGACCTGGTCAGGCACCAAATCGAGATCGCGGCCGGCAATCCCCTACCTTTTGAGCAGACGGATGTATCAAGCAGGGGGCATGCCATGGAATGCCGGATCTATGCGGAGGACCCGGCGGCCCAATTTTTCCCCTGCCCCGGCCCCGTGTTGTTCTACCAGGAGCCCCAGGGACCGGGAATCCGAGTAGACGGAGGAATTTACCAGGGATTCCAGGTACCGGTGGAATACGATCCCATCCTCAGCAAGCTTGTTGTCTGGGCGGAAGACCGAGAAGCGGCCATGAACCGTATGATCAGGGCGCTTGAAAAATATCCCATCCTGGGCATTCAGACCACTGTTCCTTTTCTCCTGGATCTGATACAGTCGGAGCCGTTTAAACAAGGCGAAACGCACACCGATTTTATTGACAAGCACTTCCAACAATGGGCGCCCGGTGAACAAAGGCAGGACCTGGCCGCAATCGCCTATGTGGTGGACACGTTGACCCGTCGTCTCGTCTCCCGGGACTCCCGGGAACCAAGGGGGATTCCTTCTCCCTGGGAAACCCTGGGTGAATGGGAGTTGTGACGAATAAAATGAAATACCGCCTCATCATTAATGATCAAACACGCTCCCTTGATGTTTCTCCGGGGGAAGGCGACAGCCTCGAGATCGCCTGGACTGGCGAGGACCCAAAAGAGGTGCTGTTTCATTCCATTGGTGAGGGGAGGTTGTTCCTTGTGGTGGATGGAAAGGCGGTCGAGGCCTTTGTGGCAGATGGATCCGACGGCAAACACATTTTTGTGAATGGAAAAACTTTTCTGGTAAGGGATGCAGATAAACAGCCCGGACGGAAACGAAGCGGTTCAAAGGTTGAAATTCCCGAGCAGGTGACGCCGCCCATGCCCTCTGTCGTGGTGAGAATACTCGTGGAGGTAGGCGACCGGGTGAAAAGGGGGAAGGGGCTGGTAGTGGTGAGCGCCATGAAGATGGAAACCACCCTGGTTGCACCGTATGATGGGACAGTTACCAGGATCAATACCGACCTCGACGCCAAGGTTGCTCCCGGAGATATCCTGGTGGACCTGGAGAAGGAGGGTCCAGCAGATGAGTGAAGATCTCCTTTACACGGTTGAGGGACAGACGGCGTTTCTCACCATCAACCGGGAATCCCGTCGAAATGCCATCAGCCAGGAAATGATCACAACCCTCCTCGTACACCTTGATCATATTGATCAAGACCAAGAGATACGGGCCGTCTGCATCACCGGCACCGGTGACAAGGCGTTTTGCTCAGGAGCGGACCTGGTCGTCACCCTGACCAAGGAAGAAGACCGCATCCAGGGAGCAAAGAACTACGCAACACTCCTCAAAAAGATGTCACATTTCGGCAAACCCCTCGTAGCGAGGGTAAACGGTCCCTGCCTCGCAGGAGGCCTCGGGCTGATGCTCTCCTGCGACATCGTGATTGCCCGGGATGATGCCTATTTTTGCACACCCGAAGTAAATGTAGGCATCTTCCCCATGATGGTCGGCGTCCTGCTCTTCCGAAATGTCAGCAGAAAAAAGGCCGTTGAAATGGTCCTCACCGGCAGAAAGGTACCGGCGCGGGAAGCAGAGGCCATGGGTCTGATCACGCGGGCCGTGGATCCGGTGGCCCTGGACCAGGTGATCAGGGAGACCCTTAAGCTCCTCACGAACAAGAGTCCCATCGGGACACGCATCGGCAAGGAGGCCTTCAGGGCCATGATGGATATGGATTTTGACCACGCCGTCGATTACCTATGCCAAGCCCTTGGAAAAGTCATATCCACGGAGGATGCCATGGAAGGGATGCGGGCGTTCATGGAAAAACGGAAACCCTGTTTTCAGGGAAAATAAAATGGAATTTGAGCTTGGGAAAACATACGATCAACTGGAAATAGGTGACGAGGCCAGTTTTACCAAGACCATCACCGAGACGGACGTGTATCTCTTCGCCGGCATCAGTGGGGATTTTAATCCCATGCACGTGAACGAAGCCTTCGCGAAACAGACACCGTTCAAAACCCGCATCGCCCACGGTGCCCTCCCCCAGAGCCTGATAGCTCCGGTCCTGGGCATGAAGCTCCCGGGCCTGGGTACCATCCTGGTGGAGATCTCATGCAGGTTCAAGGCTCCGACCCTCTTCGGAGATACCATAACCGCAACCGCGCGGGTCTCTGAAAAACTGGCGGAAAAAAAATGGATTCGTATGGCACTTGTCTGGAAAAACCAGGAGGGAAAACTTATTGCGGAAGGGGAAACGGTCGTCATCCCTCCCCCTTCTGATGTCAAAGAATTATTGTCAAAGCAACACAAACCGGCTCACGAGGAGCCAAAAACAAAGAAGGAGGAAAAGATCATGGCAATCGCGAGCGTAAAAGAGGTTTTTGACGGAATGCCCGAGGCTTTCAACGCAACAGCAGCCCAGGGCCTGAATGTGGTGTTCCAGTTTGAGATCACCGGTGACGGCGGCGGAAACTGGAGTGTCACCATAAAAGACGGCACTTGTGAAGTCACGGAAGGATCGCATGATGCTCCCACGACCACCCTTACCATGTCGGGAGAAACCTGGCTGGCCATGGTGAACCGGGAGCTGGACGGCATGCAGGCATTCATGAGCGGACAGCTCAAGGTCAGCGGCGACATCATGCTTGCCAACAGGATCTCGGAACTGTTCCCGTCCTAATATTGACTCCCGGTTTGCCGGCTGGCCTGTTGGCCCGTTTGCCGGTTGCGCCGGTAAATCGAAAAAACAGCGAGAGTCCACTTGACTGCTCGTCCAGTCCAGTGAATCTCTTCCCGCAGAGCAGGAGGCATCATGAAGCCCCCACTGAGGGGGGCTCAGAGAGGAAGCCATTTCTTTCGTTCCGAGGCTCCGGGCTGGTCTTTTCTGTGACTTATCAGCGTGGGATAGCTAC
>CAZJRD010000073.1:0-16063 GCA_964548365.1 uncultured Desulfobacteraceae bacterium | reverse complement strand
GCGCTCCCGATAGCGGGATTTCGCAAGCTCAACTTGCCATCCACCGGACTCTCTACCACCTCGCTACGAAGACCCGTGAGAAATGTGGGTTGGAGCATGGTGCATGCCTTTCAATGACAGAAAAGAGATCCGTCACAGGAGCATTCAAGACCCACCTCTTCATATCGTTTTGTTCCGACCGGAAATTCCTTCAAACACTGGTAATATAGCGAGGCTTTGCGGAGCGGCGGAGCTCAGGCTCCACCTTATCCATCCCCTGGGATTCAGGGTGGACGACCGGCATCTGAGGCGGGCCGGTCTTGATTACTGGGGCGAAATCGACATCCATCATCACAAGAGCTTTGAGGCCTTCTGTGCGAAAAGGGCCCCTGGTTCGGCGCTTTTCGCATTCAGCACCCACGCGCAGGAAATATATACAAACGCTCACCCCGAAAAGGGTGACTACCTGGTCTTCGGGCAGGAAACACGGGGGCTTCCGAAGGAGATCCTGGATGCATGTCCTTCCTATAGGGTGCCCATATGGGGCAAGGTGCGAAGTTTGAATCTCGCCACCACGGTCGGGATCGTCGCTTACCATTTTCTGCATCAATTAGGAAGGTTTTAGCCAAAGATATTCGAAATACTTACAAACGAATATCGATTATCGAATCATGAAGTTTTCCTTCGTGAGGATAACGAAGGCTATTGCATTCATCCTTACACGATATGGGTCAAAATTGGGGAGTCGGCGCACCTTGTGGACAGGTCGGAGAGCAGGGACAGGACGGCTTTTGCCGCTTCCGAAGTCAAGGTCCCCATTCCGCACGACGGAGTCAGAATAGAACTTTTCGCGACTGTTTCGGCAGGAAGGCCCCATGATTCCAATGTTTCAAAGCCTTTCTTCAGGAGGGAGAGAAGCTCCACCACAGTTTCGTTCCCGGTAAATTCCGAGGTGGGGACCACCCCCCACGCTATGAGGCCGCCCCTGTTTATGAAAGCGGTAATTTCATCAGGGTAAAGAAGAAAATAGTCAAGAAAGGAAAAAGTATCAAAGTTGATAATATCCGTGCCTGCTTCCAGGAGCATTCCCCAATCGGTATTTCCACAGCAGTGGATCCCGATAAGAAGGTCGGCACGTTCCTTGAGATAGTCGATAACCATACGCAAGATGCGAATCACTTCGTCACGTTCAAGGGAAGAGAAGGCAGATCCAAAACCGGAAAGGGACGGCTCATCCAGAAAGAGGATTGGTTTTCTCCCGGTTTCGGCAAGCTTTCTTGTCTGCCAGAGCGACTTGATGGCAAGGCCCTGGGTACAAGCTTCCAGGAGTTCCAGGGAGTGAATCAGCGGCTTGCCGTCAGTGCCAAAGATGGCGGAAGCAAAGGTAATGGGGCCGGTGCATTGTCCCTTGATGAAAGCATTTTCTTTTTCGGGATCCTCCTCCATAATCTCCAAGAGGGTGTAAAGACCAGGGGCAAATTCTCTGCTTAGGGCAAAGAAATCCACGTCGTCGGCGAGAAATCGATCATAGAAAGAGAGGAGTTGCGCATCTCTATCAGAGGTTTGGTTTACAGTGAGGGAACGTTTTTCATGGTCAATTTGAAGAAAGGGAAGGCCTTCACTGAATTGGATGTTCATATCTTCCCGAAAACTTCTGCGGACGAACTGGGGCCAGAAGGGAATTTGAGGGAGGAGCCGGTAGATAGTCCGACAGGTTTCCTGGATATCGAGGAAGGGGACACTTCCGATGCCGGTGGCCAACCAGTGAAAAGGGGCGGCGCGGTCAGACACCCCCCATCTCCTGTATCTTGGTGAGCCACCCCTCAAGGACTCCGATCATACGCTCTGTTCCGTTCTGCCTTCTCTCCGGGGGCAACACTATTTCTTCTTCTCCATGGATTTCGGTTTCCAGTTCTTGCAGGCGCTCCCGCGCCCGTAGGTCTCCAGGGTTCTGTTCCATCAGCTTTTTGTACGTCTCAACGGCGGCTTGGAGCTGTCCCTGGCTTTCGTAGATCTCCGCGAGGGTATGGGTGGCTATTTCCGGGACTATCTCTTCCAGAGAGGGGACTTCTGTTGGAGAGATTTTTTCCTCGGGTTTCAGGCTGCGCAGACGCTCCATCGCTTCTGTGTCACCGGAAAAGTGGGCGAGGTATTTTTCAAGTGCCAGAGATGCTTCTTCCCGTCTTCCCTGTCGTTCAAAAAGATCGGCCTGGACCTTGAAAACGGGAGCGAGTCTTTCAACCTGTTCAGCGACGACAGCGATTTCATTTTCGGCCAGCGAAAAAAAACCCATTTCCAGGTAACATTCTGACAGGAGCCATCGGATGCGAATATCGTCAGGATACAGGAGGAGCCCTTTTGTGCACGCACGGACCGCCTGGTTGACGCGTCCTTCCTCTTTCATGTTCCGGCAAATGATAAGCAGTGTTGAAGGAGAAGGCCCATCGGCCAGGATTTCGTTGTAAAGGTCATTTGCTTTTTCCATGGTTTTCCGCCTTTCTGTATTAGTGACTGGGAGACAATGTCACTCTTCTTCCTTTCCGCGACTGCAGGGGAATCTCCCCGGCGTCGTCTCAGAACAACTACTTCTTGTGGGCTGTTATCCCTTTCCGGGGTGTTTTTCCACTTATGTCTTTATCAGTTTCTGCGTCAGGCTTTTCTTCGTCCTGGAAGCGGTAAATGATTTCATTTTCCTTGACGAGTCCCAGCTCTTTTCTGGCAACTCGTTCCACATATTTGGAATCTGATCTGAGACGCTGAATTTCGTCAAAAAGGGCCTGATTTTTCGCTGACAGTTTCTTGATCCTTTGTTCGCAGGCCTGGCGTTCTTTGCCGACACGGTAGAGATGAATGAATCCGTGCTGGCCGAAGCCGAGCCACGCGACCACCGGACCGATCACGCAGAGTAGCGCGAGGGAGATTCTCATGAATTTTCTTTTCCCTGGGCTCAACTTAGCGGCCTCCAACCGGCATGCGGGCAGCAATAATGATGGAACGAATACCCGCGCTTTTTGCCAGATCCATAATCTGGACGACCCTGCCGTGTCTTGCGTCCTTATCGGCCTGAAGGACAAGATGGATCATATCTTTTTTTTCAACCAGGAGGTGAATTTTTTTCTTAAGCTCGTTGTCCTCGATTTTTTTCCCTTTCAGGTAGATCATGCCATTGCTGTCCATAACCAGGGTGATGTTTTCTTTTTCCTGCTGGAGGACCCTGTGCGCCGCCTTTGGCAAACTGATGCGGATGCCTGACGCAATGTCAAAATGGGATGTCAGCATGAAGAATATCAGGAGCAGGAAGACAATGTCAACCAGGGGGGCTATTCCAAGACCCGGCTCATCTTCCTTGTTTCTCTTGAAACGCATTGCCGATTTAGCTCCAAATTGAAAACAGTGAGGTTGATTAGGCTGTAAGCTGTTAGCCGGTTAGAAGCCGACAAGTCTACAGCATATTCACCTTCAGTCTAAATGCCTACAACCTAGTCACCTCAATACTATGAAAGCGTCAACTCCTGGTTTTGCTCTTCCATGATTTGGACAAGCTTTATAGAATTTTCTTCCATCTCAAAGATCAGTTTTCCGGCCCTGTCTCGCAAGAAGCGGTGACAGACGAGCGTGGGAATAGCGACGCAAAGGCCGGCCGCAGTGGTGAGGAGCGCCTCAGCAATCCCTCCTGCAAGGGGAGCGGGATTTCCAATTCCCTGTATTGAAATGGCGTTAAAAGTCTTGATCATGCCTGAGACCGTACCGAGAAGTCCCAGAAGAGTGGCCACGTTTGCCAGTGTTGCCAGGAGATTGACATTTCTCTCAAGGATAGTCGCTTCCCTACTGCCTCGCTCTTCTATTGCCTCTTTTACCAGCCACAACCCTTTTCGGGTATTCTTGAGACCGGCCAGGAAGATCTTGGCTATTGATGAAACATCACTCTGGCAGAGAAACGTGGCGTCCCCGATCTTGCCTTTCCTGAGAAGGCCCTCCACCTTCTGGACAAAGTCTTCCGGAATGATATTCTTCCGCCTCAGGAACCAGAGCCTCTCGAAGAATATGGCAAGCGCAACCACGGAGCAGAATATGATGGGGTACATGAATACCCCGCCTTTTACGATGAACTCAACCATCTTTCTCTTGTCTCCAATCGCGAAATGGAAAAAGCTCTGTTTTTGTCTGGACAAGGAGCCAAGGCATACATAACATAACATCCGAGGAAAACAAAAGGCAAAAATTATAGTATGCGGAAATCCATGGGCCGAGAATCGGGACCAGAAAAAGACAAGAACACGACCCTGGAGAGGATCGGCGGGAAGGCTGTTGCAACCCTTTCTTCTCTCTCTGGGAGTGAGATCATCAATCGTATCGTTGATGCAGCAAACCCGCGCGCACTGGTACAAGGTATGGCCCAGGGAGACTTCTACTGGCTTGTAAAAAAGGTCGGTGAAGATGATTGCCTGCCCATTCTCGAGTATGCTTCAGAGGAGCAATGGCAATATCTCCTGGACATGGAGCTGTGGAGCAGGGACCGTCTGGACCTGGATCAGACAGCCACCTGGTTGTCGCGGCTGCAGATGGCTGACCCTCAGCGGCTCGCAAAATGGCTTCTTTCAGAAGGACAGGCCAACGCCTACTATTTTCTCTATCGTTCCGTGCAAGTGGAGATACAGCAGGATGAAGAGCCGAAAGACTTTTCCGATGGGTTTTTCACCCTTGACGGGACCTACTATATCCGTGCCTTGAATCCTGAAAAGCGGCCTTTAATCGAAGATCTTTTGCGATTTCTTGCGAAAGAAAACCTCATAGCCTACCAATCTCTCCTTCTGGGGCTTGCAGGGGTATTGCCTGCGGAGGCTGAAGAACAGTTGTTTAGGATGAGGAGCGTACGGCTCGAGGAGCACGGCTTTCTGCCTTTTGAAGAAGCGATCTCGATTTACAGCCCCCTGGATCCAGGGATTCTCGATGCTGGAGAAGTGCACGCGGAAGCCGAGACCATCTATACAGAGGAAGTGCCCCGGGAATTGGTGCCGCTCTCTCCTTTTTCGTACCTTCATGAGGACGACATGCTTGTCAGTGCGGTCAGGGGATTCCCCGATTCCCTTTTTCAGGATGGGATTCACCTCGAATTTGCGGGACTTTGCAACCAGATTCTGTCCGCGGATGGAGTCATTGTAAACGACATGAGTATGCTGGTGAAAACCTGCCGCAAGGCCGCGGGATATGTGAACCTGTCTCTTGGGAAGGCCTGTTCCGGGGATGCCCGTAAAGCGGCTCTCATCCTGAAAAAGCATTCCCTGGTTTCCCTTTTCCGCATGGGTTTCGGCTTTGTGCTCCGGCTCAAGTGGGACCTTACCCGCTGGATGGAGAATGCCTGGTTCACGAAACACGGTTTGGATCCCGATTTCTGGGGTGATGAGTGGGGAGAGACTATTGGCGGACTGCTCTTTGAGAAACCTCTCTTTTACTGCGGCGGCAGTGAAGACGAGCAGTATCGTGACTTCAGCGGTCTCGCTGATTTTGAGAAATGTAGGGAGACCGTCGACAACGTGATGACGCTCGATTCTATTTTCTCAAGACTTAGTGAGCGCATCCCCTTTCCAGATTGGAAGGAAAAGGATTTCACCTTTTATCCTTTACTCTTCAATGTGTGGGCACGAGATATCTTGGGTTCTCGGCCTTCTTTTGAGGGTATTTTAATTGTTCAGGCACAGGAGCTTTTCCGCCGTCTCAGGGCGGGCGAAGAGAAGCCCCCCTACCTGATGGTCGGGTTTGAAGACGTATTTGTGGAGGATATGCTTCGTCTCGGCCCTGTCCGGGATGAGAACAAGAAAAAAAAGGTGACAAAGGTCCTTTCGGTCCTCTGGCACCATTTTTGTGCAGAATACGAGCAGGTTGCCGTGGAAGACATTGATCAGCGATTCTCCCGGTACCTCACCATCAAGCCCTCTCAAGAAGCTGATCTTCCGTAAAACATTCCGTGCAGGATTTTTCCCAGAAAGAAAAGGTCTTATTTTCTTATGCCCTGGTTTCCTGCAGCATAAACAGGATAAAGGAGTATCAGGCTGACG
This sequence comes from uncultured Desulfobacteraceae bacterium, assembly GCA_964548365.1. Taxonomy (GTDB): domain Bacteria; phylum Desulfobacterota; class DSM-4660; order Desulfatiglandales; family Desulfatiglandaceae; genus B46-G9. The sequence goes on along the minus strand of CAZJRD010000073.1, from coordinate 10,028 downwards.
GTGACCATACCGGCGAGGAATTTTCCATTTGAAATTGTTTCCCCGGTCTTTGGTTTTACGGTGACAGTTACCTCGCTGGAAGACGTGAGGCGATTATCCAAGGTCCGGGCCTGCACTGGAAAACGGTACGTGCCGGGACCGACTTTCGGGCCGGTTCAGCCCGCAATGTGAGATTCTTGGTCTTGTCACTTTCCACGTGGATGCCTGTTATGCCGATTAATCATTGCTAGCATGTTTATCGAGGGTGCGGGCATCATACCCCGCTTTCTTGTAGTCATCGAGAGCGCGGGTCTTCAGTGCCTTGTCCTTGGTTTTTTCAGCGTGAGTATCGGCAAGTTCTGCCGCATGGCTCCACATACCTTCCTTTTCATACTGTTTGATTTTGCCTTCAACCTTCGAAGATTCTTCCGGTGTTTCGACGATGGCTGCCCGGCACCATGAAATCACCTTTTTTAGCGGTCCTCCACAGACCGGGCATTTTGCGAGGGGCTCTTCGCTCATTTGCTGGAATATCTCAAACCGGGTTCGGCATTTTCCACATCCCTTTTCTGGATCTTTTGATTCATACTCATAAATGGGCATGCCATGGCCTTTCGTAGCAAGCAAGTCTGATTCGCGACCAGGATAACAGTATCAATCTCGGCGCTCCTCAGTTCTCTTTCAGTCTTCAACAAAAATCAGGCTTTGTAAAGGGGTGGGAAAGAAAAAAGAGCTAGGAATCAGGGATACGGTTCCAGTTTTTCATTAAGTCCGCCAGCCATTCCTCAAAGGATACGTATTTTCCGGCGCGATAGTCATAGGCCGGTTCAATGGATTTCATGTCACCGCGACTGCACTTCATTTTGAGGAACTCTTTCCCAAAAGCTGGAATGGCACCTATTTTGCATTCAATACTTTGAGTCTTTTTGAACCAGCGAAAATGACCGCTTGTTTCGTAAAATACAAGGACGAAAAAGCGAAATTCCCGCTAACAACAAAGGTAACATATTAATATTATTTATATTAATAAATTCGGTTAATAAAAAAATATTTCTCCGCTTGTCAAAGGGATGGTCGAGCAGTTTTTCAAAATGTATACAGTATTGTTCTCACCTGAAGCGGGTGCTGGGGCAGGAACTCGGGAAAGGAAGGAACAAAAGGCCTTGACAAAGATCGGCCAACATCGTAACTTTTCAAAAATTTTGGAGATAAGAGCAACTTTCAAAAAGGGGCAGGGTCGTGACTAGAACAAGAAAAATCTCTTTGTGTGTCTTTGTGGTAATGCTTTGTCTCGGGATTTTCCAGGTGGATATCCGTCCGTCAGGAGCGCAACCGCTGACGTACACGATTCAGGAAGGGGATACCCTTTGGGGTATTTGCGGCAAGGTGTATGGCGATACTGATCTCTGGCCAAAATTGTGGGAGATGAATCCCTTTATTACCAACCCGCATCTGCTGAAGCCGGGAGATGTCATTACGCTTTTGGAAGGTGTCCCTGTTTTGAAATCAGCACCGGTGACAATGGCGAAGAAGCCCGCGGCTCCAGCGATTTCTACACCCGCCATTGCGCCGCCTGGAGCATATGATTTATCTTCATTGAAGAACATGGACGGGCTGGGATATCTCTCCACCAGCGAGGTTGTCTCAGATGGTATTATCGTGTCCGGGGAGACTGATAAGATCATGCTTGGAGTTGGAGATAGCCTTTTTGTGAAGGTGAATGGCTCGGCTGCTCCTGGAGACCGTTTTACCGTTTGTAATATATCACCTCTCCTGAAGGACCCCATCTTCCCTGAAGATCTTGGCTACTTGGTTACGTTCCTAGGAAAGCTGCGCATCCTGGAGCAAATCAAGCCGAACCTTTTCAAGGCTGTTATCGAGAAATCCTTTATGACCATCCGGAAGGGTGACCCTCTATTGAAATATGTTCCTGTTTCCAAATGTATTGCACTTGCAAAGGGCCCTCATGGGCTATCCACATACATTGCTGCCATTGAGGAACAGAAGGTGATGGTGGGACAGTATACCACCGTGTACTTTCCCAAAGGATCAGCGCAGGGTATTCGGCAAGGACAGATTTTTCAGGTATTGCAAAAAAGGGTGGTGGAATTTCCCGGCAAGGAGGAGGGCTCTACGGAAACCAGCTCGCTTCCAGACGCTGTTCTGGGCTATTGTCTCGTCGTGAGCACCACCGCAGACACGGGAACCGGGGTCGTCATGTCTGCAAAAAGAGATATCCCAAACGGTGCGCCCATGCAAATTTTTGACTGGACGACACCTCCGTCATTCTTTTCTGTCATTCCACCATGCCGGGCAGAATAAAAGTATCCTCCGAGGATGAACAAGAAAATTCTTGACTAACTGCCGGCATTCTGTTTTATATACGCGCCGTCCCTTCACCCGGATTCATGCACGCTCAACAACATGACGGGGGACGGTCTCGTCCCCTTTTCGTTTTGAAATGACTACTGAGAATTCATCCCGAGATATCTTCCCATGGCTCTGCTTATACCTGGTCTCCGGTGTGGGAAATGTTGCCTGTCGGAAACTGATCGAAAATTTCGGGAGTCCTGAAGAAATTTTCAAGAGTTCTGTTTCCGAACTTATGGAGGCAGGAGAAATTCGTGAGGCTGTGGCCAGGAAAATAACCGGGAAGGTCTTTTCAATTGATCCCGAACAGGAAATGAAGCGGGCTGAAAAAGTCGGTGCGAGAATCATTCCATTTCCTGACTCTTCATACCCCAGTCTTCTGAGGGAAATTCACGATCCCCCGGTTCTTCTTTATACCCGGGGAAAGGCAATCCCTCCCCGACAGGACTTTATCGCGATTGTGGGATCACGGAATGCGACTGAATATGGAAGGAGGGCGGCCCAGAAGATAGGTCTTGTTCTTGCGCAGAATGGGATCGGGATCAGCAGTGGCCTTGCTCGCGGGGTCGATGCGGCCGCGCATTGGGGATGTGTCCGAGGCCGGGGTTTTACCATTGCGGTCCTGGGAACCGGGGTTGATATACGGTATCCCCGTTCAAACGAGAAACTTTTTGACAAGGTGCTTGAGCAAGGTGCTGTTGTGTCGGATTTTCCCCTGGGAACGGCGCCGGAACCAAAGAATTTTCCCATGCGAAACAGGATAATCAGCGGGGTCAGCAAGGGGATTGTGGTTGTGGAGGCCACGAGACGGAGCGGGTCCCTGATAACAGCCGGCCTGGCGCTTGAGCAGGGTCGAGACGTGTTTGCGGTCCCGGGGAGTATTGATTCATTTAAGAGCCGCGGCCCTCATTTTCTTATCAAGCAAGGGGCGAAACTTGTTGAGCAAGCTAAAGATATTCTGAGTGAACTTGGCTCCTCGTATGTCCTGGAGGATCAGGAAGAGATTGGAGGCAGGGAAAGGCCCGGCGTCCGCCTGGAGCCTGAAGAAGAACGGGTTTTTCATTGTCTGGAACCATATCCCATGCACATTGATGAAGTTATTCGGTCCACCGGATTCGAGCCGGGGGAAACATCGAGCATACTGACAAGGCTGGAATTGATGGGGCTGGTTATCCAGACGCCCGGCATGATGTTTGTCAGAGCCATAAGATCATGAGGCGTAAGACATAAGGTATAAAACGAAAAGCTTTGCGGTCTGGACCGAATCTTTGTTGAGTTGTTAGGAAAAGAGGGATGCTTTGAACAAGCCACTGAAACAGAATCTCCTTATCGTTGAATCGCCGGCCAAGGCAAAAACCATCCAGAAATACCTGGGACCGAGTTTCCAGATCCTGGCGTCGGTGGGCCACGTGAAAGATCTGCCGGTGAACAAGCTAGGGGTAAACCTGGAAAAAAACTTTACCCCGCAATATGTGACTATAAAAGGGAAGGGCAAAATCCTCAGTGCCCTGAAAAAGGCCGGCAAAAATGCTGTTGCCGTCTACCTTGCACCGGACCCGGACCGTGAAGGGGAAGCTATCGCGTGGCATATTGCCCAGGAGTTGGGAAATGGGGATAAATCGATTTTTCGCGTTCTGTTTAATGAGTTGACGGATAGGGCCATTCGAGCGGCCGTTGCCTCGCCGGGAACCATCGACCAGGATAAATTCGAGTCCCAACAGGCCCGGAGAATCCTTGACCGTCTGGTTGGGTACCAGATTTCACCGCTCTTGTGGTCTCGGGTGAAGCGTGGACTGAGCGCCGGCCGGGTTCAGTCCGTGGCATTGCGATTAATCTGCGACCGGGAACGGGAGATTCAGAAATTTGAGCCGCGGGAATACTGGTCTCTTACGGTGCACCTCTCAGCGGATGAGCCGCCCCCGTTCAAGGCGCGATTGACCGATTACGACGGCAGGAAGATTGAGCTGAAGAACGAGGCGGAGACGCAAAACATCATGTCCGAGGTTTCGGACAAGACATTCACCATACGAAACGTCACAAAGAAGAAGAAAAAGCGAAACCCTTCCCCACCGTTTATTACCAGCACACTCCAGCAGGAAGCCTACCGGAAACTACGTTTTTCGGCAAAAAAGACCATGTCCGTTGCGCAGAACCTGTACGAAGGAGTGGAGCTCGGGAGAAAAGGGCAGATAGGTCTCATTACATACATGCGGACAGATTCCTTCCGCCTTTCAAATGAGGCTGTGAAACAGGTGCGCGGCTTCATTGAGAAAAGATTCGGAGCGCGGTATCTTCCTGCAAAACCAAATTCCTTTAAGAGCAAAAAAGGCGCACAGGAAGCCCATGAGGCGGTTCGACCCACATCCGTGGACCGGGATCCCGATCAGATCGCAACATATTTGAATAAGGACCAGTTGGCCCTGTACCGACTCATCTGGAATCGGTTTGTGGCCTGCCAGATGTCCCCGGCGGTTTTTGACCAGACACAGGCTGACATTGAAGCGGGAAAAGCGATTTTCCGCGCCTCGGGTTCCATCAAGGTTTTTGATGGGTTTACGGTTCTCTACGAGGAGGGGGTCAACGGGGTTTCAAAAGAAACAAATGGGCAGGATATGATCCTTCCACCACTTAAAAAGGGGGAAGAAGTGGCCCTGGTGGAATTGGAACCTGCCCAGCACTTCACCCAGCCACTGCCACGGTTCAGCGAAGCCACGCTCATCAAAGCCCTGGAAGAAAGGGGGATCGGTCGGCCTTCGACGTATGCCGCGATCCTGAGCAACATAAGAAATCGCGATTACGTGTATGTAGAGAAACGGCGTTTCCGGCCCACTGAACTGGGTCTGCTGGTGACGGACCTCCTGGTTGTGAATTTTCCCGATATTCTCAACCCTGCCTTTACCGCACAGATGGAAGAGAAACTTGATCAGATTGAGCGGGGTGAAATTGTCTGGACCAGGGTATTGGATGAGTTTTACCGCGCCTTCGGAAAAGATTTGGAGAAGGCACAGCGGGAGATGAAAGGGGAGGTCATTACATCCATCACTTGCCCCGAGTGCAGCAGACCAATGGCAATCAAATCGGGAAAAAATGGACTTTTCCTCGCATGTACCGGATATCCGGAGTGCAGGAATACCGCCAACTTCACACGGGATGAAAAAGGCAATATCGTCATGGAAAAGCCGTCATATGTCCAGGATGGGGACGAAATCTGTGAGATATGCGGACGGCCTATGGTGGTGAAACGGGGAAAATTCGGGGAGTTTCTTGCATGTACCGGATATCCTGAATGCAAAAACACACGGAATATAGGAGCAAAAGGCGAGTCAGAGCTTTCGCAGGTCTTTCCAGATAAAAAGTGCACCCTTTGCGGCGCGAACATGCTGGTGAAGAGGAACAGGTCCGGGCAACGGTTTCTCGCTTGTGAGCGTTACCCCAAGTGTAAACACACCGAACCTATGAGTACCGGAGTACGCTGCCCCGAAGAAGGGTGTGAAGGAACGCTTGTGGAAAAGGTTTCTAGGAAGGGGAGGATCTTCTATGCGTGTGACCGGTATCCCGAGTGCCGCTTTGTCATGTGGGACGAACCCTATAACGGCACCTGCCCGATATGCGGGACCCCGGTGCTTCGCATCAGACGTCCAGAAAATTCAGATCCTGTTTTAAGCTGTCGCAGGACAGGCTGTGATTTCAAAGAGCCGCTTGCGCCTGTCTCGGGCGAGTAACCAAGGGAGGGGTGAGAACCAATACTTCAGGATGGTTTTTGGTTATCTTCAGCCACATAAAGGCTGCTCTTCTTCCATCCTTCACGCTTTTCCTGGGATTTTTTGAGAAAGCACTGTCCCCTCTTGTCTCTGATATCGTGAATACTGTGCCTGAGGACAGTAATCGGCAGTCCACCTTTCACATGCACGGTAATTTCATACCGGTTAAAACCCGCTACAATCCCCTTTAAAACCTCTCCCTCCAGTAAGGTGAAGAAGAGCACGGTTCTGTCATTCATTAACGGGAACAAAGTCTTATTCTTGACATGATGCCGGTATCGAGGAGAGAAGTGGGGGCCTAAGTTTTGTGCTTCCACCTTCGTGTCCTGCATCAAGAGAGGTTTCACGGAATCTGCCAGCTCCGCAGGATAGAGAAATTTGATCTGGACCTTCGGGAGAGTTTCTCTTTCTCCCTCGCCGGTATCAACGGTCACGTCATACGTGACCGTTTCCATGATCCTGGCCTGAAAAATCCGGTGGGGATGGACGTGAATCTCCCATCGTTGGCCATCCAAGACGGCTTGATCGAATACTGATTCGTGATAGTGGGCTTCAAGGTATTCGTTAAGACCAATGAGATATCCCATTCCCTTCCCTTAGCTGCGCAGATTTTTTTCCATTTCCTCTTCAAATTCTTTGAAGAAACGGTCTTTTTCCCTCCAATCGGGTCCAAATCGCTTATTAAAGTATTCACCAAGTCTCTCGAAGAGTTTTTTCCATAATGATGCACCTTTGTTTGTTACGATGTCTTCCAGAAATGGAAGAAGTTCCGACATTTTCTCCTTCGGGAGAAAAGAAACTGCACCCAGTTTCATAGATTTTTTCAGGGCCTCGGGAGTAACGGCGTGGGCGGTCAACATGACCGTGGGGAATTCCCGGGATACGGATGTTTTTAACAATTCAAAACCGTTTACCCCCATAATGTCTAGGATTACGACATCGTACGTATAGCTCAGCAGGTATTGAATACCGGTGTCATAATCGGTTGCCTTGTGCAATAACACCATATCCAATTCTTCCTCAATGGTTTCAAGCACGTCGGGTTCATCATCAACGGCCAGAATGATCTTGTCTTTTAGTGGACTTTGTTGTTCGGACATTTTACTCCCCTTTCGTATTCAGGTTGATTCGGAGGAGGCTGCATCTCCCCTATGATCGAACTGCTCTCTCTTGTCTTTATACCAAGAAGGGAGTAGCGGGTCAAACCAATATTTTCTGGCCGTTTTATGATGCAAGCCCGAGCGGGGAGAAAATTTCCTTTGAAAAAGTGAATGAACTGTTTAGTATATGCTTATAGGAAGTCATTAAAGATCCGTGAGAGGAGTAGACCTGGAAAAATGAATCCTGAACCAAAAAACACCACTGCGAGTTCACAACCTTTGCAAAACCGGAAGAGGGGCTGGTGGAGCCGTTTTCTGGAGAGGCTTGCCAAGGCCAACGCTGAATCGCCGGCTGTGGTGTGCCGCCACTGAAGTATCAATCGACCGGGACCGGGACGTCCCCAATGAAAAAGATTGCTGTTCTTCCTCACCATGAATCAAGAGATCGGGGCAATAAAGAATGAAAATCGCACAGTTGTTTTATGAAAATCACCTTATCTTGGGGGAAGTCAAAGATAAAAAGATAATGCCCCTTGCCTGGAATGGGGGCCTGATGGACTTGATACGGAGTGATGAAGCACTTGCCGTGGTGGACCAGAACCGTCTAAACCCGGATGAGGTCCGATGGGCACCGGCAGTCAGTAACCCTGGCAAGATTATTGCCATAGGGTTGAACTATCAAGACCACGCCGAGGAGAGCAAAGGGAAGACCCCTGAGTTCCCGCTCGTCTTTGCCAAGTTCCCCAGCAGCCTTCTCGGGCACAAGGAGGTGATCACCTGGGACCGACGGGTGACACGAAAGGTGGATTTTGAGGCGGAACTGGCCGTTGTTCTGGGTAGAGAAATCCGGAATTGTGGGGAACGGGATGCGCTTGATGCGGTATTCGGGTATACGTGCGCCAATGATGTGAGCGCTCGTGACCTGCAGTTCGGGGACGGCCAATGGGTTCGGGGAAAGTCCCTGGATACCTTCTGCCCTCTTGGGCCGTGGATAGTGACACGGGATGAAATTTCGGATCCGCAGGACCTTGGCATTCGATGCCTGGTAAACGGGCGACTGATGCAAGACAGCCGGACGAGCCGGATGATTTTTCCCGTTTCAAGGCTCATCAGCCTGCTATCTTACCATTTTACCCTTTTCCCCGGGGACATTATCCTGAGCGGGACCCCTGCCGGGGTAGGGGCCTTTCGCGAGCCGTCGGTCTATCTCAAGGACGGTGATGAAGTTGTCGTTGAGATTGACGGCATCGGAAGGCTTGTGAATACCTGCCGCGTCGTTGGGTAAGGGTGACGAAAGCTCTGCAAAAGAAGAAAAAAATGGTTGCTGGGAAGGCGGAAAGGGCACTTCTCGCCACGAGCGTCAGTTTGGAAGGGTGCCTCTGCGCCGCGGAAGGAATCCACGAATGGACCTCTGGGTTGAGGATCCTGTTTGTCGATGGCCGACCTTCCCCGCGATAAAAATACCCACGAGCCGATCATGCCGGTCATAGATGATGCTGTAGTTGAAGCGGGAAAGGATGCGGGCGAGGGTGGTGGCAAGCGGTACTTCATGGAACGATCCCGAAACGGTTGCTTCCTTCACCTTTTCTTCACCCTGAACCTTTAGGCCTTTTTTTTCTTTTAACTCATTGAGGACCAAGTTGAGTGGGGCATCTCTCAGTTCTGCGGTCACCAGATTTCCCGAAAAGACGAGGAATGCCTTCCGCTCATTGCCTTGAAGAGCGGCGGGGAAAAGAGAAGTGAGCGCACAGAACAGGATAAAAAGGCAGGCTTGTTTCGGAATACCCCACATGAAAGAATTTTATCCTTGTGCCTGAAATAAAGCAATACCTTTCTCAAAGGAGAAGGCGGATGCAGTACGAAGCCATTGCGTACGAGAAAATTGGCGCTTGAAATGCTTCTTACGGGGAAATTTGTGCCTGCGAGAGAGGTCATGGCCCGTGGCCTGGCCGACATGGTGGTGCCTGATGCCAAACTGGAGGAAGAAACAATGGGACTTGCGAGGGAAATTGCACACTACAGCATCGTGACCATCGGAATCGGAAAGCAGGCCTTTTACCGGCAGATTGAAATGAACGATGCGAATGCCTATCACTATGCAAAAGAGGTTATATCCGCAAATGCTGTTATGCCTGACGCTCTTGAAGGGATGTCAGCCTCTTTTTTTTAAAACGGGACCCTGTCTGGGAATAGGGAGAGAAAGGAGAAAAAAATGGGCAACGGGAAACCTACGCGAGAAGAGGCATATGAGCTGCTCACAGAGCATAATAAAAACGAGAGCCTGATCAAGCATGCACTCTCGGTGGAAGGTGTTATGCGGTATTTCGCGCGGAAGCGTGGAGAGGATGAGGAAAAATGGGGTGTCATTGGGCTTGTGCATGACCTTGACTATGAACAGTTTCCCGACCAGCACTGCACCATGAGTGAAAAGATACTCCGGGAGCACGGATGGCCGGATGAGTATATCCGCGCTGTTGTCAGCCATGGCTGGGGAATTTGCTCCGACGTGGAACCACAGACCGACCTTGAAAAGACTCTGTACGCCATTGATGAACTCACCGGGCTCGTGGTAACGACAGCCCTGGTGCGGCCGTCCAAGAGCGTCATGGACCTGAAGGCAAAATCCGTAAAAAAGAAATGGAAAGACAAGCGCTTTGCAGCAGGGGTGGACAGGTCCATTATTGAGAAAGGTGCAGCGATGCTGGGAATGGAATTGACAGAAATGATCACCGACACCATCATGGGTATGAGAGACGTTGCGGAGGCCATCGGACTGAAGGGCGTGACAGGAGAGGAATGATTGACCGAGGAAAGAGAG
>CAZJRD010000072.1:0-16187 GCA_964548365.1 uncultured Desulfobacteraceae bacterium | reverse complement strand
GACATCAGGACTACTGAGAGGTATCAGCATGTGAGGCTAGAGGACAAAGAAGCGGTGATGAGGAAGTAAATGGTTTTTACAAGGTGTATACATTTCGTCGTGAACAAAAACAAGCATTTATGTGGCTGGGGGACGAGGATTCGAACCTCGGTTAACGGGGCCAGAACCCGTCGTCCTGCCACTGGACGATCCCCCAGCGAAGCCTATATTTTCCACAAACAATTGGTTGAAGTCAAGCCAAAAAGAGCAATTTTTCAGAGGAAAGGGGCCTTCCAGCAGCGGACGAGATGGTGCTCTCCCATGGGAGAAAAGGATATTTCGTCCCGGCAACACCGTGATTCCACCAGGGGGCATCTTCCCTGAAACCTACATCCCGGCGGGGGATCGAGGGGACTCGGCACATCGCCGCTCAACGGTGTGATGTCGCGAGTTTCGCCGGGAACCGGAACTGATGAGAGCAGGGCCCGGGTGTAGGGATGGCGAGGGTGGTCGAACAGTATTTCTCCGGGGCCGTATTCCATAATGTGGCCGAGATACATGACCGCCACCATGTCGCTCATGTACCCCACGACATTGAGATCATGGGAGATAAAAAGATAGGAAAGCCCGAATGATTGCTGCAGGTCCTTGAGAAGGTTCAAAATTTGCGCCTGGATAGAGACGTCCAGGGCGGAGACCGGCTCATCGCAGATAACCAAAGAGGGCTCAACGCTGAGGGCGCGGGCGATACCAATCCGCTGCCGCTGCCCGCCGCTGAACTCATGAGGGTAGCGGTCAATGCTTTCTCCTGCCAGACCCACGAGCGCCAGGAGTTCCTCCACCCTGGCCCGCCTCCGGCGCCCGTTAGTCATCTCTATGGCCCGGAGACCTTCCTCAATTGCCTGCCCCGCGGTCATGCGCGGGTTGAGCGATCCAAAGGGATCCTGAAAGATGATCTGAACTTCTTTCCGGAGCCTCTTTATCTCCTTCCCATAAAGGGAGTTGATATCACTTCCCCGGTAGAATATCCGGCCGCGGTCCCGTTCGAGTAATCTGAGGAGCAACCGGGCCACGGTCGATTTTCCGCACCCGGACTCTCCCACCAGACCGAGTGTCTTTCCCGGTTCCACCTGGAAATCCACGCCGTCAACCGCTTTTACCCATCCGGAAGTGCGCTGAAAGAAGCCCCGCTTTACGGGAAAGTACTTCCTCAGGTCGTGCACCTGGAGAAGGGCTTCTTTTTGCGGTGAATGAACCGGCGTCATGGGTGAGCACCTCCGGTGGAATTCCCTTCAAAAAGAACCGGACAGCGGCTGAAGTGTCCGTCACCGTAATCACACATATCGGGAAATTGATTCCTGCATGAATCTATTGCATGGTTACACCGGGGGTGGAAGGGACATCCCGCGGGCTTGCGGGAGGGATCCGGGACTGTTCCCGGTATGCTGGGGAGCCGCTCTCCTCTCTTCAGCCGACTGGGAAGGGAGGCGAGAAGCCCCTGGGTGTACGGATGTCTTGGGGATTTGAAGATATGCTCCGTCTGTCCCTGTTCAACAATCAGCCCGGCGTACATGACGTAGATCCTGGCGGCGATATGGCTGACCACGGCCAAGTCGTGGGTAATATACAGGACCGAGGTGCCATGTTTCCTCTGCAAAGAACGAAGGAGTTGAAGAATTTGTGCCTGGATGGTGACATCCAGGGCAGTAGTGGGCTCATCGGCAATCAGGAGCTCAGGACTGCACGAGAGGGCCATGGCAATCATCACACGCTGCCGCTGTCCGCCGCTCAACTGGTGGGGATAGTCCTTGACCCGCTCCTCGGGTATGGCAATACCCACATCCTTGAGGAGTTCAAGGCATCGCTGATGCACCTCGTCCCTTGGAAGCGGTTCGTGAATTTCAATGGCTTCAGCAATCTGGTCCCCAACGGTGAAGACAGGGTTCAGGGACGTAAGGGGTTCCTGGAATACCATGGCGATCTTTTTTCCCCGGACGGCACGAAGCTTTTCTTCATCCAGGTCAAGAAGATTTTCTTCGTGGAAGAGGATCCTCCCAGCGGTTATCTCGCCTGGTGGAGAGGGGATAAGTCCCAGGATACTGAGGGCGGAGACGGTCTTGCCGCATCCTGATTCCCCCACGATACAAACCGTTTCTCCCTGGTGAATTTCAAAGGAGACGCCGTCCACTGCCCTTGCCAAACCGTCGCCACTGCGAAATGAGACGGCCAGGTTTTCTACAGACAGCAATATATCTTCTCTGGTCACTCTCAGGACCTTTCGCGCAGTTTAGGATTCAGGATATCCCGGAGCCCCTCGCCGAAGAGGTTAAACGAGAGCACCACGATGAGGATGGCGATGCCGGGAATGAACGTGAGCCACGGCGCGTCAAAGATGAAGCGTTTTCCGTCAGACAGGATGTTTCCCCAGGTAGCATGCGGAGGCGGCACACCGAACCCGAGAAAGCTCAGACCCGCCTCGGTCAGGATGGCGGAGGCGATCCCGATGGTGGCGGAAACGAGCACCGGGCCGAGGGCGTTTGGCATCATGTGCCTGAATATGATGCGAAATTTACCCACCCCGAGGGCCTTTGCCGCGGTGACAAAATCCTGTTCCCGGAGGGAAAGGAACTCCGCCCGGACAAAGCGTGCGGCCCCCATCCAGCTGGTCAATCCGATAATGATCATGATGTTGTACATGCTGGCCGGAAGGATCGCCACCACTGTGAGAATCAGGAAAAAGCTCGGGAAACAGAGCATGATATCTACGATGCGCATGATCAGGGTATCCACGGTCATAACGGGGACGGAAAGCAGGGCCCGGAAAGGAGCCTTCCCCGAGTTCCTTTCCCCGGGAGGACCATGCACGGCTGAAACAAGGAAAAGCCCCCCACCGGCCGCGAGAAAAATGAACGAGGATGCCCACATCCCCATACCCATCAGGACAAATCCGGCGCCTGTAAAGAGGACCGCGAGGGTGTGCCCGGAACGTACCTGTTTTTCGCCGAAATAGCCGGCTATTCCGCCCATGAATATGCCGATGAGCACGGAGATGCCCACGGCAACAAATCCGACGGTGAGGGAAACCCAGGCGCCCTGGAGCATCCTGGAAAACACATCACGCCCCAGATCGTCGGTGCCGAGAAGGTAGATCCCCAGGGCCGGAATCTCTCCGGGAGTAAGGGCTTCGACATTCGGCGCGGAGAGGGGAGGCCGCAGTTTTTCCTGCAGCCGCACCATGGCAGGGTCAAAAATCGGCTCTGTTCCCGAGGTGAGGAAAAGTCCCACGAGGGCCACGCAGAAGAAGATCAGGAATATGACAAAACCCGAGACGGCAAGGCGATTTGCCATGAAGAGGCGGTAGGATTCCCGGAACCTTGATTCCCTCGGGCTGGAAGGCGCATCAAGGTCCTGGTTCCAGGCGAGCGGCGTTTTTGTCTGTTCCATCACAACCGTATCCTCGGGTCCACCAGGAGATAGAGAAGATCAGAGAGAAATGTCCCTGCCAGCACCAGGACAGCGGAAACAAAATTGACCGTCAGGATAATGGGATAGTCCCTGGCAAGGATGGCTTCATAGGCCATCCTCCCCATGCCGGGCCATGAAAAGATGGATTCTATGATAACGGAGCCGCCGATGAGTCCGGGGAGAATGAGCCCGAACATGGTGGCAAAGGGCAGAAGCGCGTTGCGCAAGGCGTGTTTGTAATGGACCTGGTCCGGCGGGAGTCCTTTGGCGACCGCCGTGCGCACATAGTCCTGTCCTTCCACTTCCATCATCTGGCTTCTCACGTACCTGGAGAGGATCGCGATACCGCCCGTGGCGCCCAGCACAGAAGGCAACAAGAGGTGCCATACCCGGTCCATGGCGACAGGAGGCCAGGAGGTGGCTCCCAGCCCGAAGGTCGCCATGCCGATGACCGGGACGTGGAAGCGGGTCACCACAAAGATGATGAGCACGTAGGCAAAGAAAAACCCGGGGATGGAGATCAGCAGGTACGAGAAAAAGGTGCTTGTCCGATCAAAGATCCCCCCCCGATGGATGGCGGATCGTATGCCCAGGGGAAACGAAAGAGTCCAGGTGAGGAGCGTCCCCACGATAAAGAGGGGGAGGCTGTTTAGAAAGCGAATCCAGATCTTTTTCAGGACCGACTGGTTGTCTTTCCAGGAAACGGTTTTCCCCGTGAAGAGGCCCTTGTAAAAGAGGACGTACTGGACGTAGAGGGGTTTATCCAGATGAAATTCCTTCTGGAATCTTTCCAGGATTTCCGGGGTGAATTTCGGGTTGAGGGGATCGATCTGGCTGGGTTTCCCCGGGGCCAGGTGAATAATCAGGAACGAAACGATGGAGACGAAAAAGAGTGTCACCGTTTTCTGGACAATGCTGCGGCCTAAGAATGACAACATGCTACGATCCCTTTCGCTCTTACCCTTCCTGGGCGAAGGTAGGTACCTCAGGAAGCTTGATCCATTTGTTAAAATAGAAGGTATAGTCCCCGGTTTTTGTTGGCTCGATCTTGCGGTAAAAAACCTTTCCCGCCTTATCCACTTCCTTGATGACGATGCGCTTGTCCAGAACAGCGGTCCACTTGCTCACGTACAAGAACGTATACGGCTGTTCCCGGGCGATGATTTCATGGAGTTTGTGGCAGTAGGAGACCTGTTTTTTGTGGTCATACTCCTGCCTGATCTTGACAATCAGGTCATCCGCCTCCCTGTTTTTAAAGCCCACGAAGTTGAGCTGGTAGGGATGTGTCTGGCTGGAATGCCAGATCTGGTAGAGATCCGGCTCAATGCCCATCTGCCAGCCCAGGATGAGGGCGTCAAAATCCGCCTTGTCCACCCTGTTCTGGATGAACACGGACCATTCCAGGATATCGGTCCGCACGTCGATACCGATCTGTTTCCAGGCATCCTGGGCAATGGCCAGAATCGCCTTGCGCAGGTCATTCCCACTGTTTGTGATGAGCGTAAACTGGAGTCTCTTTCCGTCCTTTTCAAGCCATCCATCCTTGCCTTTTTTCCACCCTGCCGCTGCAAGGAGCCTCAAGGCACCGGCAGGATCATAGGGGAGGGGCTTGATATCCTGGTCATAGTAATCGGTCTGTTTCACAAAAGGGCCGGTAATCCGTTCCCCCTGTCCGTAGAGGACGTACTGGATGATCTTATTGACATTGATGGCCATTCCCAGGGCCCGGCGGACCCGAGGGTCACGAAAAGGTTTTCGCCGCATATTGTACCCGATGTAGGTATAGCCGAAAGAGGTGCCTGAGAAGCTCTGGTACCTGAGGTCCGATTTAAACCGCTCCACCTGGTAGGGCTGGACACTGTAGTTGTCCACCGTACCCGCATAGAACTCCATCTCCTGGGTAAGGAGATCGGAGATGATGCGAAAATAGTATCGTTCATAATTAGGCGGTCCTTCCCAGTACTCATCAAAACGGGTGAGCGAGATAAACTGATCCGACTTCCATTCCTCAAAACGGAACGGGCCGCTCCCGATAGGATGGCGATTGAAATCGCTCTTTCGAATGGAAAACGTGTCAGGGTTTTTTCCCCGCCTGATGGCCTCAGCTCTCATGGCCTTCCTGTTGAGGAGGTGTTCCGGCAGGATGCCCATGCCCCATGTTCCCAGAGCGGGGGAGTAGAGCCGCTTGTAAGTGACTTTAACCGTCAGGGGATCAATGACCTCAACCTTTTTTACCGGCTCATAGTCCGAGATGCGCGGAGACAGGTTCTTGGGATCCATGATGGCCTCATAGGTGAACTTGACATCCTCTGCCGCCAAAGGATGGCCGTCGTGGAACCGGATACCCGGGCGCAGGTGAAACACGATGACGGGATTGTGCTCGGTTGCGGGAAGGAGCAGGCGCGCGTATTTGGAAAGGGATCGCTCATCCAGTTCCGGCGTGGAGCGTATATATTGCTGCGGGCGGAACGCGCTGAAATAGTCCTGCCCGAGCAGGAGCTTCAGGGTGTTGAAAAGGCTCTGGTCAACATGATCCAGCACAAGCCGGATCCTGGCGGGCGCATGGACAGTGAATCGTATTTTCCTGGATTTCCCCTGCTTCCCCGGCAGTTTTTCTTCCTTTGTCAGGGAATAATCCTTCGGCGGCACGAGAGAAATATCGCGGATATGTTGCAAAGGGTTTCTGAGAGGTTTATCGTGAGACCGCGATTTGAGCACCTGCTGCAGGAAGCCAAGGAGACCTGCACCATCGAGTTTCCCCTTGCGGGGAATGGGAGCACTTTCATTGACAAAGAAAAATGCCTCCTCGGAGATATCCCACGAGCGGGCGACTCGCCCCCTGAACTGCAGGTCCTTGTCACGGTCAAGAAGACCCTCGAACACGAGGGATTCAATCTGGCTGCTGGCGGAATCGGCGGAGAGAACAGGGTTCAGGATACTGGCATCGCCGATGGACGCGGAAATATACTCGGTAAGCCGGGCAGGATTGCCCCGGGTCTGTTCCTCATAAGAGGGCACCCAGAAATAGGACTGGATGAGGAACACTGACAGGATGGTGGGGGCGAGAATCAGTATTTTGCGAATAGTCATGACAGGTGTCCCGTGGAGACAAGATCAAGCATTTCCGTTTTCCTGAACTCGCTCGAAACTAAGTGCATGTTTTTACAAAACAATTTTTCGACTTCGCTTCAACCTTAAGGAATTCAAGATTTTCAGTCAAGAAAAAAGGAGAAAAGGGGTGTGACATTCGGGAAATGATACTGTACTATGAGCCCAATTCATTGAGGGTGTGGCGTAACGCAAACCTGCGAACCGGGAGGACAATATGAAAAGATTCGTAATCAAGACAGGCCTGGTATTCGCTTCGGGATGTTTGGGAGGGCTCTTGAACAGCTTTGCTGTCTGGTTTCTTGGGCAGAAGGGGGTCCCTGCGCTCTTGGAGGTGAGAATTGCGCCCCAGTGGAGCGCATCGTGGCTCTATCCACGGCTCGTCTGGGGAGGCATCTGGGGGGCGCTTTTCCTTTTGCCGGTGTTACGGAAATCCGTTTTCGGCCGAGGGCTCCTGTTCAGCGTAGGTCCCACCCTGGTGCAGCTCTTTTATGTGTTTCCCCTGGTTGCGGGAAAAGGGATGCTGGGGCTTGCGCTCGGGGACTTCACGCCCCTTTTCGTCTTCTTCTATAACCTGGTCTGGGGAATTACCGCCGCCGCGTGGCTGACAATGGCGGATGAATAAGTCTTGACGGCTTCCAACGAGATCATGGTTCACTGAGCAGGCAAACGGCATATTCCTGAAGCTACGCTCCCTCCGTCGTCCATGACGCCGCTTCAGAAACATCCCGTTCACCTGCTCTTCATGGAAAACTCGCTCTTCTCCCGAATTCGAACTCAGCAGGAGAACCTGAGGGCCTTTCTCAGGTTCGGCTCCTATACTCGTTGCTCATAGGATGCCGCAAAGCGGCATAAGCCAGCTTTTTACGAGGCCATCATTGTTTGTTTTATACGGATCACACGGTGGTGTCCCCGGCCTTTTGCCTTTAGCCTTAGGCCTGTCTCTACGTTCCCATTTCCCAGGAAGAGAGGTATTTCTCCTGTTCGGGAGTGAGGGTGTCGATGGAGACCCCCATGGATGCAAGCTTCAGTCGGGCAATGTCTTCATCAATTTTGCGCGGCACCGGGTGTACCTTGATTCCCATGTCAGTATGGTGTTTCGCTATGTATTCAGCTGAGAGGGCCTGATTCGCGAAACTCATATCCATGACGCTGGATGGATGGCCCTCAGCGGCTGCCAGGTTGATCAGGCGGCCTTCCCCCAGGAGATAGACACGCCTGCCGTTTTCGAGGGTGTATTCCTGGACGAATTCCCTGATAGCCCGTGATCCACTGGATGCCTCTTTCAGGCCGGGAATATCCAATTCAACATCAAAGTGCCCTGAATTGGCAACCATAGCACCGTCCTTCATGGTGAGGAAATGCTCCTTGCGGATGACGTTGATGTCCCCGGTGAGGGTGCAGAAAAACTCCCCCAGGCGTGCGGCTTTTTCAATGGGCATGACTTCAAAACCGTCCATGACTGCTTCAAGGGCCCGCAGGGGATTCACTTCGCAGACGATGACATGGGCCCCATGACCCTTGGCTCGGTTGGCCACCCCACGACCGCACCACCCGTACCCGCTGACCACGAAAATGGAGCCGGCCAGGAGGCGATTGGTAGCCCGGATAATTCCGTCAACGGTACTCTGGCCCGTGCCGTAACGGTTGTCGAAGAGGTGTTTGGTGTCGGCGTCGTTGACGGAAATGATCGGGAACTGGAGGACGCCGTCTTTTTCCATGCTCCGCAAACGGATGACGCCGGTGGTGGTTTCTTCAGTGCCGCCGCGGATGCCTTTGAGCAGGGATATCCTTTTTTCCGGGGAGAGGTTTTTCGCCCATTCGGCAACACCCGCTTCCAGTTCATCCCACTTTTCGAGGGCCATGAAATGAAGGGAACTGACAAGATCCGCCCCGTCATCCATGGTCAGGTTGGGGGCATGCTTGAGGGCGGAGAGAATGTGGCTGTAATACGTGGCATGATCTTCACCCCTGATGGCAAAGACAGGAATTTCATCGTCCGCAACCAGTGAGGCGGCCACGTCATCCTGGGTGGAGAGGGGGTTGGAAGCGCAGAGAACCACCTTTGCCCCTCCCGCTTTCAGGGTTTTCATGAGGCTTGCCGTCTCGGTGGTGACATGGAGACAGGCGGAAACCCTCAGTCCCTCCAAAGGCCGCTCTTTTTCAAAACGTTCCCTGATCATGGTGAGGACCGGCATACTCATGGCGGCCCATTCAATCCTCAACCTGCCTTTTTGTGCGAGATTGATATCCTTAATATCGTAATCCATTTCTTTTCCCTTTCCTTACTGGTTGTTATTTTATTAATGCTGCTGATAAAAAAAGTAAGTAACAGCTCAACAAATATGAGGTATTGATCCTTTGTTATGGAAACCCGGTCTCCGAAAGCCCCAGAAATTATCTCCAGGCCCCAAAGAACCAGGCACAGACAAAAACCAAAGGCAATATCTCACACAGAGACGCTGAGACCACAGAGGTCTAAAAATAAAAAACCAAGTTGTTTTTCTCTGATAGCTCTGTGTCTCTAGTGAACGAAGTGAACGGGCGTGAGACTATGGTTTTCCCACACCATTGGCCTTATTCTGCCTCCGCTGTTTATTGAGCAGATACAAAATTTACCACCCCTCATTACAAAGAGCCCACACAATTACTTCACTGCTTTTTTCAGGTCATCGACCATATCGGTTTTTTCCCATGCGAACTCGGAAAGTTCACGCCCGAAGTGGCCGTAGTTGCAGGTTCTTCGGTAGATGGGACGGAGCAGATCAAGCCTTTCAATGATGGCCGCCGGCCTGAGATCGAATTTTTCCTTGACGATCTCGGTCAGGTGACTGCTCGGGATAACCCCTGTACTGTAGGCGCCCACCATGACCGATACCGGATCGGGCCTGCCGATGGTGTAGGCCACCTGGATTTCGCATTTCTCTGCCAGGCCTGCAGCGACAATATTCTTCGCGATGTAGCGGCACATGTAAGAAGCACTGCGGTCCACCTTCGAAGGGTCCTTGCCTGAAAAGGCACCGCCCCCGTGATAGCCAAAACCTCCATAGGTGTCCATGATGATTTTCCTGCCCGTGAGCCCGCAGTCCCCCAGTGGACCTCCAACCACAAAGCGCCCGGTGGTATTGATGAAATACTGGGTATCCTGGTCAAGGAGGTGACCTGGAATGACCTCCTGGATCACGTGTTCCATGATTGCTTCACGGAGGGTGTCGTAATCCACGTCCGGGCTGTGCTGGGCCGCCATCACCACTGTATGGACCCGGTGCGGTTTCCCGTCCATGTATTCCACGGTAACCTGTGATTTGCCGTCGGGCCTGAGCCAGGGAAGCTGGCCTGATTTTCGCACATGAGCCAGCCTTCGGGTGAGGTGGTGGGCCAGATAAATCGGCATGGGCATGAGGACGTCCGTGTCTTTGCAGGCATAGCCGAACATGAGGCCCTGATCACCCGCTCCCTGGTCCTTGAACAACCCTTTCCCCTCGTCCACTCCCATGGCGATATCCGGGGACTGCTTGTCTATGGTGGAGATCACCGCGCAGGTTTCCCAGTCAAATCCCATGGCAGAATTGTGGTAGCCGATGTCTTTGATGGTTTCCCGCACTACGTCCGAAAGATGCACATAGGCGGACGTGGTGATTTCACCCGCTATCATGGCCATTCCCGTGGTGACTAAAGTCTCACAGGCCACCCGGGCACGGGGATCCTCCTCAAGCATTTTGTCCAGGATATGGTCGGATATCTGGTCGGCAACCTTGTCGGGGTGGCCTTCGGTAACGGATTCAGAGGTGAAGAGAAAATTGGAAGATTTCATGTTGCTGCTCCTTTTTGTTTTTTCTTGTCGCGTATCAGGCGATTATCAATGAGCCTGGTCTTGCCCACCCATACGGCAAGGGCCAGGAGATTTTCGTTTTCGAGTGTACCCAGGTCCTCGAGGGTGACCGGATCGCAGAGACTGACATAGTCGATCTTTGTATGGGGATGATTCCCTATGAATGCCTCCACCGCCTTTTTGATGACGGCCGGGTCCCGCTCTCCAGCCTTGAACATTTCATGGGCCAGGTCCAGGGACTTGTTGAGACTGAGCGCGGATTTCCTCTCTTCACGGCTCAAGTAGTTATTTCGCGAACTCATGGCAAGGCCGTCAGGGTCTCTCACGGTGGGCACGCCGATGATCCGGATATCCATGTTGAGATCCATGACCATGCGGCTGATCACGGTGAGCTGCTGGTAATCCTTCTGCCCGAACACAGCTATGTGGGGCTTCATGATATGAAAAAGCTTGCAAACGACGGTAGTAACTCCTTCAAAAAAAGTCGGTCTTGACAGGCCGCAAAGGTGTTGTGTCACCCGGTGGACCAGCACGGAGGTCTGTGCATCGGGGATATACATCTCATCGGCATCGGGCATGAACACGATATCCACCCCCACCTGTCGTGCCTTTTCAATATCTCCTTCCGTGTCCCTCGGGTAGCGATCAAAGTCTTCCGCCGGGCCGAACTGGGTGGGGTTTACAAAGATACTGATCATGAGCTGATCTGCGTGGGATTTCCCCACCCGCATCAATTCAAGGTGACCTTCATGCAGGAACCCCATGGTGGGGACGAGCACAAGGGTCTTCTCTTCAAGCCTCAGGGCCTCGACTGTTTTCTGCATGTGGTCAACGGAGCTGATGATTTGCATTTTCTTCCAAGAAAACGGGTTACTTTCTCGATGCCAGGGGAACGTAGTACTGGGTCCCGCCTTCCATATCCCGGATTTGCTCCACCAGGTTATCCAGATCCTCAGAAACGTGGACAAAATCAATCTCAGACGCATCAATTACCAGCAGAGGGGAGTCCTGGTAGTGGAAAAAGAAGGAGTTAAAGGACTCATTTATTGATTCAATGTAGCCCGGATGAACCCCTTTCTCAAATTTCCTGCCCCGGTTCCTGATTCTTTCCAGCAGCACGTCTGTCCTCGCCTGGAGAAGGATGACCAGATCGGGCACCACTGTCTTGCGGTTCAGGAGGTGAAAGAGCTGTTCATACAACCAGAACTCCTGGTCATCAAGATTTATCCTCGCGAAAATACGATCTTTTTCAAACAGATAGTCGCTGATGATAACCTTTTTGAAAAGGTCCATCTGGTGGATTTCAGCGATTTGCTGGTACCGTCTGAGCAGAAAGTAAATCTGCGTCTGAAAGGCGTATTTCTTGGGATTCCGGTAAAACTTTGTCAAAAACGGGTGGCCTTCCACGTCCTCGAGCAGTGTCTCGCCTTCCAGCTTTTCAGCCAGCAACCTGGCGAGACTGGTTTTCCCAACGCCAAGAGGGCCTTCAATAACAATATAGTGGAGATTTTTCATCGCTCCCTGCAAAAGCCAAAAATATCTAACATTCTACACCTCATTTGTCAACGGCAGTTTGTCGGCCATGCACAGGAACTCATTCATGTCAAGCGTCTCGGCCCGTCGCCGGGGATCAATACTGCAGGCGGCTAACCATTGAAGGAGTTCGTTTTGATCCAGTGAGGGGAAGAACCTCTTCAGGGAATTGGCAAGCGTCTTTCTTCGATGGGAAAAGGCTCCTTTCACGACCTTCTGAAAAGCAGCCTCGTGTTTTGCGCGTGTTGCATACGGGCGCTCGAAATCAATTTCCACCACAGCTGAGTCCACCTTGGGCCGGGGATAAAAGGCGTTTCTGGAGACCTGGAGCAGGGGTGTGGTCTTCGCATTATAGTTCACGAGGACGGTCATGGCACCATAGGCCTTTTCTCCCGGCGAAGCGCAGAGACGCAGGGCAAATTCACGTTGGAACATGAGGATCGCCCGGCTGATGGCGAGTCGGTGGGTGACCAGTTTTTCAAGGCATGGCGACGAAATGTTGTAGGGAAGATTTCCGATGACTTGTATCTTGCGTCGTTGCGCATTCACGAGTTCGGCAAGGTCGAAACGCAGGATATCGTCATGAATCAGGGTGATGTTGGAGAACCCGGCCCGGGTGATCTTCCGGCGGAGGGCTTCAACCAGATGAGGGTCTTTTTCCACGGCAAAGATGTGCGAGACATTTCTGGCCAGGGGAATGGTCAAGGCCCCTTTTCCGGGCCCGATTTCGAGGACAATATCCTTCGCTCCGAATCCCGAACGATACACGATTTCATGGGTGATATCGGAACGGGTCAGGTAGTGCTGCCCAAGTCCTTTTTTTGGGCGCCCGTTCGCGGTAGTCATGCCGTGTTAAAAGGCGGCCTTTTCTCGACCTCCTTTCTCCGTCTCCTCTGCCGCCTCCATTGCTTTACATACCGGAAAAAACGGAGAAAGAAGAAGTAGGCGGGAGGAGCGAAGATCAGTCCAAGGATCAACCCTCCAAGGAGGAAGGCCGCGGCAAAAGCTCCCCCTGCACCAAGGATTTTGCTCACAATGACGAGCGGTTTCTGTCCACTCTTCATGGCCTCTATGATACCGGAGAACAGGGCCTTTCTCTCGGAAAGGCCCAGAAGTGAGGCCCCGAGCCTATAGTCGTAAAAATAGATGAGATACCAGTTCAACGGGTTGCTGATCCAGGTGCCGATAGCCGCTGTTATCTTGCTTCCTTTGAGGAGAATCGCCAGGGTGACAGCCAAAGCAATCTGGAATGGCATGATGGGCATCATTCCGGTGAATACACCCAGGGCCATGCCCAGGGCCAGTTCATTGGGCTCTCCCTTGAGCCGGATAAACCGCAGGTAGTAATATTTTAGCTGTCTATTGAACTTCAAACCATTCCATTCCTGTCTTGAGGGCTTTTTTCAGCAGCCACCCGGGAAAGGGGGCGCAAATCCTGGATAGGAAACTTTGAGCGCACGTCCTGAGAGAGGTCCATCCGTTCACTGTTCAGGATCCTGTGATAACCGGCAACGGCAATCATGGCCCCGTTATCGGTGCAGTACCGGGCTGCGGGATAGAAGATCCGAAGGTCGTCTCCAGCGGTTTCATCCGAGAACCTCTCTCTCAGCCGTCCATTGCAGGCCACGCCGCCGGCGACCATAATGTCCCTGACCCCTATCCTCTGAGCCGCCTTGAGGCACTTTTGTATCAGAACGTCCACGACCGCTTCCTGAAAAGATGCTGCGATGTCAGCCAGCGTTACGTCTGTAGTATCCTTCTTGCCGTTTTTCCAATCCTTTACATAGAGCGCCACCGAGGTCTTGACTCCACTGAAACTGAAGTCAAGGGATTCCGGTCCAAGCATGGCGCGCGGGAATTTAATGCGATCGTTTTTTCCTTCCCGGGCCTCCTTTTCAATGGCCGCGCCTCCAGGATAACCCCGTCCGAGTATCTTGGCAACTTTGTCAAAAGATTCCCCGGCAGCGTCATCAAGGGTCTGCCCCATCTGGATATATCGGCCATACCCCTTCACATGGTAAATGCTTGTATGTCCTCCTGAGACCGTGAGTGCGGCGAATGGGAAGGAGGGGACCTCTTTTTCCAGGAAAATTGAGAGGATGTGCCCTTCCAGGTGGTTTATTCCCACGAGCGGCAACCGGTGCGTCATTGCCAGACCTTTGGCGTAATAAAGGCCCACGAGGAGTGCGCCCACGAGCCCCGGCCCAACGGTTACTGCAATCCCGTCAAGGTCTTCAAAAGAAACGGACGCCTGGGTTAAGGCTTCTTCCACGACCGGTACAATATTCCTCAGGTGTTCCCGGGATGCCAGTTCCGGGACAACGCCTCCGTAAGGATGGTGGATTTCTACCTGCGAGTTTACTACGTTCGAAAGCGAGCGGCAACCGTCTTCGACAACCGCTGCCGACGTATCATCACAGGAGGTATCGATACCAAGAATAAGCATTTGTTTCAGTTCACCGTTTACGGCTCATGGTTGTTCTGGGCGCCTTCAAGGCTTTACATATGGCCGAATCTTGCGAAACAGTTGTTGACTCACGCCGGGGACCGACAAAAGGTCTTCCACCATCCTGAACCCGTTTTCCGCTGCTCTCGCCTTTACTATGGATCCGGCAAGCCGGGGGCCGATCCCGGGGAGGGCGATGAGTCCTTGGGGGTCTTCATGGTTCAAGGAAATGGGAATTCCCAGGGTGATTTTATAAAAGGCCGTCATCTGGCCAAAGCGGATCTGCGTATGACCGTCATTTTCCTGTACCTCCACCCGGGAACCGGAGGGTAGCGGGAGGTTTGAGGAACCGGCACCGAAGGAAGAGGGGGCATTGCACTTTGTCTTTTTCAGAAGCCGGTCAAGGTTGGGGCTCCGGGAAAATGTATACACGCCGGGGTGCGAAACAGTGCCGGCAACTTCCACAAAGATGCTGCTCTCTTTCGGAAATGGCGAGCCGGGTTGGGATGGCAACCTGTTTCCGGCACCATAGAGGCACACTACAGTGAGGAGCAGCAAGAGTGCCGCTCCGTTGCGGTCAGGATTTTTCTCCCTGCTCATTATCAAGATCAAACGCAGTATGGAGAACGCGGACCGCGAGCTCGGTGTATTTCTGGTCAATCACACAGGAAACCTTTATTTCAGAGGTGCTGATCATCATGATATTGATATTTTCCTGGGCCAGGGTGTCGAACATCTTTTGCGCAATACCTGCATGACTTCTCATGCCAACGCCGATGATGGAGATCTTGGCAATATTTTTGTCACCCAGGACCTCTCGGGCACCGATCTCTTCACCTACCTTGTTGACGAGGGAGAGGGTCTCTTGAAATTCCGATGTGGGAACGGTAAAGGTGAGATCTGTCTCTCCGTCGTCGCTGGTGTTTTGGACGATCATGTCCACGATAATGCCCGATTTAAACAGGGGGTGAAAGATCTTCGCGGCGATTCCAGGTCTATCCGGGATCTTCCTGATGGTAATCCTGGCTTCATTCTTGTCGAACGCGATCCCTGAGACCAGTACTTTTTCCATGTCTTCAGTTTCTGCAACCACCATTGTCCCCCTTTCTTTCGTAAATGTTGACCGCACATGGATGGGCACGTTGAATTTCTTTGCGAATTCCACTGAACGAATTTCAAGGACTTTGGCTCCCAGGCTGGCCATCTCCAGCATTTCATTGTAAGAGATCCGGTCCATCTTTTTGGCCCTTGGGCAGATATTGGGGTCTGTTGTGTAGATGCCGTTGACATCGGTAAAAATTTCGCATACATCGGCATTCAGCGCCGCTGCGAGGGCGACGGCCGTGGTATCTGACCCACCCCTTCCAAGGGTGGTGATGTTCCCTTTTCTGTCAAGGCCCTGAAATCCCGCAACAGTCACGATCCTGTTTTTTCCCAGTTCTCTTGTTATCCGCCCTGTTTCAATATCATGGATTCTGGCCTTGCCAAAAAGCCTGCTCGTATGGATGGCTACCTGGAAGCCGAGCAGGGAACGGGCTTCATAGCCCATTGACTCGACTGCCATGGCAAAAAGAGCGACGGATGCCTGTTCACCGGTGGACAGCAGGACATCAAGTTCCCGGGGGTCCGGATCGTCGGTTATCTCATGGGCGAGTTGGATCAATTGATCGGTTTGGCCTGCCATGGCGGACAGGACCACCACCATCTGATTTCCCTGTTTGTAGTATTCCAGGACCCGCCCGGCCACATCCCTGATTTTTTCGATAGTGCCGACGGAACTCCCTCCATATTTCTGTACGATCAATGCCATGCTTCAGCCTCGCC
>CAZJRD010000071.1:0-16827 GCA_964548365.1 uncultured Desulfobacteraceae bacterium | reverse complement strand
AATGCAGATGCTCCCTGTCTTGGAGTGTCTTGTAGCTGAACATGGTAACCTGGTTATGGAGATGCAACGCAATGGTTTTGAGCCGGCTATTTCCCGCGATATCCATGATGACCTTGTGAAAAGTCCTGTGAGCCTTCTGGTACTGGAGGACATCGAAGGGCTCTTCTTTCACGCACGCATCCATTTTCTCAACAAGTGATTCAAGCTGTCCTATTTCCTTTTCCGATATGACATCCATGGCCAGACCGGTGGCCATTTCATAAAGCGTTGCCTTCAGAGTATAGATCTCCCACATGTCCTTCACCGTCATCTCGGGAACAAAGACTCCCCGGCGCGGTTTCCTGAGGACAAGGCCTGTTGCCTCAAGGGCCTTCAGCGCTTCACGCACCGGGGGTCGACTGATACCCAGCCGCTGGGAAATCTCTTCTTCTTTGAGCTGTTCCCCGGGGAGAAACTGGCCCGTAATAATCCAGTCCTGGATGTTACGTTTTGCAATGTCTGCAATAGATTCAATTTTCATTGTCCTCCAGACCCCTTGTCGCGGTTCTTCACCGGTGAATACGGAAAAGGATGACTATACCGCAAGATGTATCTCGCACACTTCATCAGAAAGCTTATCGATCACATCATCAAAGCAGACATGGCCGTGATCCACGATAAAAACCCTGTCGCAGATGGTCCGGGCAAAATTGAGGTTCTGTTCCGCCAGCAGGATAGAAACACCTTCCTGCTTCAAACGAGTGATAGTGTTCCCCAGTTGTTCCACAATGACCGGGGCAAGCCCTTCCGAGGGTTCATCCAGGATGATCAATTCAGGATTCCCCATTAACGTGCGGGCAATGGTGAGCATTTGCTGTTCACCCCCGCTGATCTGCCCCCCGAGGCGATTTTTCATCCCGCCAAGATTCGGGAAAAGTTCAAACAGCCGTTCGGGGGTCCATGTCTCGAAACCTTCACGGGGTGATCTCCTGCCCACCTCGAGATTCTCCATAATGGTAAGCCCCGCAAAAATGCGTCGGTCCTCCGGAACATACCCCAATCCTAGAGAGCAGATTTTATAGGATGGCAGTCCCACAATGGATACACCCTTGAAAAATATTCCCCCGTTCTTGGGAGAGACAATGCCCATGATGCTCTTCAGCGTAGTGCTCTTTCCCACTCCATTGCGACCCAGCAGGACTCCCACCGTTCCCCTCGCCATTTCAAGGCTGAGGTCGTGAAGAATGTGGGCTTTCCCGTAAAAGCTATTAATATCTTTTACGACGAGCATCATATCCTGGCCCACCTTTTCCTGAGGAGTATTCATTCCGTTATTATACCACCGCGTTCCCGTGCGTCGGAACAGCACACGTTCCGAAGTAGATGTCTCGCACTTTTTCGTTCTCCCTGACTTCCTGTGGTGTGCCCCGGGCAATCAGCTTGCCGTAATTCAGCACGATAATGTGATCAGCATGCGCAAAAACCACATCCATGTCATGTTCGGTAAACAAAACACCAATGGACTGGTCCCGCACTATTTGAGCGGTCAGTTCCATCAGTTTTAAACGCTCCTTGGTTCCCATGCCCGCGGTCGGCTCATCCATCAGGAGCAATTTGGGCCGGTTGGCCAGGGCGATCGCCAGTTCAACCCGCTTGAGATCGCCGTACGCGAGGATACCGCACGGGCGATTCCATTGACTCTCGACTCCTACCAGTTTCAGGAGGCCTACGGCCTCTTCCCGGTACAGACCGGCTGTCTTTCGAATGACATTCCTCAAACGCTTGTGCGTTGAAAGTAATACCATCTGGACATTCTCAAGAACAGTCATAGACGGGAATGTGGAAGTCACCTGAAAGGTTCTTCCCACCCCCAAGGCCCATACGTGCCTCGGTCGCATTCCCGTGGTTTTTTTCCCGAGGATCCTGATGGTTCCACGATCCGGCCGGAGCTGTCCGTTGATCAAGTTGAAGCAGGTGGACTTTCCCGCGCCATTCGGTCCGATCATGGCAAGCAACTGTCCTTCTTTGAGATCAAAAGCTACATCATTCACCGCTTGCACCCCGCCGAATGACTTGGATAAATTCAGAACCTCCAATACCTTTGTCATCTATCTCGTCCCATTTGCCTTTTCCGGTTCGCTGGAAAGAAAATTTGCAAATCGGGTTCCAAAATACCCCCCGATTCCCTGCGGAAAAACCGAAACCAAAAAAATAAATATACACCCAAGGATTAATCGCCAAAACCCGATATGGGAGATCTTGTCCTCGAGCCAGATAAACGCACTTGAGCCGACAATTGGCCCTGAGATGCTTTCAACGCCCCCAAGGAGTACGCTGAGCAGGATGTCAAAAGACCTTGGGATGGACATCTCATCCGGGAACACACTCCCTTTTGAAAAGACGTAAATCCCGCCGGCCAGCCCGGCAAATACACCGGCAACAGCAAATGAAAACCATTGATGGCGGGTGACGTTTATTCCGACGGCGCCAGCCCTGAGCCTGGAGTCCCGGCAGGCACGCATAGTGTATCCAAGAGGGGTAAAGAGCAGAAAACGCAGAAGCAGGATTCCGCCAATTGATATGACCATGGTAAGATAATAGAAGATCACTTCGTTGCTTGCCCATTTTGCAGGCCAGATGCCAAGAATCCCGTCATCCCCACCGGTGAAGCCAGTCCACTGGAACACGATGGACCAGCAGATCTGCGCAAAGGCCAGGGTCAACATAGCCAGGTACACCCCTGAGAGACGGACGCAGAACCACCCGATAATGAGCGCCAGGAGCCCCATGCAGAGAGGGGCAAGGAAAAGCGCCAGTCCCATGGGAGTATGCACGTAATGGGTCATCAATGCCGCAGCGTAGGCACCCCCTCCGAAAAATGCGGCGTGACCGAAGGAAACCATTCCCCCCGGTCCCATCATGAAGTAGAGACTCATGCACGCGAGGGCAAACATGGCCATTTCCCCGAAGAGGATCAATTGATATCTACCCGCAACCATCGGGAGCAACAGGAACAGCATGAGCAGGATCAACCCGATATATCTCAATTTTCTTGAAGCGGGCCTCAGGATGGATTCAAAAGATTCTTCGGGTACAACATCGTGGACCTCCGGTTTTCCCAATAACCCATAGGGCCGGATCACCAGGACCACGGCCATGACGAGAAACATCATGACCAGGGTGCTTTGCGGAAGGAAAAGAACACCGAACGATCCGAGTTCACCAATGATGACCGCCGCGAGGAACGCCCCCGGAATGCTTCCCATTCCACCAACCACGACGATGACAAACGCGGCGGCGATTACATTCATATCCATCAGGAGGTCGGCGCCGCCTTTGGGCAGCTGGATGGCACCTCCCAGTCCGGCAAGAAACGACCCCAGAAAGACCACACTGGTAAAAAGCCATTTCTGGTTTACTCCTAGTGCCGCCAGCATTTCCCTGTCTTCCGTTGCGGCCCGAACCAGGACTCCCCACCGGGTCCGATTAAAGAGCAGCCATATCGCTATGAGCACCAGCGGCGCAGCAATGATCAGGACCAGGTCATAGACCGGCATGAGCGCACCGAGAAAATTGATACTTCCCTCTAAACCCGGCGCCATCGGTCCCAGCAGGTCCTCCGGTCCAAAGGCCCACCGGGCAAGATCCTGGATGACCAGCACCACGGCAAACGTGGCCATCAGCAAAAAGAGCTCTGGTGCGCGATAGAGACGCCTCAGCAGGAAAACCTCTACGACCACCCCCACCAGGCCGACCACCAATGCAGCGGCCAGGATTCCTCCCCAGAAGGAAAACCCGCTGTGAGGTAAGGCAGCGATAACGAAGTACGCAACATAGGCACCGATCATATAAAAGGAGCCGTGTGCCATATTCACGATCCGGGTAACCCCGAAGATGAGGGAAAGCCCTGCCGCAACAAAAAACAGGGTCGCCGCATCTGAAAGACCCGTCAGGAATTGTACAATATAAAAACCCAAAAACAACTTCCTTTGGCAGTTGAAAAGGGCATGACGGAACCGCCATGCCCTGGGTAATCATTTTATGGTTTATGGCCGCAATTTCATGACTTCAGCATCGCTCGGCAGATAGTCTTTTCCGTCCAGATACTTCCAGTTCACCATGACACCTTTGCCATTCTTGACTGCTGTATACCCAACATAGGCACCCATGGTTGACTGATGGTCAATCTTACGAAAGGTCACCGGGCCGAATGCTCCTTCGAAGGTCATCCCCTCCATGGCATCGACCATCTTTTCCGTGTCTGTAGAACCTGCCTTCTTCAACATGTTTGCAACCGCCATCAACATGTTGTAGCCGACCACTGAGCCTGTCCTCGGATAGTCATTGTACTTTGCCTGATATGCCTTCAGGAACATGGTGTGTGCCTTGGTGTGAATAGCATACCAGGGATATCCGGTGACCAGCCAACCTTCAGGGGCTTCCCCCTTCAAGGGATCCATATATTCAGGCTCTCCCGTGAGCAAGCTCACAATATACTTGCCTTTGAAGAATCCTCTCAGTTTTCCTTCCCGTACGAACTTGGCGAGATCACCACCAAACGTCACGTTGTAAACAGCTTCGGGGTTGGCTCGCGTGAGGGCCTGTATCTCAGCGCCAGCGTTGATCTTGAACAGTGCGGGCCACTGTTCGGCGATAAACTCCACATCGGGTCGCTTGGCTTTCAGCACCTCCTCGAATGCCTTGACCGCATCTTTTCCATAGGCATAGTTTGGCGCAATGGTGGCCCAGCGTTTTGCCGGGTTCTTCGCGGCCTGCTCCGCCAGCATGGCTGCCTGCATGTAGGTCGAAGGCCGCAGGCGAAAGGTATAGCGATTCCCCTTTGCCCACACCACCGCATCAGCGAGGGGTTCCGCGGCGAGGTAGAACACCTTGTTCCGCTTGGCGAAATCCGTCAACGCCAGCCCTACATTAGAGAAAAAAGAGCCCATGAGCAATGCCACGTTATCCTTCCTGATCATCTCTTCGGCTATTCTGACAGCATTACCGGGTTTTCCCGCGTCGTCCCGGGAAATCACTTCCAGTTGTTTCCCGTTTACGCCGCCCGATTTGTTCACCTCATCCAGGGCGAGTTCCCAGCCGTTTCGGTAGGGGAAGGTAAAACTGGTGAGCTTGCTGTAGGTGTTTATTTCACCCAGCTTGATGGTGCCCCCCGCGAATACGGCAGGCGCATTGATCAGCAGCGCAAGAAAGACGACTGCGACCGCGACAAAGATGATTTTTCTGGTTTTCATTTTTTTCCTCCTTTTGGTTTGCTGTTTCTCACAACGGGAGAGACCCGCATCAATTACAGCTAGAGGTATTCGGTCTGCTTCCCGCCCCTTCTCGTGACCTTTCTCTTCTGACCTCCTTTCCCTTCAGAGAACCTGTTGCCTCCAAACAATGCAACAACACGCTTACCACATTGTCTATTGTCTATTGTCTACTATTAGACAGTTCATCATGTAACATCTCGGCGGTTTTCCGTCAAGCCGTTTTCTCTTTTCCTCGACATTTTCATCCATTTTTACTATACAGCTTTTGGGACGCTCATCCCAATAAATAATCAGCCTGTGTCATCGGAGGATCTCTGATGGAATATTCTCAGGGAAAGTTTGGTAGGGTTTTTGTTGTCACTCTTCGGGAAGGGGAAGAGGTCTATCCTTGTCTGGAGGATCTGGCCAGGATGGAAAATATCAGATCTGCCCTGGTCCTCTGCATGGGAGGAATGCGATATGGCAAGCTGGTGACGGGTCCAAAGGACCCGTACGGGAAACTCGACCCTCTTTACCAGGAATTCACAGATGCCAGAGAGGTCTTCGGGATCGGAACACTTTTCTGGGATGATGAACAGCCCCGACTGCACCTCCACGTGGGAGTGGGCCGGGGAGACAAAACACTGGTGGGCTGCGCAAGGGGCGGCGCATCAGTCTACCTGATCCAGGAAGTAACTATCATAGAAATGACAGAAATCGCCGCACAGCGGCTCGAAGACCCGGAAACCGGGCTCAAGCTTCTTCGGCTCCTGGGGGGCAACAAGCTTGCACCGTGAGAAAAGCGGGCTAGTCGCCTTCAGGCAGCCGGATCACCAGCACCGGCTTGTCACACCTGCGAAGAACCCTCCTGGAAGTACTCCCGAGCACTGCGCCGCTCAGGATACCCCGGCCACGGGACCCCATGACCACCAGGTCGCAATTCGTTCTTTCCCTTTCCGCCAGGATCATATCCACTGGGTGCCCTATCTTCACCAGAATGTCGTCCACGATAAAAGGGCACGCGGGCAGTTCCTCGCTCACTTCGTCACAAAAATCCTGGAGACGGGACTTCAGGGTCTTGATCACCGATTCCTGCTTCTCCTTGCGCATTTCCTCCCAGCGATCCTTGCCGACAATATCAGTCACCATGCCGAGGGCAACCGGTGAAGGCTCTTCCAACACGTGCAGGATGGTCACGCCGGCACCATAATGATTCGCAATGCTTGCCGCGTAACTGAAGGCGTAGCGCGCGTTTTTCGAAAGGTCCGTAGGGCAGAGTATTTTCCGTATCTCCGGTATTATCATGCTTTCGCCTCTCCTGTTGTTTTTTTGTCGTTAATATTGAAGAATATTGGGAGATTACTATACGGAACAAGCCAGGAGCAGTCAAGCAGCAATTGCATAGAGACTTACTGTTCGCCGGCTTGTGCCAATAAGAGAAGTTCCTGCCAGCGCCGGTCAACTTGCATCTGAACAGCCTGCATCATTTCTCCTCCCATCTGCCGGAATCTCCCTTGGGCACGCAAATAGTCCTCAACCGGTATCGTCTTTTCAGGGATAACATTCACCCTGTGGGCTCCTTCCTCAATTTCGTAGATGGGAAAAATCTTAGACTGCGTTGCCATGCGGGTAACCGTAATGGACTTTGCAGAATCGATCCTCCAACCAGGCGGACAAGGAGAAAGGAGATGGATGAATCTGGTCCCCCGGATGGTTTTCGCTTTCTCGAATTTCCGCACAAGATCGTCCGGATAGGCCACCGACGCCGAGGCCACGTAGGGAATCCCATGGGCAAGCATGATTTTTTCCATGTCTTTCTTGGGCTCTTCCTTGACCGCCCCGGCCGGGGTCGTGGTTGTCCACGCCCCGGCAGGGGTTGCACTGGACCGCTGAATTCCCGTGTTCATGTATGCCTCGTTATCGTAACAGACGTACAGGATATCATCGTTTCGCTCTGCTGCTCCTGAAAGAGACTGCAGACCGATATCATAGGTACCTCCGTCCCCCGCCCATGCCATGACCGTTATGTCCGTCTCGCCGCGCACATCCAGGGCTGCCCTGATCCCGGATGCCACAACGGCTGCTGTTTCAAAAGGTACGTGTATCACCGGGACCTGCAAAGTCGAATAGGGGTATGCCCCGATGATAACACCCCAGCAGCTGGCTGGAATCACAATCATAGTCTTTTCGCCCAGACCTTTCAAGGCCAGCTTCATGGAAAGAGACGCTCCGCATCCCTGACAGGAAAGCATCCCCGGCTGGAGCAGCTCTTCGTCCGTCATCTTTTCGCGCGGAATATCAAAGGTCTTCTGCATACTCCACTCCTATTCTTTGAGGCCCCAGAAAATCGGACTTTCCACAGGACCCTCAGAGGCCAAAACATGGTCAATAATGCCGCCCACGTCCCGGGGCGTAACATCCCTGCCGCCAAGGCCGGCGATAACCGAATAGACGCTCGGCCGTTTTTCCAGCGAAAAAAGAGCATTTTTGATCTCACTGGCAAACACCCCTCCAAGGCCTACACTGATATTTCGATCAATGACCGCTACCCGCGAGGCATACCCAAGGATCCGGCGCCAGTGCTCAAGGGGCACGGGGCGGAACAGCCTGAGTTTCATCAAACCGACCTTTTTTCCCGCCTTTCTCGCCTCGTCCACAGCGATCCGGCTCACCGAAGTAATGGTTCCCGCCGTAACGAGGATCAGGTCTGCATCTTCCGTGCGGTAGCTCTCACACGCCTCATATTGTCTCCCGAAAACCCGTTCAAATTCCTCGCATATTGCCGGATACCCATCCAAAGCTTCCATGCTGTCTTTATGCATGACAAATCGTTCCTCGTAGAAATATTCAGGAGTCATCATGCCTCCGAACATCCTCGGATCGTTTACATCCAGCCGGAACCTGGGTGCAAAGGCAGGCAGAAACGCATCCACCGTTTGGATTTCCGGAACATCAACCACCTCAGAGGTGTGACTCAGGAAAAAGGCGTCATAGGTAACCATCACCGGCAGGGAAACCTTCTCGGCAAGCCGGTATCCCATAATGACGCTGTCCAGCACTTCCTGGTTCGATTCGCAGTAGATCTGGATCCAACCCGTATCACGTTGGGAGACTGAGTCGGTCTGGTCCGCCCAGATGTTCCAGCCGGGGCCTATTGCGCGATTCACATTTGTCAGGACAATGGGGAGTCTCGAACCTGCGGCCCAGTGAAGCATTTCATGCATGAGCAGTAAACCCTGGCTGCTCGTGGCCGTAAAAGATCGAACACCCGCAGACTCGGACCCTACGACGGCAGCCATGGCGGAATGCTCGCTCTCCACCTTAATGAACTGTGCGTCCAGTTTGCCGGTCGCGCACATTTCGGAGAGTTCTTCTACAATGGTGGTCTGCGGGGTGATGGGATAGGCGGAGATCACCTTAACCCGGCTCAGCCGCACCCCGTGAGATACGGCAAAATTTCCCTTGATGACCTGTTTCAATGCAATGGCCTCCCTTTCTAGCTCATAGCTCATAGCTGATGAGCGAAACTTACAGCTCTGGCCTATCAGCTATCAGATCTATATAGCAGTTTCTTCATCCACCATGGTGATGGCGTGCCTGGGACACTCCGTGAAGCAGATGCCGCAGCCTTTGCAGTAATTGTAGTCAAAAACATACCCGAATTCCCCGTTGCCTTTCACCAGCACGGAGACGTCGGGACAGAGCACAAGGCAATTGTCACACTCGGTACACCGGCCGCAGTGCATGCATCTTTCCATTTCCCCCAGAGCCTGCTCTTCAGTGAAGGTTTCTTCGTATGGCTCGAAGGATTTTTTTCGTTCCGGGGCCGGCAGGACCTCTTTTCTGATATGCGGGGCCTTCTTGAAATAGTCGTAAACAATATGCTCCGACCGCACGACCGTTTTCAGGTTTCTGCGAACCGGATTGAGCGGTTCCCACCCCATGTAGGCAGAAAAACTTATCCCCTGCCCATCACCCAGGGAGATACGCTTGAGGGCTTCCGCAAACCCCACGCCTTTTCGATGACAATCAATGGCGACGGCCGCTCGCTTCCCCGTGGCTACCGCGTGCACCACCGTATGGGGAGCATCCACAATATCCCCGCCCGCAAAAACCCTTCCTTTTCCGGTTTCAACGGCCATGACACGAAGCCCCTCATCAACTTCCAGGACCCCTTTGTCTTTCTCCAGGATTCCCGCCATCGGCTCAAATGCCGCCCTCTCCCCGATGGCTGTTATAACGGTATCAGCAGCAAGATCAAAGACGGCGCCTTCCTTCCTGACGGGCCGTCTGCGGCCGCTCTCATCAGGTCTGCCGAGTTCCATCTCACAGCACACGAGTTTTTCGATATCGCCCCGCGCACTTGTTTCGACGCGTTCCGGGGCCGCAAGAAACCGAAAACCGATCCCTTCCTCCCGCGCCTCAGCGATCTCCGCCGGATGCGCCGGCATCTCTGCCTCTGTCCGCCGGTAAAGGACCGTGACATGGGAACCGAGACGAACCGCCGATCGGGCGGCGTCAATGGCCGTATTCCCTCCGCCCACAACAATGACCTGCCGGCCTAAACGCACCATTTCTCCCAGCGCAATTCTCCTGAGGAGATCGAGGCCGCTCATCACGTTCGGGGTACCTTCTTCACCGGGGACGGCCAGCTTTGTGCTTCCATGAACCCCGGGAGCCAGGAACACATAGTCAAAACGTGCCAGGCATTCTTCCAGGGAGATATCTTTCCCCACGGCAGTATTGGGCTTGAGTTCAACGCCCATACCCCTGAGTCCTTCAAACTCCTGTTCTACGATACTCCTCGGCAGCCGGTAGGCCGGAATTCCTACGCGCAGTACACCTCCCAGTACCGGCAGACGTTCAAAAACAGTCACCTGGAATCCCAGTATCCGGGCGAAGTATGCCGCGGACATTCCCGCGGGGCCGGAGCCCACGACGCACAGGCTTTTTCCGTTGAAGGGATGAATATCCGGATAGGGCGTTGAGAGCGGAACCCGGTCTCCCACAAAACGTTCAAGCTCTCGAATGCTTATCTCCTCGTCCAGCGGAGCGCGATTGCAGTTTCCTTCACAAAACCTGAAACAGACTCGACCGAGAATTGCAGGAAAGGGCTCTTCACGTTTCAGATACCAGTAGGCCTTTTCATATTCGCCTCTCTGGACGAGTTTGATCCAGGCCTCGATATCATTGCCCGCCGGACAACCGTTCTGGCATGCCGGTACCTTGTCTTCATAAAGAGGTTTAATAAAACGCCAGGATCCTGTCCTGTTGTGGAGCATGTTCCCCATGGAAACGTTCATGGGCGGAAAATCCCGCCACGTCTTGAAATCGTACAGGCCTGCCATCCTATTTCGTTCATCTATATCCATAGCATCAAAATCCCCACGCACCGGTTCATGCGTTCATGATCACTTTTTCGTAGGCATCACGAGCTGCTTTCATGTTTTCCTTTTTCTTCAGGGGCACATACTCCTCTATTGCCTGGGCCACAGCATCAATGCCCACCAGGCCCGATACCCGTGAAAAGGCCCCGAGTATGGCGGTATTGACAATGGGGTTTGCGGCGGAACCAAGCCGATGCGCAACCGCAATGGATCCGGCATCAACCACGCCGACACTATACTGATCCCCCACAAGATCGCGATAATAGTGAACGTCCCGCTTGCCGTTGATCAGCACAATCCCGCTCTTTTTCAACCCCTGGGTTACGTCTACGCTTTCCAGGAGCGATGCATCCAGCACGATCACGTGATCCGGTTCATAGATCTGGCTGCGCAGGAGGATGGGGGCCTTGTCAACACGGCAAAACGCCAGCACCGGCGCACCGCGCCTTTCCACGCCGAAGGCCGGAAACGCCTGCACATAGGCACCTTCAATAAAAAACGCGTGGGCCAATACTTCAGAACCGATAACAGCCCCCTGCCCTCCTCTTCCGTGGAATCGTATCTCTTCCATGTTTTGTCCTCTTCCAACGAAGCCGTTGTTATTTATTCATTGCGGGCATTGAACAACTGCTTGAAATTAAGTTTTTTATAAAGCACTGTTTGATAATAATAGACTATCTCACACAGAGCCCACAGAGTTTTGAGAACAAAAACGAAAACTAATTTCTCTCTGATAGCTCTGTGTCGAGCAAACAACGTGAGCCCCGATAGCGGGATCTTCGCTTCGCTGCGACAGGCATGAGGAATGTCTTTATAGTTTTCTTCAGCCACTACTCGCTCTCTCAACTTGTTCCCTATTGATCAACTTCGTTGCGCATAGGATGCCGCGAAGCGGCATAAAACACCTTTTGACGCATCATCTTTAAACAAATAAGACAGGCTTCATCATCCTCTTCGTTCTCCCTTTCGCCCTATGCCCTACGCTTTATGCCTCCAAATCATTCCCTCGTAGGAGGGTGTGTGAGCAAAGCCTTCTCCCTCCCTCCAGACCCTGAACGAATTTCAGATCTTTTACTCCGGCGTGAAAATCACCGCCAGGACTCTCACTTTATTGCCCTTCAAGCCCCTCAGCGCGTGGGGTATCTTGGAATCAAAATAGAGGCTGTCACCGGCATGAAGAACGATGATCTGGTCATCACCCCTGAACTCCATCTCACCGTCCAAAACAAAGAGAAATTCCTCGCCTGCATGCTGGTAAACAGGGGTGTTTTTTTTCTCTCTCGGTTCGATTTCTACCATGAACGGTTCCATACGCTTGTCTCTCATGGGGTAGGCCAGTGACTCATACCGATAGCCTATCCTTTCAGCTTCTTCATGGAGCCTCCGCATGGTTTCTTTTCGCTCCTCCTGGCGGACTACGGCAATACGCTTGTGACTGGGTACGGTCTCCTGGAAAAAATCCCCGATGTGTTTTTCCAGTGCCTTTGAAATCTTGAGAAGTGTAGCGATGGGCGGGAAAGTGACATCGTTTTCGATCTGGGAAAGCAGCGGTTTCGAGAGTCCGGTGAGATCAGCGATATTCTGGAGGGTGAGTCCCCGTTTTAAGCGAATGTCCCTGATCTGTTTTCCCAGATTCAAAGCCTTGACATCTACCGAGACTTCTCTGTCCGCCATTAGGTTTCTCCTTTGGCCGGTTCATCGGTTGAACCCGTTGAGAGAAATTTTAGCGCCGCTGTTTGGCTGTGTCAAACATTATTTGTTAGCATCAAATAACATGGCACCCTAGATTCTGAAGTGGACAGAGGAATGGCGTTTTACTTCAATATGTTGGGGAAGCGGATTTCTGAGGCTTAGGGCACAAGGCGCAGAGCTTAGGGTCTTAAGGTGGGAAAGAATCTTGTTTTCCTTGCGCCCTGAGCCCTAGGCCTTACGCCTCACGAAGGGGTCCCATCTCCTGTACTCCTTCCATAAGTCTATCTCCTGTATTCATTGTGCGATTACGGGAACGTAATGAAATTATTTGACCTTTTTTGTTCATCTGGTATATGTTACAAAAGAAATTGACTGTTTTCCGGACATGTCTTTCCATCCTTTCCTCTTAATTTCTCCCAGAGGAGGTGTACCATGTTTCGACTCATTGCAAAATTATTAAAGATTCTGAACTCGGAAAGTGACCCGGGCCAGATAAGCTTCGCGTTCTGTTTCGCCATGATCCTGGGTCTCACGCCCTTCTACAGCCTGCATAATATCCCTGTTCTCTTCCTGGTGCTCATTCTGCGGGTAAACCTCTCGGCATTCATCCTCGGATGGGCATTCTTTTCGGGCGTTGCCTATTTGCTGGATCCCCTTTTCAACCGCCTCGGCCTCTGGATTCTGACCGCGGGCTTTCTTGAAGGGCTCTGGACATCCCTCTACAACATCACCCTCTTCCGCATGGAGAAATTTTATAACTCAATCGTCATGGGGAGCCTGTTTTTCAGCATCGTTCTCTTTGTTCCCCTCTATATTGCATCCAACATGGGCATCCGCAGGTACCGGGATCATGTACTTGCATGGATTGAAAAAACCCGTGTGATGAAACTGTTGAAGGCCAGCAAGCTTTATCACGCATATCAGACCATTTCCGGACTGAGAGGTACGTCATGAAGCGGTTTATTCGTCTGAAGGGTCTCGCAGCCTTTGTCATCATTATCGCTGTTTTCGGAATATTCTGGTTTCTCTTCGCAGACGGCATCGTCAAGAACCTGATCCAGAAATATGGATCGCGTGCCGTGGGTGCAAAAGTGGAACTGAAAGCAGCGGACCTGTCCCTTTTCCCCATGGGGCTCAAGCTGGACCAACTGCAGGTAACAGACCCTGATTCCCCAATGAAGAATGCTGTTGAGATACGGCAAATCTCCTTTGGGCTGGAGCCCCTCAACCTCCTGCGCCGCAAAGTGATCATCAAAGAAATGATCGTTGACGGCATCCAGTTAGGAACGTCAAGAAAGACATCCGGAGCCATGAAGAGCAGGAAAATGCCTCGAAAGGCCGCAGAGGTTGGCGAAGCCGGCAAAGAAGCGAAAGGAGGCCCCCTGGCCGTCAAGGGGCCCTGCGGTGCTATCTCCCTTCCTTCATTCCAGGTTCCCGATGTCCACAAAATCCTCCAGATGGAACAATTGCAGTCCCTGGCACTCCTCGATCCCCTCCGGAAGGATATCCAGGGAGAAAAAGCAAAATGGCAGGATACCCTTGCCAAACTCCCCGATAAAAAGAAGTTCGATGATTATCGGGCAAGGCTTGACAAGCTGAAGTCCGCAAAACAAGGAGGGATTTCCGGTCTCCTGGGCTCGGCATCCGAACTCTCCATCCTACAGAAAGACATCCGGCGCGACCTCGAAGCGATCAAGACCGCGCAAAAGGAATTCGGGAACGAAATGGCTTCATTCAAGGCAAGGCTGGCCGAGGCAAAAACAGCGCCTTTGAAAGACGTTGCCCGACTCAAAGAAAAATACTCCCTGTCCTCTGCCGGTCTCAAGCACCTGAGCAGGACACTTCTCGGGTCCAGGCTCTGCCGGCTCGTTCAGAAGGGTGTGGCCTGGTACCGGAAACTGGAGCCCATGGTCGAGAGGGCGCGCAAGAAGGAAAAAGGACACGAAGTGATCAAACCCGTCCGGGGGAAAGGCGTCGATGTGCGCTTTAAGGAATATGAGCCGCTCCCTGATTTTCTTGTCCGGACGGCCAAGGCGCGGATTATGCTCCAGGCAGGAGATATCTCCGGTCTGATCAGGAATATTACTCCCGACCAGGACGTGCTCGGGCGTCCCCTGACCTACACATTCACGGGGACGAAGCTCAAGGGGCTCCAGTCCATCGATCTCCACGGCACCCTTGATCATGTCGTCCCAGCAAGTGCGAAGGATACGGCAAACCTCACGCTGAAGGGATATCAGGTGAAGGATTTGATGCTCTCAGACAGCAAGGCGTTTCCACTTCGGCTGGATCACGCCCTTGCCGATCTGAAGATGGATGCATTGCTCAAGGGGAACAGCATCAAAGCCACGTTGACATCCGGGTTCGATTCCGTCAAACTCAGCGGCGAATCCGGTGAAAAGGAAAGTCCCATTAAGGCGGCACTCCTCTCATCCTTGACGGGCATTTCACGGTTTCATGTGAATGCGGACATCCACGGGAAGTTGACGGACTACACCATTGGTCTCACGTCCGATCTTGACCGCGCTTTTGCCGATGCCGCAGGACGGGCAGTGAAAGAGCAGGCCGCCGATTTCGAGAAAAAACTCAAAAAGGCTGTTATGGCCAAGGTGGAAGGTCCGCTCCAGTCCACCGGCAAAGAGATGGGCGGGCTGAACGCAATCGGCCAGGAGCTGACCGGGCGATTGAACATGGGCAACAGCCTGCTTGGAAACCTGAAAGGCGTCACCGGAAAAGGCGGACTTAAGCTTCCGTTTTAAGGAGACAGCAATCATGTTTAATTACAAGAATGTACGGCCGGAAATGGAAGAAATGGGGTTCAAGAACCTGGCATCCCTGTACTGGAATGCCCCCAGCCCTATGCTCTACGAAGAAATCATGCGGCAGCATGAGGGAAATATCTCGCACCTGGGTCCGGTGGTGGTGAGGACCGGGCATCACATGGGCCGCTCTCCGAACGACCGTTTCATAGTCCGGGAGGAGACCAGCCTTAACAAAGTATGGTGGGGCTCGGTGAACAAAGGTATTGAGGAATCCCGCTTTACCAACCTCTTTTACCGGCTCCAGGCGTATCTCCAGAACAAGGATGTGTTTGTTCAGGACTGCTATGCAGGAGCTGATCCGGAGTACCGGATACCCATCAGGGTCATTACCGAACGGGCGTGGCACAGCATGTTTGCGAGGAACATGTTTATCCAGATCAGGAGCAAGGAAGAAGCCGAAAAACACCAGCCGGAATTTACCGTCGTCGACGTTCCCCGTTTCAATGCCGTCCCAGAGGTGGACGGCACCAACTCCGAGGCGTTTATCCTGATTCACCTGGGCAAACAGCTTGTCCTGATAGGTGGAACCGACTATGCCGGCGAAATCAAGAAATCGGTATTCACCATGCTCAATTATGTCTACCCGCAGGAATCCGTACTTTCCATGCACTGTTCGGCAAATACCGGGGAGGGAGAAGACACGGCAATATTTTTCGGCCTTTCAGGAACCGGAAAGACCACCCTTTCCGCGGCTTCTGACCGCCGGCTCATCGGCGATGATGAACACGGATGGAGCGACAGGGGTGTGTTCAACTTTGAAGGGGGTTGTTACGCCAAAGTGATCCGGCTTTCAGAAGAGGCTGAGCCGGAGATCTATGAGTGCACCCGGAGGTTCGGCACGATCCTCGAGAATGTGACACTGCATCAGAACTCCAGGCGCATAGACCTGAACGATGATTCCCTCACGGAAAATACCCGCGCGGCATACCCCATTTCCCACATCCCCAGCGCACTGCGTGAAGGGATGGACGGACACCCCAAGAATGTCATCATGCTTACCTGCGACGCGTTCGGGGTCATGCCGCCGGTCGCCAGGCTGACTGTGGAACAGGCGGTTTATCACTTCCTGAGCGGATACACGGCCAAGGTGGCCGGAACAGAGGAAGGCGTCAAAGAGCCCCAGGCCACCTTCAGCGCCTGCTTCGGCGCCCCCTTCATGGCACTGCCGCCTACCGTGTACGCAAACCTTTTCAGGAAAAAGATAGAGGCGCGCAATATCCAATGCTGGCTTGTCAACACGGGTTGGTCGGGAGAGCCGTACGGGCAGGCCGATCGCATCAGTATCGCCCACTCCCGGGCGATCATCCGCGAGATTCTGAGCGGCCATATGGTTCAGGCGGAATATGAGCGGGACCCGCTGTTCGGGTTCCTCATCCCGAAGACTTGTGCAGGAGTACCATCCCGGATCCTCAACCCCCGAGCAGCAGCCCGGGATACTGCCGACTATGACAAACGGGCCGGGAAGCTTGCTGCAGACTTCAAAAAGAATTTCAAAGCCTTTGAGAATGATGTTCCCGGCGACGTGGCATCGATCATGCCCTGAAATGATTCCTGCCTGAATCCAGGACTCCCTGCTCCTGCAAAAAGAAAGGCCCCGTTCAACACCATGAACGGGGCCTTCCGATTCAATCGCCTAGACAGCTAGGAACCGTATTGCCATCAGCGACACTCCTGTTCCGGGTTCCGGCTCCTGAC
>CAZJRD010000070.1:0-17206 GCA_964548365.1 uncultured Desulfobacteraceae bacterium | reverse complement strand
GCTGGTTTATTGCTATTTTGCGGCATCCTATGAGCAACGAAGTCCGGTCGAACCTAGCACTCCTTTTCAGGTCCTGGTGCTTTGGGGTACCAGAGGATTTTGTATGAAGAGCAGGTGAACGGGATGTTCCTGAAGCGGCGTCATTTCGGTCTTGGAACAGGACAGTGGAAGGGACGAAATCCGCAGCGACCGGAGTCATGGACGACGGAGGGAGCGTAGCTTCAGGAATATGCTGTTTGCCTGCTCACCGGGGTCACGGGATGAATTATGACTTCGTTAGAAGTGAAAAATAGGACGAGAGGCCATGTTAACTGAAGAAGGTGTCATTGAAAAAGTTTTCGCGGATCGGGCCACCGTCCTGCTCAGGAGGAGTGCGGCGTGCGCCCATTGTGATTCTCAAGGAGCCTGCGAGGTGGCGGATGAGAAGAATATGCATGTTGTGCTGGCGAATGATCTCCACGGTGGTGTAGGCGACCGTGTCGAGATCAGCCTGCCCGCCCACTCGCTGCTGAAACTCTCCCTGGTGGTCTATTTTGTTCCGGTCGTGGCGCTGATCATCGGGGCCGCCCTCGGGGACTCGTGGGGCCCTCTTTTTGAGGTAAAAGCGGCTACGGGTTCCATCATTGGAGGCGGAGCGGGCCTCTTTGGTACCTATCTCCTCATGAAGTGGGTGAATCGTATCGCAAGATCAAAGATGGAATATCGACCGCGAATGACGCGGATCATTGATACTGAACCCCTTCAACCCGACGATAGCAAATCAGACCACACTGGAGACACCTTCTTGACTCGTTCAACGCCTGTTCCTCCGTCAGGCCAAGAATGATCTCACGGGATGGATCATTGATCCTTTCGGTTTCGGATATCTCTGCCATTTTCTGCCGCGGGAACTGTTTTATCGGTTCCAGTTCATTGAGGCTCAAGACCTCAGTAAACTTTCGAATCATATTGGGGGGGGCTTCAACCGGTTCACCGGTCAGAAAGCGGTGCACGGAAGCGGCCGCCCTCCTGCCTGCGCCGATTGCCTCAATGACAGCCCGGTAATCGGCCACGGCTTCTCCTGGCCGAAAGATCCCCTTGTCTTCCCTGGCGAAAGGCCCCGGGTAAGGGGTCAGGGTTTCCCACATGACCGGTACTTGGGGTGGTGTTTTCTCTCCTTCTTCCTCATTTTCTCTGACTTGCGGCACGTAAATGAGCTCCGGGAATCTGCCCGCACCGGTCAGCAAGAGATCAACGGGGATATCTTCCTGTGAATTTTCTCGGCGGTCGAGATGTTCGACAGTGACACCCTGCAATGCATCTCCCGTGCCCATCATCTTTAGGGCGGTACATTGAAACAGGAACTGGATTCCCTTTTCTTTCGCGCTCTTCATAACCTTTTCCGGGTAGGGCGCAGACTCCTCGGTGCCCCGAAAAACCAGGTACACTGCCTTTGCTCCTTCGTTCATACAGACCTCAGCGGCCTGTATGGCTGCGCTTCCGCCGCCCAGGATCATCACCTGTCTCCCCGGTTGGGGCTTCTTCCCGCGCCGGTAATCGAGGAGAAAGTCAACCAGGATCTGGACGCCGGGGAGCGGGATCACATCTTCATCCCGTTGTTTTTCCCGGACCAGG
The DNA here is from genome assembly GCA_964548365.1 of uncultured Desulfobacteraceae bacterium. Taxonomy (GTDB): domain Bacteria; phylum Desulfobacterota; class DSM-4660; order Desulfatiglandales; family Desulfatiglandaceae; genus B46-G9. Next base: position 15,592 of record CAZJRD010000070.1, on the reverse strand, counting down.
GTGTCCCATCCACCGGTTGCGACAAATACCGCCCTGCATCCTTCCTCCAGGAGGGAGTGTATGGCGATGTCTCTCCCCAGCTTTTTTCCTGTTTGTGCTTCAACACCCGCCTCCAAGATACCCTCGATATCCCAGTCCAACACCTTCCTTGGAAGCCTGGATCCGGGGAGTCCCAGGTGAAGAATTCCTCCCAAGTGCTCTTCAGTTTCGTAGACCGTCACATCGTGTCCCAAGCGGTTCAGGGCATAGGCTGCGGTCAGGCCCTCTGCCCCTCCCCCGATAACGGCGGCACGGCACTGGGTTTCCGGGGCCCTCGGGATCTGGACATGTTGGCCGGAAGTCATTTCCTGGTCCGTTGCAAATCGCTTCAGGCTGTTTATGCCGACCGGTTCATCCACCAGGTTTCGCCGGCACGCCTCCTGGCATGGCTCGACACATATTCGCCCGCACACGCTGGGGAAGGGATTTGACTCTTTGATGATCTTGACCGCGTCGAGATACTTTCCGTTGGAAATTTCCCTGATATACGCCGGGATATCTATTCCGGCGGGGCAATTGCGCTGGCAGGGGGCGGTGCATTGATCAGTGGTGTATTCCGCCTGGATACGGCGCGTGTTTGAGGTAAGGGTGATAATGTGCCGGGGGCAGACCCGCTCGCAGGTTCCACACCCGGTGCACAGATCTTTGTCTACCACGGGAAGATGATCCGGTCCCATGGAAAGTGCTCCAAACGGGCAGGCCCGCACACAGGTGCCGAGGCCGATGCACCCGATGGGGCAGATTTTGGACCCGCCATTCAGAAGCATGGCGGCACGACAGTCGTTAAACCCATCATAAATGTATTTCAGATCAGCTTTTTCAAGGCCGTATGTGCATCCCGGTTTCGCGATGTCCGGTTCACGTTCCCGGATTTCCATCCCCACAACTGCGGCTATCTGGCCATGGACTTCGGCGGTACATACCACACAGACATTCGGAGGTGCCTTGCCCGTGGCGATTGCCTGTGCCGACGCGCTGCACCCGGGGTAACCACACCCGCCGCAGTTGGCACCGGGAAGCAGTTCTTCAACCTCGAGAATTTTTGGGTCCACGTAGACATAGAAAATCTTAGAGGCAACAGCGAGGCCGAGACCCGATAGAAGCCCAATTCCGCCGATAGTCAACAGTGCTGCGAGCATCTCTTATCTCCATTTTTTTTCAATATCAACACACCAAGATATCAAGTTTCATCCCACCAGGCCTGCAAAGCCCAGGAAGGCCAATGCTAGGAGTCCAACGGTTATGAGCCCAATGGAAGTGCCGCGAAGATGCACTGGAATAGGCGCAGTTGCAGACCGTTCCCGTATCCCGGTCAGGATAATAAGCGCTATTCCATATCCTACGCTGGCGGCGAAGGAATACACCAGGGTTTTCACAAAATCGTATTCGTTTTGCACGGCAAGGATCGCAATGCCGAGCACGGCGCAATTGGTGGTGATCAAGGGAAGGTAGATTCCCAGGGCCTGGTAAAGGGCCGGCACTGATTTTTGCAGGAACATTTCTACCAGTTGCACCAGTGCGGCAATGACCAAAATAAAGGCAATGGTCTCCAAGTACTCCAGGTCAAAGGGTACCAGAAGGTACTTTTCGACGATCCACGTTGCGCCGCTGGCCATAACCACGACAAAGACCACCGCCATGGCCATCCCGATGGCGGTATCTATTCTCGTGGAGCACCCGAGAAAGGGGCAATTCCCCAAGTACTGCGCAAGGACGATGTTATTAACAAAAATGGCTGCGACAAGGAGAAGTAGATAATCAGTCATGGTTCAGTCCTTTATTGAGATAAATAGCTAATGTCCTTTCTGCTTGGAGCTGATGAAATTCATAAGAGCCAAAACAAGCCCAAGGCATAGAAAGGCTCCAGGGGGCTTTAACATGATGCCGAATGGCTGAAATGAAGACCACATGACCGACATCCCGAACAGAGTGCCGTGTCCAATGATTTCACGTATTCCTCCCAACACGAACAAGGAGATAGTATAGCCGATACCGATACCAAGACCATCGACCAGGGACGGAAGCACAGGATTCTTTGAGGCAAACGCCTCTGCCCGGCCAAGAATGATACAGTTGACCACGATAAGAGGGACAAAGATCCCCAGGGCCTTATACAGGGGGTAAAAATAGGCTTGCATGTATAGCTCTGCCAGTACCACAAAGGAGGCAATAACCACAATAAAAGCTGCGATCCGTACATTCCTCGGAATAAATTTCCGAAGCATGGATATGAGAAGGTTTGAAAACACCAGAACAGCGGTGGTTGCCAGCCCCATGCCGATTCCATTCTTGGCCGATGTCGTTACGGCCAGCGCTGCGCATATCCCCAGAACAAGACGGAAAGGCGGAATTTCATTCCAGAGACCCTTGGTAAATTCCTTTGTAAGGCTCATTAACCGACCTCCTTCTTCACCTTTGGAAACATTTCTAATGCTTTCCTCACGGCCTTTACAACCCCTTTGCTGGAAACGGTAGCTCCGCTGACCGCATCGATTTTTCCGCCTTTGGCCGAAAGGGTCAGATTGTCTGAAAGGGTCATTCCCTTGAATTGTTTGGTAAACGCGGGCTCTGCAACTCTGGAGCCAAGGCCTGGGGTCTCTGAATTTGTCATGATGCTAATCCCTGTGACTGTCCCCTTGGTATCAACGCCCACCATGACGTCAATAGGCCCCTCATGACCCATTCCCGCAGCGTCATACGCCAGCCCAACAATCGCGCCACCTTTTTTTGCCAGGAAGATATTTTTGTTAAGTGGACGTCCTTTCTTGTCTTTCCCGATCTTCAATACGACACGATCCTTAATGGGATCATTATCATAATTGGTCAGCACGGCCTTAATAGACGGTGCCTCGACATATTTCAGGAGTTGATATTCACGGGGTGCCTTTGTGTCTTTGTTTGCGTATGCCAGCACAAGCGCGGAACAGGCGCATATGACAGTCAGGACCACAACCATTCTGATTAGATCACGCAATTTCTTTCAACCTCCCCACGGTTCTCGGTTTCACTTTGTCCAGTAGCGGTGTTACTGAATTCATTAAGAGTATTGCGAACGGCACGCCTTCCACATAAGCCCCCCAAGTTCGTATGATGATGGTGAGAACCCCGCATCCAATCCCATAGAGAATCATTCCGGGGCCTGTGACCGGACACGTCCCTTTTTCAGTGGCGAGAAAGAAGGCGCCGAGGAGCATCCACCCGGAAAGAATATGGAAGGTTGGTGAAGCATAGGTCTCAGGGTCGATTTGCTGGAAGATCAGTGCAAAAACCCAGGCGGAGGCTATAAAAGAAAAGGGTATGTGCCAGGTTATCCGCCTCTTATAAAGCAGATAGGCCCCACCCAGCAGAATAGCCAGGGCACAGGCGGTCCCGATTTCAGCAGGTACATTTCCCAGGAAGAGGTCCTTCCAGGGAAGATCAACAATTTCATCCAGGCCGTTTTCTTTCAGGCTGATAAGTGCCGGGTCTGAGAGGATCTCTCCTGGTGTCAGGAGAAAATGAGGACTCGGCATAGGGAAATTAGTAAGAACATCCTTGTAGGAAATACTCAAACATGCCCATCCCACAAGGACCGAATTAAATGGGTGATTGCCAAGTCCGCCAAACAACTCCTTTCCCACGAGAATAGCGACAAACGCTCCCAATACCGGTATCCACCAGGGGTTCTGGGATGTAAGGATGAGGCCCAGCAGGATACCGGTGATGAGGGCACTTCCGTCGCTCACCCGGACTTCCCTGCCGATGGCCTTCTGCCAGAGATACTCTGTGAGTATTGCCGACACCGCACTCAAGGCGACAATCAGCAGCGCGGACCATCCGAAAAAGAACCACCCGCCGAAGATGGCAGGAACAAGTGCCAGCACTATATCGAAATGCATCTTTTTCAGGGAATCTCCTGAATGGAGATGGGGTGGCATGGAAACGTGGAAATCGGGTTTTTTCATGATACTTTCCTCGCAGCTTCAATCTCTCTCTTGCCGAAACAAATGAGCTGGACCATGGGGCGATTGACCGGGCAGACATAAGAGCATATGCCACATTCGATACAGGAAAAGATATCCAATCTTTCGGCCGCATCGAATTTCCCATATTCGCAATTCTTACTGAGCTCGTTTGGCAGGAGTTTCATGGGGCAGTGGCGGACACAGTACCCGCAATTCATGCAGGGCTCATTAGAGTAGTGGATTATTTCCTGCTCGGTTTGCAGGACAATAGAGTCGATTTCCTGCGTCACGGGGACGTCGAGCCGGTGGAGTGCTGTCCCAAGCAATGGGCCTCCGCACAGCACCTTGGCCAGGCCTTGTTTTGAAAGGGAGAGTGACGCGAGGATATCTTCGATCAAGGTCCCCTCCCGCACGCGTACCAGGGTGTCAATACCGGATGATGGCGCCGTCACCTGGACCACCACGTCGAGAGACGGAATTTCGCCGCGAGCAGCACCCCGAACCTTCAGGGCTGTTGCCACATCAACAACAACCGTGCCAAATTCTCTGGCACCCCCGGAGTTGGGAGGAAGTTCCTGGCCGGTCAAGAATGGGACCAGGAGAGGCTCGAGCCCAACGGGATAAAGGTTCGGACAAAACACAGGCTCGGCACCGTGTTTGCGAAGTCCCTGCAAAAACTCATTTGCAAGCTCGGCTCCCTTTGAGACCGCAAAAAAGATCCGAGAAGCCCCTGTTGTGTCTTTGAGGAGGGGAATGCTCTCAAGGATTTCCGTTGCGTAAAGTCTGATCATTGCCTTTCGGAGCCAGACGCCCGGCTGACGGTCAATGCCATTGATAATAAGAGAATGGATGGGCTTTTCGAGCGCGGGTGAGAAAGGCGCAAACGTGGATGGAATCAGGTCCGGTTTCCGTAAACGCAGGGCCAGGGGCATTGGAGAAGGATCAACTTCCCGAATGTCTCCAGCCTGGATCCACCGCATGATTTCGTGAAGATCTTCTTGAGGTACAACATCTCTCGGGGGAGGAGTGTCCTTCTCGGGAGATTCAATCAGTAAAGCCGACCCTTCATTTCCAGATGCTGTGGGCCACGAAGCAACGGTGGAGACTCGTCCCGAGACCGAAGCGATCAGAGGCGGAAGCCATTTCTGAGGCCCTTTGGCGATAGGTTGGCCTGCCTGCACGTGATCCCCAGGTGAGACGATGGGTATCATTTTCCCGAATCGGGTAACAAGCGGCAGGATGACACGTTCCGGGAGTGGGATGTCTTCAATTTCAGCACTCGCAAAACGGTCGGTTTCTAATGGGAAGGAGATTCCTTTCAGTCTTTTCATAGAGTCACCACGATGATTCCTAGAGTAAGTTGACGGCTTTGAAAACAGTCCATCTGTTCCGCCGGATAAACTCGCACGTATCAATAATATCAGCCTGCTTCCGATATCTTGTGAAATCTGGAACGTATGCCATTTATAGAAATCTAGGCTGGTTTGTCAAGGACGTTTTTTGATGATTTCCCAAAAAGTTAATCTTCCGCCAAGCGGTTTCTCCGCCGCAACAGACTCGATTTTTGAGTATAATGCTCACTGAAAAAGTCCCGCTTTGCGGGAGGCAGAAAAATTGGGCTATACGGGTTACTTTAAGCTGTGTCAACCAGGGCCGCCAAAATAAATTGAAAGGTGTCACAATGATGACGCACAAAACCTTTTTTAAATTCGAATTGTTTACGGTTCTCGGGACAAGATGAGCAATGTGATCTTCCGGGGCAAGTAGGTGCAATGGCACAGATATTGCTATCTGATTAAGAATGGTTGTAGGAATTTTGTCCTCCAATAAATCATAGCCATTGAAGGTATCCCAAAGAAAAATGACATCATTTTTTGGAAAAAAAGAGACCGCATCACATCCCAGATATGCGAAACGAAAAGATGTTCTTTGGGCAGTGACGCCTCCGATCGTGATCATCCTCTTGTTCGGTCTTGCCATCTGGTTATTTTTTCTCCCGTCGTTCAAAATGAATATCCTCAATGAGCGGCGCCACATGCTTGCCCAGATGACGCAGCTTTGCTGGGACATTATGAATGACCTTGAAAAACAGGTAAAAAACCATGAACTGACCAGAGATGAAGCGCAGGCGAGGGCAATTCGCGAGATCGAAGTAATGCGCTACGGCCAGGGGTTAAAGGATTATTTCTGGATCAACGATATGAGCGGGTTCATGATCAGGCACCCCTATCGCAAGGACCTGGTTGGACAGAATATCATAAATATGGTCGACTCAAGCGGAAAATACTACATGCGTGAGTTCTTGAGCGTGGTAAAAACATCAGGCAAGGGTTTTGTTGATTACTTGTGGCAGTGGCAGGATGATCCCAGCAGAATTGTTCCAAAGCTCTCTCATGTCAGAGGATTTAAACCATGGGGATGGATCATCGGAACAGGGATGTATCTTCAGGACATGTCTGCAAAAATGGCAGCAATGACGAGGAAATTGAACACCGTTTTTCTGGGGATTTTCATCCTCATTGGCCTTATACTCTTTTACAATATCCGAAAGACTCTCGCTGTTGAACAAGAGCGTGATAAGGCTGGAGACGCGCTGCGGGAAAGTGAATTGAAGTTCAGAAGACTGGCTGAAACCGCGCCGTTCGGCCTCACAATAAGTGATACTGAGGGGAAATTTGAGTACATCAATCCAAGATTCACCGAGATATTCGGATATACGATTAAAGACGTGCCCGATAAGAAAACGTGGTTTGAGAAGGCCTATCCGGAGTTGGACTATCGAAAGCAGGTGATGGAAACCTGGACACGGGATAGCAGCGAACTGCAATTGAAAGGCGGTGTTTCAGAACGGATCTTTGAGGTGACCTGCGGAGATGGTTCGCGCAAGACCATACGATTTCGAAATGTGTCCATTGCAAAGCAGAAACAATCTCTTACGTATGAAGATATCACCGTTCAGGAAGAGGCAAGGCAAAAACTTCTTGAAAATCAGAAGAAGTACAAGCGTCTTTACAAAAAGTCAAAGATGGAAGAACACCTTTACCGCTCCCTCATAGAATCCTCAGCAGACGCGATCATTATCTATGATCTCGATGGGAACGTGCAATATATAAGCCCTACGTTCACTGAGATATTCGGCTGGCCAGAGGAGGAAGTGCTGTCCAGGAGAATTCCTTTTGTCCCGGATGCGGAAAAGGCCGAAACCATCAGCATCATCGAGTCGGTGGTCAGGGAAGGAATTGCGTGTCGGAATTTTGAGACGAAGCGACTCACCATGGATGGGGATATCGTGGAGGTGAGCATCAGCGCTTCCCGCTACAACGACTATCAGGGAAATCCGGCCGGGACGCTGGTAATTATCCGGGATATAGCAGAAAAGAAGAAACTGGAAGCCCAACTCCAGCAGGCGCAGAAAATGGAAGCAATCGGGACCCTAGCGGGTGGTATCGCGCACGATTTCAATAACCTGTTGATGGGGATCCAGGGAAACGCGTCTCTCATGCTTATGAAGGTTGAAGAAGACCATCCCATTTATGAAAAGCTGAAAAGCATAGAAGATCAGGTACAGAGCGGAAGCAAGCTGACCGGCCAGCTCCTGGGATATGCGCGGCAGGGGAGGTACGAAATAAGGGCCATCAACATCAATGATATTGTGAAGGAGACTGCTGACACCTTCGGGAGGACAAAGAAAGAAATAACGGTACATATGGAATTGGATCAGAATCTCCGTGGTATTGACGCGGACCGGACCCAGATTGAACAGGTTCTCCTGAACCTTTGCGTGAATGCGTGGCAGGCGATGCCCGGCGGAGGAGATCTCTTCATGGAAACGCACAATGTGAGTTATGCGGAGATGAGAGGGAAGGTTTACAAGGTAAAAGAGCGTGATTATGTCCTGCTCTCAGTTCGTGATACTGGTATAGGAATGGATCAGAAGATTGTGGAAAAGATCTTTGACCCATTTTTTACCACCAAGGGTATGGGCCATGGAACCGGGTTGGGTCTGGCTTCGGTATATGGGATCATCAAGGGACACGGAGGATATATTGACGTGGAAACCAAGAAAAGGAAGGGGAGCACATTCAGCATCTACTTTCCTGCCTCCTCCCGAAGCCTGGCAGCTGAAAAGGAAATGGTGGATAGCGCGGCGGGGCAGGGGGTCGGCACTATTCTGTTAGTGGATGATGAAGAGACGGTCGCGACCGTGGCCCTGGAACTACTCGAAGCGCTTGGATACACGGTATTGGTGGCACGGGATGGAGAATCGGCCATCAATATATACAAGCAGAACAAAGAAAAAATTGCCCTTGTGCTTCTTGATATGGTCTTGCCAGGCATGGATGGAGGAGCAATATTTAATGAATTAAAAAAGATAAATCCACAAGTTCGTGTTTTACTTTCAAGTGGATACAGCGTGAATGGACAGGCCCAGGAGATCCTTGACCGTGGCTGCAAGGGGTTCATTCAAAAGCCTTATCGGGTGAATGCCCTGAAAAAGGCAATCGACGAAATACTCGCCACCTGAAGCAAAACGCAGACAATCCTTACTTCCTGCAAGAATATCATTCCCGCGAAGCTTATCCTCGACATTTTGCGTACTTTGGAGTTCAAGAATGAACAAAAGGTCAAACAGGATATGCTCTTTTTTCTGAGTGACCGACGGGAGGGCTTCGTATTTTCGTGACTTATTTATGGGGGAAGCCGCAGCCAGATCCTCAGGGCGTTTTTTCCTGGGGACTGGAATGCGGAGGGGCAAAACTCCCCCGTGGATAAGTCACTGAAAATACCAGCCCGGGAGACTTGGAACGGAAGAAAAAGGAGCATGTCCTGTAACACTGAAATGAATGTTTTCTGTAAAAGTACGGGTTAGACAGATGAACACTTTTTATGATTCCTTCATAATTGATCCATCATAATTGAGCTGAAAAAACAGTCGAAACTTGATAGAATGTCATATGCATTATGAAGGTCCCATCTACAGGCCGCCCAGCGAAGCAGACAGTTTACTCATCCAGGCCACCGTTGGATGCCCCCACAATAAGTGCACGTTCTGCATGGTGTATAAACAGGGACCCGCTTACAGGGTAAGGCCCGTCAAGGATATAAAAAATGACCTGGATGAGGCGAAACAGTTGTACGGATCGGGGATAAGAAGCCTCTTCTTCCCGGCAGGGAATACCATTGCCATGCCCACGACCGAACTTGCTGAAATATGCACCTATGCAAAGTCTCTTTTTCCGGCATTGGAGAGAATTACCGTTTACGGCTCCTCGCGATATATCTACGACAAAGGTCCTGAGGCATTGCGTGTGCTCCGGGAGAGCGGGTTGAGTCGAATTCATGTCGGGTTTGAAAGCGGGGACGATGAAGTCCTCCGAAGTATCAAGAAAGGCGCTGATGCAACTATGCAGATTCAGGCCGGTATCTGGGTCCGTGAGGCGGGAATCGAACTCAGCGAGTATGTGATACTCGGAATCGGGGGACGGAATCGAACCAGTGAACACGCCCTTCATACTGCAACGGCATTGAGCAAGATAGATCCCCACTTCATCCGCTTACGCACCTTTCTCCCGAAAATCAACACACTCCTGTTGCATCAGATTCAAAAGGGAAAATTTCAGATGCTTTCCCCCCATGGGGTATTGCGGGAAACAAGGCTGCTGATCGAGCATCTGGAAGTGACCTCCGACATTTTGAGCGACCACTACACCAATTACGCCGATGTCCACGGGAAAATGCCGCGGGACAAGGACCGGATGCTCCAGGTTATTGATGAATGTCTCACGCTTGACGAATCTTCTTACAGGCCTGTCTACATTGGAACGCAGTAATTTCATATTGTCTAAAGGAGGTGCAACAGCCGGAACAGATGGTCTCCCGCAAAAAGGTGGGAGAGGGCAAGCATGGGATACACCAGGACCCGGTTGAGGATTCCCGTATGGGCAAAATTATCAAGGAGCACCACGGCAATCAGAAAGAAGGCCCCGTAACGCCTGAACCTCCGGTAAACCGATGAAATGGAGTTTGGGAGGATATTTTCCAGGATGTGGGATCCATCTAAAGGCGGGATCGGGATGAGATTGAATAGTCCCAGGCCCACATTCATGAGGACGAGGTAGACGAGCACCTTTTGATATACTTCAAAAGGCAAAAGAAAATAACGCACAAAAATGCCGGCCACAAATGCTGCAGATAGATTAGCAATGGGTCCACTCATGGACATAAGAACGATATCTCTACGGGGATTTTTGAAATACCGCGGGTCAACCGGCACCGGTTTTGCCCATCCGAAATTAAAAAGAAAGAGGCAGATCGCCCCCAGGGGGTCAAGATGGCTCAATGGATTGAGGGTAAGCCTCCCATGCTCTTTGGCCGTCGGATCTCCAAGAGAGAGTGCGGCCTTCCCATGACCGTATTCATGTATGGTAATGGCAAAAAGGAGAACGGGTATTCTGACAATCCACTCAGTGATATTCACCGACATATAGTGTTTCCTCCAGGATTTTCCGAATTTTCTCACATCGTAACAACAAATTGAGTTCTCAGCAAGTGTCAAAGCATGGCCTGTAAACACGGAATTGCCAGAAAGTCATGGACAATGAAAAGGGACCTTTGAGAATGTGATGAAGATTCCTCTTGAAAAAAAAAGAGACTTCTTTCACAATATCAGACAAAATGTCATTTTCGGGAGGTGGTTTTCATGACTTTGCGGCGGGTTGAATTTGCAGGATCCTGGTATCCGGGGGAAGAGACGGAATGCAGGAGATCCATCGAGATGTTTGAAACAGATTCCGAACCCTGCCCCCTGCCGGAAAAAGATATTCTGGGGGGCATAGTGCCCCACGCAGGCTGGGTGTTCTCCGGGTCCATTGCCTGCAATGTGATACAATGCCTTGGGAAGCAGAAACCATGTAACACTTGCCTTGTTTTCGGCAGGCACCTTCTCCCATCGAGCCCCCAGTATATTATGGCAGATGGTGCATGGGAAACACCTTTCGGACCGGTGGAGATAGATGCGGAAGTTGCCAAGGCCCTCATGTCCGATTTTTCATTTATCGTGGAAACACCGGATAGACATGATCAGGACAATACTATTGAATTGCAGCTCCCCTTCATTAAATACTTTATGCCTGACGCAAAGATTGTTCCCTTGGGAGTTCCACCGGCACCCACTACGCTCGAAATAGGGAGAAGGGCGGCGGAGATATGCCGGGAAAAGGGTCGCAACGCCCTTGTCGTGGGCTCAACGGACCTGACGCATTATGGGTACAATTATGGTTTTTTGCCGAAAGGGACCGGGGAGCAGGCCCTGGAATGGGTCAAAACAGTCAATGATCGGCGGGTCGTGGGCCTGATGGTTGAAATGGATGACGAACAGGTGATAAATGAAGCGCTGAACAATGCGAATGCCTGCTGTTCAGGGGCTGCTGCGGCCGCTATCGCCGCCGCCCGTGAACTGGGCGCCCGGAAGGGGAAGATCATTAAATACGCGACAAGCTATGACGTGCACCCTGATAGCAGCTTCGTAGGGTATGTGGGCATCGTTTTTAGCCGTTAGGATCGTAAAGATAACTCAATCCGATCCGGTCGTTGGTTCAAGCGTTTCACAGGAATAGCGAGCAGAGATATTATGAAAAAATTCCTTGAAAAACTTCATGCGGTTTTCGTGAACGGTTATGATACGCAGGTTCCTGAAGACAGCCCCTCGCGGAACGGGAAAACAGGGTCTCGTGTTTCTGAAAAAGAAGAATCAACAGGTCAAAATCGAATCAAGATCGATTTCCTTATCCACGATCTCAAGGTGCCCCTTGCGGTTATCGAGGCTGGGGTCAGCTCCTTGTTGAACCGCCAGGAAAAATACGGTCCGCTCACTGAAAAACAGATAAAGGTCTTGCAGAGGGCACTCAGGAACACCAAGGTAACCCAGAATCTCGTTGCGGATGCGCTTGAGTTGGGAAGATCACGAAAAGGCATCATGAATCTCTCTGCCGTGCGGTTGTCACATTGTTTCGGGGAAGCGTTTATTGAACTTTTTGACCTGAACAATTCCGCGCTATCTGAAAAGATAAGGGCCTGCCGATCTCTTGATCAGCTCAAGGAAATATTGCAACCTGAGGGGCTTATCCTTGAAATCGATGAAAGGCTGTGGAGTGCCAAGCTTCCACTGGACGAAGGCAAAATAAAGCAAATCGTGCGAAATCTCTTGAGTAATGCTCTGAAATACCGAAAAAGAGAAGTTTCACTGTGTGCCTATGAGGAGCAGGGAAGTCTCCTTGTTTGCATAAAAGATGATGGAGAAGGCATTCCCGCCAAGTATCAGAAGAAGATATTCGATTGCTATTTTCAGATGGATCCAAGTGAGACCTGTCCGGTCCGAGGGCACGGCCTGGGGTTAGCGGGCGTGATGGTATTGTTGGAAGATATGGGCGGCAAGATGACGCTTTCAAGCGATGAAGGGCAAGGGGCTGAATTCGTTGTCAGGATCCCTCTTCCAGGGGCTTGAAACCCCGGCCTTTCCCCTCTTGCCGGAATGGCCTACATGATCTTGCCTAGTTCGTCTTTGGAGACCCGGAAGGTCCTGTCAAATTGATCCCAAAATTCCCGGTCTTTTTCTCTCCAGTCAGGACCGAATTTCTTGTCAAAAAATGGTTTCAGTCTCTGGAACCATTTCGATTCTCTGGTTTCTTCTTCAGCTTCTTTTATAATATCGAGAAGATAGGTGCCGATATCCGCGATTTTGTCCTTGGGGATATAGGAACTCGCCCCTTTCTTGATGGACTTGATCAGGTTGTCAGGGCTCAAGGCGTGTGCGGTGAGCATCAGGGAAGGGATTCCTTTGCTGGTCGCCAGTTCCAGCAAATCATACCCGCGCACTCCCATGATATCCAATACCGCAACATCATATCTGTTTTTCTCCAGAAATTTCTTGGCGGTTTCATAATTGGGGGCTGAGTCGATCAGGCACATATCCAAAATCTCTTCCAGAGTTTCAAGGATATCGGGTTCGTCGTCGACAATCAGTATGTGTTTATCTTTCAGTATTTCCTGCTGATCGGGCATTATGGACCTCCATTGGAATAGTGGATTTCAAGAAGAGATCATGAGCGTTTCATCAACATTGCGCAGGATAGTAACCCGAAGGTAATAATTAGTCAACGGTTTATGAACATTTTGTGGGGGAGAGCAAAAGCTAATCGTGGGTGCGACCGGGAGGTCGCATCGGCGGAGTAAAGTGATAACATGCTGTGTAGAAGCAACGTCGTCGTTGCGACTGGAAAAAATGAATCAAGAGCGGCAAGGGAATATGGTACCCCAAAGGCAAAGGTATTCGAAAATGCATTGACAGCACCGTGGACATTCCTTAACGTGATATTGTAAGGCAAGGTGAGGGCACGCCCTCTAGCCCAGGATTTTAGAAAGAGGAGATACATTATGGATCTTGAGGAAAAGGCAAGAATTCGGCTGGAACACTGGATAACACACAATGACCACCATGAGGAGGAATACCAATTGTTTGCCGAACAGCTTGAATCGGCAGGTATGAAAGAGAGTGCCGGGCATGTCAGAGAAATGATAGCGCTTACCGGCCAGGGCACAGCATCGCTTCGAAAGGCCTTGGATGCCTTGGGATCGCTCAACAAGTAGATTTTTCATGCAGGAGGGAAGGACATGTGTGAAGCACATGCGTTCATCATCCAGAACGGTGAAGAAAAGAAGATTCTCGAAAACGTAGATCTAGTCGAATTTGAAGGGGATCAGGCAAAATTGGTGAATATTTTCGGGGAACAGAAGATCATCAAAGGACGGCTGAAGGTTTACGACAACGCCAAGAGCAAGATTGTTTTTGAGGCATTTTAAGAAACCTGAAAAACATATGGTGAAGAGGTCTTTATGATCGAGATGGTGGAGAAGGCCGCGAATATTCTTGTTCATTCCAAGATGACCATCGCCCTGACCGGCGCAGGGATCTCAGTGGAATCTGGCATTCCTGATTTCAGGAGCGCTGGAGGACTCTGGGAAAAATTCGACCCGGCTGAATATGCCACTATTGAAGCCTTTCGCTCTAATCCTGAAAAAGTATGGGAAATGCTTCGGGAAATGGAGGATGTTGTTCTGCGGGCCAAACCGAACAAGGCCCATATCGGCTTGGGAGAACTCGAAAAATTGGATTGCCTCCACCACATCATTACCCAGAATGTTGATAACCTGCATCAGGAAGGTGGCGCTCAGAACGTCATAGAATATCACGGGAACTCTGCGACCCTTTCATGTATCACATGTGGAAGACAATATCAGGCGGCTGAAAAAAGAGGAGAGCATGTCCCGAAGTGTGCGTGCGGAAGCATACTGAAACCGGATGTAATCTTTTTTGGGGAGGCCATCCCTCCGGAGGCGATGAATCGTTCCTTTCAGTTCGCCACGAGCGCACAAGCACTTCTGGTAATCGGGACGTCTGCCGTTGTTTCCCCCGCAAATACTATTCCCGAGGTTGCCAAACAAAACGGCGCGAAGATTATTGAGATAAACAAGGAAGAAACCCACCTCACCTCAACGCTCACGGACATTTTTCTTCAGGGGAGTGCAGGAGAAATCGTTTCAAGGTTGGTGGAGGAAGTGAAGAGGCTGAAAATGAAAATCTGAAGCTTATTGCTTTGGGTTCAGGAAGTCCTTCAACTGGATGATTTTAGAATCTTTATTGTCTGTTTCTCGCATCATTTCCCATGAACCGCGGACCTTTGCCTTCCTGAGTTCGCTGATCATTCCCTGCAGCTCGGGATTCTTTTCCACCAGGATCTGGATCTGCCGGTTCAGTTCTTTCCAGCTTGCATCCAGTTCTCCTGTATCCAAATCAAAACCGGCCAATGCCGACACCAGGGATCCGAGGTGCGAGAGAAGACCAAAATGGGTGGCCCCTTGGAGGTAATAGGGGCAATGGCACCACAGACTCATACAGGGAATCCCGGCCTTTTCCGCGGCGGCCTGAATGGTAGAGTGAATGGCGCTGGGACCCTGGTAGTTGATGGGAAGCACGTCCATATCTCGAAGCCGTTCGGAGAGGGTTTCATCCGACGCGATGCCGGAAACAATGGTGTCGGAATGAAGAACATTATCATACATGCTTCCGAGGGTGATAATCGTTCGCACGTGCATTTCCTGGGACAGGGCGAGTATCTCCTCTCCAAAATATTTCCATCGCAAGCTCGGCTCCTGGGCGTTGAGGATAATGAGGTCCACCTCCTGTGGGCTGCAGTGGGCGGCAGAGAAGGTCCCGCCGGGAGGGGCGAAATCCTTCAGTATGCCGTCTTTTATGAGGACAACAGGCCGGTTTTCATCATAGCGGTAGAATAAATCGGCATTAAGGGTTGCGAAAGATTCCGCTTTCAGTTTGCGAACCAGGTATGATGCCATTGTTTTTGAAACATCCATGGCATTTCCCCAACCGTCAAATCCCGCAATGAGGACGGGTTCTTTGGCGGGGGGCAATTTTTCTCCGAGAATGCCTTTTTCGAGCATTTTCCATCTCCCATATCCTTTTCTGCCAATGTCTCATCAGCATTCCGGATTGTCAAGTCCGCAACCGGCCTTTTGTGGAACCACGCGATTTTTGT
>CAZJRD010000069.1:0-17438 GCA_964548365.1 uncultured Desulfobacteraceae bacterium | reverse complement strand
TGTCCCTGCGGGTTTTTCGGGGATCCCAAGCGTGAATGCAACTGCTCCATGGCACAAATCAACCGTTATCGGGGAAGGGTCTCAGGTCCGCTAATGGACCGGATTGATATACACCTGGAAGTTCCGGCCGTGCCGTACAAGGATCTCGCCTCGCGAAGGAAAGGATCTTCTTCTCGAGATATTCTCGAGCGGGTTGTCATGGCCAGGGACATCCAGGCGGCACGTTTCCGTGAAACGAATATCCACACGAATGCGGGAATGAATACCAGGCTCATCAAGAGGTTTTGTAAAGTGGATGAACGATCGAGTTCCCTGCTTGAGAAGGCCATGGAACGTTTTGGCCTGAGCGCGAGGGCGCATACCAGGATCCTGAAAATCGCCAGGACCATTGCTGACCTCGAAAATAGTGAGGCAATAGCGTCGTCCCACGTGGCAGAGGCCATCCAATATAGAACCCTCGACCGGAGATCACTGGATTGAAGACACTCTTGAAAATATCTTTATGGTTTTTTTCCATTGCGGTTTTTCTGGGCCTGTGTACCGCAGGGGTCTTCTGGTACCTGTGGTCCAGCAACCTTCCGTACATCGGGTCGCTCAAAGAATACCGTCCCCCGGTTGTCACCGAAATCCTGAGTGAACACGGGCAGGTAATCGGCAGCTTCTGGGATGAAAGGCGGTTCATTGTTCCCGTTGAAGGTCTGCCTGAACACCTTGTACATGCGTTCGTCGCGGCGGAAGATGCCCGATTCTATGAGCATGAGGGGTTGGACCTTTTGGGTATTGTTCGAGCATTTGTGAAAAACATCAAAGCGGGCAAGATTGAACAGGGCGGAAGCACCATTACCCAGCAGGTAACCAGGTCCCTGCTGCTCAAGAATACCAAAAGAACGTACCGCCGAAAGGCGAGGGAGGCCATTTTATCCATCCAGATCGAAAGGAATTTTTCAAAAGAACGCATCCTTTTCCTGTATCTCAACCAGATCTATCTGGGGCAGGGAGCCTATGGAGTGGAGGCGGCGGCACAAACTTATTTTGGGAAATCTGCAAAAAACCTTGATATTGCCGAGTCAGCTATGCTTGCAGGGCTGCCCCAGGCGCCTTCACGATATTCTCCAGTAAGACATTTTGAGCTGGCAAAAGCGAGGCAGAAATATGTCCTCGGGAGGATGCGTGAAAACGGATACATAACAGATGACGAGATGCGGACCGCCCTCGAAGAACCTCTTGACATTCAAATGAAACGGGAAAAGCCATTCAAGAAGGCACCTTATTTTACTGAGCACGTACGGAAATACCTTCTCAAGAAATATGGGCATGATCTCCTGTACCGAGGCGGATTGAAGGTCTATACCACCGTGAACCTTGAAATGCAGAGTAAAGCGAGGGAAGCACTGCAAAAGGGTCTGGTGGAGCTGGACCACCGGGAAGGGTATCGGGGACCGCTGCTCCATCTCTCCGATGATGAGATTCCACTGTTCCTGGAAGAAGGGGATCAGAAGATCGCTGAAAATCCACTGGCACCAGACAGTGTGGTAAAAGGGCTGGTACAAAGAGTAGATGATAAAGCTGAAGCGGTGGAGGTCCAGGTGGGAAAGGCGCGCTGTTTACTCCCCTTCAGTGAAATGAAGTGGGCCAGGAAACCGGATCCAAAAAAAGCATACTACGCGGTGAAATTAAAGAAACCCTCCCAGATTCTTAAGCCCGGAGATGTGATTCTTGTTCGCATAAAAGAAGCAGGAATGGAACCTTTCTCATGGATCGTTTCCCTTACCCAGGGAATGGAAGCGCAAGCTGCTCTCTTATGTGTGGATCCTGCGACCGGAAAAGTGAGAGTCATGCTGGGGGGAAGGGATTTTGATGTCAGCCAGTTCAACCGGGCCACTCAATCGCGGCGCCAGCCAGGCTCGGCCTTCAAACCCCTTATCTACGCTGCCGCGTTGGACAAAGGAATGAGCCCTGCCGAGGTCCTTATTGATGCCCCCTACATCGGCATAAAAGAGGGGCCGGAAGAAGAAGACTGGAAGCCCAAGAACTACAAGGAAAAATTCTTTGGCCCCACTCTGTTCAGGACAGCCCTGGCAAAATCCCGGAATGTCATCACCGTGAAAATTCTGAAAAGAATCGGTGTCTATTATGCCATCCAGTATGCAAAAAGAATGGGGATAGAGTCGGCGTTAAGCCCTGATCTGTCCCTTGCGCTCGGTTCGTCCGGGGTTTCGCTGATGGAGCTGACTCGCGCTTATTCCGTGTTTGCAAATGGGGGAATGCTGGTCAGCCCTATTTTTATAGACAGGATCGTGGACCGCAGTGGTCAGGTCTTGGAAGAACACGAACCTCAAACCAGCCAAGTCATTTCCCCGGAGACAGCGTACATTATGACGGACCTGCTCAAGGCGGTTATCCAGGAGGGCACCGGGTGGAGGATCAAGGCCCTGAAAAGGCCTGCGGCAGGCAAGACGGGCACCACAAATGATCTGCGGGACGCCTGGTTTATGGGATATACGCCTGAACTGGTGACCGGGGTGTGGGTGGGGTACGATGACCGGCGATCCATGGGCAAGGGAGAGACCGGTTCGCGGGCGGCCAGTCCTATCTGGCTCTATTTCATGTCATCGGTGCTTGAAGGAAAACCGGTCATAGGTTTTGCTGTTCCCGAAAATATTGTCTTCGCAAAAATAGATGCCAAAACCGGGCTCCTGGCGAGTCCTTTCTCCAAAGAGACTGTTTTTCAGGCCTTTAAACAGGGCACCCAGCCAGAGGAATACTCTCCGAAACCCACCAATCCGAAGACCGGGCAATTTCTCCAGTTTGATATGGATTTCAGCCAGTAGATTAAGTCAGGGTCCAGCTTACGAGCCAGGTTGGAGGGGTCCGGTTTTCGCTGCACCCTATGCCTTACGCCCCTTTTCTTCCAAGTCCTTTATCCCCTGGAAAACGGTATCGAAAAGTTCCTGTATGTCTTCTTTTTCCAGGCAGGAAAACGCCACCCGAAGATCCGTCTTCCCCAGGGAAATAAGCCCGATCCCGTATTTTTCAAGGAGATGAAGCCTGAGTGGTTCGGCATCCACCGTCTTCAGCTGGACGCACATGAAATAGCCCGAGTTGAAAGGATAGGGCTTCCAGGCGGTATCATACCTGGGATTGGAAAGGACTCGTTTTACCTCCTCCGCCCGCTCTTTCATGATACGCAGTTTTTCCGCCTTGCTCGAAACGTACTCGTCCGAGTTCATGGCGTTCAGGATGATCTCCTGGCTCAAGTGGGACGCGTTGGAGATGGACCCCCTGACCGCACCCGCTGTTTTCCGCTCAAGGGCATTGTACAAAGGACCCGGATCCCCCTCAATTGCCACACCATAGGTAATGAAACCGATACGGAGCCCCCACACAAAATCTTCCTTGGTAGCGCCGTCCAGCTTCACGCACAGGAGCCTGGGATGGACACCAGAGAGAGTTGAAAAAATGGATTCCTTGAGACATTGATCATCATAAAAGAGGCCGAAGTAGGCGTCATCTGTCACCACAATGACATTCGTGCCTCTTTCCGCGAGATCTTTCAGGATGTCCCTGATTCCCGCCGTTTCTTCAGGGGTAACAGTGTACCCTGTAGGGTTGTTCGGGAAATTGAGGAGCACGATCAATTTCCCCCTTTTTTCCCCTTCGGACATGACACAGGCCTCAAAGGCCTTCAAGTGAAACCTTCCTTCCCTGTCAAACAAGGGGTACTGAATAATTTCCGCACCCCGCCGGACCTGGAACACGAGGTTATAGTTTCCCCACATCTTATCAGGAAGAATGAGAGCATCGCCGGGATCAACCCACATATCGGCCACGACGCTCAGTCCGTGGGTGAGCGCCTGGCTGACGATAGGAAGACTGATTGGTTTTCCCGAAAGCGATGGATTTTTCTTTTCAATGGCTGCTTTCCAGGCCTTCCGGAGCGAAGGGATCCCGAAAGAAGGCGCGTAGGTCAGGGCCTGCTCCGGGGTGAATCCGTTCAACATCGCCATCACCGGGGGCAGGTGCATTGCCTTCCCTTTTTCAGTTGCTATTCCGATTGTGGCGTTGAAACGGTGTGCCTTCTCTTTTGCCTCGGCACTCTGTGAAAGGATTCCCTTCGGGAAAAAAAGGGCTTTGCCGACCTCTGAAAGCATGTCGCATACAAAGGGATTTCCCTGCTGGATAATGGCATTCAGTTCTGTGGCGATAGGATGTCTCACGGTCACTCCTCCAGTAAAGAATCAAAGACTTTTATTCCATTTTATTGGATAGATGAGTGGATCTCACCATAACCTTGATTTATGGTACACTATAGCCTGATTTTTCTCACCTGCACTTGAGGACTAGGTGTCCGAATGAGCAGTAAATTGCTTTCTCTCCACTCGGAATGTGCATGCTATCCGAGGAGGCTAAAGACTACCTATGGCTCCATAATTTTGTCAAGCAAAAGGAGAAATTGATTTGACTTGACTTGGAAACATCTCTCCCTATATATAGGTGCTGGTAACAAGTGCCCATCCATAAATGGCTATTTTGCCCGATATCATCGTTATGCTCAAATTTTAGTCCTCGAAATACCAGAAATGTATTCCTGTGGTTAAAATTCTCGCATGCCTTGATCTCGGACAAACTATCTCATTTGTTGATGGACACAGTTCCAATTAGAGAGGGTGCAGAAGTTGTAGCCTGAAGGTTATTCTTTTTCGGGCTGAAAGAAGCTGCATTGAAAGCATCTGGACGGAAAGGGGTAAGATATGAGAGATGTGGTGATTGTCAGCGCCTGCAGGACGGCGATAGGGGACTTCGGTGGTTCATTGAAGACCGTCTCAGCTACGGACCTGGGTGCAAAGGTCATCGCGGAAGCGATTT
Organism: uncultured Desulfobacteraceae bacterium; assembly: GCA_964548365.1. Classification (GTDB taxonomy): domain Bacteria; phylum Desulfobacterota; class DSM-4660; order Desulfatiglandales; family Desulfatiglandaceae; genus B46-G9. The sequence continues at coordinate 12,572 of CAZJRD010000069.1, read as the reverse complement.
CGCGGGCCGGTATAGGAAAAGAGGATGTGGATGAAGTCATTATGGGATCTGTGCTCCCGCACGGCCTGGGGCAGAACCCTGCCAGGCAGTCCCTGGTTCGGGCAGGTCTCCCGTGGGAGGTGGGCGCCTTGACGGTGAACAAGGTGTGCGGGTCGGGCCTCAAGGCCGTCATGCTTGGAACACAAGCCATAAAATGTGGCGATGCCGATGTTGTGGTAGCGGGCGGCCAGGAAAATATGAATCTGTGTCCGTATATGCTCAAGAAGGCCCGTACAGGCTACCGCATGAACAACGATGCCATTGTTGACGGGATGGTGCATGACGGGCTCTGGGATCACGTGAATGATTTTCACATGGGAATGAGCGCGGAACTGGTTGCGGAAAAATATAATGTCACCAGGGAAGACATGGATTCTTTTACCCTGCGGTCTTATGAAAAAGCGTGGGATGCAATTGAAAAAGGGGCATTCAGACCGCAAATCGTTCCGGTGGAGGTCCCGGTGCGCAAAGGAGACCCGAAAATATTTGAAGCGGACGAGATCCCCTATAGAAAACCCAAGACCAGCGCCGAAGCCCTCGCACGCCTGAGTCCGGCGTTTAAGAAAGACGGAATGGTCACAGCGGGAAATGCGTCAAAAATAAGCGACGGGGCTTCAGCCCTGGTGCTCATGTCGCGGGAACGGGCTGAGAGCCTGGGATGCAAGCCCCTGGTCCGGGTCGGTGCCCAGGGAGCCTCGGGAATAGACATGAAGTATGTGCTTGTTGCACCTATTTACTCTATTCCAAAGGTGCTCGCCAAGGACGGACTCAACATCGGCGATATAGATCTCCATGAAATCAACGAGGCCTTCAGCTCATCATCCGTGGCCATCAACCGGGAGCTGGGCATTGATTCGGATCGTGTCAACGTGCACGGCGGCGCCGTGGCCCTGGGGCATCCCATCGGGGCGAGCGGAGCCAGGGTCCTGACAACCCTCATCTATGCCATGAAGGAAAGCGGTGCGGAGGTTGGTGAGGCCACACTCTGCCTCGGGGGCGGTGAAGCCGTGACACTGATAGTCTACAATGAAGGATGAGAGTATCGGTTCAAAAAATAAGGGTGGGAAAATTTTATTGACGCTACTGACGGAAAGGCACCGTTTCCGATAGGCTTAAGGCGTAGGGTATAAGGCGTAAGGGAATAATCCATAGAGATATTGTGTTTTAACAACAAAGGAGGAAAGATACGATGAGAGATGTGGTAATAGTAGCTGGAGCAAGAACCCCGGTAGGATCTTTTGGGGGAAGTCTGAAATCTGTGCCTGTGGTGGATCTCGGTGCCCTCGTCCTTAAGGAAACACTCAAAAAAGCAGGCCTCAGGCCTGTTGCGACTTCATTCCTTACCCAGTATGAACCAGACAGCCTCAAAGGGCTGGGCATGATCGACCTGGAAAAGAAAGGGCATGATTATGATAAATCTTTGCAGCCTGTTGAGATAAACGAAGTGGTCATGGGAAATGTTGTGGGCGCTGGACAGGGGCAGAACGTCACCCGCCAGGCAATGATCAAGGCCGGGATTCCCAAGGAAACACCGGCATTTACCGTGAGCAAGGTATGCGCGTCTGGCATGAAGGCGGTTGCCCTGGCCACCCAGGCCATTCGCTATGAGGAGGCTGATATTATCCTGGCAGGCGGAATGGAAAACATGAGCATGATCCCCTACGCCCTCCCTGCGGCACGATGGGGTGCGAGGATGAATAACAAAGAACTTGTTGACCTGATGGTGTTTGACGGCCTTTTCGAGATTTTCTACGGGTATCACATGGGCATCACCGCGGAAAATATCGCGGAAAAATACGGCATTTCCAGGGCGGAACAGGACGAACTGGGTGCCCTGAGCCATCAACGCGCCAGGGCCGCTATCACTGAAGGACTTTTCAACGACGAGATCGTTCCTGTCCCCATCCCCCAGCGGAAGGGAGACCCGGTACTGTTTGATACGGACGAGCGCCCCATGGACACCAGTGTGGAAAAAATGGCGAAGCTCCGCCCTGCGTTCAAAAAAGACGGCACAGTCACCGCGGGAAACGCCTCGGGCATAAATGATGCGGCTGCAGCTCTCCTGCTCATGTCGGCAGAAAAGGCCGACGAGATGGGGCTGAAACCCCTGGCGAAGGTGAGAGCATCCACGTCCGCGGGCGTTGATCCTGCCTTTATGGGCCTGGGGCCTATCCCGGCGGTCCGAAAAATCCTGGCCAAAGAAAAGCTTGAGATCAATGACTTCGGGACTATTGAACTCAATGAAGCCTTTGCGTCACAGGCAATTGCCTGCATGCGGGAACTGAAATGTGACCCTGACAAGACGAATGTCCTGGGAAGTGGGATTTCCATCGGCCATCCCATCGGTTGCACCGGCGCCCGCCTCATTGTGACCCTGGTCAGCGAAATGCAGAGAGAAGGGTATGAACTGGGACTTGCCTCCCTCTGCATCGGCGGCGGCCAAGGCATGGCAACCGTACTGGAGAAGGCCTGATTTGAAGGCGGAAGTGGGAATGCGGAATGGGGAACACTGAAACCTGTGCAAGAGGAGTAAATCATGGCATATGAAAACATCATTTTTGAGCAAGACGGGAATGTGGCGGTCATCAAGTTCAACCGGCCAAAGGCGTTGAACGCCATCAACCCCGATGTGCTTGTCGAGGTGAACGACGCCCTTGACAGCATCGAATCTGATCCGGATACAAAGGTCCTCATCCTGACGGGAGAAGGGGATAAGGCGTTCGTGGCGGGAGCCGATATCTCCCACATGGTCAATCTGGGCCCCCTGGAAGGCAGGAAATTTTCAAGGGAGGGCCAAAGCCTCCTTCTTCGCCTTGAAAAGCTGCCGATCCCGGTCATGGCCTGTGTCAACGGCTTTGCCCTGGGTGGCGGCACCGAGATATCCATGGCGTGTGATTTTATTTACGCATCGGAAACGGCCAAGTTCGGCCAGCCGGAGATTAACCTCGGGATCATCCCCGGCTTTGGAGGGACCCAGCGGCTCTCCAGGCTTGTTGGGAAGGCAATGGCCAAGGAACTGTGCATGAGCGGCGCCATGATCAACGCAACGGAAGCGAAAGAAATAGGCCTGGTCAACAAGGTATTTCCTCCGGAAAACCTCTGGGAAGAAACGATGAAAACCGCCCGCCTTCTTGCCTCCAAGGGCAGGGTATCCATGCGCGGCGTGAAACATTGCATAGACCGTGGCTTTGATGTGGATCTCACTTCAGGCTGTTTTCTGGAGGCCGATGCCTTTGCCATGTGCATGGCGAGCCCGGATGGAAAGGAAGGGATGTCGGCTTTCCTGGAAAAAAGGAAACCGGAATTCAAAGGAGGAAATTAGGCACTATGGATTTTGAGCTGACTGAAGAGCAACAGATGGTGCGTGACATGGCCCGGCGATTCGCCGAGACCGAGATCAAGCCCAAAGCCGCTGAACTTGATGAGAAACATGAACATCCCGCCGCCATCGTTAAACAACTTGCTGAGCTGAAAATGCTGGGAATAGCCGTGCCCGAGGAGTACGGCGGGGGCGGCATGGACAATGTGAGCTATTCCCTCGGCCTGATTGAAGTATCCAAGGCCTGTGCTTCTACCGGGGTTATCATGTCCGTGAACAATTCCCTGTATTGCTTTCCGGTGATGGCCTACGGCACAGATGAACAGAAGAAGAGATACCTCACCCCGTGCGCGTCGGGTGATTTCCTGGGTTGCTATGGCCTTACCGAGGCAAACGCAGGATCAGACCCGAAAGGGATGCGTACTATGGCCGTCCGGGATGGCGATGAATGGGTTTTGAACGGAGAGAAGAAATTTATTACAAACGGCAATGTCTCTCGATATACTGTGTTGGCGGCGATAACTGATAGGGACGCAGGTTACAAAGGAATTACTTCATTTGTGATAGACCTGGAAAACACCCCCGGTTTCAAGGTAGGACGCGTAGAAGACAAACTGGGCATCCTGGCTTCTGGGACGGCAGAACTGGTCTTCGAAGACGCCAGGGTGCCGGGAGAAGCCCTCCTCGGACAGGAGGGAGAGGGGTTCAAGCAGATGCTCACAACCCTTGACGGAGGCCGCATCGGGATTGCATCCCAGGCGGTAGGAATCGGACGTGCGGTCCTGGAAGAGTCATTGGAATATGCCAAGACCAGGGAACAGTTTGGAAAGAGCATCACTTCATTCCAGGCAATCCAGTGGAAACTCGCGGATATGGCCACGGAGATGGATGCCGCTGAATTGCTGACCCTCCGGGCTGCCTGGCTTGAAGACCACAATAAACCGTATGAAAAGGCGGCTGCGATGGCCAAGATGTATGCGTCGGACGTAACTATGCAGGCCGCAATAGAAGGCGTCCAGATACTGGGAGGATACGGCTACTGCAAAGAGTATCCTATGGAGCGTCACATGAGGGATGCCAAGATCTGTCAAATCTACGAAGGCACCAACGAGATCATGCGTCTGGTTATTGCCAGAAACCTCGTCCGGGGAAGATAGCGTTAGCACTTGTCAGGAGGTGACCTATGGCATTGACATTTAACAAAAGGATCTTTGAGGAGATCCAAAAGGGGAAAGAGGCGTGGGATGAAACTTGCAAGGATGTGTTCGCATGTAAACCGGAACGCCTCAAGCGGTTTTCAACCGTGTCCGACCAGGAAATCGAGAAAATTTACACCCCGGAGGACGTGAAGGACCACGATTTCATGAGAGACCTGGCTTTTCCCGGCCAGTTCCCCTTTACCAGGGGTGTTCAGCCTTCCATGTACCGTGGCCGTCTATGGACCATGCGCATGTTTGCAGGGCTGGGATCGGCCTCCGATACCAACCTCCGGTTCCACCATCTGGTGAAAGCAGGGCAGACCGGACTTTCTACCGCTTTTGACATGCCAACACTCATGGGATACGACACAGACTCCCCCAAGGCGAGAGGAGAGTGCGGAAAGTGCGGGGTCGCCATTGACACACTGGTGGATATGGAAGATCTTTTTGCCGGTCTTCCCATTGACAAAATAACCACGTCCATGACCATTAATCCCCCGGCGGCCGTCATCTGGGCTATGTACATTGCCATGGCGGAAAACCGTGGTATCGATCGCAGTGTCCTGGGCGGGACTATCCAGAATGACATGCTCAAGGAATTCATAGCGCAGAAAACCTTTATGTGCCCCCCTGAACCCTCCCTTCGTATCATCACTGATACCGTGGAATTCGGCACCAGGGAAGTCCCTAACTGGAATACCATCAGTATCAGCGGATACCATATCCGGGAGGCTGGGTCTACCGCTGTTCAGGAACTGGCATTCACCATTGCGGACGGGATTGCGTATACCCAGGCGGCAATCGAACGCGGGCTCAATGTGGATGACTTTGCGCCGCGTTTTTCTTTCTTTTTCAATTCCCACTTGGATTTTTTCGAGGAAATCGCCAAGCTTCGAGCGGCAAGGCGCATGTGGGCCAAAATCATGAAGGAGCGGTTCAAGGCGAAAAATCCTCGCTCATGGTGGCTTCGCTTCCACACCCAGACCGCAGGCTGTTCCCTGACTGCACAGCAACCGTATAACAACGTGGTCAGGACCGCTCTCGAGGCACTGGCCGCGGTGCTGGGAGGAACCCAGTCACTGCATACCAATTCGCTGGATGAAGTACTGGCAATTCCCACTGAAGAGGCCGCGACCATTGCCCTGAGAACCCAGCAGATCATTGCAGAGGAATCAGGTGTGGCTAATACCATTGATCCCCTTGGTGGGTCCTATTTTGTGGAGGCCCTGACAAATCAGATGGAGAAACAAGGCTCTGAGATCATCCAGAAGATAGATGACATGGGCGGCATGCTTTCGGCCATCGAAAAAAATTATCCCCAGCAGGAAATTGCCGATGCCGCGTACCACTATCAACGGCAGATTGATGATCTGGATCGGATCGTGGTGGGAATGAATAAACATGTGACAGAGGAAGATATTCCTGTTGAAATCCTGGAAATAGACGAAGAGCTGGAACGGCTCCAGATAGAAAAGACCCAACGGGTCAAGAACGACCGGGATAACAAGAAAGTCACCGAGGCTCTGGAAAAAGTGGGAGAGGCCTGCACAGGAACCAGGAATGTGATGGAGCCGATCATAGAAGCAGTCAAGGCTCATGCAACGCTCCAGGAAGTTTGTGACGTCTTTCGCAGGGCCTATGGTGAGTACCGGGATCCGGGAATATATTAAGCTCGCCCCAGACATAAGGTGTAAGGCATAGGGCGTAAGGAAGAAGGCATAAGGAGAAGTGGAGAGGATTTGTATATGAAGCACAAACGTAAACTGAGAGTGATGGTGGCAAAACCGGGTCTGGACGGGCATGACCGTGGGGCCCGTATTATTGCCAGAGCATATCGTGACGCGGGATTTGAAGTGGTATATACCGGCCTTCATCAGACCCCCGAGGAGATCGTTGAGGCGGCCATACAGGAAGATGTGGACATGCTTGGACTTTCCAGCCTCGCGGGTGCTCATATGTACCTTTTCCCCCGTGTCATTGAATTGCTCGAGGAGAAGGGGGCGGAGGATATCGAGGTCTGTGGAGGAGGCATTATTCCTGACGAAGATATCCTGAAGCTGAAAAATGCCGGTGTCAAAGAAATCTTTACACCGGGGACCCCCCTTGACGAAATAACCGCCTGGGTGAAGGAGAATGTACATCCCAGGGGGGTTTCTTGAAACTGAAATCTTACAACGAGAACTGTGATGAATCCAATAGCTGAAAAAGTCATCTCCGGGGATATCCGCGCGGTAGCGCGCTTGATCCGGGATATTGATGACGGCATGCCCGGGATCCGCGAAGTGCTGAAAGACATTTATCCCCATACGGGCAAGGCATACATCATCGGAATTACTGGTGCGCCAGGAGTGGGAAAGAGCACACTGGTGGACCAGATGCTTGGGCATCTGAGGGAAAACGGGAAAACCGTAGGCGTCCTCGCAGTGGATCCTACGAGCCCCTTCAGCGGAGGCGCGATCCTCGGTGACCGCGTTCGAATGCAGCGGCACAGCCTGGACGACGGTGTTTTTATCCGTTCCCTTGCGACCCGCGGGCATTTCGGTGGGCTTACCCAGTCGACCCGGAGTGCCATTGATGTCCTGGATGCCATGGGCAAGGACGTGGTTATTGTTGAAACCGTGGGAGTAGGGCAAGATGAAGTGGATGTGGTAAAGAGCGCCCACAGCACGGTCATCGTGGTTATCCCCGGCATGGGCGATGACATTCAGGCTATCAAGGCCGGTATCCTGGAGGTCGGCGATATCTTTGTGATAAACAAGGCGGAACGGGAAGGATCAGACAAGACCCTCAGTGATCTCAGGCTGATGATCGACATGGATCAAAAGAAATATGAGGGCGGGAGATGGAAACCACCCATTATCAAGATCCAGGCAGTCTTTGATAAAGGGGTCACCGATCTCTTAGAAGAAATTGAAAACCACAAGAAATACCTCCAAGCGAGCACCGAAGGCCTTTTTTTCAGGAGAAAAAAGGAAAAAGCACGTGAGGAACTGGTCGATATGGTGAAACAGCGGCTCATCGAGGTTGTCCTCGAGAGGGTGATTGATACCGGTGATTTTGATGAAGCCGTGGAATCCGTGGCATCAGGAAAACTTGATCCTTACAGTGCCTGCGACAACCTGTTGCAATCCGGGTTTGAAATAAAACCGGGAGATTGATGTCTCCCTCGGACTGGACTTCCTTGGGCGTGCGCATGACAATAGCTTTTTGGTGGATACGACAGATTGTCTTTATTCTCGCGGCCCTTTTTTTTGTGTCTTTCGGGGTCCACGTGCTCATTTCCGCGTACACCCTAACGGATCCCTTCTCCTTTGTATTGACCTTTTTTGCGTCGAACCTGATTATCCTGATCAGCCTTGTGATGTTAGTCGCATTCTGCATTCAGATCTGGAAAGTTATTAAATACGATAGAGATAAATGATATTTATATCAATATTATATACATCATGATTAATATTACACATTAATATATTCAGGAGCCGGAATTCAGACTTCTCTATCCTGGGTTCTTGTGCTGCGAGAAAGGAGAAAGGTGATGCCTGCAAGAAAAACGCGGAAACCCATCGGAAAAAGGCTTTTAAAGCTTCGGCGTGAAAAAAAGCTCACCCTGAAACACATGGCCAACGAGACCGGCCTCGCGACGCAGTATATCTCGAAGATTGAAAAAGGAGAAGTGATCCCTCCTGTGGCGGTTCTTCTCCAGCTGTCAAGGGCCCTGGAAATTGATTCAAGCCTCCTTCTCCAGGAAGAAAAGAGCCGTGCGAGCAAGAAATCTGCAGACGATTATCAAAGAAGAACAGAAGATTATACCTATGAAACCCTGACCCCGGAAGCGAGGCATAAGCACCTGAAGGCCTTCAAGGTCTTCATAGACCCTAAATCTCATCACAAGGGCGTGAGCTACCAGCATGTTGGTGAGGAATTCATTTATGTGCTGGTGGGAAAGATTGAAGTCAAGGTGGGGGAGAATAAGAACGAGCTTGGGCCCGGTGAATGTGTTCATTTTAACTCATCCATCGTACACAGGCTCAAGAACCTCAGCACTGAAAAGGCGGAGTTGATCGTCGTCCTTTATACACCATAGCAGAGTTATTCATGATCCGTGCGGTGTTACTTTGTCCTCAGTGACTCTGTGGTAGAGATTCTGTTTCGATATTGATCAGATAAAGAGGGAAGAATTACGCGATTTATCAAAACTAGAAATAAATGCGAACGTGAGTAGAAAGAGAAAAGGATATGGCTTACCATCTGACCGAAGAACAGAGAATGATTCAGACAATGGTCCGCGATTTCGCGCGCGATGTCCTGCTACCCACAGCCGCGGAGCGAGATGTCACCAAGGAGTTCCCTGCGGAAAACATGAAACAAATGGGGGAGCTGGGTCTTATGGGGATGAATGTCCCACCGGAATACAATGGCGCCGGTGTTGACACGGTTAGCTATTCCGTGGCCCTTCAGGAAGTGGCGTATGCCTGTGCGGCTACCGCCGTTATCATGTCCGTGCACAATTCTGTGGCCTGTGGACCTGTCTATCTTTTTGGTTCCGATTATTTGAAGGAACACTATCTAAAACCCCTCGCGGCGGGAAAGAAACTGGGATGCTTTGCCCTCACTGAATCAAGCGCGGGATCAGACCCTGCAGGTCAGCGTTCACGGGCAGTAAGAGATGGAGACAGCTACATCATAAACGGCACCAAAATGTTCATCACCAGTGGAAAACATGCCGACGTCGTTGTGGTGACTGCCTACACTGACCGGGAGAGAAAACACCAGGGAATCAGTGCGTTTGTGGTAGAAAAGGGTACCCCGGGATTCTCCGTGGGAAAGGAAGAGGACAAGATGGGGCTTCGGGGTTCAGACACCACTGAACTTGTTTTCGAAGACTGCCGGGTTCCTGCCGAAAACCTTCTCGGGCAGGAGGGCGATGGGTTTGTTATTGCCATGGCTTCCCTGGACGGCGGGAGGATCGGCATTGCGTCTCAGTCTGTCGGATTGGCCCAGGCCTGCCTTGATGCGGCAGTAAATTACGCCCGGGAGCGCGTTCAGTTTAACAGGCCCATCTCGCAGTTCCAGGGTATCCGGTGGATGATTTCTGATATGGCCACGCAGATCGAGGCGGCGAGACTGCTCACGTTTAATGCTGCGGCAATGAGAGACAGGGGAGAAAATTTTTCCGCGGCTGCTTCCATGGCAAAGGTCTTTGCTTCTGAAATGGCCAACAAGGTCGCCTACCAGGCCCTCCAGATTCACGGGGGATATGGATACATCAAGGAATACCCGGTGGAACGGTATTATCGGGATGCCCGGGTCTTCACCATTTATGAAGGCACCTCGGAAATCCAGCGAAAAGTGATTGCGAAGCATGTCATCGGGAAGTAGAGAGTGCCTGTCCATAAAGGGCTATTTTGCGTGATATCTTTGAACAATACAGTGACTTCATCCCCGACTTTGATTCCTTCCAGCAAAGCATCTTGAAGCCCCTTCCCACGCACGTTCGCGTCAATACAGTAAAGGCGAATCCCGGGCAAGTGGTATCGTCCCTGACGCAGAAAGGGGCATTACTCCAGAAAAGCCTCACTAGTGATGATACGCTCTATACCGTTGGAAATCTTGCTTCTCCCGGAAATGCCCTGGAATACTTCATGGGCCACATCCATCCCCAGGCATTGACTTCGTGTCTCGTGTCCCTGGCCTTGCATCCGGAACCTGACTCCCTTGTCCTGGACCTGTGCGCGGCCCCCGGGGGAAAGACCTCGCACCTTGCCCAACTCATGGGAAACACCGGGCTGATCGTTGCCAATGAACTTTATCGGAACCGCCATATTCCCCTGGGGAATACCCTGACAAGGCTAGGGGTTTTGAACGCGGTGGTGACGGCCTACCAGGCACAGGAGTTTCCCCTGAAGCAGCAATTCGATTTTGTCGTGGCGGACGTGCCCTGCTCCGGAGAGGGAAGATTCAGGAAGATCAGGTCCGATTTCGCGTACCGGGAGACAAAGGAAAAAGATCTGCTTCCGGAGCTCCAGAAAAAAATCCTCCTCCGCGGTTATCAACTGCTGCAACCGGGTGGGAAGATGGTGTACGCGACCTGCACCTACAACCCTGCAGAAAATGAGGCGGTTGTTGCACACCTTTTGCACGAGTGTGATGCGGACCTTTTTCCCCTTGACATTGATCTTCCTTTTGAACCGGGGCTTTCCGGCTGGAGGAATGAAACCTATGGAGAAGAACTTGGAAGGACTGTCAGATTTTACCCCCATCGCGTTGACTCGGTGGGATTCTTCCTGGCCGGGATTGGCAAAGCCTGCTGAGCGAGACTTTCTCCTGACCTACCTGAAGGACCGCTTCGGTATTGCGCGTGGTGAATTTAAAGAGTTCCTGTTTTTCAGGAAGAAAAAAAGCTGGTGGATCTTCAGGAACACTCCGCAGTTAACCGCTGTCTCGCGCCTGAAAATCTCAAGAATGGGCATGAAGGCGTTTCAGAAAGTGGGGCAATTCCTGAAACCCACCACCCGGTTTATTCAGATATTCGGATGCTCCGCAGCCAAGGCGGTCCTTATCATCAGTGAAGCGCAGCTCTTTCGTCTCCTGGAAGGGGAGGGCCTTTCCCTTGACCTTGAGTTTGATCAGGGATATGTAATTTTGAAGCTCGATGAAAAACGGGTGGTAGGGCTTGGGCTCTATGTAAACGGCACCGTGAGAAGTCAGATTTCTGGAAAGGCATTGAAAACTTCTATGATACGGGTATGACAGGGGGAGAATAATGATTACCGGGAAAAAGCTGGGAAAATATGCTGCTGTGCTTTTGTGGGGCCTGCGGACGGCCCGCGCGGAAAAATACAGGCACGGTGATATTGTCCTGGTACGGTATGATGGCCCCGCGGTTGCGTTGGCGGAAATCCTCCAGGGCAGGCTTCTGGATATGGGACTCAATCCTGTTCTACGGGGAGGTCTGACTCCCCTGATGGAGCATAATTTCTACGGGAAAGCAAACGCCAGGCAGCTTGCGTTTGTGGCACCGGGAGAGAGGAAACTCTGCGAAAACCTGCATGGCACCATATCGCTTCTTGCCCCGGAATCATTGACCCACTTGAGTGATATCGACCCCCGGAGGATCGGCAAGGCAGCAGTGGCACGCAAATATTTGCGGGATATCCTGCAGGAGCGCGAGGATTTCGGGATGTTCGGCTGGACGTTGTGCATGATGCCCACGGATGAACTGGCAAAACAGGCCGGATTGACCACACGCCAGTACGCAAACCAGATAGTACGGGCGTGCTATCTGGACAAGCCGGATCCGGTCGGGGAATGGAAATCCATTCACCGGAAGGCGATCCGGATCAAGGAATGGCTGAACAGTTTGGAAGTGAAAGAGCTTCACGTTGAGTCCCGAAATATAGACTTGAAGATCAGACCGGGTGAAAAACGAAAATGGGTGGGCATATCCGGGCACAATATCCCAAGCTTCGAGATCTTTCTTTCTCCTGACTGGCGCGGGACCGAAGGGGTGTATTATGCCAACCTGCCGTCTTTCCGAAGCGGAAATTATGTGAAGGGGGTTCGGCTGACCTTCAGGAGAGGCTCCGTCGTTGCTATTGAGGCTGAAAAGGGAAGGGATTTTGCGGCCAAACAACTTTCCATGGATCCCGGCGCAAAACGGGTCGGCGAGTTTTCCCTGACGGATAAGCGCTTTTCCCGCATCAACCGGTTCATGGCAAATACCCTTTTTGATGAAAACTTCGGAGGAAAAGAGGGAAACTGTCATTTGGCGGTGGGAGCATCCTATTCAGACACCTTTGACGGCGAACCCCAGAAACTCACCAAGGAGAAAAAAAAGGAACTGGGGTTCAACGATTCGGCACTGCATTGGGACCTGGTGAATACCGAGCCGAAACGGGTTACCGCCCTTCTCCAGAACGCCAAACAAAAGGTTATTTATGAAAAGGGAATGTTCACTAACGCCCATCAATAAATGGCTATTTTGCCCGATATCGTCGTTATGCTCAAATTTTAAT
>CAZJRD010000068.1:0-17995 GCA_964548365.1 uncultured Desulfobacteraceae bacterium | reverse complement strand
ATACCGGCTTTCGCGGTGATTCTCCGTTGGTGATTTCACCTTGAAAGACGTCGAGAATGTCCTGCACCGGAGACGGAAAATCCTTTTGCGGTCCCTTATCATTTTTTTTGGCCTTGGCTGGCGAAAACGTTTTGTCATGGTCTGCGGGTTTTGCGTTTCCCAGGAGGCTGATGCGGAGTTCTTGCTCGAAGAACTCCCTGCAGCAAGCGCGAAGCTGGTCGAGATTTTCATCATCGTCGAAGTAGGCTGCGGAAAAGGATCGGTTGCCTTTTTTCAACTCCAGGACGTCCTCTGATAGACGCGCGAGCTCCCATCCTTCCAAGACCTTGGACATGGGCCGGTTTTTTGAAGAAACAAACGCGAGGAACCTTTGCCACTCGCCTTTCCCGGAGGAGTCCTGCTGGTCGCCGGGTGCGCCTTCGATCCCTTTCCTGTGCCAATCGGCCGCGGGTTCAGAAAGGCTCGGGATATCCGAAGAAACAACGGGCGCGGGGGCGCCTGAGAGCATTTTTTCCAGCCCTTCCACCCTGTCGATGATTTCCCCGAAGGAGAGGAAGGCCCTCAACTGACACAATTGGAGCATGATGGCTTCAAGCAGGAGGCGGGGGTGGGTGGTGAACCGCAGGTTCTCTTCGTGTTTCATGAGAAAATTCAGTGTAATCTGAAGCCGTTCCCGGCCGGCCTTTTCAGCCTGGTCTTTGGCCCTTTCCCGGTCGTTCTCGGAGATTTCCATGAGGTCACTGCCTTGGGATATGGAGCTGATAAGCAGATCCCTGAACTGCTGCATGAGGCTCCGGTAGAACGCTTTCATGTCATACCCGTAATTGTAGACCTGATCCACGATCTCCAGGCATTCTTTCATATCTCCTTCGATGATGGAGCCGGAGAGCCGAAAAAGAATTTCCCGGTCTATGATTCCCAGGATATCAGTGATCTGCCTGTCTTCCACCGTTGTTCCGGCAAAGGAGACCACCTGGTCCAGGAGGCTTTCAGCATCCCTCATCCCTCCGTCAGCCTCTTTTGCAATCAAAGAAAGGCCGGCCTTACTGATCTCAATACCTTCCTCGCGGGAGATGTTTTGGAGATGCTCGACAATCTTGTAAAGCGGGATTCTCTTGAAGTCGAAACGCTGGCATCGGGACAGGATCGTCACGGGTACCTTGTGAGGTTCAGTGGTGGCGAAAATGAACTTCACATGGGGTGGTGGCTCCTCAAGGGTCTTCAGCAGGGCGTTGAAAGCAGGCAGGGTGAGCATATGAACTTCGTCGATGATGTAAACGCGATACTTGCTTGACGAAGGCATATAATTGATATTTCCCCGGAGTTCCCTGATTTCATCGATACCCCGGTTGGAAGCGCCATCTATTTCCTGGACATCGACGGATGACCCATCCGTAATTTCTTTGCAGGACTGACACCGGTTACAGGGTTTCCCCGGTTCGCCCTTCTCGCAGTTAATGGCCTTCGCGAGGATTCTTGCCACTGATGTCTTGCCTATTCCCCTGGGACCGGAAAAGAGGTAGGCGTGGGCAAGTCTGCCCGCCTTGATGGCGTTGACTAACGTCTGGGTAACGTGTTCCTGGCCAATAACGTCCTCAAAACCCTGGGGACGCCATTTCCTTGCTAATACTTCGTAGGTCATTTGAACCTTGGGTCTATTGCCTGGGTGCCAAAAGGAACCCGTGAACGGTTACGGGGTGGCGGAGAGAGAGGGATTCGAACCCTCGGTACCACTTTTGGTGGTACACGCGATTTCCAGTCGCGCTCCTTCGGCCAGCTCGGACATCTCTCCACAATAGTCTGGCATTTCTGGATTGGAAACACATTGTGCTCAAAGATAGTTATGGATGGGCACAAGATAGTGTTTATGGGGTCTCCCTGTCAAATGATTTTCCTGAGTCAGTTTCAAAACGCCCCCTTTTGCCCGATCTCTGCGTCCCCGATGAGCGGGATTTGTCAGCAGGCGAAAATTTTAATCTTCGAAATATCAATCTATATTCCTGTGGTTAAAATTTTCACCTTTCCCGCCCCAAGTCCGGGATCTTCGACTTGACCTCGAACAAAATTGGCCATTTTGAAACCGGCTCATATTTTATTGGCGGAGAGGGTGGGATTCGAACCCACGTGCCCCGCTCTTCACGGGACAAGTCGATTTCGAGTCGACCCCGTTACGACCACTTCGGTACCTCTCCGTCAGACCATTTTTGTCATCGGCGCATTTTGAAAAAATCCTGCATCAGCCGCCTGCAGTCCTCTTCAAGGATTCCCGATGTGACCCCGATGTGATGGTTCAATCTGGGATCATTGGGAATGTCATAGAGCGATCCTCCAGCACCCCACTTGGGGTCCAAAGCCCCAAAAACGAGGTGGTTGATGCGAGCATGGATGATAGCTCCCATGCACATGAGACAGGGCTCGACGGTAACCACCAGGATACAGTCGTTCAGCCGGTAATTTTCTCGAAGGGCTGCCCCGCGCCGGAGTACAAGGATCTCAGCATGGGCTGTTGGATCATTCAGCTCGATGGTGCGATTACCGGCAGTCGCGATGATCCGACCGTCCATCTCCGCAAGCACGGCGCCGACAGGCACTTCTCCTCGTTGAAATGCATCGTCGGCCTCCTGCAGGGCCTTTGCCATGAAACGGGAAAGATCAGCTCGCATCAGAAAAACTATTTTCTCATATTTTGATTGGACCCGTCAACCGCATACTTTTTTGTACTACATTTTGATGGCTTTGTTGGAAGCGTCATAAGACACGCGGCTAAAGTGGCAAAAAATTGACATAATAGAGAGGCAAACAGCATTCTCATTCGCAAAGGGCCTTCATATGCCGCGGGCTTGCGCTTGAAGGAGCGGAAAACCCGCCATGTATAAATGGCATCGCCTTTGCATGTAAATGCACCAAGCGGCATAGACAGAATGGATGTGTTGATACTCTTTTCAGGGTGAAATCATAGTCATTAGACACAGGACGGAGGTAGGCCATTGACGTACGTTCTTGATCAAAAGGAGCTTGATGCCATTGAAGGGATCCTGGAAGAAGATTTCATGGACATAGGGGTCAGGTGTGTTTTTCTTATTGATATGGCGGGAAATGTCGTAGCCAGCCAGGATTCGGGGAAGATGAAGCACGATATCTATTCCCTGGCGGCCCTGGCGGCAGGGAATTTCGGGGCGGTGAGCACCATGGCCAAGATAATCGGGGAGGATGAGTTTTCCCTGCTTTTTCATAAAGGAAAGAAGGAAAGTATCCATTTCAGCAAAGTGATGAAGGAGTTTCTGCTCATCAGCATTTTTGACGAGGATGTTTCGCTGGGCTTCCTGCGATTAAAGGTCGCGGAGGCAATCGATGAGATCACCGGTATACTGGGCCATCAGCTGAGCCCATGAAGGGGCCTCTTGGGATAACAATGGACTTTTCATTGCTTGAAAAAGAGATATTTGAGGGGGATATTCTTTCATGGCATTTGTCAACCTGAAGAAAAAAGAAGTCCAGGTCAAGATCGTCTACTACGGTCCTGGAAGAGGCGGCAAGACCACCAACCTGGAATACATCTACAATAAATTCAATGACCGCATCAAGACCGAGATGATTGCGATCAAGACCCAAGGCGACAGGACCCTCTTTTTTGATTTCCTCCCGTTCGAAATGGGCAAAATCAAGGGGTATGACGTCAAGATACAGCTTTATACGGTTCCCGGACAGGTGAAATACAACGCGACGAGGAGGCTGGTTCTGAGGGGGGTGGATGGCGTGGTTTTTGTCGCAGATTCCATGAAGGTGAGGAAGAAGAGCAACATGCTTTCTGTAAAGAACCTTCAGGAGAATCTTTCGACTTACAAGAAGAGTATTTTCAAGATTCCCCTGGTTTTCCAATACAACAAACGGGACCTGGCAGGAGACGGGATTCCTCTCCTTTCTTACGAGACAATGGAAAAGGATCTCAACAGCAGGCTGAAGGTCCCTTCATTCGAGGCGAGCGCCTTGCAGGGTGATAGTGTGGTCAAGACCCTCAAGAAGATTATTACCCTTACCATGGCTGCTCTGGAAAAAGAATTCAAATAGGAGAAAACTCTTGGCAAAGAATAAAGCAAAGCTCACGGACGAAGTGGAAAAACGCCTTGATGAGATTTTCATCGAAGGGGAAAGCACACCGGACGCAGAAAAGGAGCATGTTGATGCCCAGGCATCTCCTTTAAGAGAACTGCAAAGCGTTATTCTGTCCATCGAGTGGGAAATTTCTGATGACGTCATGCGCCGTTTCCTTGATGAAGTCACCAGGTTGAAAAACAGCTATAACGGTGACCGTATTTTGACTCCCTTTTTCAAGATGCTCGATTCACTGGGGAGGTACATCCAGAAATACAAGGCAAAGGCCAATCCCGAAGCCGTTAACGTGCTGAATTCAGTTTACGCTGCATTGGAAGAAGTCCTCTCGTCTGATGGGGTGAAGGAGATTGAAAAAGAGACCATTCTTCTGGAAGAAGTACAGCGATTCAAGGACCTGAAAAGAGAGATCCAGGGGCAGAAGGGTGTTATTGAAGTAAAGGGCAAGGCCCGCAAAGGAGTCCCTGAACTGGTGGAAGGGAAGGATGTTTCCATCGATATGGAAGATGGGCAGCAAATTCCCGAGACCGTCGTGGCGGCGCTGAATGAAATAAAGGCGCTTATCCAATCAGAATTCAAAGCCCTGAGGGAAGAAATCCAGGGATTGCGTGATGACAAGAACGCGCCTAAACACAAATTAGGGCGGAAAGGCAAGAAATAATCCGTTGGGAACATGGTGCAAGGGATAGATGCAAACAATATTGGTGGGATGATTTTCAGACGCATCGTGCGGAAGGAGCTGGGAGAGTTTTCCCTCGACAGCAAGATGCTCAGCATCCTGATGGAACTGGACGGGAAAAGGAATGTGGGAGCTATTGCCCAGTCACTCGGAATAGATATGGCCGAGATCAAAGGGGCTCTCGAAAAGCTCCTGCACCTTCAGCTCGTCGAGCGGGTCAGGGAGCAGGTTTCCGTCTTGCCCCCAGAATTCTTTGATTATCTGAACGCACAGCTTTCCCTTGCGGTGGGCCCCATCTCCGGAATCCTGATCGAGGACACGGCAGCTGATCTTGGGAAACGGATATCAAGTTTTCCCGTGCCGCTGGTGGCAGAGTTGGTAGACCTGCTTGCAAGGCAGATTCGGCGAAAAGAAAAGGGAATCACTTTCAGGCAGATCATGGTCAAGAAAATGAAGGAGATGGGTATTTGATTCGGGAGAGAGGGCAAGAGAGCAATTGTTGGATTCTCTCGTGATAGGTGAACTTGAAGGAAAAAAAGGGGAATAGCAATGATCATCTTTTGTGAGGAATGTGGGAGAAGGTATCGGATAGATCCGACGAAAATCAAGAGTCCCCACGCCAAGGTCCGTTGTAAGGCGTGCGGACACGTTTTTGATATCTCGAAATCGGATCGTATGGATGGGACAGGAGCTGACTCGGAATGGCCCGGGTCCGGGAACGATGAAACACCGGCTGCAGAATCGATCGGGACGGAGACCGTTAAGGCCGAACTCGCGAGCCTCAATGCGCAGCGGTCACGTCGCTTCGGCTTAAGGGCAAAAATGATCATCCTCTTTTTTCTCGTACCGGTCATCCTCGTGGTCGCTGCTGGATTGCTTTACATCAGACAGCTGGATCAACTGACGGCACTTATTACCAGCGAAAGCAGCCAGGTGGTAACCCATCTCGCGGAAGACATTATCAAGGAAAAAGCGAAGTCGGTTGCGTCTCAAGTGCTCCTCTATTTAAACAGTCACCGGAAGCTCAAGAAAGAGAACTTCCTGCAGGATGAGGAGTTTCGGAAAATTGCTGTTCAAAAGGTTGGTGTCACCGGGTACACTGCGCTTTACCAGCTGCCGGACAGCGGCGGAGTATGGCGAACCTGGGCCC
This sequence comes from uncultured Desulfobacteraceae bacterium, assembly GCA_964548365.1. Taxonomy (GTDB): domain Bacteria; phylum Desulfobacterota; class DSM-4660; order Desulfatiglandales; family Desulfatiglandaceae; genus B46-G9. The sequence goes on along the minus strand of CAZJRD010000068.1, from coordinate 12,056 downwards.
ATGTGAATCCCAAAATAATCGGCATTGATATGAGTAAGCTCAAAAAACCCCTGGGGAAAGCGTTTCCCGGTTTTTGGAAGGTATTTGCAGGGGTCAAGGGGGGGAAGGAGTCCCAAGGATACTATCGGTGGCAGGACAAGGACCGGAAAATACGGGACAAATTTATGGTCTGCACTCCTGTCGGGAACACTTCTTTCGTGATAGCCGCCACAACATATCTTGATGAATTCACAAAAGAGGTAAAGGGCCTGGAGAAAAAGGCAGGAGTGATCAGTGCCAATACGAAGAAGGCAGTGTTTGTGATACTGGGGAGCACTCTGGTGCTCATTGCGTTGATCGTGCTGTGGTACGGTCATGCCTTGACGAAGAGAATCAAATCATTGACCCTTTTGGCGGAACAGATAAGTCTCGGCGCCCTTGATGAAGAATTAGAGATCCGATCCAAGGACGAAATCGGAGACCTGGGTGAAGCCATCGGGCGTATGCAGGAGAGCATACGGCTGTCCATGGAAAGATTGCGTCGAAGGAGATAAAGGCAGAAAGAGTTCCATTCAAGGACAAGGAGCAGGAAATGATGAAGGAATCGGGAGAGGTATATGAGAAGAAATGTCCTCCTTGTAGATGACGAGCAGGAGGTGCTCTATTCTCTTCAACAGGGACTTACCAGATACAATGAAGTCTTCGCAATTATGACTGCCGGAAATGGAGAGGATGCGATCAAGAAACTTGCTCGGGATGATATCTCCCTGGTGGTGACAGATTTGAAGATGCCCAACACCGATGGATTTGGCCTCCTCGCGCATGTCATGGAGGTTTACCCCGATATACCGGTTATCGTCATGACCGGGTACAGCACCACAGAGATGGAGAGGCTGGCAAACGAGGGCGGTGCTGTAGGATATATTGCGAAGCCTTTTAAAACCAGCATGCTGGCCGAGCTCATTCTTACCTGGTTACGGCGCGAAGCCGACGGGGGAACCCTCCACAACGTCAGTTCCGGGATGTTTCTGCAGCTTATTGAAATGGAGCAAAAGACGTGCACGATCCGGCTGGCGGACAGGACGTCCGGAAAAAGGGGTGTTCTTTTTTTTCGGGATGGTGAACTCCTGGATGCACGGGTAAATGGCGTAAAAGGGGAGGAAGCCGCACACCATATTTTTAGCTGGGAAGAGGTTACTCTCTCCATTGAAAATATCTGCCGATGCGGTGAGAAAAAGATTGAAGGAGAATTGCAGGCGATACTGCTTGAGGCAATGCGGCTGAAGGACGAACAGGTAAAGGCCTCGGTGGTTCCCCGGAAAAAACCGAAGAAGATGGTGGCAGTTTCGTCGGGAGAAGGGAAGGGAGAGGAAAAAGAGACTGCACTGGAGCTGTTGAAGAAAAGGCTCATGGGCAAGATCGGGACGCGCTATGGAGTCAGAAAAATCTATCATGACAATGCCTGGGACGGGCTTTTGGGACAGATGGGAAGGATGGGGAAGTTCTTTTCATTTGGTTCGTTAAGCCTTACCTACATGGACATTGGAACGTCAAAGGACGTCATTCTCCTGCCCGGAGACAAGACCATCATGATTCCCGTGGACAGCAAATGTCCGAGAGACCGGATGATCCACACTCTCCTGGCAGAGACGGACGGCAACAGCGGATGATGTTGCCGGTTGAATATATCTATGAACAATCACTTTGATGAACTTCTCAATTTGCGTGATGTGAAAGGGTTGATGCTCGTTTCGTTCGAGGGTCAGCTTATATTAAAGGAATTTGTTGGGTCATTTAGCAGTGAACCGAAGAGCGATGATTCCTGGGCCCTATTTATTCATTCGTTGAGGGGCGCCCGGGAAATAGAAGTTTTTTACGAAAACGGGAGAATCTATATCAGGAAAACTGAAATCGGGTATCTGTTTGTTATCACGGGAGCTTCGGCTCCGATGGCTATGGTCCGATTGAATTGTGACATGCTTGTACCGGCCATGAAGAAGATGGTCAAGCGGGATAAATTCAAAGGTTTATTCAGAAGAAATTAGGTGATTACAGAAGACAGGGATTACTATGGATATCCAATCGAAGATTAAAGAAGCTGAAGTATATTGCTCCATGGGGCTGTTTACGGAAGCCTGGGGGGTCTACGAAAAGATCATGAACAATCCTTCCGGGCTGGATGAGGCTGAAAAGGAGAAAATCGAGAGGGCAATAACGGAAGTGCAGGAAAAAATCGTCAAGGAAAAGGAATCTAGTCTGAAAGGCGTTTCCGGCGAAGAGATATCGAGGATTCAGAAGACCCTTTCCGGCTCAGGAAATGTGCAGGCCCTCCTGGATGGGGCGTTTGCCTTGAAAGAGCTGGGCCATTATGAAGAGGCGGTTGCAGAGTATGGAAGACTGCTGCAACTGGATTATCCCACGGCCAAGATTGTTCCCGAAATTGCGAGCTGCCTGGCCAGGTTTGAGTTTCGAGACAAGGCCATGACTTCAGTGAAGAAACTACTGGAAGGCCCGAAATTTGGGAAAAAGGAAAAGGCGAGAGTGCAGTTTCGAATTGGATTTGAGATAGAGAAAAGGGGCGACAGGGACCTTGCGCGCAGCCTCTATCAATCCGCGAGAGAGATAGATCCTGATGATAAGGAAATAGAGGCAAGGCTGGAGACACTGGACCAAAGCGCTTCGGTACCTGTTTCGGCACCGGTGGATACGGACACGGAACTGACGGAATCTGAGAGAGGAAGTTCAAAGGAAGGCCCTGAAAAGCGACGTGAACAACGGGTAGCAACCAGGATCCCGGATTTTGTCTATGTTGAGTTTTTTCTGGAGACGCAAAAAGGAAAAGGGAAGCACTATCGCCTGAATGTGATGAATTATTCAAGTCATGGGATCGGGCTTCTTGTCTCTGAAAAGGATTTTGGTATCTTGAAATCACTGAAGAAAGGGGATATAATAAAACAAATTACATTTTATGCCAGTTGGGCATTGATAACGGTGAATACGACCGTCAGGCACTTCACGAAAGTGGAAGAAGGCCCTTACGGCGGGATGTATGTCATTGGGGTGGAAGCAAGAGAACTGATCATGAGCGCCCAGCCTTCCTAAAGGTTTTTCAATAATGGTTTTTGATGCAGTTGAAGTGAATGTCGAGGAGATAAAGAGGGAGAAGGAAAAGGCCAGGAAGCTGAGACGGAGCGAGTGGTGGCTCCGGAGAATAAACCAGGGAATCTGTTATTATTGCAAAAAGAAGGTCGGCCGGGAGCAGCTGACCATGGACCACATGGTTCCCTTGAGCCGCGGAGGAAAAAGCAGGAAAGGCAATATAGTTCCCGCATGCAAGGAATGCAACAGCAAGAAAAAGTATCTGCTTCCCATTGAGTGGGATGCCTATCTGGAAGCACTCAAGAACCGCCCTTCCGACAAACTGTAGCAGCCTCAAAATTTTATTTTCGTACTCTTTCTCTCGGTGGCCTGCTAAGCATTCCAATAAACCACTTCCCTCTGGAGGGAACAAAGGGCTTCGCTCCTTATGTGTTCACTTCCTTGACCAAGCTTTTTGCGGGTATGCCATTGTTTGGATTACCGATGATGCCAATGCCGCAATCCCCAGAATAACGAAACAAAGGCAAACCCGTTACTGATAACAGAGACCGTGATGGTGGCCAATATGCCTCTCGCGAGCCACAGCGTACCCCCTAACAGTGATCCTATCACACGTCCTGCACCGGCTGCAGCAAAAAATGCTGCCATCATGGTCCCGCGCGACTGAGGCAGCAATTCTGTACACAGGGAAAAAGAGCTGACAATGGTGAATTCAAATGAAAGAAATATGAAAAACAGGCCCGCGAGGGCTAGGGTAAGGTTTATTTCCAGTGATGGAAAAATCGCGTAAAAACATGTTGAAATAAGCACGCCTGTGAGCACTGCGAGTTTCAAACCAAGACGATCGGCGAATAATGCTGTCAGGCTTTCACCGAGAAGTTCGGCTATCCCGATGGCCGCCGTGCCAAGCCCGAGGGCGGTGATGCTGAGGCCAAAGGTATGTTCAAGCAATGCTCCATACACAACAAAAAGATTGTTATTTGAGATGCTTAAGAAAAAACCGAAACCAAGTGCTCCCAATGAGGTTCGTTCACTGAAGACTGTTTTCAAACGGATTCCGTTATGTTTTCGTGGGACTTCATTGGGCTTTGCTGGTTCTGGAGGAATCAACAGGATCAACGTTATGAAACCGACAGCCCCCAGAAATCCGAGCACAAAAAAAGGTGCACGCCAACTCACTCGGTCAATCAGGATTCCTATCATTGGAATTCCCACCAACGTGCTTCCTGCCCAGCTGAACTCAAGAAGGCCTATGACCAGCCCTCTCCGGCGATAGGGGACCTGTTCGCTTGCATAGGCCTGCACTGCCGGGTCAAAAAGGCTCTTGCCGAATCCTGCCAGCAGAAAAGCGGCCCAAATTATCCAATAGAGAGGAAGGAATGCTGCACTCAGCATCCCAAGGGACAACAAGACCAGTCCGGTGAGCATTATTTTCCGGTAGCCCAATCGATCAATGATGGGGCCGAAGAAGACTCCGAAGACGCTTGGGACTTCGTTTGTTGCAATGAGCCTTGTGACGGCAGTGATCGGGACCTCCAGTGCCCTGCTCAGCACCGGTGCGAAGGGGTAGGCGAACCTGCGGGCGGTATTGAGAGCAATCCGACAAAATATGGCAACAGCGACTTTGAGTGGAAGTCCAGCATCCCGCTTGGGGAGAGGATGAAGGGGTGGTGATTTTGGCAAAGTGGAAAATCCCTTTAGCGAAAGAAAAGCGTGGCCTCTTGTATTATCATTTGTATCGAGAACCTCATTCCTCGTGTCAGCCTCCCGCAATCATCGGGAGCAGGATCACTTCAGCATTGTCCGGGATTGGGGTTGTTTGGAAGTTCGGCCTCGAAACGAGTTTGCCGTTGAGGCGCACCACCGCATAGAGATGTGCATCTTGAATATCTGCAAGCAGGGTCCCCACGGTCATGCCCTCATGCCACGGAACCTGTCTGCCATCAACGCTTATCATCAACTCGCGCCGTTGGCCTTCAAGACTTCCAGGACTTCGGGAAAATCGATACCCAACCGCTTTACCGTGTCTGCAGTGGGAATCCCGTCCTTGTTCCAGCCTCGCCTCTCATAGACTGCGTCCTTGAGTTCCTCGTATTGTTGTTCCCTGAACCCACGGAGGATCGCCACCTTTTCCGGGGCCTCTTTATCGGCGATATCAACCCCGTATTTTTCAGTGAGCTGCTTGTCATATCTTTCCCGGCGCGATTCGTATTCTTCGACGGTTACCGGGCCCATGGCCCGGTACGGGAGTGTATCATGCTCCCTCCGGCCATATCCCATCCGGAGATTAAAAATTCTTTGAAAATTGTACACGGCCTCACTCATTTGGACCAGGTCATCCGGGGTAACTTTTCTTCCAGTGACGGCATTGAAATAGTCCGCATACCAGTGAATATGCTTCATGACTTTAGCCGGCTCCGGTGTTTCCTTGTTGTCCTCGGGAACGATATCGTTCCAGGGCAGCTTGCACAGCCCACACAACCCGAACCAGGTCCGGAACATGGGGAACCAGTGAAGGGCTTCGGCCTTCTGTTCAAAGGTGGGCATGTAGTTGTGTACCATATCCAGAAAAATGAGCCAGGCCTCGTCATGCTGAGGGCCCTTCAGGGCGATCCCATACCCTCCCTGCTGGGCGAGAGATTCTTTGGTCATGTACTCGGAGAATTCCAGCCCCTTTGATTCCATACCGATATCCTGCAGCAGGGCGGCATCTGCACCGTATTCTTTTTCAAAGACCTCTTTCATCCTGCGAATCCCCTGGCCCACAACGGCGCCGAATCCTTCTCCCGCGGCCATTTGGTGGACCAGTTCCAGGGCTTTCAAGCGGTTTCCGAAACTGAGATCCATACCGCCTGTATGGGAGGCGGTGATCAGTCCCAGTTCAAAACATTCCATGACAAAGGCAATGCCCGTCCCCACGGAAATGGTGTCCAGCCCGTAAGCATCACAGTAGAAATTCATTTCAAGGATGGTGAACGGGTCGAATACGCCGATATTGGATCCACAACCGGCAATGGTTTCATATTCCGGCCCGTCCACAAAGACGGTCTGTCCCTTGTAAGGCCCGGTCATGGGAACAAAGTCTTTGACCCCGTGAGAACAGGCCACGGTGCATCCTCTCCAGCAACCGTCAAATCCCGGATCGAACAAATGCTGATACACGTCACGCCCGATGTTGTTGGCACCGGGATGCTGCCCGTAGCGAAAGTTGTGGGTGGGGAGCAGGTCGAAATCATTCATGATGGGGACGAGATGGGTGGTCCCGACCCTTGCCATTTCATTTTGTTTCGGGTCCAGGTCCCTGATTTCTTTGGAATAGGCCTTTGAAACGGTTGTGAGTGCTTCTTTGTCAGCCGGGTTGTTCGTGTCCATGGTGACCGAATCCCAGCGGGCCACGATGGCCCGGAGTCTCTTGTGGGCAAATACGGTCCCAATCCCGCCGCGCCCGGCCTGTTTGTATCGCGCACGCTTGCGTTTTACATCATACCACGTAAAATTAAGACAGCCGATCAGGCTATGCTTTGCCCCCGGGCCGGTGGAGACCACTGAAATATTCTGCTTTTTGCCTTCGGCGAAAAAATCCGTAAGCACCTGAGACAGGGCGTAGGAATCTTCAGGAAGCCCTGGTATCTGGAGGAGCTTAATTTCCTGGCCCACACCGTCAATGAAGATGACCGTGTCATCAGCGCCCTGTCCCGTGACCTCCAGTGCGTCGAATCCTGAGAATTTCAGGTAGGGACCAAAATAGCCGCCCACGTTGGAATCCATGACCGATCCTGTGGTGGGAGAGATAGTGGTGACAATGCTCTTCCCTGATCCAGGGTAGCCGGGCGTTCCTCCCATGGGACCTGAGGCGATACAGATGGCGTTTTCAGGATCGTTCCATTTGGTCTCAGTGGTCACCGCATTCCAGAGGAGCCAGAGGTCAAACCCCTTGCCGCCCACAAATACCTCCTTCATTATTTCGGAAACAGGTTTGATGGAAATAGCAGCGCCTGAAAGGTCGATGGAAAGGGTCTGGTTGGCGTACCCCTGTTCCAAGGTCGGTCGGGTGTAGGATAGTGCCTTGATTTCTCTTGGTTTCAGTTGGGTCATTCTTCTTTCCCTCCTTTACTTTCTACTTTAACGCCTCATGTCCTCCGAATTCCCGGTACGGGGAGAATTCCTGCAGGGTGGTTTGATCATCTGATGTGGTTTCCCCGGTAATCATCCTGGTCAGGAGTTCACCGATGCCGGGACCCAGCATGAATCCTTGCCCGCACATACCTGTTGCGTGGAGAAAACCCTCCAGCTTCCGGTCCCACCCTACGAGGGGTGAGCCGTCGGGGGTCATGGGGTACAGGCCCCGCCACATGCGCCGTACCCGGAGATTTCTCAACCTCGGCAGGAGTGCTACCATCCTGGCGCTCACTTGGGGAAGGAAGACGGATGTCTCCCGTTTATCAGTCCCCGGTATCGCTGGATCGGGCGTTATACAAAAGACCACCTGCCCCAGGCTGTTCTGATAGAAATAGTAATTCTTGGAACCGGGGCCGGGCCTCAGGTCCACCACCATGCAGCCGAAGAAGTTCTTTACCGGCTCGGTGATGGCCGCTTCATGGGAATCCGGGTAAACGGGAAAATCAATCCCCGCCATACTGCAAAACAGCCTTGAATAAGGTCCTGCCGTGTCAATGACCACCGGCGCATGGTATGTTCCTTTTCCTGTTTTGACGCCGGTTATCTTGTCATTTTCAGTGGTAATTTCCTCCACCGTTTCCCTGAAATGAAATTCCACACCGGAGGAAAGGGCCTTGCGGTGAAACGCGTCAATGGCAAGAAGCGGGGAGGCAGATCCATCCCCCGGTGAAAACGTTCCTCCGAGGAGACCTTCCTGGTTTATCCCGGGGAGGACTTTCTTGATCTTCCCGGGACCCACATAATCAATGTTTAAACCATATTCTTTTTGAATGGGGAGAATGGATTTCAGGATCTCTTCCTCTGCTTTCCTATAGACGGGAAACAGGTAGCCACCCATGAGCCATTCTATACTGTCCCCGGTCTTATCTTTCCAGGTCGAGAAGATCTCCAACGAACGCAGGGAGGTGAGTATTTTCCCGGGGCTCGAATGGGTGGCGCGAATTCCGCCGATGGCGTGCTTGTTTTCACCCTGGCCCGGAGAGGCATTGCGGTCAATCACCAAGGCCCTGATCCCTTTTTCTCCCAGGGCCATGGCAGTGGGCACGCCGATGGAGCCCGCCCCGACGATGATGACATCGTAATTACTCATCTGCATCACCTCCCCACACGCCGGCAAAGGTTCCTAAAGGGACTTCCACAAAGAGGGGGCGGTCTACCCGGTCCGTGACCTCTTCAAGGTCAATACCCTCCTCCTTGAACAATCGCCAGATCATGGGCCTGCAGGTCTTCGAGCCGCAGGCCCCCATGCCGGCGCGGTTGATAGCCTTGAGATGATTCATATCCCTGACCCCGTTTCGAATGGCCTCCCGTATCTCTCCCGCGGTAACCCGTTCACAGCGACAGACGATTGCTTCGTCAGGAGGAAGATCCTCTTCGTAGATCATGTCCGGCTTGATTTCCTCTTCCTGGACCCGGATCCCGATGGCCTTTGCAGCATTTTCAGCCTCCATTTCTATCTGTACCAGGAGGGTGCCGGGAAATTTCTTCTTGAAGGAAACGACCTTTTTCACGGGATAATTGCCAAGAATGTTTCCATTGTCATCAGTCACCTCGATCTCTTGCCCTACCTCCACCGTTTCCCGCCAGATCTCGTAGGGGAGGGTGACGGTCGGGCGATCAGGGTCTTTTCCAGGGTCCACGAGTGTAATCGCCAACCCCGGGCAAATGGCCACGCACGAGAGACAGCCCTTGCAGAGGGATATATCGGTAATAGAAGGCAATCCCATAATCTTGTTTCCCTGAGTGTGGATGGCGTGTTCCGGACACACCGATGTGCAGGGGTTGCAGGCGATTTCCTGGTAACAATGGAAAACAGGCATCACGCCGGAAGGATGCCCCGGGGGTGGCTTTATTGAGACGGAGCCAGGTTTTGACTTGAGAACCCGGGCTTTTTCTTCCCATTCCCGGGGAATGCTTTCCCGGTAACGGTTCAGGGATTTTGCAATCTTCAATCCCTCAATTTTCCCGGTGAACATGGCGGCTGAGGCCTCGGCAATCTCCTGGGCGTCTCCCGCCACAAAGACATCCATGTCCCATTCCCTGGCCTTCAGGTAAAACTCGTTGACCTCGGTAAGGCCTACAGCGATCAGGACCGTATCCGCCTCGAATGTCTTGTGGGATTCGGGAATGATGTTCCATTCCTTGTTCAGTTCCGCGATGGTGATGGACTCCACACGGTCTTTGCCGTGGGCCGAAACCACGGTATGGCTGGTATAGATGGGGACGCCCAGTCGCTTGAGCTTGTCAGCGTGTACCTTATAACCGCCGACCTGGGGAAGGGCCTCCACAAGGCCCACGACCTGTATTCCGGCCTGGAGGGCATGGTATCCGGCAATGAGTCCCACGTTGCCGCCTCCGACGATAAAGACCTTGTCGGAGGTTTTTACCAGGTCACGGTTGACCAGCGTTTGAAAGGCCCCCGCGCCGAAGATACCGGGCAGGGTATTACCGGGAAAAGACAGCATCTTTTCCCTTGCACCGGTGGCAACCAGCAATTCCTTGGGCCGTATCTTCCGGTACGTCGTCTCCGTCACGACACCAACGATCCCGTCGGAAAAAACACCCACGGCAGTGGAGTTGAGCCAGGTGCGGACCGATGAGAACTCGGCCAGGGTATTCCCGAGGAGTGATGCGATTTCGAACCCGCGGGTCCCTGCATGGGAATCTTCCACTGATCCGAAGAATTTGTGGGTCTGCAGAACCAGCTTTCCCCCGATCCTGTCCTTGTCATCAATCACGAGGGTGTCTATTCCCAGTTTCCCCAGCTCAATGGCGGCAGAGAGGCCCGCCGGCCCGGCGCCGATGATAAGGACATCCACGTCTGTTCCAGGGACCTCGCGAGGTTTCACCGGGTCATCATCCGCGGGGAGTTCGGGTATTCCTTCCACACTTTCAATCACCATTCCCGCATGCAGGGGAGTCATGCACCCCTTGACCGGGACGTTGTCGGCGATAACCAAACATTGGGAACACTGGCCGTTTGCGCAGAAGAGACCCTGGGGGCTGCCATCCTTGGGATGATGGCCGAAGATGTGGATGTTGTTTGCAAAAAGGGCCGAGGAGATCATTTCACCCTTGAGCCCTGAGAGTTCCTTCCCGTTCCAGAAAAAAGGGACTTCCTCCTTCGCGGGAATATCAAGTATGGGGTGTTTTCTAATTCTCCTGTCTGCCATTTCTTCCTTCCCTTCCTTCGGTGCATTCGACTGAAGCGTACTTTTTTCTCATTAACCGTGAACCGATAACTGTAAACCGTGAACGGTTACGTTTGCAAAGATTCGGGTTATTCCTTCTGGTCAGGCTGGCATTATCATGCCCAGTTTTCACTGTCAGGTCAAGACACATTGCAGTCAATCCTGTATTCGCAGGCTTTTCTGCTTTTTGCAAAGCATATTTCGAGAATTTCCGGTTGCAGGGTAAAGAGATGCGAGGTACCATACGGGGAAAATTGGACGGAGGAGCAGGCTCTCCGGTTGTGACTTCAAGGTTGGGCTTGCAGCCTCGTGAGGAGGATCTATGAAGCGACTGCCGAAGATCAACACTGCTTTGCCCGGACCGCGGGCATCAAAACTGATAAAACAGGATGGAACGTATGTCTCGCCTTCCTACACCCGAAGCTATCCCCTTGTGGCCGCGAGAGGAAAGGGTGCATGGGTGGAGGACGTGGATGGGAACTCGTTTTTGGATTTCACTGCCGGCATTGCAGTTTGCGCCACGGGGCACTGCCACCCTGAGGTGGTGAAGGCCATTCGGCGCCAGGCGGAAAAACTCCTCCACATGTCGGGGACTGATTTCTATTATACCTCCCAGATAGAACTTGCAGAGAAACTTGCCTTGCTCGCTCCTGGAAATGACGGGAAAAGGGTCTATTTCGGCAACTCCGGGGCGGAAGCCGTGGAGGCCGCTTTAAAACTTGCCCGCTGGTATACAAAACGGGAACTGAATATCGCCTTTTTCGGGGCCTTTCACGGGCGCACCATGGGTGCCTTGTCTCTCACTGCAAGCAAGGCGATTCAGAAGAGACACTATAATCCCCTGGTCCCTGGGATCACGCACATACCATATGCCTATTGCTACCGCTGTTCGTACAACCTGGCCTACCCGGCATGCGACGTCGCGTGTGTAAAATGGGTCGAGGATACACTTTTCCGGACCACCATACCCCCTGAAGAGGTTGCTGCTATCTTTGTGGAACCTATTCAGGGGGAAGGAGGTTATATTGTTCCCCCGCCTGAGTTTCACCAGAGACTTTCAGAGACAGCAAGGAAATACGGCATCCTCTACGTGGCCGATGAAGTACAATCAGGGATGGGTCGGACCGGAAAGATGTTTGCCATGGAGCATTTCGGCGTGGATCCGGACATGATGACCCTGGCAAAGGGAATTGCCTCGGGCCTTCCCCTTGGAGCGCTTGTGGCAAAATCAGACATCATGGAATGGGAGGCAGGATCCCATGCATCTACATTCGGGGGAAATCCGGTCTCATGTCAGGCTGCCATGAAAACCATTGAGTTATTGGAACAGGGGCTCGTGGAAAACGCCGCAACGCAGGGCGCATATCTGGTTGATGGTTTGAAGGCCCTCCAGGAGGAATGGGAGTGCATGGGCGATGTTCGCGGGAAGGGACTGATGGTTGCCGTGGAACTGGTGAAAGACCGGGAAACCAAGGAGCCGGCCAGGGATTGGAGAAACGAAATTATTGGCGCGGCATTCAGAAAAGGACTGCTGCTCCTGGGATGCGGCGAGAACAGCATCCGTTTCTGCCCGGCGCTGGTAGTAAGCTCGCAGGAAATCGATACATG
>CAZJRD010000067.1:4855-18074 GCA_964548365.1 uncultured Desulfobacteraceae bacterium | reverse complement strand
CTGTTTTATTTTTCTATTTTGGATCGCCTGTACTGGAAATAGGCATCTCTGACTGACACGTATGGATCCAGTGCCGATTTCTTGAGTGCCTCATAGTCTCCAATGCTCAGAGACGTCCTGTTTACCCTGTCCCCTCCCCTGACGGCGATGGTTTTCTCCGTCCCGGATACCAGGTAGGTCAAAGGATCCACGAAAAAATCACCTACCAGGCCAAAGGTATCCCGGATGCTCGACGGGCCGAAAATGGGCCAGTTGATGAAAATACCAGGGCCTGCCCCAAAAAAACCCAGCGTTTGGCCGAAGTCTTCATCCTGTGAATCCAAATTCATGTCTCTCTTGGCGATATCCGCGAACCCCAGGAATCCCGCTGTACTATTGATTACAAATCGAAGCAACTCTCTTCCAAGCCCCGTGATCTTTCCCTGTAGCAAACAGTTGGCGGCACGAATGGGCATGGCAATATTCGTAAACATATTCCGAATACCCACCCGGAAGGGTTCGGGGATCACGTAACGGTATCCCCTGGCCACCGGCTTGAGCACCCAGAAATAGAGCTTGTCGTTAAACGCGAAAAAGACCCGGTTCATGGGCTCAAGCGGATCTGCAATGGTTTCCCTCCGGACATCTTCATTCCAATTTTCAGGTTCTTCAACCACCTTTTCATCTTCAAAGGACGCAGCACTCAACTGGATCTCATCTTCTCCATGCGATATCCCGGCATAATCCGGCCCTGTCATGAGGGCATTGTTCTCTCTTCCGGGAAAAACAGATTTGGCGCCCGTTGAGAAGTCCAGCCTTTTTCCCAAACGCATGGCGACCACCAGTCTCCCATGGTCCATCTTTTCCATCTGATAGTGGGAAATCCTCGCCAGTTCGATCGCAGGATCTGTTTCCCTCACCCTGGGCAGTCTGGAGACGGGCAGATCTCCCGGCGTCTTATATAAAGGGGGCCGGACGGCAAGAGAACCTCCGTGGGGACCCAAATGACCCAGGGCCTGGGCGCCCGGAAAAAGCGCCGCGCAGAGCACCACAAAAAGACATGGTTTTCCGATCCTGCAGACCTTCCCTTTCATCTCCTCATCCTTCCGATCACGATGTCTTCTGTTCTTCACTTCCCCACTTTTTCTTTTAGCTTCTCAATAAGGTCCTTGAAAGAGGACCTCATGATGATGCTGTTGAACTGGGTACGGTAATTGTTGACCAGGCTCACGCCTTCAATGGACAGATCATAAACGAGCCAGCCCGCTTTTTTCTTCTTCAACCGGTACAGGACAGGAATCTTGGTCTGCTGTTTTGTCATAATATCGACTTTCACCAGGGCGTAGTTTCCCTCCACCCTTTCTCCTTCATAAACGACCTTTTCTCCTGAATACCCTTCCACCCTGTCTATGTATGTCTTCTCCAGGAGGTCCTCAAAAAGCTCCATGAACTCCTTTTTTTCCGCAGGTGTTCTCTCTCTCCAGTGCCGGGCAAGGGTCCTCATGGACATTTCCTCCTTGTCGAATATCTCCTCTGCCGCCGCCCGGATCAACCGCTCCCTCTCTCTCTTCTTTTCAGGCCCCTGCAATGCCGGATCCTTTACGATTGCAATAATCTTGTCCGTGGTTTTCCTGATCACCTCCGTGGGTTCACCTGCAAAGGCAGAGATGGAACATGCGACTGTCAGGACCATGCAGAACAGGGCTTGCCACACCATTTTTCGATACATTGTGTTCCTCCGAAATCGTCCACGTTGCATTCTTGACGCTCTCATATCTGTCCCCAAAAAAAACGCGAATTACAATTTTCCAAACACATAACTGCTGATGAGTTGTTCTAAATCAACAGGTGGTTGCGTATCCCGGATCTTTTGCCCGTCCTTGAGTATGTCCTCAGAGCCACCGGGCGTTATTTCAACGTATTTTTCTCCAATGAGTCCCTTCGTCTTTATTGTTGCTATGGAATCGTCCTGGATCTTGATCCCGGAAGGGAGATGAATGGATATCAGGGCCTGGTAATCGTCCAGCCTTATGGATTTCACCCGGCCCACTTCGACCCCGGCAATAACCACGGAGGCACCGGTTTTGAGCCCCCCACTGTTTGAAAATTCTGCTTCAAGATCATACCCCTTCTGGCCCATCACCTCCATCTTCGCCAACCCCACCGAAAGGTATCCGAGGGCCAGTATACCCGCGATCATAAAAAGACCGACTCCCAGCTCAAGGTCAAATTTTCTCATGGTGCACACTCCTGTCTCTTTCCCCAGCAATTATTCTTAACCTATTCACTTTCTTCCACACTGCAAGGCCGGAAAATGGCCGGGCCATCAGGATCCGGCCTTCCCAGTGATCCCGCCAGGAACTCCTTCACCTCAGGTTTGAACGAGGCCATGAATTTCTCCGGCTCATCATAGGCGAAGACCTTGCCTTCCTTCAAAAAGGCCACCCGATCGACGATATCAAAGACCCTCGGCACTTCATGGGTCACGATCATTCCGGTAAAACCGAGTTCCTTATGCATGGAGTCGATCAGCTTGAGAATTGAGAGGCCGATGACGGGATCAAGGCCGGTCGTGGGCTCGTCAAACAGCATGATCTCGGGATCTACGACCAGGGCCCTTGCAAGTGCCGCCCGCTTGACCATCCCCCCACTGATCTGGGACGGAAACTTGTCTTCCGACCCGGAAAGGCCCACATTCGAGAGCTCCTTAAGCACACGATCTCTGATCTCCCGCTTTGCGGTCCTGGTCCTTTCCTTCAACGGGAAGGCGACATTCTCAAAAACGGTCATGGAATCGAACAGCGCACCTCCCTGAAACAGAAACCCAAGCTTTGCTCTCAGGGTATTGAGATATTTTCCCCGGGAAGAGGCTATATCATTCCCGTCCACCAGAACACGTCCCCTGTCGGGTTTCATCAATCCGGCAACGTGTTTCAGCAGCACACTCTTGCCCTCCCCGCTCCCTCCGATCAGGGCAATCACCTCGCCCTTCGGGATCTCGAGCGAAACGCCTTTGAGCACCGCGTTTCCGTTGAATGATTTATAGAGATCTTCAATTCTTATCATCAGAACAACTCATATCTCGGCGTTGGTTTGCCCGTTTGGCCCGTTCACCCGTTTGCCGGTTTTCTTCCTTCTGCAGGCTGTGCATCACCGCAGCCTAAATGCCCGCAGCTTCTCACCCTCTAAAAGAGAAGGCCCGTCATGAAATAGTCCCACACCAGGATCAGCACCGAAGAAAGGACCACCGCCTGGGTGGTGGCCTTGCTCACCCCTTCGGCCCCGAAACCGGTAAAGATAGAGGTGTAGTATCCTTTAAAGCAGCAGACCCAGATGATCAATATCCCGAAGCTCAGTGACTTATACAATCCCTCCATAATATCCTTCATTCCCACGTAACTGGACATTTCCCCGAAGTATGTTCCCACGCCCACGCCGAGGAGTTTGACTCCTATCAGGTACCCGCCGAAGATCCCCACCACATCAAATATGGCCGTGAGGAGTGGCAGCGATATCAGGCCTGCCAGAACGTTGGGAACAACCAGATAGCGATAGGGATTGAGTCCCATGAGTTCCAGGGCATCAATCTGCTCACTGATGCGCATGATGCCTATCTCTGCGGTGATGGCGGAACCGGCACGACCGGTGACCATCAATGCCGTCAGCACCGGTCCCAGTTCCTTGATCAGGGAAAGCCCGATCATAGGTCCCAGGAAAGCGTCGGACCCAAACCGACTCAGGCTGTAGTATCCCTGAAATCCAAGGACCATGCCTGAAAAACAGCCGGTGAGAAGGATGACAATCAACGATTGAAACCCGATAAAGTGAATCTGCTTGATCACCCGCAGCACCTTGACGGGCGGCACAACCGTGTAAAGGAAGGCCTTCATCAAAAACAGGCCCATCACCCCTGTGCGGTAAAGGTGAAGGAGAACAAAAGCTCCTAGGCGTCTGATCAGTTCCATGCGCGCAAGTCTTCCAGATTGAGTAACCGATGTCAACATCAAAGGCTCAGCTAAATGCTGACGAGCTTTCTATTCTCAGGCGAACTCTCCAGTGCTTCTCCGAGTTTCTTCACACAATCGGAAAGAGTTTCCACCGCTTCAGTCTTCGCAAAAGGGATATCATCCGTGCCCCTTTGATCCAGGGCGTCAATAACATTCCTTATGGTCAGGGAATCGGGATTCACGGCAGGCTGATACGCGGGATCCTTTTCACTCTCCCGCTGGATCGGGCTGATGATCTTCGCCTCCATGAGTTCAAAAAGGATCTGGCGCAGCAGGCGGATTGGAATCTCAAGTTCATGGGAGATCTGGTCTCCATCCAGCGGCCCTTTTCTCTTTGAAAACCGCTGTACCAGCAGATGGACCACTGCCAGGGACAGCAACCGCTTCAAAGAGTGGCTTGCCGACAGACAATCAGGCTCAAATTCATACGTGTGAACATTCTGGCAGGCAAACGCTATTTCGGCCCCAAGGAACACGATAAGCCAGCTCACCTGAAGCCAGATCAGGAAAAGGGGCAGGGCTGCAAAGCTCCCGTAGATGGCGTTGTACTTGGAAACACCGATCTGAAAAGTGATATATCCGAATTGAAAACCCTGGTACAGTATCCCCGCGATAAGCCCGGCCAGGATTCCGGAACGGAGATGCACTTTTGTGTTTGGCATAAAGATATAGATAAATGCCAATAGCGCGAAAATAATCCCATAGGGCAACAATTTCAGCATGAAAAAAATAACCGGGCCGATAGCCGCCAGCACGGATATCTTGTGTACATACGCACTCACCTGGCTCGTGGCAACAACCGTCATGGCGCTTGAAGAAACAAACAGGATCGGATAGATGAGACTGATGGCCAGGTAATCCGTTATCTTCCTCCCGAAGGGCCGCCCTTTCTTGACCCCCCATATTTCGTTGAACGAGGTCTCGATATTGCCCAGCACCCGCATGATGGCCCAGAACAAGACTACAAATCCCAGGCCCGCGATAAGACCGCCCTGCACATTAGCCAGGAAATTCTGTGCGAAATGGATGATTTTTGCCGCGATCTCTTCCTGGCCCGACATTCGCTTGAGCACTTCCCGCTCAAGAGCCCGCTGGAATCCGAACCCTTTTGCAAACGCTAGGAGCATGGCCGCAACGGGAACAACCGAGATCAGGGAATAGAAGGTAAGGGCTGAAGCCCTGAGCTGGATCTTATCTTCGGAAAGACCCCGGAGGGTAAGGAGGGTAATCCTGACGAGTTGCACAAGATAAAACTTGCCCTTGGGGAGATCTTTGGACTGAATCCTCCAGATATCTCTCTTGGCGAACTTGAGGGTCTTTGAAAGCATCATAATCCCCCTATCGACTCCTGATTGTCACTGCTAAGTGCACCGTTTCGCAATTACACCAACATATTGAACCCCTGCAGGCAGGAAACCGGCATATTCCCTCTGCTACGCTCGCTTCGCCGTCCATGGCTCCGCTCACTGCGGATGTCGACCCTTTCCCGCCCATGGCGGGACTCCAGGGTCGACATGACGCCGCTCCGGGAACATCCCGTTTCCCTGCCTTCCCGGAAGCCGCATCTTTGGTAGCATTGAAATACGTTAGCGTACTTACGAATCAATGGACTAAGGTTGTTTAGGCTGAAGGCTGTTAGAGGACGCGATCATTTGACTGACCTCCGTTCAGGGCCTTCAGGGCCAGGATGAGCGCCTGGGTAGCGGACCGTCCGTGCCCGTGTGCCTTTACCGCCAGATAAAGCTGGTGGACCAATGCAAGTCCCGGCAAAGAGAGATTCAAAGCAGCGGCTTCCTGGAGCGCAATACTCATATCTTTTACAAAATGCTCTGCAAAAAATCCACTTTTATAGTCCCCCTTCACAATACGAGGGCCAAGGTTGTTGATGGACCAGGACCCGGCCGCCCCCTTCCCGATGATATCAATCACGGCTTGCTGATCCAACCCCTGTCTTTCCGCATAGAGAAGCGATTCGCAAACACCAATCATAGTGCCAGCGATGAGTATCTGGTTGGCCATCTTGGTATGCTGGCCGGCCCCTGCCTCTCCCATATAGGAGATCCTGCTGCCAAAGACTTCCAGGAGCGGCAATACCTCCTCGAAGACCGCTTTCCTCCCCCCGACCATGATCGCCAGGTTTCCTTCTCTCGCGCCGATATCTCCGCCAGACACGGGCGCATCAAGGCTGTTCATGCCGTGCTTTTGAGCCTTCGCTTCAAGAGTCTTGGCCAGGCTCGGGGTGCTGGTCGTCATATCCACCACAACCTTGCAGGAGCCTACTCCCGCAAAAATCCCCTGCTCTCCCTGGTACACCTCCTCCACGTCTGTCGGAAAACCAACAATGGTAAACACTATTTCAGAATAAACGGCGACCTCCGCAGGAGACGAACACCATCGGGCACCGTTGTCCACCAAGGTTTCAGCCTTTTCCCGAGTCCGAGTATAGACAGACAATTCATGACCGGCGTTCTGCAAATGCCCGGCCATGGCCGCACCCATGACCCCCGTTCCAACCCATCCTATCTTCATTTCCTTTGACTCCTTTCTTCTCGGATAAGTTTAAAAAATACTGACAAATCAGCACCACAAGCCCCTTTTTTTCACGGGCCCGGGGTCTATGCCGAAGGCAGTTGCCGGTGTACGCCCACCATCCGTAACCGTATATTGATACTTCCGCATGAGGCCAACCGGGACAGCTTCCGCGCAAGCGCTCACTTTGACCGTTACCTTCATTACTCCGTTATGTACGAGCATTGATCCTGAAAAGGCACACACCTCCTCCGGAGGCGCGGGGACAATAGAACTATAGCTGGTTTCGGTGAGAACCAGCGTAGCTGGTATGTTGTTTTGCAGGGCACCATCCACATACTTCGCAGCAGGTTGCCAGATGCCCACGTAGCGCGGGCCGGCTTCGACGGGGATGGAAAATAAAAGGAGCAGCAACAAGATCCCGAGAAACCACACGGCCGGCATCGGCGGTTTTTTCATGGGAGAGCCTCCTTGAAATTGACCGTTAACCGATCTTACCAGCAGGGAGCAGTCCCGTCAACTCTCAGTAGAACTTCTCAATCTAAATCGTCTTTTGATTGTTGTTAGGAGAACTGGTGACAAGGCTTTCCGCAGGAGGATTCGATTCAGAAGTGAAAAAAAGGCCATTTTGATATGATGCCCTCTAAGGGACTGGAAATAAATAATCCATCGTTTTTGCATCCCAGCTTCAGGCCATCTTTTGCCGATCCTCAATCGTAAAATCCTCGACGTAGTACAACTACGCTTGTGGTTTTGCTCAATCGGATCGACCAAATCTGACCTAAATCTGTGCGCCAATTCCAATGAGTTATTTATTTCCAGTCCCTAAGTCTGATTGGATTTTGCTTGATCTCCGTTGCAGACAGCTTCAATTGCCTCGACAATCTTTTGGTAACCGGTACATCTGCAAAGATTTCCCGAGATTGCCGTTTTAATTTCTTTCTCATTCGGATGAGGGTTCCGGTCCAGCAATGCTTTTGCGGAGAGAATCATACCAGGAGTGCAAAATCCGCACTGTATAGCGCCGTTTTCCACAAATGCCTTCTGTAAAGGATGCAAACCCGCTCCATTATTCTCCATTCCCACACCCTCGATGGTTAGTATATCTTTCCCATTGACCTGTACAGCCAAGACCAGGCATGAACTTACCGGCTTTCCATCCAGAAGGACTGTGCAGGCTCCGCAATCTCCTTCATCGCACCCCCGCTTGGTACCGGTGAGGCCCATTGTGTTGCGAAGCAAGTCCAAAAGAGTCAGATTTGGCTCCACGGCCAATTCATATTCCTGTTTGTTAACAGTGATCTTGATCCATATCTTCATGCGGATTTCCCTTTACTCCCCTCTTTTTCTGGACTATCGATTCTTGGCGAAATCATATGCGGCCTTGAGCGTCCGCCGCGTCAATATATTCACCATAGCACGCCGGTATTCTGCGGAACCCCTGAAATCATCAATAGGCCTGCTGTCAGCCGCTGCCGCCTTCCCTGCAGTCTCGAAAAGATGTTCAGATGGTTTTTCTCCTATTAGGAGATTCTCTGCCGAAAAGGCTCGAAAAGGTGTTGGCCCCACAGCCCCCATTATAATCTTGGCTGATTTCACTACCCCACCCGGTCCATCCAAAGCAACAAGAGAAGCCACATTGACCAGGGAAATCTCCAGTGCTTTGCGTGTCCCCAGTTTGATGTATGCGGCACCGCTGTGAGCAGGAGGCATATCCAGGTGGATCCAGGTCAGGATCTCTCCCGAATCCATCACAGTCTCTCCAGGACCTTTGAAAAAATCTTCCAGTGCGAAGCTTCTTTCCCGTTTTCCGTTGGTTAGGGTAACCCTGGCACCGTAGGCCATGAGCGACGGCGGAAGGTCGGCAGCCGGTCTTGCGGATACAACATTCCCACCCACAGTTGCGAGATTTCGAACAAGCGGAGAACCAAGGTTTTCGGCGCCCTGACAGAGGGCCGACAGAGCATTCCTTAGTTCCTCAGATTCAGCAATACGGGCGGCGGTCACCAGGGCGCCTATCTGGATGGTACGGCTGGATATCTTGAATTCTTTGAGTTGATCGATGCATCCCAATGAAACCACATGTTTGGGAACCAGAATTTTTCTCTTCATTTTGACGAGCAAGTCCGTGCCACCGGCAAGAGGTTTTGCACGATCTCCCAATTCAGCCATCATCGCGCAGGCCTCTTCCAGCGTTGAAGGCTCATGGTAATCGAATTCCGGCAAAAACATTTTTAAAACTACCTCAGCCCGTCTTCCATTTTCGCGTCCTCTTTTTTGAGCCCTCCGATTCGGGGATGAGGCCTTCCACAATCAGTTACCACCAGGGCCACAACAATCTCGTCGCCCCACGGCGCGTCTTCCACACGCACGGTCATGGCGTCGAAATGAGAGCGAACAAAGGCTGCATCCTTGAAATTGATTGGGACGTCAATGGCTGCCCCTGGGCCACCCATTTTCTTGGCAGAGGGAATCAGGGATTTACCTCCGCCGACAGAATCACGAAAGGGTTTCCCGAGTTTGGGATGCAAAATAGCGGCGGCATGCTCCCGCTCCCCCTTCTCGCCAACGATGGCAGCCTTTCCGTAGCTTTCCGCGTTTTCAGGCGCGATCCCCAGGGCATCAACGGCCATCTTTCCCAAGATGCCGCCCAATTGTTCACCGATATCCATCAGCGGGGTAAGATCCTCCACATACTGACCGGCAAAAGGGTTTCTGATAACCGCGATGGCGGCAGCCCGTTTCCCGGGGGAATCCATGTCCTTTCCGCCGTCAGAATGAATTTCTTCCAGGACTGTCACATACTTTCTCACTTCCATTGTTCTTTCCTCCCTCCTTGTGTTTACGAATATTGTTCCAGGCTCGCTTTTCCCGGCCCGGCCTGAACGAGTCTTTCCTGAACAAAAGCGTCTGCCGCGATCGCGTCCTGTACCGTCACCATGGCCCCGAGGACCACGGACTTTTCTGCAAGTTTATGGGCCTTTTCCAATGCCCTTGAAACAGCCGTTTTCTTCTTTTGTTCGCTCAAGGGGCCCACTTTCACTGTTACGGGGATGCCGGCAATGTCCGTATTCGGATCGATTTCCTCAGCGGCCCGTTGTATGACGTTCGCATCCTCCACAAAGCTCGCGTTGGCAACCGCCGTGGCCGCCGCATCGGCCAGAGATGCGGTTCTTGCCAGGATAGTCACCGCGGAGGCAACACCCCTGGTGAAGCTTCTTCCTCCCAACCCGCTTGTGGCGATGCCCCAGGAGGGAATGGAAGAATCGAGCACGATCCCTTTTAAAGCGCAGCCATGGAACGCAGCATTGCCTATTCCTACAATCACCTCCTCATCTCCAATGATCCGCACGGCAATATCTCCACCGTTATTCACCACCACCCTGGTCATCCCCCGGTCAAGAAGAAAATCAGCAACAGCATCTGCCAGAGTTCCCGCCACCGCGGCCAAGGGAGTAAGATCTTTGTCACCCACTTTACGAACACTCTCGACCATTGCCTGTGCTATGGAATTTTGCAGACGCACCGGATTGCGATGCAGCGGTCTTGCAAGTTCATCCTTGAGCCCCGCAACTCCCTCGAAGCATGCGAAAGCCTCGCTGGCAGCACTGATGCAAAGGTCACGCTGGGGTAACTTTCCCACCCAGGCCGAAATGACCAACCGCATGGGGCCGTACTCGGCCAGAATCCGCCCGCCGTCAAGGGCATGAATGGCTTTCTGCTGCATGGGAAGTCCGCTTTCCTATGTCTGGATTGTTGATTCCGGGATGGGAAACGGCTTCATTGCCTCCAGGTGTCCACCCATCTTCTCATACGCTTCCCGTTCCATGGTGTACTCAATGGGACAGATGGTAGCCGGGGTCGGGGTCCAGGAGAAGGAACCCGCTTTCACCCGTTCCACATCCACCAGAAAATTAATTCCACCCCCCGGCAGCACATACGTCGGGGCCCCACCGACGGTCAAACAGGCCTGGGAGGTGTGAACCGCAGCCGTTAACTTGATGGGATACCGCGTCACCCCGGCCCGTGCACTCCCGCCGGTACCACCCATGTACACCGCTGATACCAGGGATGGTTCACAACTCGATGAAATGCCATCCAGGGCACGAGCGGCCTGGGTTGAAAGATCAATCTCCTCAAGAGTGAAATCATCCCGGAGCTCAAAAAGAGCGCCATCCGTGCCGGTTGTCTCCGTTATGAGAACCCGCATTCCCGGCCGGGCGATCTTTTCATCTATTCCCGAAATTACGTCAAGGGGATTGACAATGGACGTCCCTCCCCAACCATGACCATGATTCCCAAAGTAACGACCAGGGGTGCTCATCCGGAATTTCAGGCGAATCCCAGAGGGCTTGGCACCCACGAACTTCCCAGCGGCATGTTCGCTCATCAAGCTGGTGAGATGGGAATCAAGCACGATCACTTCATCGGCGGTTTCCATGAACAACGGGGCAAAAAGGCCCATGGTGGCACTTCCACACCCCACCCGCATGCTCTCGGGCCGAATTCCATCTATCACCGGGGCCTGCCCTACCTGTACCTCGAGCCTGCTTCCTCCTTTTACGCGCAATCGCGCCAGTTTCCTGTTGGCTATGTCACTGATCGTCCTGGCAACAACAAAACCGTTTTTCCCCGTGAGCAGGTTGACGCCGCCGATGGAGAGCATCTTGGACCCATACTGTTCCGTAATCACCATGCCGACTTTTCTTTTCCCCACCAGGACATCAGCGCCCTCCTCACCCACCTGCACGTCAGTGTCTATCTTGAGCATGAGAGAGCTGTAACTCAAGGGCGCCTCGGTCACCACGGTAACCACGTCCACATTATTCTTCTTGCCGTGCACAATGGCAGGGGCAGGCTTGCAGTCCGGATAGGTGGTCCCCGCTCCTATGCCTGTGATCAACGGCCGTCGGATTGACTCTGATGGGTCGGGACCGACGATATCCTTCACGGATTCAAACGTGTGGAGCGGCATTATCCTGAGAAGACTCCCTGCCTCGTTGCGGTATCGTCGGCATGCCCCCATGTACCCCGGATTAATAAGGCAGTTGATCGGGCAGGCATCACATTGAACCGCCCCTTCTGTAATGGCCCGCTCGAAAATCACCGCCTCGTTTTCGCACACAC
This sequence comes from uncultured Desulfobacteraceae bacterium, assembly GCA_964548365.1. Taxonomy (GTDB): domain Bacteria; phylum Desulfobacterota; class DSM-4660; order Desulfatiglandales; family Desulfatiglandaceae; genus B46-G9. The sequence continues at coordinate 6,432 of CAZJRD010000067.1, read as the reverse complement.
GAAAACAGACACCACAGCTCGTGCATTTGTTCTGATTGATGACGGCTTTCTTTTTTTGCAGACGGACCGCCTCAACCGGGCAGTCCCGCACGCAGAAACCGCAACCGATACACTTGTCCGTATCTATCTTCAATACCTTACTACCTCTCCCGCATAAGCCGGAAACAACCAAATGTCAAAGCTCAAAAGAGGCCCTAGAAGCAGGGAAACGGCATATTCTGCACGGTTTGGTCATTTGGTATTTGACATTGATTGAACATTTGGATTTTGAAATTTGGCATTACGTGAAATGCCGCAAAAAACCTCTCCCTTACGGACCCCTGTACGTTCGTAAGACGCTACAAGATAGAAGGTTTTCTCTTTGCCGGCGGCGTATTCCTGCTCTTTGAAACCACGATTTCCCCGTCCACGATCACCATGGCCACACCGGGATTGTCACCGGCTGCAATTGCTGAAAGGGCGTCTTCCCCTACCGAACCCATGGGAGCATCCATAATGACCAGGTCCGCTTCCTTTCCCTCGCCAATAATCCCTCGGTTCAATTTGTGAACACGGGCTGTATTCCCCGTGGCCATGCAGATTGCTTCTTCCGGTTTAATGGGGGTTAGGCTTGCCAGGAGATTCATCACCCGGAGAACACCCAGGGGAATGACCCCGGTTCCCGATGGGGCGTCGTTTCCAATGATTACCCTGCCCAGCGCGTTTGCGTCTACGATCATTTTCGCCGCCTCTACCGCCACAAGGGGATTTCCGCAATGAACGATCTCCAGGGCCAAATTGGTATCATACACGAGTTTTTTCACTTCATCCAGAGGGATAGCCGTCGGGCCCCCGTTCAAATGAGAAACAATATCAGGATTGGTCTTGATCACCATATCTGCGGTCACCACTGAACTTCCCGGGATCGATGTCCCCCCTGTGTGCATCATGACCGTCATCCCCACTTCCTTGGCCCACTGCACCATGGGTGCGGCATCTTCCGGTTGCTTGACACTTCCCAGCCCGATTTCGCCCACCGTACGCACTCCTTCGCGGGCCATTTCCTCAAAATCCTGCTTCGTAAGACCCTTTTCCAGGATCAATCCGCCTCCGATCACCTTTCCCCCGCCGGGCCTGAAATTATTAAATGCCTTGGCTGCCAGGATAGCCAGGGCCTTGGTGCCGGCAGGATCCTTGGGTCTTCCTTTCAAGTGGACCTCCCCTGCCGAAATGATGGTGGTTACCCCACCATGCACCTCACTCTCCAGGAACCCGACCTGGTTCTGCCTGGAAGTGAAATCACCCAGGATCACATGACAATGCGAGTCGATAAGCCCCGGGGTAACAGTCGTTCCCGCGCAATCAATAACGCGATCAGCACCCGCCTCATCCATGTCATTTTCACTTCCGATACGTTTGATAATCCCATCCTCGACCAAAAGGGCATCACTTTCCAGAACAGGATTATCAATCATACCACTGACAAGGGTTCCTATGTTCTTCAGCATTAATGTTGCCATCTTTCCATCTCCTCGTTACCTCTTATGTGGTTCATCAGGTTAAACGTGCATTTTGATTTTTTTCTCACGCCCGCTCGG
>CAZJRD010000067.1:0-4755 GCA_964548365.1 uncultured Desulfobacteraceae bacterium | reverse complement strand
CTTTGGCCTTACGCCTCACGCCTTGCGCCTTCAGCCTGTTTTTTCCATCTCTGTGTGAGATATAGCTTGTCTCACCCGCTCCGGATTTGCGGGCAGCTGATATATCCTACTCCCGGTAGCATTGGCGATCCCGTTCAATATGGCAGGCGCCGTTGGAATCAAGGCGGGTTCGCCGACTCCTTTCGCGCCGAACGGGCCTGTGGGTTCCTCATCTTCGACAATGATCGGCACGACCGCCGGCATATCCAGGCTGGTGGGGATATGATAATCTGCCATGGAAGACGTGACTCCGGGTTTAAATTCCTCCATCAATGCGAATCCAAGGCCCATGGCCACACCGCCCTGGATCTGGCCTTCCACGTTTTGGGGATGAATTGCCTTCCCCACATCATGGGCGGCAATCACTTGAGAAACCTCTACGCTTCCCGTCTCTGCATCCACTTCCACAAGGGCCATCTGACACGCAAAGGCATAAGTAGCATAGGGCACACCCTGCCCTGTTTCCGGATCCAGGGGCGTGGTCTCCGGGTCAAAATGCCCTGAATAGCTGAGTGTCCTCCCTTCGTTGTACGCCTTTTTTGCCAGATCCTTTACGGAAATACGATGACCCGGATTATTTTTATTTACGACGAAACCTTCTTCAAGGGTAAGATATTCACCCGGCGTTCTCAGGATGTCTGTGGCCTCCGCGAGAAGCCCGAGTCTCAGTTTCTCCGCCGCATCCATCACTGCATTCCCGGAGATATACGTCTGGCGACTCGCGGATGTGGCACCAGCACTCTCAGTGAGCGCTGTATCACCCACCACCCGCCTGATCGTGTTCAAATCCGTGTCAAGAATTTCAGCGGCGATCTGGGATAGAACGGTTGTTGATCCCTGGCCGATATCCGCCGCGCCGGTATAGAGCACAACCGTTCCATCACTTTCTAGCTTTATTCTCGCGCTGGCAGGATTTTTTACCCCTGTGTTCCCGATCCCGTACCACATGGCCCCAAGGCCGATACCACGCTTTTTGCCATTTCCGGCCTTCTCTCTCTTCCAGTGATCCAAGGCCTCGTTGTAATACGGCTCAACGGCCTCAAGCGCACTCAAGATCCCCACACTCGCATCAAGCTTCTGACCGGTTGCCGTCCGTGACCCAACTCTCAGTGCATTTCGTTTTCTGAATTCCAGGGGATCAATGTCTAACTCCTGCGCCATAAGATCCATCTGGGACTCATAGGCCACGGCCATTTGGGGTGCCCCGAAGCCCCGCATGGCCCCTGCCACAGGGTTATTCGTATAGACGCAGAGACATTCCACATCCACATTCTCTATTTCATAAGGACCTGTGGCATGGACCGCCGCCCTGATGGCAACGGCCATACCATACGATGCATAGGCCCCAGTATCACACACACAACGTGCCTTGAGAGCTACTACCCTCCCTTTTTCATTCGCGCCGCTTTCCATCTCTATTCGAAAGGGATGCCGCTTGCTCGTGGCCTGGAATGCCTCTTCCCTGGTATATACCAGCCGGACCGGGCGTCTGAAATGATAAAGGGCGAGGCCGATGAATCCCTGTGTTGTCAGGTCTAGCTTTGAGCCGAAGGCACCCCCGGTATTCTGCTGTATAATCCGTACCTGTTCGGGCTGGAGGCCCAGGATACGGCAGACATCCTGCTGATCATAATGGGGATTTTGTGTAGAAGCATAAATCACCAATTCTCCATCCTTATCAACATAACCAGTTCCAGCATCCGGCTCCAGGTAGCAATGTTCGAGGCAGGGAGTGAAGTAATTGCGTTTCACCCTGACCCGGCTTCTGGAAAACCCTTCTTCAATATCACCTTTCTTCAGGTACCTCCGATACAGGAGATTCCCCTTTTCGTGGACCAATGGAGCGCCTTGCTGCAAGGCCTCTTCCGGATCAAACACCGAACCAAGCGGTTCGTAGTCCACATGAATGGTGTTCAAGGCCTGTTCGGCCGCCCATTCATCCTCGGCAGCCACCAGTGCGATTGCCTCTCCCCGGAAGCGGACACGATCATCTGCAAGGAGAGGTTGATCCTTTTGGATGAGTCCATAGAGCGGCTCACCGGGGATGTCTTTTGCCGTGAGAATACCTACAACACCGGGTATCTTGAGACCCTTGGAGATAGCAAGATCGAGTATTTTGGCGTGAGATGCAGTGCTTCGAAGGACCCTGAGCACAAGAGGACCCTGCAGGTCCATATCCGCGCTGAAAGCTGAACGGCCCTGTGCAAGATCCTCTGCACCTACTTTTGGAATAACCGTATTGATATATTTATAAGAGGGCATCTTCCCCGCCCATCGCCCGGCCTACATCATCACCTGATCAAGCTCCTTGACGACAGTAATTCCTTTCTCCTTCATCTCCTTCAATGCTGCTTCCGTAGTCTTGGGGGCAACGCCCTTGCACAATCCCTCCACGACAATCACCTTGTATCCGGAATTGGCCGCATCAACCGCGGTCGCCTTTACGCAATAATCAGTCGCGATCCCATAGACGATGACTTTCTGTATGCCGTTTCGTTTCAGGATCTGATTCATCTCGGTCTTGTCACCGCCGTCATCCTGAAACCCGGAGTAGCTGTCATATTTTGGGTTCTTTCCCTTTTTCACAATCGCCAGGAACAGGTTGTTATCCACGAGGACCACAGCATTCTTGGTCCCCTGAACACAATGGGGCGGCCAGAGCACTTGCGTCCTTCCATTGATCTTGATGACCTCAAAGGGTTTTTTTCCGGAATGATTCGTGAAAAATGAGACATGATTGGCCGGATGCCAGTCCTGGGTTCCGAAGATGAGAAGGCCTTTTGCGGCCAGTTGCTTCGTTGCGTTCTCAACCTTCTCCACAAAGGCCTTATCCGTGCCGGCCACGGCAAGGGACCCATTTTTCCACGTGGTAAAATCCCCCTGCATGTCCACCACGATCACCCCGACTTTTTCCCCCGCAAAGGAGATGTTTCCAGTGCCTGTCAGGAACGCGCAGCCGCACACGAGCGCCAGCAAAATGATCATCATTGTTTTCATAACCGTTCCTCCTTTCATAAGAGTTACACCCAGCGAGCTGTCACAGTTTTTTCGTCCATAAACATCCGCATAGAGGCCATCCTTGATTTGGCAGTGCCCACAAATGACTCCCGCCGGGAACCCAAGGGGAAAAAAGCATAGGGCTGCGGGACCCCCACATTGACGCCCACATTGCCCACATTGACTTCCCTGACAAATTTTCGGGCATTCTTGCCGCTTGCGGTCATGATGGAGGCGGAATGTCCCAAGTTGGTCTTGGTGTTGATCCAGTCGATGACCTCATCTAGATTATCAGCCCGCAGCAGTGAAGCCACCGGACCAAAAGCCTCCTCTTTCGCCATTGGCATATCCGGCGTTACATCTTCGAGGATTGTTGGAGCAAGAAAATACCCCCCCGGGTATTCAGGCACTTTCACATTTCTGCCGTCGAGGACCATCCTGGCACCGTCTGCAAGGGAGTTCTCTATCCATTGGAGGACCTTTTCCCTGCCCTGTGGCGTGGTCATTGGGCCCAACTGGGTCTCCTGATCCAGTCCATACCCCATTTTCATGGCGGCGGATGCTTCCTTGAATCGTTCCCTCACTTCATCATAATGATCACCCACAACAACAATATTGTCCACACCGAGACATCGCTGCCCGGACATTCCAAAGCAGGCCCTCAGCATCCACTCCGTCCCGCCTTCAATATCAGCGTCCGGCATAATAACCAGGTGGTTCTTACCGTTTCCGTTAATGGAGGACGTCTTTCCCAGTTTGCCACACCGTTCAAAGAGCTCGTGCCCGGCGCGGTTGGAGCCGATGAAACCCACCCCTTTTATCTCGGGCTGTTCCAGTATTACCTTGTTGATATTCCTGCCGCCATGCACCAGGTTGATGACGCCCGGAGGGAAACCCGTTTCCTGGGCTATCCTGCAGATGGCTTCCGCCGCAACGGGGTCCTGCCTGCTGGGGCTCACCACCACGGTGCATCCAGCTGCCAGCGCGTAGGGCACAAAGGATGACCAAGCGTGCATGGGAATATTTCCCGGCGTGATGATCAGGAAGGCGCCCAGGGGCTCCCAGATGAGATATTCATCAATTCCGTTGGCCAGTTGGTCCAGATGTTCATTGCGACTCACCAACCCATACAGGGCCGAGCAGGCCGATTCGAGGTTTTCAATAACCCTGCGGACAGAACCCCTTGCCTCACCGATCGTTCTGCCGTGATCCTGGGTCAGGATGCGGGTCAATTCATCAAAATGCTCTTCGAATTTTGCCCGCATATCAAAGAGCATCTTGGCCCGCTCCCGCATTGGAAAGTCTTTCCACGTCTGGAATGCCTCATGAGCTGCCTTGACCGCCGCAATCGCTTCATCGCTCGTAGCTGTCGGGAACTCGGCGATCACCTCTCCCGTAGCGGGATTGGGATCCTTTTCCATTTTGCCTGATTTGGAAGCGACCCATTCCCCATTTATGAAAAGCTGAAGCTCTCCATAGTGTTTTTTTACTTCCGGTAATAACGACATTTGTTTCTCCTTTCACAGTTTTTCTCTTTCCCCGCGTCTTTCTGGCTCCCCGGTTACTCACGAAATCTCCGGGGAATCATTACTCAACTCGCCGTTTTTCTTGTTGTCGGCGAGGAATGACTCAGAACAGTAAGGGCATTCAGCACGTGCTCCTTCATCAATTTACAGGCGGAAGAGGTGTTTTTCTCTTTAATCGCTTTCAATATTTCCC
>CAZJRD010000066.1:8977-18510 GCA_964548365.1 uncultured Desulfobacteraceae bacterium | reverse complement strand
GGAGGAAAGGTATTGTCATGACCACAAATTTCTGGAATCCACTCATGGAGACACTCCCCAGGGAAAAACTCCAGGCGCTTCAAGTGAAAAAATTCAGGCGTATTATGGCATGGGCCTATGAACACTCTAAGTTCCACCGGAGGCTTTACGAAGAAGCCGGTGTAGAGCCCGGAGACATCAGGACCATGGCGGACGTCGCCAAGGTCCCCAAGGTGGAAAAATCCATGATGAGGGAGATCCAAAAGAAAGAACCCTACCCGTACGGCGATATGCTCTGTGTTCCCTTGGAAGAGGTGACGGAATTCCGCCAGACCAGCGGCACCACGGGCCAGCCCGTATACCAGCCCGACACCTGGCAGGACTGGGAATGGTGGGCCGAGGCCTGGGCCTACATCCTTTATGCCCAGGGGTACCGAGCTTCGGACAGGGTCTTTATTCCTTTTGGTTACAACATCTTTGTTGCGTTCTGGGCCGGGCATTACGGGGCAGAAAAAGTGGGGTGTGAGGTGGTTCCCGGCGGCGTTTTGAACACGGAAGCCCGTATTTTGAAGATGCAGGAACTCAAGGCTACCGCCATGATGGCCACCCCCACCTATGTGCTGGGCATGGCGGACACGGCTCGAAAAAAACTGGGGATTGACCCGGCAAAAGACCTCACTATTGAAAGGATTACCTGTGCCGGCGAACCCGGTGCAAGCATCCCCGCAACCAAAAAGCGCATGGAAGAGGCCTGGGGCGCCAAAGTCTATGACCACATCGGGGCAACGGAAATCGGTGCCTGGAGTTATGAATGCCAGGAACAGCCGGGCGGCTTGCACGTGAACGAGGGGCTCTTCCTCGTGCAGCTCGAGGATACCGAAACAGGAGAAATCATCGAAGATCCGGGCAAGCCGGGGAAAATGGTTATCACGGCGTTTGACCGCATTGCCCAACCCTGCATCAGGTTTGATTCCAAGGATATCATCGTGTGGCATGAAGACCGGTGTGGTTGCGGCCGCACCTATCGCATGATCAGGGGGGGAGTCATAGGACGCGCCGATGATATTACCAAGGTGAAGGGAGTTCTGCTTGCCCCAACAGCCATTGAGGAAGTGGTGAGGGGCATTCCCGAGCTCAGTGATGAATACGAAGTCACGGTGACCAAAAAGGGCGATACCGACGATATCTCCCTCAAGGTGGAACTCCAGCCGGAAGCGGAAGGACGCAAAGATCAAGTCCTGACAATCCTGAATGATCACTTGAGGGTCAAGACCAACTTGAGGTATAATATTTCTTTTCACGCCTATGGCTCGTTGCCCAGGTATGACGTCAAAGCCAGGAGATTTAAGGATCTCAGAAAACACGGAGACTAGGATGGATGCCCCCGACCCAAAGAAGATGTGCCAGCTAATCAGGCAATTACGTCAAGTAGCCTTGGAATTGAAGACCAAAGGAAAAGGAATTCAGGCAGTGGAACGTAATGTGGATCGCATTCTCGCCAGCATAAAAATGCTTGAACTGAACGTCTGTGACATAAGTGATAGCGATCCGTAATACATGCAGAGTCTACACTGTTGTTCAAGGAGTGGCCGGCGAAGGAACCTCTCTGAAAAGGGAAGATATCATGAATGTGATGAAAACCTTGAGAGAATTCAAGAGATCCAGTACACTCCAACGCTGATGTGATCGGTTATTCCAGTCCGAGAAATGTTACCATGGGGAGGTGATGAATGATAATTACAATCCTAGTCTGGGTAGGAGCATTACTCCTGGTTTTCCAGGCCGCAATCGGCCTTTCCTTTTTGATCTCCTGTATCTGGGAAAAGGAAGAACGGGCATCCCTGTTTGCGGCACTGCAGTTCCTGGGTATGCTTGGGCTCGTTCTTTTTTTCTTTTATCTAAAAGCAATCGATTTTTTTGAGACAACCACTGGTGCTTCTCTGTTGGTTGCAGGCTTTGTAGTTGCGGGCGGAGCGGTATTTTTTCTGGTACGAAGGACTGCTCCAAATCAAAAGGCTTTGCAAGGGACAAGAGGGCTTATCGTGGGGGAAGTCGAGCGATTTGATGAAAGGGCGCAGGTGTTTGCGCGGAATCGCTCAATTCCACCCGGTTCGGAGCAATATGGGAGATTTTACAAGGACCACCCTGAGCTGGAGGAATATGATAGCGCGAGACGGAACCGTGGCGGTCCCCTGGGCCATGTCGGTTCGATAGACAGCTCCTCCGGTACACCCAATGTTGCAGCGACTCTCGCGGCCCTGTCAATTCCGCTGCACCTCTCTCGTCCTGAACAGTATCATCCTCAACAACACCCGGAATTCAAAGGCAACAAAGTTGATCTGAGCCTGCAGGAGGCTACACAGAGAGTGAAAGGATACGCGCTCATGCTCGGCGCCGATATGGTCGGCATAACCGAGATAAACCCCTTCTGGGTCTATTCACATCGAGGGGAAATTTTTAATGAGAACTGGGAGGACTGGGGAACGGAAATCGAGTTGACCCACAAGTATGCGGTGGTTATTGCCGAAGAAATGGATTTCAGGATGGTGAGCACGGGCCCACATACCCCAACTGTTATTGAAAGCATGCGAAACTATGCCAAAGGGGCATTCATTTCCACCCAACTTGCTGCGTTTATCGCCAACCTCGGCTATTCAGCCACGGCAAACCACCTTCGCCATTACGACACTATGCTGGTGCCCCTTGCTGTGGATGCCGGGTTGGGAGAAACTGGGCGTTTAGGGTACCTGGTGACGAAAACATACGGGCCCAGGATCCGCCTGAGCGCGATAACAACAAACCTTCCATTGATTCCGGACAAACCAATTGACAACGGCGTTGAGGACTTCTGCAAGATTTGCAAGAAATGCGCGGCCTGCTGCCCATCAAGGTCTATCCCGTTAGATGGACAAGAACCGTTTAACGGGACGTTGCGTTGGAAACTGAATGAGGAAACCTGTTTCGAATATTGGGGCAAGGTTGGCACTGATTGCTGTGTCTGCATGCGCGTCTGTCCCTGGGGTCATGCCACCACCTTTCCCCATCGTCTGATCAAATGGATTGTCAGCCGGAACAGTATCTCCCGCCGCATTTTTTCGGCCATGGACGACATATTTTATGGCAAAAAACCCCGATCAAAGGACGCCCCGGCATGGGCGGGTTTTGGAAAGAAAACAGGCAGCAATGAATCAACAACCTAAACCAAAGGGAAAGGAGAACCAGCCATGACCGACGGCCTGGATGTAATCATCGTTGATGATGAACCGGCAGTATGTGATGCTGTTTCTGCCATCGTCCAATCATTCTATGCCTGGGGGCAGGTGCATGCCTTCACGGACTTTGACGAGGCGATCTCCTTCTGCCTCAAGCGTCAAACAGGGGTGGCCATCTTCATTCTGGACGTCTTCATGGGGGAACGGACGGGATTTGTCTTTCTGGATGAGATTGAAGAGCGATTTCCCATGGCCCACGAGGACGCCATCATTATGACCGGGTATGCCAGCGATGAAGTGGTAAACATGTGTATCGCTTCGGACATCAACCACTTGCTGGAGAAACCCATTCGCCCCTATGCCCTGCAGCTCGCGGTCAGGGCAATCGTGTCAAAATACATCAAGTTCGCCAAGAAACTCCTGGGGGACCCGGTTTTTGCCGAACGCGCGGCCAAGTTTTGAAGCTTCCTCTATGTTTCTGAAAAGATTTTCGTAAGTTCGTTATCAATGACGTACATGCACACTTCCATTGCCCCCTTTTCTGTGTAGCCATACTTGTCGATCAGGTTCCGGATCAGAAACGTGATATCTTCCCGGATCCGTTTGTCATAGGTCCTGAAAGGTTCAGTATCGTAGTCCTTTACGGCGCGGCGGCAATTCTCGTTCTTAAGGAAGGGTTCCAGGACCTTTTCTTTGAGATTATAGACATACCGCTCATGCAGATCCTGGTAAAGCCTGGTCTCAGTGACCTCTTTCTCCTCAACCATTATTTCCTGGGTCAGGGTCCTGGAAGTGTATTCCTTCTGCGTTTCAGCCCGGAAGGCAAGGCGCTTGTCGGGTTCTGTTTTTTCACCCAGAATCCGTTTCTCAATCCCGTCGAAAAACGAGTCTGTGATTTCCAGTCGATCCCCGGTGAATTTACACGTGACCTCGACGCCGGGTTCAAAGTTGAGGGCGAACAGGTAATTCTGAATATCCCTGGCAATCTGCTCCTCGTTATAGTAATAGAGCGATTCCTTGACCTCCTGCAATATCCTGTAGTTATAGAGCTGAAGCAAGGAATCAAGGAATCCTTCTGGAACGGACTTTTCAAGATCCGGCCGCACCTTGGTGAAAAACTTGGACAGGGCGGACATATCGATGAGCCTGTCTTTCCCTGCTGAAGAGTAGAATTCGTTGAAGATCTTCAGAGAATCCCGTCCCGAGAAGCCCTTCTGCCCTTCCGCCTCCGCTTCCGCCAAAATTTTCCGCCGCCTTTTCGCGGTGAAGCGCTTCCGGTCCTCATCGGAAAGCCATGAGGGGATATTGCCCGTGTAGATCTCCATCTTGAGAAGGTGGAGGTTCTTGTCACAATAAAGGCTGTATCTCTCAGGATCTTCAATCCATTCCAACAATGCTTCCGATTTCGTGTTCAGCCGGGAAGAAATAATGACCCGCGCGAAATTCTCCAGGACCATGGGAAGGAAACTCTCTTCAATATGTCCCCCAAAAATGTTTTTGTAAATTTTCACTTCCGTTTCCAGGTCCAGGACATAGGGTATATTGATATATTCGATCCGATCCAGGAATGACTGGTAGTCCTGGATATTTTTCTTGTCTTCAGGGTTCATGACCGCCAGGAAAAGAGAGTTCACATTCTCTTCCATATCTTCCACTTTATGGACCCCCTCACTGACGATGTTGTGGAGTTCAATGAGGCGATCCTTGTTGTGTGACTTTATGTCCATCAGGGCATACACCCCGTTATTTGTTTTTGCATACCGGGAAAATAGGTATTCCAACCGCTTGCTGGCCTTGAACAGGGTATCAATCTTTCTCTGGAGGACGGGGTTGGAAAGGACGTCCTGGCGCATGGGTTTGTCGCCCGGGTTGAAAATACTGATTCCTTCACCGAGGCGCCGCCTGAACCGGTACGGTCGCGCATAGACCATGGCCAGAACCTTCTCCGGGTTCTGCAATCTGTCGAGCAGGGCTTCGTAAAGACAACTGCAAATGGTGCAGGGCATATCCCTGAAGACCCATTCGTATTCCTTGGCGGTCATCAGTTCGTTTGCGAACCCGTTGTTTCCCAGGAGTTCTTTCAAAAAGGATTCCCGGTGGTCCTTTGGCACCATCAGAATGGGGTTGTCGTGGCTCGGGCAGGGGATCTCAACGTAGTCTTCAGGGGATTCAGCCAGCATTTGACCAGGGGCCACAACAGGCTCGGACCCGGAGTCGTATCCCTCATACCCATGACGCATCCCGTGTTCCAATAACTCCGACAATTTTTCCAGCACGGGCAGGCTTTCCGACATCCTCCGCCCTCCCAGGAGCTTGCGATCAAGTCTCCATACGATCTCAAATCGCTTTCCCTCCATGGTGTTGGCATATTCCTCAAATTTCCTGAGCAGGTTGTTCAGGAATGTGCTTTTTCCACACCCGGGCGGCCCGTCAAAAACATAAATCTTGTTCTGCTGCGCACCCCGCTTCAATGCCTCAACGAGATGGACAAGGCGGTTGGCGAAAAGCCGGTCCGCAAAAAATGGGCGGTCCGCCCCCTCCACGAACAGGTAACTGCAATCGTAGTACGCAAAACCAATATTTTCAGGATCCTCCGGGTATTCATTTATCCCCTCACCTACGGAAGTCCGCACCATATCATAAAAGATCTGAAACACATTTCTGAGTATCGCCCTGGGATCAGAAACCAGTATTTCCAGGAACTCTTCAAAAGGGATTAAGGTGCCCTGTTCCTGTTCACGCATATTGTGAGCCAGACGCGCGACTGCCGACCTAATACTATCCATATCCCCTTCTCACTCCTCAATCATCTATTTGAAAAAATGATCCCTCACGCCCGTTCACTTCGTTCACTCGAGTCACAGAGCTATCAGAGAAAACATTTTTTTGTTTTAAATCTCTGTGGTCTCCGAGTCTCTGTGTGAGATAGTCAGCTGATCCAGGATATCTATGCTTACCTGTCCGGCAATCGTGCCCATTATTCCTTGAGCTGGTCTATGACCTGTCTGGTGAGCTTCCGATTCTCTATGGTATAGAGGACACGCTCCCACTTGATCTCTTCCTCCTCTTCCACTTCCTCCCGCGGCTGGGGAAACAGGGACGCCAGGGTATTCTGCGCCTTGTTCGCGGACGGCACGATCTCACTGGTCTCCAACTGAGCCGTCCTGCCCCACAGATACTCGATGCCTACCATGGTATTTGCTATGAACTCCTTCACCAACGGTTTCCCTTCAAAATGATGCACGAGATACAGGATTCCGTCACCGCCTGCCTTCTCCGCATCAACGGTAATGTGCGGAGGATGATACAGGGACTCAAGGAGCATCTGACGATAGTCCTCAAGTTTCCTGCTTTTCACATAATACTGCCACACCATCCGCGTCTGATCGAGTCTCCTTCCCGCCACAAAGAGTTTGTGCCGGGTCAGGAAGTCCTGGTCCACAAAACGGTTGATGAACATGAAATCACAGAGATCTTCCCGCACCTTGAAAATAAAGGCCCTCCCCTCCCCGGTGTGTTTATCGTACTTCTTCCGTTTCTGCGCATCGAGCAGCCGCTCAAACGAGTAATCAATTTTTCCCTTATCGGCCAGCTCTTCGATATAGTAAAACAACCGCATTCCCAAGGCATAGGGGTTGAGTCCAACCCGCGGCATGGCGGTCACTCCGGCGTTGACCCGCGCGAAATCCACTTCATGCCCCTGTATGCGGTCATCCTGCAGGAAAAGAGTTTCATGCCAGTAGCTGGCCCACCCTTCGTTCATGATTTTGGTGCGGATCTGGGGCTGGAAAAAGAGGGATGTCTTGCGCACCACCTGGATGATGGTCTTCATCCATTTGTTTTCTTCCTTGTTCAGGAAGACGGAGTTGTTCAACAGGAACTGGAGCAGATCCACCCGGTGTTCGACCTTTTTCCCCTGACTCTTCTTGAACAATGCCTCGAATTCGGGATGTTCCTTTTCAACCTCTGTAAAAAAAATCTCTTCAGCCTGATCACCGAACTTTTTGACTGTTTCGTTATATTTCTCTATCTGCTTCATATAGTCGCTGATTTTGGCCTTCTTATTTCGCTGGAGGAATATATCAAAATAAAAATTCAAACGCTTTGATTCCAAGACCAGGGGAGAACTGTTCAATTGAGCCAATTCTCCATAATAGCCGACCAGGTTATCGATACCTCGGGCAAACTCGATGATGTAATCCACCCACCTGCCCTTTTCGCTCCGTAGTCTTGCAAACAGGCGCTTGTCTGCCAGGGCCTGCCCGCAAAAGTCATAGTCCCACGTGTGGCGGAAGAAGAGATTGTTCTGGAAGAAATCGATATGCGCGAGCACATGGTAGAAGATCATGACATTGAGCCAGTCAGGATTATTGTCGTTGTAATAGGAGATGGCAGGACTGGTGTTGATGACGGTTTCATAAGGGTTGCTGGGATACAATTCATACCGGCCTTTTTCCCGCAAAACCTCAACATCATGGACCCAGTAGTCGTAGAGGGTGGGGATCATCATCTTTGGTGACAGATCCAGAAGATCACGGTTGCTCACAATGTACTCGAGGGTCTCGTCGTGAAAACGCAGCCCCGCACCGCGCGCCCGTTCCTTGCACCCTTCCATGATCTCTTTGGTATGCTGATCAATGAGTTCCATACATCCTTATGCCTTTAACTGCTAAGAAAAGTAGCCCTCCTCCCGCACAGCTGGGCTCGGGGGGAAGACCTTTCTGCAGTGACTGGTGAGAGGGCGCCGTCTTTTCGTGACTTATCAGTGGGGGAACCCGCAGCTCGACGCAGTCGAGAATGCGGAGGGGGTAGCTATCCCACGCTGATAAGTCACTGAAAAGACCAGCCCGGAGCCTCGGAACGGAAGAAATGGCTTCCTCCCCGAGCATCAAGCTCTCCTGCACCCGGACCCCTTGGCCACTCAACCAATCCCTTTTCAAGAGATGAGCCTCTTGATTCCTTCAATGAGCCGCGGTTCATCCGCGTCCTGCCCCATGCTATCAAGCCGGATCAGTTCCGGTTTTTCCGCCGGCAAACCGGATTTTTTCAGATATTTTTCCACCTCTGTTTCCGTCCCGATCGCGTGCTGCACAATGGAAATACCCACTCTATTGGCATAGGCAAGCATCTTCTTTATTTCGGGAACGGCTTCCTTTCCTCCCGTATCCCAATCGTCCCCGTCCGTTCCGTGAAACACATAGATATTATAATCTCTGGCCAGGTTTTCCTTATCCACAATCTCATTTACCAGCCGGAAGGCCGACGCCACTTTGGTGCCGCCTGCCACCTGTGAATTGTAGTACGTGTAAAAGTCCTGCACCTCTTTTGCCTCTGTATCGTGGAGGATAAATCTGGATTCCACCTGTTTTTCATACTGGTACAGGAGCCAGCTGTAGATCAGCACGTGCTGGGTCACCACCAGTTGGGTGGCATTCCCGACCATGGAGCCGGAGTAGTCCCGCAGAAAAAATACCATGGCTTGGGATTCATAGTCTTTTTCCTTGGAAAGGATTCGATAGATTTTGTCGTAAGGGGAAATGATGAAGCCGGTTGTATCGATATCGTTCAGGTCTGGGATATTCCCGAGATTGATGTTTGTTTCCACGATCTTTTTCAGGGTCGCCTTCTTATCAAGAATCTGACCGAAGCCCCGATGTTTGTCGGTGAGATCATAAGTGTACCGGGTAAAAGAGCGCTTTTTGCCCTTATCCTTCAGGTTCGGCAGTTCAAATTTCTCGGAAAGGATACGCCCCAGGTCATAGGCGTTTGACTCCATCTCATGCCTGCCGCCCTCGCCCTGCCCGGGTCCTTCGCCGGAACCCCCTTCCTCGGGCCGCACGGGCTGCTCGCCGATAACCTCCCCCTCTTCTCCTTCGCCTGACCCGCCGGACGATCCATCTCCCTCGGAGGGCCTGCGGATGGCATCATGGATGAACTTTTCCTCCACCGTGGTGGGGACCACCACGATCTTGTCCTTCCCTCCTTTTCCCGGTTTCACCAGCCGGCCCACGCGAATCTTCCTGGGAAACCCGTCCTTTTCCCGCTGTTTGTCCCGTTCAAGTAATTCATCAATGGAACGAATGCAGGTGATGTATGGGCCCAGCGGTGGAGCAAGCATCTGGAGCGCGGACAAGTCATTAAACGCGTAGACGCTTCCCGGTTGCGGACGAAAACCGCCTTCCTCATTGTCAGGTGACGCCTCGGGCAAGACATGATCGCCCTCGTAATGAAGCTCAAAGAGGACTTTCTGCTCCCGCTCTCCGCTCAGGCCTTCCGCCTTGAGCTTTTCAACTATTTTCCGTTCCTTCGGGTCCATGGCATTCCCCTTCCGGGGTGATCCTT